>JAFRFD010000119.1 GCA_017434525.1 Methanobrevibacter sp.
CCCATAGTATAGAGAACACTAAAGTCACCCAAATTTGGGTAATTTCAATATCAGATATTTTCATAGAATTGGAGTCACAAAAATAAAAATCGCCCAAATTCGAGCGAACTTGAGCGATTAAATATTAGTTTAAAACTGAATAACGTGATTGCCATTTCCAATAGTTATTGAATATTTCGCCAACTTTATTTGTGGAAAAAAACATTTTATCACTTCGTATTAACATATTTATTAACTGAGCAACTTTTGCGTATGCAAAAGTAGATGATGAAAATGAAGTATAATGTCTTGGATTACCGTCAGGTGAGGTGGTAAATACTAATTCATTATCAAAATCTACATCTTTAGTTTGCATATGAATATACAGAAAAACCTCTTCCTTTTTTCTTACGATACAGCAACAAAGTATCTCATTATCAAAGTAGACATAAAATCTAAATATTACTTCTCTGATAAAATCAATGCTTTTACCGTAATGTGGATAATCAGGTATTTCCCATTTTCCTGTTGTAATCATATTTGCTTTTGTCGAATTGAAGTTAAAGAATTTAGCACTCTCTTTAGTTTCTCCAACACTTTCACAATACTCAACAGCGATTTTTGTTCCATTTTCAAATGTAAAGCAGGCTACATCTCCAACCTTCATATCCTTTATATTTTCCAATCCAAATTCTTCAAAATATGGAGAATAAAAGGATACAGTGTTTCCAACCATAAATACTTTTGCGTTTCCTCTATCACGAACGAAACTTGAAAGTACATTCTGAAAGGATAAAAATTCATTAGTAAGATAGTAGCGACGTGTAAGAAATTCATCAAATAATATTATTCCTACAATACCCCTATCCGGACCTTTTGCACTTTCCCACGTATTTAAGGCTGCACAAAAACAAAATGGTTCTTTCTTAATCCATTTATCTTTGTCGTAGTCATATGTTCCAATGTCAAATTGTTTACCCCTATAACCTATGTGGTTATATTTACCTTTTGATAATTTCTCTATTTCAAATGGGTTGAATAATCCTTTAATGTTTGATGGAAGTATCTCGTCGGCGTAACGTCTAATATATACTCCATATTCGCCTGTTTTAAGAAAATGTTCTATCATAACATTTAATACAGAATAAGTTTTTCCGTTACTACGTTCTCCCATTATCATATTATATTCCGCATTTAATTTTAATAATGGTTTTATGTCGTAGTATTGATTTTTCTTTTTAGTAGTCATATTTTACTCCTTTGAAAATTTAAATCGTTTTTCATTGAATGAGCCGCCGCCCTCTTTTTCGGTAAACATAAACTCCAAAAAGTCTGAGAAATCATTTGATAATTTCAGTTCAAAGGGTATTTTTTCCAGACAAATAAATGAAGTTTCTGATACGTTGACTGTAACTCCTTGATAGTCAGTCAATAAAGTTTTAAATCCTTGTTCACTATAATGAGATGTTAGTTTCTCACTATATTCTTTAGGAACTACAAGATAGTGTTCTTTATTTTTATATAATTCATATCCAAATATGTCAAAAGGACTCAAATTTGAGTCATTTGCAAGTTTTATGATATAATTCTTTAATGCTTTCTTTGACACACCTGCTACCGTTGTGAAGAAATTATCATTTGTTTTTAACTTCTCTTTTTTCTTCTCAAAGTAACTATCTTCGTAAGAAAAACAATATCTTTTAGCTCCAAGCACTTTAAATAGACCATAAGTTGGCTCTTTATCCCATACACCGAGAGGCATCTCTTCTCCATCGATATTTTTTGGGAAGAAATATTCCTTTTTAATGTTGTATCGTTTCATAACATCTTGAATATTGTTTAAAACTTGTTTATCTGTTTTTTCAAATACTTCATCGTGAGGATTTAAACTTTTTATACTGTCTGTATCACAATAAACTACGTCCTCACCTATTTTATAAACGTCCATTAATAAGTCGTGCCTTGCCCAAGCTGTCACCCACACTCCCCATTGATACGCAGAAAATAACTTTATACTATTTTTGTATTTTTGTAATCCCTCTTCAGTATTTATTTCTTCTAATCCCCACAGACCTTCATCAAATGTTATTTCATCATTAAGAGGATTTGTAACAGACATACCATACATTGAATTTATTAGTTCTTTACTTCTTAGATACTCTTCTTCTCTACCTATTATTCCCTTTAATGTTGTCTTATTTTTATACAGTTCCAAAATAGCCATAATAAACTCTTTTGGCAAATAATCGTAATCAGCTACATAAAGAAGATTTATGTTCATTGTATCGTAAGTATAAAATTTTTCAATTGTATCATAGTCTAAGTCAGTTATTGTTGTTGTTAAATTTTCCGCAAAACGAACTCTACCATTATCAATTATTTTATCACCCTTTATCATACATTTATGTTCTGATAATATACTATGCGAAGTTGTCGCCTTTAAGTTTATAAATTCACATTCCATTACCATAGCTTTGCCTGTTAGGAGTTGAAAATGGTTAGGGTTTGCCGCGAGGAAACGCATAGGAAACTTTTTACAGCACATTTGATATGGATAGAAACTCGTTCTATCACGACAGAAAACATTTTCAAGAACTATATCTATGTATTTAAAATTTGCGTGAGTGAAACCACCTGCAAATGCTTGGTAAAGCATACCAAAAAGTTTTGAGTCTGTTGGAACTATGCTCCGAATAAACGATTGATAAGTCATAAAATTTGTATGCTCTTTTATATATTCTAAACAATATCTTCTTGCGTAGCCTGTTTGAGTTAATGGTATATTTTGTATTTTACCATTTTTTCTTATTTCGTCGTCTATTAACTCGACTAAAATTTTTACGTCAACAAGAGCATAACTTAAATCTTTATTTGATAAAACTGTTTTCCAATGACGTATTTTATCATAATCAAGTTCTTCTTTACTTGTGTATCCTCGTAACTCTGCAAGTTTTCTTAATGAATAATTGGTTAAAATATATGAGCACTTGAATATTATTTTATCAGTTTCGACATATATTGGGTGGCGTTTTTTTCTCGCAAATACTTTTGTTAGATATGTGTGAGTGTAGAAAAAATGAAATTCAAATGAAAGATTGTGTATATATACTATTAAGCGTTTCTTTCCTAAATTATATTTTAGAAAATTTACAAAATCTTCCCACTCTCTCCACGTTCTTCCATACACAAATATTATTTCTGACTCAAATTTGAATGCGAATTGCCATATGTACATTGTTGCCAATTTCATACCCTGTTGCTCAAAATTTGTTGTTTCTGTATCAAACGCTACGGGTATCTGTATGTACAATTTATCTCTTTTACAATTCTGCAATTGTTTTATAAGATTATTTTTATTAGTGGCGAATAGGTAAGTTTCTTGGTCTGTTCCCTCAGATAAAGATATTAATGGTACGCAAAAGTTATCCGAAGTAGTTAAATATTCTATCATAGAGATATTCCTTTCCTATATCTTTTTCAATATTTATTTCTTCTTTACCATCTATAAGATAATGATTTATTCCTCTCACTTCTATTTTATAATTCTCTGCGCCATAAACTTCGCCTGTTGCAGGATTATAAAAAACTTTTCCATATTCTACCTCTGACCGTCCTTTAGCAAAGTTATAATTCTTTATCCAAAGTGGAAAGTTTTGTTTTAATTCTGCCTTTATTTCTTTTTTCTGTTCGTCGTAAAACGTTTCTTCCATTTGTTGAAGAAATGTTAATCTCGCATCTTCAGACATAGATGGTCGTTCATCAAATAATCTTCTGGCAGTTTGGCTATCAAATAGTTCTGATGAGATTGTTTTGTCAAGTTCTTTTCTCCAATCTTTCATCATATCTCTTATACGTTTTACTTTGTCTATATTATATTTTTCTTCTTCTGGAGTATCTATGGTGTTTTTTCCAAATTTTTCATTGAGACGGTCAGCTTCTTTTTGTAATTGATTTATTACTTCTTCTGTTATTAAACCCTCGTATGACAGTTTATGTTCCCAACGTAAAAGAAGCTCTTCACGAGCTATTCTCGATGATTTCATATATGGTTTACTTGTAAATTCAAATTTTCCGTGTTTATTTGTGTATCCGCCCAAATCCGAGCGAATATACGTAATCAATCTTTCGTAACTTCCAGAATAATCTGCATATCCCGTGCGCTCTAATGAGCGCATACGGGAATTAAGACGTTTTCTTATTTTTGCTAATTGGTCACTTAGTTCTTTATTAGTTAATTTTTTAATTTCTCTACGACGTAATACGTCGTGTGATTCTGACCAAGCCATTATAAAATCACTCCTTTTGTAAGCAATTCTGTTATCATTATTTTTTCGTGATTTGTTGCATTAGTTATACCTGAAACATTAACATTTCCAAAGGTTGAAAAACCGTGAAAATCTCCTATTTTTCCGCCCTTTTGACAGAAACGTCCATATAATTTCGCGTAATTATCAGGTATCCAACTATCGGAACGTTGTACTATAAAATAAGGATATAGTGGCTTAGCTAAACCCATAGCGGGTACATTAGAACCTGCCGATTGAGGAGATGGACTATTTAAAAGTGCGGCTGCCGCGCCACCAACTAAAGCTCCGCCTAATGCAAAAGCACCCATAGACGCCATTGGTAAAGCAGCTGAAGCTAAGGCAGCTGTTCCGTGCGCTAATGCTCTTCCACCCATAGCCATACCGTATGAAGATGAACCGCCATACGACATATTAGCTATATTATTTCCCATTGCACTCAAATTTGAGCCAGTTGATTGAGAACTTATAGATGAGGCTGCATTAAATGCTCCACTCTTACCACCAACAGCCATACCTGCTCCTAATCCACCTAATGCCGCTCCTAAAATTTGCTGACCATATTGTGCCATATTTCTTCCAGTAACAGGAATTTCTATACCTATCATACCGTCTAAATATTTGTACGGTACACCATTGGTGAAAATAACCGCTGTACAAGCTCCCGTTATTAAGTCAATAATTAATTTTATTGATATGGTTGTGTTTATACACTCTATTGCAGATACCTGCACAACGCCTATAAATGGAATATATATTGCATATTGAGAATAAGGTTCATAATCACGAAAATCATTAAACATATCTGCATCATTAAAATAAAAAGAACCTAAATCGTATGTTGTAACATTAGATGATATTAAAAGGCGTGCATTAACTTCTGTTTGATATCTGCCAAACATTATATATCTCGTTTGAGTTTCAAAATGGTCATCAAAGAAATTGTTTAAATCGAGCGGAAAAAATCTGCAAGAAACCACGCTGTCCATAGGATTTTCACCACACAAGGCAACTGCTTTAACGATATCATTAAATCTATTTCCGTCTGGGTCCCATAAGAATGTAAAAAATTCTTTTAGTTTATCTTCGTCCATAAGCCAAACAGAATTTCCACCTGACGTAGCTACTACCGGTTCATTTAAGTCTATTTCGTCAACCTCTTCTGTGGTACTCTGTCTTTGCTCATAATTCTCTCGATAGTCATCTGTTGTTATTCCAATAGGATTATTATTTTCATCAACATTACCGTAATCAAGTAAGAAATTACAGTATTCGTCATCAATATGTTGAAGTGCATATTCCGCAATTTCAGAACCAGATAATACAGTATCTGTTACCATATGAGTGTCAGAGTCAATAACAGGACAAACAACGTCGGGGTCTGTGCATCTTATACCTCTCGCTGAACTTGCCGCTGAAACACTTTTGCCCCACGTAAAGCCCAATCTATTCATTATTTTTTCAGCATCTTCAAAAGAGATTGTTGCAATTCTACTTGTTTGCCAAGGACTCATATCAAAATCCATTTCATCTAATTTAAAGAAAACAGTATTAGTGCAACCGTCGGGGTTTCCGTGAATTTGAGAAGGGTTTGACCCGTATGCATTAAATAATTGTAAACCGAGAGGTATATATAAGACACTTGTTTGATAGCCCGTGATAATTAACTTGTAGCCATAATTTACTCTCTCTTTATCTACGATAGGTAATTCCCCTGCATATTGTACACACGCAGGATTTATATACCAGTTACCCGGACTATTATATAAATGCAACATTATGTGTGTCACTCTCCAATTCTGATAACCCGCCGCCACTACTTCGTTATAAGTTAAATATTGTGAAGGTCTTTGACCCGTTGTAGGGTCTTGCATACCAAAAGTTGGAATAACTATAAATTTATTATAGCTAAAATTTATCCACGGTCTTCCGCCACCGAGTGTGGGTGTTTGAGGTGAATAAACACAAGAGTTAAGATAGTAGGTTGAAGTATATGCCAGTGTTGTACCTGTTGGTGGAGATAATATATCAGATTGAACTACTACATTATTTTTTGACAATTTATTTTGCCTAATAGTTAATGTCGGTGTTAAGTATGAAGCTCCTGCGGTTATAGTTGTGCTATATGCTCCTAAAGACCAAGCATCTTTCATTCTTTGGAATGGTACAATTGTTTGGTCAATCGTACCTTGACCTCTTGTAGCAAAACTTTGATAAGTGGACGGGTGTTCACTATTACCCCAGTTATATGATAATGTTTCATAGTCAGTTATAGTGTACTCCGCTTCATATAATTCACTTACTTTACTCATTAGATATTTCACCTACCAATCCATTCAAAGTTAAAACATAACAATTTACAAAACTTGACGATGGAATTATAAAGGGTGTGTTTTCATTTATAATATAATTCTTAGTTGTCGCTTTTACTGAAGAGGGTATATCCTCGTCAAGAATGTACGGATCAAAATCGTATTGATTTCTTATACATACACAATCGAGTCCCACTATCTGTTCTCTAAATGACATAAGAGGGTCAACTTCGCAATTCAATACTATTCTATTTCCTGAGTCCAAAGTGGGTGCGTTAACAAAGTAATATCTGTTTAATTCTTGAACATAACAATAATTTATATTTTGATAACCACTTACATAAGCTATTTCAAATGTTGGATTTTCAACATTTAACGGATAATAAGGTGTTGTATTGACTGTTACAATAGTTGACAATTTTTGTCTTTTATCTAACTCTCTTGGGTCAGCGTATGAAGAATAGAAAGATACAACCATATATGACTCCTTTCTAAAAATGGGCGGGTAATTAAAACCCGCCCAATTTTGGGTTAATTAGTCAAGCACAAAGACAATGCCGTTTTCAGCAACATCATTAAACAGAGAGATGTCAAACTTATAGAAGTTGTTGACGAACTCCTGCTTTGCATTATAAGCAGTTGTAACACGGTCATTTTCATTGCAAAGCATAATTGCGTCACGGTCAAACATAATTGCAACAATGCCAGCTTTTGCAACGTTGTGACCCGCAGAAGTTGTGATATCAATTGCCGTTGTAGTGTTAATATTATAATATGTCTTAGTCCCTAAACCACCGGGTTCGTCACGTATAGACTGCCAGAAGTTTACGGTATCATAATTGGGTAATGCCACCATTGTATCGTGATATGTATCTGCCGTCATATAGGCTTCAACTGATTTTGCAAATTCGCTGTTTACGACGACGTGTAGATATTCTTCCGGTGTAAATGTGGGCACTGTTCCCATATTGAATACGTTAGAAGCGTCCTTAAGTCTGTCTTTATACAGCATCATCTGCACGGAAGCGAAACGCAGGAATGAAGGGTCGTATAATGCTGTAGCCATTGTTATAGGTGTTTCAGGATTGTAAGCATTATTATATGCTGTTACAAGATGTACAACACCGTTGTTATTGTAGATTTTTTCGCCCATAAAATTGGAAATAGCCTGTTCTGCTAAACCCTTCTCTTTAATTGTTTTAGAAGTCTGAATAGCGTTTTCAATCATTCCTATAAACGCCATAAGCTCGGAGCGAGAATTAAAACTCTCCTTTACCTGCATTTCTGTAAAAGACATTGAGATGTCATAGGTAGTTTTTGAGTTCCAGAATTGTGTTGTTACTGTCGGGGGTGTGAAAAGGAATTGATTTGCACCCTGACCCGATACTAAATTCCAAGACGGGTTCGCTTCCGCTTCTGGAATTGCACAACGCAATTTCTGAAGAACTGACCCATATTCCCACGACTCTCTCTTGATGTTAGGATAAGGGGGTTTATAAGGTCTGTTTACAGAAATTACCTTACCCACCTTATTAACAAGGGACTTCACATAATTGTCGATAGTTGTTGCATCAAATATAGCTGTGCCAACATCAACTACATTTGACAGGTCGTTTGTTACGAGGTCTTCTTTGCCTATAAGTTCGCCCGTAATCTGATTGAGGAGTTCGTACACCTGCTGAACATTCATAATGTTCTCCTTTCCACCCAAAATTGGGTTGTAAAAATTAATAAAGATATATAGACAAGAGCGTAGCACGCTCTACGTCACTTAGAATATCATCGAGTATTGCAAATCTTGCAATATCTCTTTCATCTTTGATAGCGTTCTGTGGCTCCCTATACATATAACCCTCGTCTGTACGATTTGCAAAACCCAATGACTCAGTTCCTGTTTTATTTTTGGAACTGTTATATTGCATAGTTTCGTTACCACTTTCACTAATTGTCGATGTTCCGGTATTAGTTTTTGCTGATTGGTCAGAACCAGTTTTTGAAACCACCGTGCTATTGTTACCACTTACAACTTCTCTGACAGTTTCAGTATTTCCGCTAAGTGTTTCTCTTATAGTTTGAGTATCGCCTGATAACACTTCTGTTGTTTTTGTGTCACCAGTTCCAGATGGTGTTGTGGTTGTTGTTCCGCCAACTCCTGCGGTATGGACTGTTTTTTCCACTGCGTTATAAGCTGAAGAGTCATACGTTGTTCTTGATATTTCATCAGTGTAACCCTCAGGTGTTGTAGTAACAGTTGTAATATTACCTTTAATATCTGTTTCTTTTGTTTTGACGGTTGGTGTTACAGTTTCTTTTTCCTTGACCGTGGGTGTTACAGTTTCTTTTGTTTTTAACGAGGGAGTTTCTGTTGTCGTTGTTTCCACTCTTGGCGTTTCAGTGATATTTTCTGTAAGATTATCAGTTCTTTGTTTCTGAATTGTAGGAGTTCTTGTGTCGGTTCCAGAATGTGCATCAGTTGTGTTGAACGTTGTCGTTTCTGTACCACTTTTAGTGACTTTGTAATTGGAAAACATATTATATGTCTGAGCAGTTGTAGCAAGTAATCTTTCATATTTGTACTTGTTAAAAATAAAAACCCGCTCTATCGCTGAAATGAAACTTTCTTCTCTGAAAATCTCTCTTTCCGCGTATCTATAATAAAACTCTTCCCAAAAAAGGTTTGCACCACCCAATTCTGTAATGTTATAACAACTTTCAAATGGATTAGTCTCTGGGTTTTTCGTTCTCCATTCTTTCAGAGTTGTGTTCTTCGTTATTATCGAATCTCTCATTTTCATCATCTCCTTTCTCACTCAAATTTGGGTCAGTTGCGATATTTACCTCTTCAACAGTTTCTGCCGTAATTTGAACCTGAATTGTAGGAGTTTCAGAGCTTTCAGTCGGCGTTTTGTTTGAAGTATCTCGTTCTTCCGGTCTTTCAGAACTAATGGGTCTTCCATCATCATTTTCCGCAGGTCGATATTCATCTTCGTTCTCACTTCTTTCAGCTTCAATTGTGTCTGCCGAAGAGTTTTCATCTGTTTCGCTGTTTTCGGAGACAGAAGACACGTTGGTATATCCCACGCTTCCATTTTCAAATTCTCTCTGTTCTTCGAGGAGAGACGAGTACACCTCTTCATTAAGATGCACTCGTATATTAAGATTATATATTTCATTTATTTTTTCAACCCCCATCTCACGACATTTTAACATATCCTCGATATTGAGACGTAGCACTTCTTTATTTACATCTATCTCATTGGAATTAAGCTGTTCTCTCTTAAGATTATAATTTGAATTTATGCCAAAACTATGGTAAAAATTTGCAAGTACATACTGCTGAAATTCAATAAGTTCTGTGAGTCTACCTCTCATTGAATTTTCAGATACTGACATAGCTGTTATTTTACTTATCATATCCTGACTCATAGTAATATCAGGGTCGCCATTATACATTTTATCCAAAACCCGATTACATTCCGCTTTTTCAAGGTCTGTATCAGCCGTGAATATGGCTATTAATCTTGCGTTTCTCTGAATACAATAATAACTGAGGTCATTCTCGGATAACTGGCAAGCAGTTTTATAAATCAGGTCACTCACTAATGAGTGCTGTCTGAAATTATAAATATCCGGAGTTGAGTTCCAAATAACAGCTTCTTTATTGACTTCAAACTCAAAGTTCTGATGACCCTGAGGTAGCCAAGGATTTACAACTCGCCCATTTTTTGGTACGTAGTACCAATTGAGTTTATCTGTATAGGAGAAATTTTGCACACAGAGTTTATCTCCTATCATAAAAAAGATGAGCTTCCCGTATGCAAACAAACCGAGTTTAAATTCTCGTTCTGGTATTTCTTCGGGAAGCCCATCATAGCTGAAAATATTTTCAATTCGGCTATAAAGAGTTCTTCGCCACTGACGATTAAGCTCACCAATGTCGGGTTGGTATTTTTTCATACAGTTTTTCTCCTTTTCAAAAAGGTGGTACGGAAGTTTTAAACCCCCGTACCAAATTTGTAGCAAGAGCGATTCTTGAAGCGTTACTGATTAATAACCCAAATTTGAGTTAAAGTTAGATAAACTGAACATCTGTGAAAGAATTATTTCCCTTTGTCTTCACAGATTTCAGAACAATCTGAACTTCGAGCTGGTCGATACGCTTGCCTGCGTCAGAGGCTATCTGTATGAGGTCAGGCGCAATTGCTGTAAGTTTTGTGCCGCCATAAAGGAATCTGCCGGGGTACTCTTTGAATGTGTAGATGCTGAATGTCGTAATTTCGCCGTCAATCATAACGTCCCTTGCAATATCACAGTCTTCTATTGTGAGCACTTCTCCGATAAGGTCACTTGTTTCAAGTTTTTCTCTGTTTACACAGAGTCTTGAGAGACTGTGCTTTTCAGCGAGCATTGCCGAAAACTTATTCTTGATTACTTCGTTAGCCATAATAGGCTCCTTTCTACTCCGATTATAGGAGTGTTAAAAATTTTTTATTCCAAATGGGATTAACCCAAATTTGGTTGAGTTTATTTTGAAGACTTTTCTCTGTCTTCACCGTCACAAGGTATTGTAGGAGATGGCATAAATCCACCTATATATTCTGGGTAGTCATCAAAAACCCCACCTATTAAATCTGTATCTGTATGACCGTAAATGCTGTTAATTTTTCTACTTACCTGTTTACTATATTTTAAAATATAATTGCAAAATGAAATTTCGCTTTGTAAACATTTTAAAATATTTC
The DNA here is from genome assembly GCA_017434525.1 of Methanobrevibacter sp. Lineage (GTDB taxonomy): Archaea > Methanobacteriota > Methanobacteria > Methanobacteriales > Methanobacteriaceae > Methanocatella. The sequence continues at coordinate 11,338 of JAFRFD010000119.1, forward strand.
TTTCGTACGGTCTTAATTCACGCGTTATTTTAACATTTTTAAAAACTTCTAATGCCATAGACGAATGTTCAACTATTCTATGAGCTATGTATAAGGGACAAGATAACAAAATTATGTAAATCCCGTCTTCATCTTTAATATTTTTAAGAATTTCTCCTGTTAAAATGTGTATGCGTTCATTTTCGCCTGTTAAAAAACTATGATAAAACTCGAGTGAGTAATTTGACTCACCAACGTAATGTGGATGAATATTATTTGTTATTACACGTAATTCTTCATATACCTCATTCAGTGATGATATAATATTTTTGTCGTTGTCTTTAAATTTTAATATATACATTTTCTCTTTTTCCTTTCATAAAAAATATTTTTTGTACATCAATTTAAAACCCGCCATATTATATTTTGACTCAAATTTGGGTTAAATTAGATACCATTTTTTTCATTAATATAATTTTTATCAGTTTATTAAAAATGACTCAAATTTGAGCAAAAATAATATAAAAAATTTTTTGTACGGGAATTTACACTTCATCACACTTCATCACACTGAAGTGTTGAAGTGTAGTGCACTACGGTTTAATGTGTTAAAGTGTAGTGCGCTACGATTTAATGTGTTGAAGTGTAGTGCGCTACGGTTTAATGTGTTGAAGTGTGGTGCGCTACGGTTTAATGTGTTGAAGTGTAGTGCGCTACGGTTTAATGTGTTGAAGTGTGACCCGCTCAAATTTGAGCGGGTCTACGTTCATATTCTTTACTTTACGGGCGCTGTGTCTGTGTTGTTATGATAAAATGTGTCAAGCGCCTTGTACACCTTTTCACCCTTGCTATTGATACGATAGTAAGACACTATCAGTAGTGTAATGTCGGTATCAGTGACCACTTCATTTATTGATAGTTCAGATATAGTGTTCTCAAACTTGCTATGTAACGTTTCAGCAATTACTACTATAGGATTCTCAACTTCAATGGGAACGGGCAAATAATACTTACCTTTAAGTGACATATACGGTTCATACTTGTAATTGACATCACCTAAAATTGATATTGGCACATCTGATGTACTATCGTTAATCTTGCTGTCCTTGCTGTCCTTGCTGTCCTTGCTGTCCTTGCTGTCCTTACTGTCCTTGCTGTCCTTGCTGTCCTTGCTGTCCTGTTCTGTAGTTGCAATGCCTGCTTTTCCGTTGAGCTTTGCAGTGAATGTCTGCCAGTAGGGCAAAAAGTCGCTTACGCCCTTGAAATCAAGTGTTTCACTCTCCGCTATGAACTGCTCAAAATTTTCCTTGCTAAACTTATGTTCCTCAGCGTACATTATAACACTCTCCGGCAAATACTCCACTTTAGGAATGCGCACCAGTTTGATGATATTGCCCTCGCTATCAAATGTAGGCTTGCTACAGATCTCTGCGCAACGAATAAGGCGCGAAACGGTGCTTTGCGGAATACCGAGTTCTTTAGTGAACCTATTGAACATCTTATCGCGGGCGGCTTTGGTATATTTTCCGTTTTGCTTTGCGTAGGGCTTACCATTTTCGTCTGTCTCGTATTCGGGCGCTAATGCGTTTGTTTTGATAGTCCAAAGGGCTATACCCTTAACAATTTTTGCTTGTCTCTCTTTAAGTTCTGCCGCTATATAGTGACTCAATTCGGTGGCAAGTGCGTTACTGATTTTCACCCCGCGAAATGTTTTTTCTTTGTTGTCATAGCCGAAAATTGAATTGGTGCCATAAAGTGTCAGTGCGTTCTCTGCTACGTTCTCTGCTACGTTCTCTGCTACGTTCTTAGTCTTTTTCATTGTAATTCTCCATTTCTCCGACATTGTCGGGTCTGATTGTTTTTCGCTCAAATTTGAGCGAGTTTAAAATTGGTTTTCGCTCAAATCTGAGCGGGTTTAAAGTTGGTTTTCGCTCAAAATGAGTGAGTGCAAAATCGCTCAAATTGGGCGTGGAATACTTAACGTGTATACCGTCCGAACAGTTTGCCTATACTGTTAAAAGGTCACAACGTGTGGAATATTAAGTTTTCAAAGAACTAAATATATTATAACACATTTTCTGTTCAATATCAATAGCTGGTATGAACAAAAATTGCACAAAAATTTGTGTAAACGATAACAATTTATATTTCGTAATTTAATATATTAAAGTACTTTTGTACATAATGCACAATTATACACATTTTCTTTTGTAATTATACAATCTAATTAGCAATCACTAACCGAAAAATATTTGTACCAATTTATACATATTGTATAAAAATGCACGTTTAGTTAGATATTGCTAACTGATTTTTGGCTTTATAGAAGCGTTTATAAACAGTTACTTATTGCTAACTATAATTAGAATAACTAATCTA
>JAFRFD010000029.1 GCA_017434525.1 Methanobrevibacter sp.
ATAGAGTAAATGATAGGAATCCTGACAGAACAGCCAAAGATCCAAATAACAAATTCCCTCCAACTCAAAGAAGAGGTGAATAAAAAAATTAATTTCACAAAAATTTCTTAAATTAACAGGGTTGAGTATTTATAGAAAATTTAAAATAATTTAAATTCATATAATGTAATAATGAGTAGGTGTTTTTATGAAAGGTATTGTGCTTGCTGGTGGTTCTGGAACTCGTTTGTATCCTATTACTAAGGCTATTTCTAAGCAGTTATTGCCGTTATATGATAAACCAATGATTTATTATCCGATTTCTGTTCTTATGCTTGCTGGTATTAAGGAGATTTTAATTATTTCTACTCCTCGTGATTTGCCTATGTATAGGGATTTGTTGGGTGACGGTTCTTCATTGGGTATTAGTTTTGAGTATGCTGTTCAGGAGCATCCTAATGGTCTTGCTGAGGCTTTTATTGTTGGTGAAGAGTTTATCGGTGATGATAATGTTGCTTTGATACTTGGAGATAATATTTTCCATGGTCATAGGTTTACAGAGATTTTGGAACGTGCTACTAATATAGATGAAGGTGCAGTTATTTTTGGTTATTATACTAATAATCCTGAAGCTTTTGGTGTTGTTGAGTTTGATGATGATTGGAATGTTTTATCTGTTGAAGAAAAGCCTGAAAATCCTAAATCAAATTATATCGTACCCGGATTATACTTCTATGATAACGATGTAATCGAAATAGCAAAAAACGTTAAACCTTCAGATAGGGGTGAAGTTGAAATCACTTCAGTCAATGAAGAATATTTAAACCGTGGAAAACTTAAAGTTGAACTATTGGGTCGTGGAATGGCTTGGCTAGACACAGGAACTCATGCCGGTCTTTTAGAAGCAGCCAATTTCATCGAAACAGTTCAAAAAAGACAAAGTTTATACATCGCATGTCTTGAAGAAATTGCTTATCTTAAAGGTTATATTACAGAAGAACAATTACTTAAAACAGCCGAAGAGCTTAAAAAAACTGATTACGGACAATACTTATTTGATTTAGCAGAAAGGTGATTAATTATGGGACAATTTAAATTTACTGAGTGTGATATTGAAGGCATGTTTATAGTTGAACCTGCGGTTTTCGGTGATAACCGGGGTTATTTTATGGAAACATATAATGAGAATGATTTTAAAGAGGCAGGTTATGATTTGACTTTTGTTCAGGATAATCAATCCTCTTCATCAAAAGGAGTTCTTAGAGGTCTTCATTTACAGTTAACGCAACCTCAAGGCAAACTGGTTCGTGTTTTAAAAGGTGAAGTTTTTGATGTCGGCGTTGATTTAAGGGGAGATTCCCCTACTTATGGTGAGTGGTTTGGGGCTATTTTATCTGATGAAAACAAAAAACAGTTATTCATTCCACCATGCTTTGCACATGGATTCGTTGTTTTATCAGACCATGCTGAATTCGCCTATAAATGCACAGATTTTTATAACGGTCCTGATGAAAGCGGAATAATTTGGAACGATCCAGATATTGGAATTGGCTGGCCTATCGACGACATTGATGAATTAATATTCTCTGAAAAAGATGAAAAATGGCAAACATTGGCCGAATCAAAAATCAAATACTAAAAGGACGTTATATTCATGAGTACAATTTTAATAACTGGCGGAGCAGGATTCATCGGAAGCAATTTCGTAAAATACATGTTAGACAAATATTCCGATTATCATATTATAAATTTGGATGCTTTAACTTACTGCGGAAACCTGGAAAACCTAAAAGACATCGAAAACATGGACAACTACACTTTCGTTAAAGGAGACATCCGAGATAAAGACCTTGTAAACGATTTAGTTTCCAAATCAGATTATGTCATTAATTTTGCAGCTGAAAGCCACGTAGACAGAAGCATAACAGACCCTGAAATATTCATAAAATCCAATGTTTTAGGAACACAGGTATTGTTAAACGCAGCAAAAGAGTTCAAAGTTGAAAAATACATCCAAATATCAACAGACGAAGTATACGGAACATTGGGAGAAACAGGATACTTCTCAGAAACCACCCCACTACAGCCAAACAGCCCATATTCCGCTTCCAAAGCCGGAGGAGACCTAATAACAAGAGCATACTTCGAAACATTCGACCTACCAATAAACATTACACGCTGCTCCAATAACTATGGCCCTTACCAATTCCCAGAAAAACTAATACCATTAATGATATCCAACGCACTAGAAGACAAAAAACTACCAATTTACGGCGATGGAAAAAACATACGAGACTGGTTACACGTATACGACCACTGCCAAGCAATAGACCTAGTTTTACACGAAGGAAAACTGGGAGAAGTCTACAATATCGGCGGACACAACGAAAGACAAAACATTCAAATCGTAAAACTAATACTGGAAGCATTAGGAAAAGACGAATCATTAATAGAATTCGTAGCCGACAGACTAGGACACGACAGAAGATACGCAATCGACGCTGATAAAATCCGCAACGAATTGGGTTGGGAGCCAAAATACACTTTTGAAACAGGCATTAAAGAAACAATCCAATGGTATCTCGATAACCAAGACTGGATGGACCAAGTAAAAAGCGGCCAATACCAACAATACTACGAAAAAATGTATAATTTTAAGTAAGTACATTATCCATACTTTTCTATTAATTTTTGTATATTTGTGGATTGTAATAATGGTATTATTTTTATAATTTCTTTTTCTTCAAAATCCCACTATTTAATTTTAAGTAGTTTTTCAATGGTTATTTTATCAAATCTATACTTAACAATTTTTGCAGGATTTCCTGCAACTATGGCGTATGGTGGAACATTTTTTGTCACAATGGAGTTAGCACCAATTATTGCCCCATCTCCAATGTTAACTCCGGAAAGTATTTTAACTTCACTACCAATCCATACATCATTTCCTATATTTATATTTCCTTTAGTGTGTGGATGCCCTTCAATATAATTAAAATTTTTTATTAGTGCATTGAAGGGATATGTAGTTATAAAATCACTTCTATGTTCACCACCTAATAAAAATATAACTCCACTTGCAATAGAACAAAATTTTCCAATTTTTAATTTTGTTTTATTGTCCCATTCTCTTATTTCAAAATCACCATAAGTATAATCTCCTATAGTCACATTTTCGCTTGTATTTTCAAATTTTTCATGTAATTTTCCTTTTAAGTTTATTAGTTCTACATGATTTTCATTATTTTTATTATTATTCATTTTATCACTAAATTTAAGTATCTATATGTTTTATTTGAATGAAGCATTAAATTATTCATGAGTCTGTCCAATAAATAATTTTTTCTAATTTTTTATTTTTTTATTAATTTTTTCATTGTAAATTTACTTATTTTGAATATTAATTTCTAAAAAGTAGTTAATTATAAATATGTGAGAAGATAAATAGTTATTTAAGGCTACAAAACTAAAACACTTCTCACAATTTATTTTTATGTATTTTGTGACACTTAAATGTTTTGGTTTTGTGAAAATGTTTAGGTGTTTTGATATTTATGACTTTAGTTTATAATAATACTACTTGTGAACAGGCTATTTTTACATATGCCTTTTCTGGACAGAATTTGAATAATGATAACATTGTTTTTACAGTTAAAAAGTTAGTAAGTAATTTTAAACGTGATTTTCCATTGCTATTTAAAGATGATTTTAAGAATCAGGGAAGGCCAAAAGAATATTATTTGGATGAATTATTGGGTTTTGTAGTTTATGGAGTTTATAATAGTCGATTTAGTTGTAGAGGGTTAGCTGATTGGATAAATAATAATGATGAATCAGTTAATTATATCTTGAATGATAAGAAACCTAAGAAATCTATTATTCATTTGTTTTTACAGGAAAATACATTGTTAATCAATGCATTTTTTCATTACACTGTGATTTTGGGGATTAATTTGGGTTTGATTGATGGTGAATGTGTTGCAGTTGATGGCAGCATTGTAAAAGCCCATTCCAATAATTTTCGTTTGATCAAAATTGAAGAAATCGAATTTTTACAAAATTTGATTTTTGATTATGGTAGAAACTGGAGTAAAAACAGTATTTGGTATAAAATCCACCAATACTACAATGAAAACAAAAAACACAATGAAATTAGTGTATTAATTAATGAAATAAATGCTAATTTGAATAAAAATGCTTTAATTCTTCTTAAAACTGCTTTAATTAGTATGGAAAATATGTATTATGTTCTCGATTTATTGGATGTTTTAAAAGCAAATTATGATGGAAAACACACAATTAGTTTAACAGACCCCGAATCAAGATGGATGATGGATAAAAAAGAAAATATGAGTTTAAATTACAATTACCAAGTTGCTGTAGACAGTAAAAATGGAATGGTTGTAGGTCAATACCTAACACAGAACGCTACAGACGCACACGAACTATTCGAAATGTTACACGAAATTAAAATACAAATGGGAATCAATCCTAAAGTATTAGTCGCAGACAATGGATATATGAACGATAATGTAATAAAATACGCCTATGAAAATAATATACGTTTATTAATTCCAGATCGAAATGAAAGCAGCAAAACAAAATCTAAAAATAGAGAAAAACCATATCACAAAGTAAATTTCGTGTATGATTGGAAAACAGACTCATTCATCTGCCCAATGGACGAACACTTACATTACAAAAACGATAGAAAATTAAACGGTGAATGGATGAGAGTATACTCAACAAACAAATGTAAAACTTGCCCAGTCAAAGATCAATGCACCCAAAGCAGAGTAAGAGAAATTTTCGAACCAGTCAACGATTTAAGATGGAAAATGAAAGCAGATTTCAAATCTCCTGAAGGAAAAATCTACTACAAAAAAAGAGCAAATCTAAATGAAGCACACTTCGGACTACTACGAAACGCACGCAATTTCCAAAAACTAAACAGAACCGGTATGAAAAACGCAGAAAAAGAACTAACAATACGCACAATCGCACATAACATACAAAAAATACACGAAAAACTAAACGCAACACTCATATAAACAAAAAAACAAACAAATAAAAACACACTTCCAAACAACAAACACAAAATAAACAAGCAACAAATTAAGCAAAACAACTACAAAAATAACTCAAAATTCTAAAAAAAAGTAACGAAGTGCAATTTCAAGTGTAAAATAACTCCTGAAACTCCACTAATCTCAATCTAAGAGCAAAATCTTTTTATCTGAATTCAATTAAAAAATTGAATTATTGGACGAACTCAAGGTTATAAATATTATGGAATAAGTCTATTTTAAAGTATGGAGTATATCATATCTAAATTTTAAAAGTTCAATCATATTTTGCATAGCTAATTCACTTTCTTCAGTTGGTTTACTATAATTGTCAACTTTCAACTTCTGAATTTCAATCATTTTATTTAACATATCCATCGTATTTATGTCCTCTGTAACTTTTTTGGTAGATTTTATATTTTTCATATTTATCACTTTATTCTTTGATTTTTAAAATAATATAATATTATTATATGATATAGTAATATATTTAAATGTTTCGCCAAGACGACATTCCTAGAAACTTAAGATTTTTCAGGTAAATTTTTTTTATTATTTTTCTAATTAATAACATTGTTATATTATTTCAATTTTAGAATCGGATTTCGTAAGTTTTTTATATGATTTCTGAACAAAAAATTAAACAAGATGTGAAACTCACTAATTTTTTGGAAATTATTGGGGTTAGTGTGTTTTTTTCTTGTTTCCTGGATGTTTATTTTCAACATCCGGGGCTTTTCGTTCTTTTTTATTTTTTTCGTCTTCTTTTTCCTGCGTTAGTTCTTTAGATGCTTCTTTTATTATGAAATCTATAATTTCTTCTCTTTTCTTTGGCGATCCAAAGATTATGTCAAAGAAAAATAAATAGATATTTCCAGTTATTTTTGAAAAATTCGACTGATAAATTATTTTTTCATTTTTATCTCGTGGAGTTCTTGTAATATACTTTTCTGCATGATTTTTTATAGTTATTGCGAGATTATAAACAAAAATATGTGCGTAAAAATCTTGTTCAATGATTTTCCTTCGTGTTCCGCTGAAATCTTCGATTTCGATTAAGTTTTTTAATCTATCGAATCCGGTTTCAACTGTCCATCTTTTTGCATATAATTCTTTTAAATCTTCGGATGAGAATTCATAGTGCGTTAAATTTGTTGCTAGTATTTCTGGTTCTTCTTTTCCGATATCCACTAATGCAATTTGGATTTCTAATCGTCCCATTTTTCGGGCTTTTTCTTTTAAATTTTCATCATCAAAATGACTTAATCTATTATTTGTTAGATTTATTTTTATTATTTC
>JAFRFD010000120.1 GCA_017434525.1 Methanobrevibacter sp.
AAAACCGATTATTTTGATATGCGCGATAGAAGATACTCTTATTTTACTGGATAAATGCATACTTGAGCCTATTGTATCGAAAGGTACACGATAGGTTCTTAGGAGAGAAGGGGGGAGTAATCCTCCCGACTTATCCGACAAATCCTGTTTTGACACCCTAAGTCATGACCACATAATCAGCAAACTTGGAAATTTTCCTTTAAAAGATTTAATACGACGATGGTTAGAAGCAGGATATGTGGAAAACGATATATTCTTCAAAACTGTAACTGGGACCTCACAAGGCGGAATCATTTCACCATTATTAGCAAATATAGCCCTAGACGGTATGGAAGAAGCATTGGGCATAGAATACAGAAAATGGAAAATGCACGGTAAATATCATTATGTAAACAAATCTAAATACATTATGATAAGATATGCCGATGATTTCGTCGTTTTATGTAAATCTAAAGAAGATGCAGAGAATATTCCTAATTTATTAGAAGATTATCTTAAAGAAAGAGGTTTAATACTGTCTCCTGAGAAAACTAAAATAACAGAGCTCAAAGAGGGCTTTGATTTCTTGGGATACAACATTCGAAGTTATCAAGGTTCTGATAGAGAAAAAGTCTTAATAAAACCATCTAAAAAGAGTCAAGACAGATACAAAGATAAAGTAAGGTATTTGTCCCAATATGCTACATCAGGTAATGTAGAATGGTTTATTAATTCAATGAACAGTTTAACTACTGGAACTGCAAACTATTGGAAAATTGGATCAAGTAATAAAACATTTGAAAATATGGATAATTTCGTGTTTAATACTCTGATAAGATTAATTAAGAAATGGTATCCAACCAAAAGCACTGGATGGGCTTATAAGAAACATTTTATGAAGTCACAAGATGAAAAACACAATGATAATAATGTTTTCACCAATCCTGAAACTGGAACTCAATTAATAAAAATGAGCTGGACTGGAATAAAATATCATTTGTGCATAAAATATAAAGCAACACCATACGACTCTGAATATGATGAATATATTGAGAAGATAAAGTTTAAATCACCATTTAAATGTCTATTTAAATAATAATAAATAGTTTTCTTTTTTTCTACAGGTAAAAAGCATGCTTGAGCGGGCTTGTCGGGAAACTGACACGAGCCGTTCTGAGGAGAGAAAGGGCGAGTAATCGCCCCGACTTATCCGACTAGAATTTATTCTAGTAGGGTGACCGTGAGGAAACTTGAATTCTCTATCAGGTAAAGGATGCTAAGAAAGCAAATGCCATTATTTGGTCGAAAGACAGCAGGAAACTGACAAATTTTAATAACTGTGAATGGATATGCTGACTTTAGCAGGTGAACAACATGCATATAAAACGAATATTTTGGTTTTATTCAAAGATTGGAGGTATAATTGATGAGAAATACACAAAAGGATACTTTTGTGTCCACCACTTCAAACATTACTAACTGGTCTTCCATAGATTGGAAGAAAGCAGAAAAGTATGTAGATAAAATTCAAAAGCGGATATATCGTGCTGAAAGTGAAGGTGATTATCGTAAAGTAAGAGATTTACAACGATTATTAGGACGTAGTGCTTATGCACAATTATTGGCAATCAGAAGAGTTACTCAGACTAATAAAGGAAAGAGAACTGCAGGTATTGACGGATTTAGAGCATTAACTGATAAGAAAAGAATGGAGTTATTTTACAAAATTCGTAATCGTAATATTAATTTACATAAGCCGAAACCGGCTCTTCGTAAATATATTCGTAAAAAGAATGGTAAAATGCGTCCTCTTAGTATTCCAGTTATTCTTGATAGGATTTATCAAGAGATTCTTCGAATGGTTTTAGAACCTCAGTGGGAGGTTCGTTTTGAACCTACCAGTTACGGATTTAGGCCTAAAAGGAGTATTCATGATGCTGCGGAAAGGATATTTAATTATATTCATCCTGGTAATTGGGTTTATGTATTTGAAGGAGATTTCGTGCGACAAGAAGTATCTCTTTCTTCATTTTAAGCAGTGAAAATTCATTAAAATGGATTTTCAATCCCTGTTGTGTTGGGATTTCCCCTCTTGAAACTCTTAATTGAGTAATTGATTAGGAGGTTGCATGATTGTATGTCTAATCAGAATTTAGTATTCGAATTCTGAAGGCTAGGGGAAGGATAAGAACGATTAATCTTTATGGTGAACGGATGTAAGCGTCGTAACTT
>JAFRFD010000001.1 GCA_017434525.1 Methanobrevibacter sp.
AACATATATGACCTTGCAAAAAGTGAAGTGGAATCAATCAGCTATGATCTAAAGCACATGGACGATTCGGTATATGATGATATCTGCTATGAGATAGGCCAATGGGTTGTAGACATTATGAAGGAAGATAAATTTATTGAGGGGTTAAGTATAATGAACTTTGATTCAGATATAAGAAAGCCGATATGGATTGGCAAAAAACCATAAAAACCAAAAAACCGTGAAAACCAAAAAACTAAAAAAACCATGTAAACTTATAAAAACTTTTGTAAAAGTTTTTTTAAAAAATAGCTTACAATTGTTTTCAGGTTAATTAAAGGATTATGCATTGGTTTTGGTGGTGTGGTTTTTACAAAAAAACTAAGGTTGGGGAAATGTGTGGGGCAATGTTTAAAAGTGGCCCCGCTTATCCTGAAAAAATTTGGTTTTTTAAAAAATCATTTCTGTGGAACTTTTTCAAAATTCTTATTTTTTGATTTAAAGGATTTTAAGAAGTTTTTAAAAAAACCATCAAAAAAGTTTACAAGAGTTTTCATGGTTTTTATGGTTTTTATAAAACTGATTGGTATGACATCTATAAAACAACAAATAATCAAAGCCAAAAAGGAAAAGCGAGAAAGGGAGGAAGAATTGTGGTTTGTGGATTACTGCAATAACTGCAAGACCGGTTTGGCTTCGCAGTGTGATGTTGCCTGCCATCATCCATGGTACTGCTGGCATGAAGGTGAATCAGCTATTGTACAGGCTGCCATTGTCCGGATTGACGAGTTTAGAAGGCTGCATGGACATGTCACATCACAGATGTATTGGGATTATAAAGAATTAAGAAAAAGACAGCGCCAGTTAATATGGCAAGGCAGAAGAAAATTCTTGAGAGACAAATAGCTATTTTTCAGATTTCATTTTAATCCTTTTGTATTTTTCAAAAACAGCCTCATACCCTTTTTTATAAAAGGGACATGCCTTGATGCATTCAGTGCATCCTTCGCTGCAACCGATACATAGCTCTTCTGTGAAACTTACTGTTTTTGTTTTTTTATCAAGGATTAAAGCGTCATGAGGACATGCTCTAACGCATGAGTTACAGTAGTTACAGTAGTCCGGAATCCAGTCATAAGAATCGCTTTCAGCTTTGGGAAGGTTTTTTATGTTTACCAGTATTGCAGCTATTTTCTGGTTGGGTCCGATTTCAGGACTTATCAGCAGACCGCTTTTTCCGATTGCACCCATTCCCGCCTTTTGGGCAAGATGTGAAAAGTCTATTGTCTCTTCACGGGGATGTGCAACACTTGTTTCAAATCCACGAAGCCTCAGATAATCTGAAATCTTATATGTCATATTTCCAAAGTCTCTGTAGAGATTATTGTTGTACTCCTGGGCTTTGGCTCCTGCACCGACATCATGTATGCATTGGCTGATTTCATATGAAAATACGACAGCTGAGTTAAAATCAAAATCAAGACCGTGCATGAAATATTCCTTGATGCCATCAACATAAGCTATTTCCACAACACCCAATTGCTTTAAGTATATTTCAAAATCCTTGAGAAATTCTTTTGTAACAGAATCTATGGGATTTATGGGGTTTTCTATTCTTGAAGTGTCAGGAAATGATACGCCGTCGCAGCAGGAACTGGAATTGGATTTGACCAGAACATCCTGTATCAAGCCATCGAAGTTCCAGTTGTCAGCCATCAGCAACACCCGCAGCTGCATCCGGAACCTATCTCAAAGCCGAACTTTTTAAGGAAGTATCTGTAATCGAACCTGTTCAGTGTGGCCTCATCGACAAATGATAAAATACCTATTTCATCATCAAGTGTGAGATTCTTGAATGTGGAGAATGTTGAATCTCTTAATACATCCTCAACAGTATTTTCACCGAATTTGAATGCAATTTGGGCAAATGGAAAATCGAAATTGTTCCGATCATCTATTTTCACAGTTATTTCTTCGCCTTTAGTGAGGACTATGAGGTTGTCAGTATTGGGCAACAGCATTGCCATTCTGGCACCGTCTTTCAGTGACTTGAATTCATCATAGTTTTTGTTTGCCCATTTTTTCCAAATTTCATTATTAAAATAATCCATTTTATTCACCCATTTATTTCTTCATTGATTTTATCTTTAATTATTTCGACACATCTTTCCCCTTCGCTGTCAAGTCTAAACGGGTCTGTGGCAAAGGCTTTGTGTTCATTCAGGACATCACCAACACCGATTGTTTTAAAAACTTTGATTCCTCTGTTGTTTAAAATCTTGTTCACGCATCCATTGTCGCATCCGTTGATTGCTATAATCGGAAATTTCCTAAGCATCTCATCGTTTTGTCCTTCAGTGTCTGCTGAGGTTGATCCCATGCAGATTGATATTATGTTAGGGTTTTCCTTTTTGCAGTCGCCTACTGCAACGCGTGACACCAGTCCGTTGGCACTCATTCCGTTGCATGAAGCCAAAGCTATCTTTTCATCCATTGTTATCACCACTATTTTTCAAATATTTCTTCAAGACTGTCAATGATGTTTTCATTGGCAAGTTTGTAGTAGATCCATTTTCCCTGTTTTCGAGCTGACAGCACGCCCTCCTTTTTCATCATGTTGAGATGATGGGATATTGTTGACTGGGATTTGTCTATAGCTTCAAGTATTTGACAGACGCATAATTCACCGTTTTTCAAGAGATAGATTATCTTAAGTCTTGTTGGATCTGCCAATGATTTTAACACTGCTGCATTATCTTCAAGGGTTTCATCTGAAGGTAATGTCTTGGTTAAATTTTCGACCGAAAAGCATACCTCACAGCTTTCATCAGTATTTTTAATAGTCATATACTATAATATTATTTCGATATATTTAAATGTATCGATATGTTTTATTTATAAAAATTATCAAGTGGAATACCACTTATCCACATCAACCCTTTGAGTTTGAACTTCAGAAACTATTTTTTCGTAGGCTCCTGTGAATGCAACTACACAATCATCGTGAATAGCTTCATTTGGATATGCAGTTATTTTTTCCAGAAATTCCATAGCCCATTTTTTCGTGAACCCGGTCGAATCCTTTCCAACTAAGTAAATGCCCTTCTTTTGAATATCTGCTGAAACCCTTCTTGCACGGTCTACTTTATTCTCTCTTGAGTTACCAGTTCCTGTAGTGAACCCTCTCCTGTTTAACTCATCAATGATAAGCAATCCGAAGTTTTTGCCTGTGCTTCCGTCGAGTTCGATATACTGGACGTCTGACTTGTCACGTGCCGCAGTATTGAGGATTTCATTGATTAAGTTTCTTGACTCAAGCTGAAACTCATATGAGTCCAAGATGTAAATGTTGCCGTTTAGATCTTTAGCCAACATGACTCCAGCAGTATAATCTGGATCACTACCTTTCAATCTGTCATCATTCAATACTTCAGTAGCTGCAAGATCCCAATATCTGATAATCCTAACTATTGGAATTTTCAAGTATTCGTCATATGAAATTATGTGGAAGTCTGATTCATCAAATAGCTGACCTTTTACTGAAGCATACCAGTTACCGTTCATTAACTGTTCCCTTGTAACTCTATCCAATCCCATCAAGTATTCTTCATAATCTTTTCTGTCTAAATAGATGTTATCTAAATAGCTGGAGCTAATGAATCTGATTTGTGATTTATCTTGTATGTCTTCATCTATCTTTTCTATGAATCTTTCACGTACCCATTTATTCCCACGCTTACCAGGATTTGAAGATGCCATTAATTGTGTTGGAAGCTTATTGTCTTTAGTCTTACGAACCCTTGAGCGCATGTAGATATATTTGAATCTTTCCAATTGTGTCAGTTCATCAATGCCTATGAACTGATATTCCGAACCCTGATATGTGTCGAGGTCATTGATGTTTCTCAAATATCCAAAAGTCAGTGAATTTCCATTGGGAAATGTCCATGAGTGTTCGGTTCCATCCCACTTTGGTTTGATGCTTGCATTATTTTGAATTTCCTTTCGATTTAACCACTGACTTGCCTTGTGAATTAAAGCTCCTTTACGCTTCAAGTCAGATAATGTACGTCTCAAGATGAGGGCATGGTATTCATTGGCATCATCCTGAACATAGAACAATGCCCTCATAAGTAAACTTGTTGATTTGGAACCTCCTGCAGCACCACCAATTAAAACTTCCTTTTCTGTTGCTAATATCATTTCAGCCTGCTTTGGAAATGGAGAGAATGGTATATATGGATTTTCATATACGCACTTCTGTAAAATAGCTTTATCTTTAGCACTGAGATAGAATTCATCTTTTTCATTGTACATTGTTATCGTCTATTTGTTTTGCAAGGATTTCTATTTCATTCATGATATCCTTTTGTGATATTTCAATTTTCTTATCTTCCAGTTCAAGAACCCTATTTTTGAATAACCTGTCCATTTCATCTTTGAATAATCTGTTTTTAGCTTCAAATGCTTTAACTGATAATTCCAGATATCTGATTTTAAGTTCTGTAATGTCGATTAAATATCTGGCTAGACTTTTTTCATTGGCATTGTATCTTACTTCTTGGTCCAGTTTTTCAAAATCAATTTCAAGGCCAACTGCATTTTTAGTTATCTTATCCAAGTTTTCCAAACCTGTTTTAATGTCTGTGACCTGCTGTTGGAGAATTGAATCAATAGCTAAATCTATATTGTCTTCATAAACATTATTGTCTGTAATTTGTTTTTGTGTTATTGCTCTGTTTGTTAATGCATCCTTTTGTCTGGCTCTTGGATCTTTATCATTATCTGTTAAATGATATTTCTTTTTGAATCTGGAAAATGTTGCTCTGCTTACTTCAAATTTGTGTTCCTCATCCAGCCATCTTCTGACACTTTCATCTGTTGCTCCTGAAGTCTTCATTACCTGAATTTCATCTAAGAGTGTTTCCAGGAAATCTCCTTTGGTTATTTTTAATCCTGCTTTGAATTCCTTGAATGTTGTAAGTGAAACTTCACGGCCATATTTTGTCTTGAGCAAATCTATGATTTCCTTGTTGCTCATTGCCTTCTTGCAGCAGTTGATTATTTCCTGTTCGTGCTGTTCTAAAAAATAATGTATATCTGAATTTACTCGACTCATGGTGATGGTTCTCCTATAAATCTCTTAATTCTCTTTCGAGTTCCTGTTTTCTAGCTTCGATGAGTCTGTACTCAGTCTGTTTCATTGTTTTTTGATAATTGGGATTGTTATGTATTAGTGTTATTGTATCTTCTGCATCGCCAATAGCTATTAGCATTGCTCCAAGTTCGTATGCGTCTTTGTGTGTAAAACTAGATTCTTCTACTATTTTTTTGAGTGTTATTTCAACTCTTGCGCTGATGTTGGTTTTTTCTAGTGACATAATACATATATTTATTATATATTATATATAAAATTTTATTATAAAAAAAATATAAAAGTAATAATAAATATTACTTTCACTTATGAAAAACCGTTTCTTTTGAAGAGTTATATACGTGAGATACATTTTTTGAAGTTTTATTCTTCGTCACCCATTTCGTCAAGTTCCTTTTGAAGGTCATGGATTTGCATTTCCTTATAAAACCTTTCGAACTTGCCGACTTCAATGAGATAAGCTGAAACTTCAAGAGCATCTCTATAGGTATAATTTGACTCTTTGATAATTTGCTTTTTGTCTTCATCCATGTAGGATGATGTATTATTAATATTGGCCATAGCTATTACAACCTGTATATAATAATTAATATAATATTTTATTATTCAAATTATATAAAATTATCATTAACAAGTTCATGGTCAATGTTTCAAAAATAATAATTAAACGTTTAAATATATTGAGTTGAATTGATTATGGAGTTTTTTAGAAAAAAAGTTGAATAACGAGCTGATCTCCATAATAATTCAACTGCCTCACCAATATCTATCCACCCAAATATTTTTGAGTGGTAATAATTAATCTTGTTTTAAAGATATTTAAAGAAAGTGCGAGAGCATTTGATGACTATTCTTTATACTATCATCAATACTGATTTTGGATTATTTCATAGTCCATGTTTCCAACAAGATACGGTTGAAATACTTAATAGCTACTTTTTTAGATTTGATTAAATTATATATCTTTAACATTAACGGAAGGGTTTTCGAATATCAAATAGGATTTAGAATTGTGATATATGCAATAGTTTGAAAAACAATTGTTAACCTATAATTGGACATGTTAATGTTCAGACATTATGAATTAATTAAATATGTTCGTACTGCAAACCTGTTTTTTCTATCTTGTCCATAATTATATCAACAAGGCATTTTTCTTTTGTTCTGAAATGAATCAATTCTTCATTGGAAAATCCAATATAGAATAAGTAATAATCATCTTCCTGATCCACCTTAAAATATCTAAAATCTTTGTATTTATGATAGATATAAGGGCGTTTAATTATAATTCTGTCTTCTTTAATTTCTATTTGAGTTTTAACCCATTTCATTTCTTCTTTTGCTTCAGCCAGAAGTACGCCAGTTGCTAAAAATAGAGCTGCACTTGCAAGTGCAGTATTTGATTTGACATTAGTAAATATTTCAATATCTACTTTAGATTTGAAAGGGATTTCCTTTTTAATGGACTTATTTTCTTTAACATGACTTTGTGCATCGGATGAATCTTCTTCATATAATTTCTTTAATCTTTCAGCAGATTGATTGATTTTAGTTGATGAACTACTTTTACGTTTGGGTCCGAATTTAACTATTTCTTCTGGTTTCTTTTTCATATAATCCTTAGGAAGAGGAGTAATATTTTTATGATTTTCATAAGATGGATTATTATTTAAATCTTCACGTTCAATATCGTATTTCTCAGCATATTCATCTCCAAAATAATCATCCAAATCTTTCTGAACAATAAATTTAGAAGTGTCAATACCTTCTAAACTCATATCATATAAAGTATTGACATCCATTTTTAGAATTTCCATATATCTTTGGTTCATGTTAAATTCTTCAAAATTAGATTCATTAATTTCAGATTTGATTATTAATTTAATTTTATTTAAATCGATTGAAGCATGAGAATATCTTAATTTTAATCTATTTAAATAATCTTCGTTTTCAAAGAATTTATTGACTTTTTTATTAATTTTTCTCTCATTATCCATTTCATGAACTTTATCGAAAAGACCCATAGTATCACTGATTCATATACTATTTAATAATATATCATCCCATATTTTTAATAGTTTCATTCCTATTAAATTATGGATGTTACCCTTAATTAAATTGAATGTATTATTTTCACCCCAATGTTAGGAGCACTCTTTTGACATTAACGGAAGTGTTTTGGAATATCAAATGTGATTTTAAACTGCGATATATATGAAATCATTCTAAAAGTTAGATTCCAATAGAGAAAAGCTAAACGTTAATGTTATTTATTTTATGACAGTTAAATTCCGGATTTTATTATAAATACATCCATTTCAAAACATTATTCCTAATTTTTCAAAAATAATATTTTAAATAGCTTAATCGTATATAAATATACATAACTTATTATTAACATGAGAAAGGGTTCAATATGGATGCAGGAAAACAAAACTTATTAAATTTTTTAGGTCAAAACCAACAGTTGTCAATTCCAATCTATCAAAGAAAGTATAGTTGGACAGATAAAGAATGCAATCAGTTATTTGAGGATGTTGTACGTGTGGGAAACTCCACAGATGAACAGAACCATTTCATCGGTTCAATTGTATATATGAACCAGAAAGGGCATATTGCAAGCCCAATCAACAAATTAATGATTATTGACGGACAGCAAAGGATTACTACAATATCCCTGCTTGTCTCAGCATTAAGCGATTATCTGTTTAAAAATCCGAATGAGAATATAATGAATCCTTATAATTTAATTAATTACTATCTCATTAACGATAAGGAAACCGGCGAACTTAAATATAAACTTATTCTAACTGATGACGATAAAGTTACTCTAAAAAAGATTATTGACAACTTGACTGCAGAAGACAAAATACCTTTTGACGAAGATGATTCAATTAGAGTTAAAGAGAACTATGAATACTTTAAAAGAAGAATCAATGACGATAACGTTGAACTTATTTATCAAGGCCTAAATAAATTACTAATAATCTTTGTGGCATTAGAACACAATATTGACAACCCTCAACTCATCTTTGAAAGTTTAAATTCAACAGGTTTAGAACTGTCTCAAGCAGACCTTATCCGCAATTATATTCTTATGGGTTTAGATCCAGAACAACAGGAAAACCTTTATACAACTTACTGGCAAAAGATAGAAAAAACATTTGAAGAATCAGGAAGCTTGTTATTTGATAAATTCATCAGAGACTATCTGACTGTCAGAACAGACAAAGTACCAACATTTAGAAATATCTACAGAGATTTCAAAAAATATTCCAGAGAATATGAAAATATAGAACTTCTCGTAAAGGACGTCTTTAAGTTTTCCAAATACTTCTCATGTATCGCTTTTGGCAGTGAACAAAATGCTAAATTAAAGGAAGCACTGGACAGCTTAAGCAATATGGGATATGATGTTACCTATCCTTTTTTATTACACTTATATAAAGACTATGATGCTGAACTTTTATCAGCAGATGAATTTATTGAAATTATAAGATATACTGAAAGCTATTTGCTTAGAAGACTAATATGTAATATTCCTACACCTTCACTGAATAAAACATTTGCTAAAATGTATAATGAACTTGATACCGAAAATTATTCAGAATCTTATCAAGCAAGACTTGTTTTAAAAGAAAACTATCAAAGAATGCCAAAAAATAGAGAATTCGGAAGAAACTTCAGAGAAAGAGACATCTATAATTTAAAAGGCAAGAATAAAGAGTATATTTTTGATAAGTTTGAAAACTGGAATTCCAAGGAAAAAACTCCTGTTGAAGCTTATACTATTGAGCATATCATGCCTCAAAATCCAAATCTCTCTCAGGAATGGAGAGATTGTTTAGGTCCAAATTGGGAAGAAATTCAAAAAACCTATCTTCACACAATTGGAAATCTAACTCTTACAGGTTACAATCCAGAACTAAGTGACAGACCATTTCAAGAAAAAAGAGATATGGAAGGCGGATTTAGACAAAGTGCCATCAGATTAAATGTTTATTTACATGACCTGGAAACATGGAATGAAACAGAAATCAAAAAAAGAACAAACCACCTTATTGAAAAAGCATATAAAATATGGAAATATCCGGAAATATCTCAAGAGGTCATTGACAAATATGCTCCTAAAGAAGATACTATTCCTGAAATTGATGAATCTGACCTTACTTCAGTTGAAAAATTAAGATTGGAATACTGGACTGAATTTAATAAGTATTTAAATGAAAATGATGATTTGTTTGTTTATCCAATACCAAATAAAGATAATTGGTATTCATTATTCATGAAAACTGGTTTGGCACATATTGAATTAACAATTTCACTCGTTCAAAAAAATACTATCAACGCTCATTTTAGAATCAAAAAGAACAGCAATGAAATCTTTGACCAATTATATAGTCAAAAAGACACTATTGAATCTGAAATAGGCATGGAATTGGAATGGGATAAAGGCGAAAATAAAAAAATATCAAAGATTGGAAAAACTTTAGACATTGATATTAATGACAAATACAATTGGGAAAAAGCTATAGAATGGCAATATGACATAGCAACAAAATTACGAAATGTACTTTTACCTAAAGTGAAAGATTTAAATTAAACTGTTTCAATTAGATTGATGCAAAAAAGAAAAGAAGTTAACAATAACTGTTAACTTGAATATAAATCTGTAAATATCCAACTTGGATCAATAGCTATAACATTTCCATCTTCACACCAGATTGCTCTGACATTACCTGAAGTTGTATCTGCCACTGCAGCAGGATCACGGTTAATCCATTTTCCTGAAGTATGCTTCTTATGTCTTAATCTTAATCTGATATGTCCAGTACCGCTGACACGACATTTGACATGGACAAACTGCACGTCATAGCCTAAACTTTTTGCAATACGATAATATACTTGTCCCCAGTCAACGCAGTTGGAACCTTTACCTTCTTTAGCGTCAGTTATTGTTTTCTTGTCTGTTTTTTGTGAATCAAAGTATTTGCTGTACAATTTCTTTTTAGCTATTACTGCCAATGCCTCATCAATACTATTACCTTTGAAAGTATAAGTCTTTATAAATAACTTCATTGTTGAATCGTTATAGTCCGGCAGTGTTGACTTTCTGTATACTATAGCCGGAAGTCTTCCGTTTGCTCTGATGTAGCTTTCAGTCCTTATGGCCATGTCAACATATTCAGCCTTGTCAATTTGAGTTCCATTCTTTAATGTTACATAGTTTGGAAGGAAATCCAAAGAACTGTTATCCTTAATCAAAGCCATTGTATACATTGCAACTAGCTTGTCTGAACCTAGCTTCTTGGCTTTCTTTTCTATATCGCTGCAGTTACCTTTTAATGTCAATATCTGGTAATGGTCACGTTTCTTATAGTTTTTCTTGTTCTGGATTAACCAGAATGCAATTGAGTTCATTGCCTGGCAAAAACTTGTCCAGCTAATATTGTCTTCTGTCATATATTATAATTTGTATTATCCTATTTATTATATTTTTTATATAAAAAAATATTATATTCATGAAAAATAATTTATTCAATAAAAACATACTACAAGTTAAAGGTGTATTTCACATGAACATGAGAAAAGCAACAGCAGATGACGCCCCAGAAATTGTTAACATAATGGATTACTACATGAAAAACACCGCAGTCCACTTTTCATATAAAGCACCCGAAATAGATGATTTCAGACAGGAAATGATATATATAACTGAAAAATTCCCCTTTTTCGTGCTCGAAGATAAAAGCTCCATCAAAGGCTTTGCCTATGCCAAGCCCTTTTCAGATGTGCCTGCCTATGACTGGTCCTGTGAGCTTACAATATATATCAAAGAGGATTTCAAACGAAAAGGCCTTGGACGAAAACTCTACCTTGCAGTTGAAGATGCAGTGAAGATGATGGGAATAAAAAACATGTACTCATACATCGCATACACAGAAAGGGAAGATGAGCATCTGGACAATTCAAGCATGAGATTCCATGAAAAGATGGGTTTTGAAAGAGTTGCAAGATTCTCCAAATGCGGATACAAGTTCGACACATGGTATGACGTCATCTGGATGGAAAAAATCATCGCAGAACATGAAGACCATCCCAACAGAATAATGAGCTACAGAGACCTTGATGAAATGGCTGCAAGATAAATACTGCTTTTTTTAAAACTGACATTAAACAGGCAGCTATTGATTTAATTGTATGTCCCTGACATTAACAGCAGAGGTTATTGATACCATACTGGTTTTTAAACCATGATATATATCAAACAGTTTCTAAAAATAAGTTTTAAACAGTTAATGTCGGATGTTTCTGTTATGGATCCATTCCCTATGTTTTCCGACAGCTACCCTTATGATGACTTCAATCAAATCAGTTTCATCTTCCTTTTTGAAATAGTAATAAGCAGTTCCTTCAAGCATCTGCCTTAAGTCATAAAATGGTCTTGGCTTGACTGCATCAGGATGCATCAGTCCGTAATTCTTTAAAAGTTTTACATTTTCTGTTTCGTATTTCTCCAGTTTGGATTTCTGGACTTTACTAGCCACTGTCTTTTCTTTTTTATCAAACAGTTTAGCTATTTGAGAGCTATCAATTAATATACTGGATTCTATCAATAGCAAGGTTATTTCTTTACCTTTAACTGTTATTGTTGTTGGATGTGAATTTTCAGTATCTAATATCAGTTTCATTTTATAGCCTCAATTATATAATATTGCGATTATTGCATATAAAAAAATATGAGCAGAAGAAATTAGTGAAGCCTGTGAAACTTCACTAATATTTATGAGATAAAATATGGTTCTATGCTCTGAAATTACCTTTGATGATTCTGTTAGGTGCATTCATTAATACTCCAACGCTTGACAGGATGAAGAGTTTGGTGTACATCGGCAATTCATCCCTGATGTCCTTTCTCATGAATTCAATCAACGGATAGAAATCATACATCTCACCGTCAGGTCCTAAAGGCGCAACGGTTGTTCCGGTAGTTCTAGAGTATAACAATTTCATTCCTGGGTTGATGTAATCCATGCCGATGTAGGTCTTGTCACCCATCTCGGAACCTCCATCACAGACAGCAGTCCCGAGAATGTCAATATTATCAACACCATAATAGCTTTTGATAAGTTCTACCGGTTCGACCTGTCTGTTGCTTGAGAATATATCTGATTTCAGAGTTGTGAGTGACTTGTAGCTTACAGCCATGCTGTTTAAGTTGGCATAGCTTCCAGCGGATTCCTTGAACTTTTCCTGAGCTTTAAGGATGGTCATTCCGGTATCGTCACCTGCTTGGAAGTTGTAGGTGGAAACTTTACTGGAGTTCATGATCATATCAATAGCTGCCTTTTCGATGCTTCTGCCTATTAATATTCCAACATCCTGTAGCATGTCATTAACAGATATTAAGTTGGAATCAAGCATCTGTGCTGAAACGTTCAATACGCCCCCAATGGTGTCTATGCTGACAGTTTCTGAGATTGGTTTTCTGACATTTAACTCCTGTAAAGTAGCACCCGGAGCAATGTCTTTAGCCTCACCCAATACACCGGACTGAATAGCTTCCTCAATATTTACACGCTGTGACATGTAAGTATAATACTGACTGTTCTCTTCAATCTCCTGTTTTGGAAGCAACCTTGTGAATTTCATCCACTTTGCAGAAGTATCGGCAACTATCTGTGCCATCACTTCATTTTGTACTTTAGCATCATTTCCTTTGGTTAACATGATAATCACATCCTTATGGTCTGCAGGTACCTTTCAGGGCAAGACCAGGTTTATTCAACAATATTCCGACTTTACTTTGGATGAACAATTTTGTATACTGAGGTAACTCATCATAGATATCTTTACGCATGATTTCTATGATAGGATAGAAGTCTGCAATGTTTTCATCACTGGTAATTGGTGCAACAGTAGTTCCTGAAGATTTAGAGTACAATACTGTTAATGGAGCATTCCTTAAGTCAAATCCGATATATTGCTTGTCACCAATTAATGATCCTCCATCAGCTTGGGTGGTACCTAACAAATCGATATTGTCAATACCGTAGTATTCCTTAATGTCTTCTACAGGCTGAACCAACTTGTTTGATGAGTAAGCTAACTGTTTAACATAGCTTAAGGTTTTGTATGACTCAGCCATTATTGTTAAATCAGCCCCTGCACCGGCATTGCCTTTGAAAGCTTCCTGTGCCTTGATGATGAAGTTTCCGAAGGCCTCCATGGTATCATCGGTTTGGGTTGTGTTATATTGCGGAACGTTCGGTGAGCTGATTAAAGTATCGTAAATGTTGTATTCGATACGGTTAGCAATAACTGTAGCTACATCCCCTAACAAATCCTCAAATGAAACGATATCAGAATCAAAGACATCCTTGTTGACGTTTAAAACACCACCGACAGTGTCAATGCTGATGGTGTCTGTTACCGGTTTTCTTATATTCAGCTCTTGAAGGCTTGCACCCTGAGCAATATCTTTTGCCTCACCGAGCAATCCTTTTTTAATAGCTTCATCGAGATTAATGTTTTGTCTGAAGTAAGTGTAGTAATCAGAGTTCTCTTTGATTTCTTGTTTAGGAAAGAGTCTTGCAAGCTTTAACCTTTTTGCAGTTTCATCAGTAATGGTTTGAGCTATTACCTCATTTTGAACTTTGGTATCATTTCCTTTTGTAATCATTAACTATCACCTTAAGTTTGGCCAGTTTCACCGGTTGCGCCGATGTCGTATGGTCTGAATACTTCAATGTAATTATAATCATCTGAGCTAGCTACAGGATGCATTGCAATATATTCACCGTCATTTGATTTGATGGCTCCGGTACTGGTTAATGAAATTCTGTCATTAACGGCAATGTTTGACAATCCACTAGCTAATTTTAATCTGAATAGATGGCCTAAGACTAAAATTGCAGTTTTTCTTTTTCCTCCAGTCATGGTAACCGGATCGTTGACTGCAATACCTAATATTATTTCACCTTCAGCAGCAGTGTATTTTTTAACGGTTGGTTTTCCGATATCGGAATTGGCTGACAAGGTTACGACATCATCTGTCTTGATTTTGTTTCCTGCGTATTCGTAACCTGGAGTTTCTCCAGTAGGGGTTGTTACGGTGGTTGCAGTGACTGTACCTTCGTCCAATAAGAATGTAGTGACTTCTTTTCTCTCTTCTAATAAAACAATTGAATCTGGCATAAATGTCCTCCACTTAAAATATTATCTAATTTATTATATAATTTATTATTTATAATATATAAATATTTATATAGTATAGCTACTTTTTTAAAAATTTAGTGAAGATTAACATTAACGATTAACATTTTAAAATAAGGGATAGAATAGAAATAAGTCAAATGGAGTTAAACGGAGTATAGTGAAAAATAAAGAGGACTTATTTCTATTTTTGAAAACAAAGATAGGAATGAAATTATTTTGCTTTCACTATAATATTTGTTAGTTATATTATATAATATGGAAAGTAGGAATTAAAATTCATTTCCTACTTCATTTTCAACAATAGCTATTTCTTCATCAGTTAAATCATATAATTTATAAACTAACTGATCAATCTGAGAGCTGGTTTTAGAAATATATGAGTCTAATATATCTTTTTTATTAGGCAAACTATTATTATTTAATTGAATTTTTAAATCACAAATTCTATCAAATAAGTTCAATATCTCTGTTTCTGAATCTTCATTTACATATTTGAGTGGTATTTCACATAATTGATCAGTGTCAATTTGGAATGTTTTTCCTTTCATTTTTCCTCGGTATTTTAACCAAAATGTAATTAATTTTGAATTTAAAATAGTTGTTAGAACTTTCAAATTAATTTTGTCTGATTTGATGATGTTGCAGGATAACATGAAATATGCTTCTTTTTCAGTGTAAACAAAAGTTGGTTCTTCACATTTTCGAATACTGATTAATTTAGCTCCTTCTTTAAAATATGATTCATCTCTTGGCCAATGCATATGATAAAATTTACGTGACCCTTTTTTGTTTTCCCTACGATTGTCCATTATAAATCTAAATCTTCTTAGATGTGAAACAAAATTTGGAATTTCACTTTCTTTATTACAATTCTTATTTGTAATATAAATTAGATTTAAATTAGGATTATCTGGAATAAAATATTTGGATAATTGATTAGGTTCATATAAAGGTTTCAAATGTTCTTTTTCAAAATCATTTAAATTATCAAAGAACTCCAAAGGCACGGTAAAAACATAATCTCCTTTAGAAATATTATTTTTATTGATCTTATCTGTGAAATTATTAACATGTCTTCCAGTTACTCTATCAGGATTAGGCACTACGCCTTGAATAATATTAGATGATTCTAAATTAAAATCAGAAAGAGAATATAATTTATTTAATAAACTATTTCTATTGTCAGTATCTTTATCTCCTGAATCAAAAACACCCACTCCCTCTAATCTAATGACATTATCTTTTCCATCAAATAAGTTTTCTTGAGGTATAGTATAAATATCTGTGTTGGAATCTTCATGTGAAGTAATTTTAGCCAGAAGTTTTTTATTGGAAAATCCAGTATTGTGATTGATATAATTTAAAGATTTTATAGAATTCTTTTTAGACTTTTTAAGTATTGCAATAAGATTATGTTGTCCTTTTGCTTTTTCAAAAACTTTTAATTCATTAAAGTTGATAATTTGTAAAAATGAAATCCTTTCTTTAAAATCATCTCTAAGCTTTTTTGCCCCTTTATTTGATAAGAAATAATTTGTTGTAATAAATGAAATTAAACCATTCTCTTTACAGATATCTATTGATTTATGGTAAAAGAAATAGAATAAATCCATTTTACCTAAATAATATTTTTTACCCAATTCTGTTGATTTAATTGGATTGAAAATGTTTGCATGGTCTTTTTCACCAACATAAGGAGGATTTCCAATTACTGCATCAAAACCTCCTTGTTCAAATATTTTAGGAAAAGCAGTTTTCCAATCAAAAGGATTAATTTCAAGAATTTCTTCTGGGTCAAACTCATCTAAATCAAATATATCATTACCGACTAAACTATTTCCACATTTAATGTTATCTCCTAAATAAGGCAATGCTCTCTCTTGAATTAATTTTTGTTGTGCTTCTAAAGCATCTTTATTAGCATCCTCCAGTACTTTTAACAATAAACTTAATTTAGTTACTTCAACTGCTTGAGAATCTATATCTACACCATAAATATTTTTTAAAAGTATTCTTTTCTTTTCTTTAATTGTTAATCTTTTAATACCATCTTTACCTTCATATATTGTATCTTTAGGTGGTTTCTCAAGTTTTGAATAATATTCCACATGCCAATCGATTAATTTTTGATATGCTCCCAATAAGAAACTACCAGAACCACAAGCGGGATCAACAATTCTTAATTGTGATACTTGATTAGGTGTTTTTCCTTTTAATAATTCCTCAATAGTATTTTCAACTATATATTCAACAATATATTGTGGAGTATAGTAAACTCCTCCCGCTTTTTTAACTTCAGGTTTTTCTTCTACTTTAGCACGATGCCCGTCTGTTAATCTAATTACTTTTCCGAGGAATTGTTCATAAATATTGCCTAAAATTTCTGTTGAGATTAAACTAAATTCATAAGGACAATCAGGATAGTATAAACCTTTAATAATCCATGTTAATTTAGTATCATCAAGTTTTAATGTTGGAGTTAAATTATCTGCTTCTAAACTTATATCTTTTTCTTCTTTAAAATGGAATAATCCTGAATTATATTTTTCATCCGCTTTTTTACATAGTTCAATAAATTTTTCATAAATAGTTTTATTATCTTCGTTTGAATCTAATAATCCTAGTAATTGCCCATATGGTTCAATTCCTCTATCTTCTGCAATTCTTAAGAATATTATTCTGTCTATTATTAATTGGACTGCATAATTTAATTCTTCTGGACCTAAATCTTCATTTCTATTTGCCAAATTTCGGGCTAATTCTAATCTCCATTCTTCTATTGTTTTTAGAAATTCTGAATCAACAGTTGCAGTTCCTTTTCTATCACCATGCACATTTTCTACATAATTATCATACTTTCCTTGTTTTACTGCTTCTTTACTAAAAATATTATAAATTTCATCCCATTTATCCACATAATCTGTGTATTTATAATATTTTATTCTATCAATGCTTGCATTATGGTGTTCTTTTGGCACTTCTTTTGGTTCATATATTGCTAATTCTTCAAAATCGGTCAATATCCCTAAAGGTAACTGTGCACTCCACGTATATCTTTTAAGTTGAAATGCGTGATTTCTGTTTTTTTCAATATTTTCATGTGGGGCTTTAGCTTCAACAAAAAATTTTTTTTCACCCCAAAAGTTAAAGCTATAATCTGGAGATTTAGTTTTACCTTTAATACGAACACTGTCCTCAAATCTTACTTCTTTATTTTGAGGAGCTGCTTTTTCATCATTATACACATCCCATCCTAAAGCAATGAAAAATTTGTTAATAAAATTAATTTTAGTATTTTCTTCATCAAACTCTTGTGATTTAAAATAATGTTCATTTTCCTTAAACTCTTCAACAAGACTTGCAATTTGTTTTTTACTGGTTTCAAAATCAATCATTAAAAACACCTTACTCACAATATATGATATCATATGTAAATTATAGTTAATAAAAAATTGTAATTCTAAATTCATGTCAATATTGTATACATTGTATACTGTGTTAACTTTATATACATCAAAGAACAAATATACTATTGGTGATAAAATATGGAAACAAAAGCTATCAGAGTCAGTTTATTAAATCATGAAAGATTGGCAGACCTCGGTCACAAAAATGATTCCTTTAATGATATAATCACTAAAGTATTAGATGATTATGAAGAGTATCAAGAAATCAAAGACTTAATTGAAGCAGATAAAGAATTTGAAAAAGGAGAAGGAGTTCACTTTTCTTCATTAGATGAACTTGATGCATATCTAGATGATTAATATGGAACTTGAATTTAAGCGCTCTGCTTTAAAGCAATTGAAAAACTATAAAAAGAAAAATCCAATAGCTTATAAGATAATCCGTGAACAGTTAGGCGAAATAGTAGAAAACCCTGAAGACATTCGCTATAAAAAAGTAAAACGCTATCCGAAATATAAAAGAGCAAGAAAAGGAAATTATAGAATATGTTTTAAGGTAGTTGACAATTGCATTTATATTGGCCGTATTGAAGATAGATCCAAAGCATACAACTAATATTTATTCTTCTTTTAATTCCTTAACTACATCCTCACCAATATCAGTCAATCTATACAATCGACCTTTTCTGACTTCAGGATTAATGCATTCAACTAATTCGTGAGCTTTCAGCTCAGACAATACTTTTGAAATGTGATTTGTTCTAATCCCTGAATTTTTAGCTATTTGGGAAGGTATCAACACTTCCCCCTCCAAGGACTTCATTGTTTTTGTCCTGTATTTTGAAATCTGAACATAGCTGATCTCTATTAGCAATTCGTCTGAGAGTTTCATGTTATCACTTATGAACTTCTTACAAAATAAATGGTGTCATCATCATAACTACTTAATGCATCATATGCAGCCTGTGTCATAAAGCGGAATTTACCGAAGACTCCATATTCAACACCCATATAGACTGGACCTGTTGATTTTGCAAGATACATCTGTATGCTTCCAGAAGTTTTCAATGGTATTACTGAGTATGGATCAAGGGATTCTGTTTCCCAGGTTGTTCCGTTATACTCCTTAATGGCCATTACTGAACTTGTGACAATAGCTACACGATAGCCTGCACTAACTCCAGTCGGTAATGTTGTGGTTGTTAATATCTGATCAACGGGCAGTTTCCATCCTGCGTTTTCATCTGTTGTTGGACCAGTAGCTCCTGTTGCACCTGTTGCTCCAACTGGTCCTGTGTCTCCAGTATCACCTTTAACACCACTGATTCCTTGAGGTCCTGTATCTCCAGTGTCTCCCTTTTCTCCTTTTATGTTTCCTACATTGTCCCAAGCAATTCCATCCCAAACATAAAGGGAACCGTCAACTAGATATGCATCTCCGGGATTGCCTGTTGGATGTGCATTAATTAGTTCCTGGTAAGTATCATACGAACCTTTAATACTAAGACCAACGCCAGTAGCTCCAGTGTCCCCAGTCGCCCCGGTCGCTCCAGTATTTCCAGTAGGTCCTGTGTCTCCAGTATCGCCCTTAGGTCCTTGTTCTCCTTTTTGTCCAGTTGCTCCAGTCTCGCCCGTGTTACCTGTATCACCTTTCGCACCAGTATCGCCCTTATCACCTGTATCACCTTTAATCCCTTGAGTACCGGTGTCCCCAGTTTCTCCTTTCAGTTCAGCTAATTGTTCCGGTGTGAAATCATCATATGTGAATGCATCACCTGTATCTCCTTTAGGCCCGGCCGGTCCAGTGTCACCGGTATCGCCTTTTAAAGCTGCCAATTGTTCTGGTGTGAAATCATCATATGTGAATGCGTCACCAGTATCTCCTTTAGGTCCGGTATCACCAACGACCCTGCCAATTTCTATCCATTCTGTATCTGGCATTTTTTATTCCTCCTCATGTGTCCATGGTTCAATATATAGGCTTTCCCATTGGATGTGTCCTCCAGCATCATAAATCATCATTGCCGGATAGAAAGTATCGAATGTTATCTTATCGCTTATGTCTGCTTCATATGTGAAATCATTTGTACTTCCATGCCTTATTGTTGCTTTAACATATCCATTATCATAATACAAGTCAAAATAATACATCTGTGAATCCAAAGTCAATTGTCCAGTAGTAACATTAACATCACGTACGACATGGTCGGATGTTGAATATTTCAATCCTTTCTTGCCAGGATATGCTCCTAATTCTAAGATCTTTGTATCCCTATAAT
The DNA here is from genome assembly GCA_017434525.1 of Methanobrevibacter sp. Classification (GTDB taxonomy): domain Archaea; phylum Methanobacteriota; class Methanobacteria; order Methanobacteriales; family Methanobacteriaceae; genus Methanocatella. The sequence continues at coordinate 20,040 of JAFRFD010000001.1, forward strand.
GGCTTAATGATTTTGAATTAACTAATGCTATTGCATCTCCCCATCCTTGATTACTGTCCTTTTTCTGAATAAGGCCTATTTCAATATGTATTCCATTGGTTGCATCAATACCGTTAGAGTATACCTTAGGTATTGCCATCACTACACTGGCGGCTGATGTTGCCTTTGTTAAGTTATAATATTCGCTATAGTTCACTTCCACGACTTCGAAGGTATGGGAAATGTCTGAAGGATATTTGACTATATCATAATCGCCTGTGTTGTAGTCCCAGGCATAATCTGAAAATGATGGGAAGGGTGGAACTTCAAAGCTCCAGCTGTCGCTTGTTTTACCTGCATATACTGTTCCGGAAAATGTTGAGCCTATTTCCCCAACCGTTAATGTTACTGTAGCCACTCCATCATTACCGCTTACGACGTTATATGTTTGTCCTCCTGAAACTATTGTTACAGGCATTCCTGAAATAGGATTATCAGTTGACGGGTCTGTTATTGTTGCTCCGACACTGATTTGCGCTCCCGGATAAATATCACCGGATGAAGGCGTATTGAAATTGACATTAGCATATATCAGATTCCATCTTCTCACCAATTGTATTACGCTGTCTGAATTGCTGTAGTATATACTATTGGCTGTTAATTTCTGCCTCATCAATGTTCTTGCTGTTCCGAGTCTGTTATTTTCCTCAATGACATTACTAGCTATGCTCACTATATCACTCCCGCACCGTAGAATCTAAAGTCTCTGTATGAGTATTGGTCTGGCATGTTGAATATTATTGAAGGATAGCATGTTCCTGTAGGAAAGCCATCCCTTGAGCAGTTCCAGTCCCCATGCCTTACAAATTGTGTAGGATACTCTACCGTTGGATCATCAGTGTATTCATCAATAACACATGGATGGAATGCCCAAGAACAATCTACGACATATAATTTTTTATTTGGAGATTCGGGATTTCCATTGGTTTGTGTTGACATGTATGCATTATTTTCAAAACACTGGACATAGCCTGCACTTCCGCTTCCGTCTCCATACCAATACTTGCCTGCACCACCCAATGCAAAATTAGACCATGAATCAATATTGAAGGCCATTCCAAGGGCGATGAATCTTGTTTTAGTATCATTGCCCAAGTCAGAGGCTATCATGAAAAACCTATGACCCTCCAATGAGGATTTGGTATAGCTTCCAAGAGCAGCCAGTTTAATTCCAAAATAGTTTCCTGAATATCCGCTATGAGCTTCTATTATTATATCATCTTGTCCAGGCTCATCATCGTCAAAACCCATTACGTCAAAGCCAGAACTGCCACCTACACCATTGGCACTGAATAAGTTACTTTGTGCAGATGACCAGCTTAAATCAGAACTGTTGATTGCTGTTGTGCAGTATACTCCATAGTCGCCTCCAGAAATGTTTCCGTTTCTGGCCTGGACATAGAAATATCCTTTATCATTAGGCATAGGCACATTAACATTAACGCTGCCGTTACTGCCTGTTGTTACTGTTCCTAAAGAAACTGGATTGGGATAAGTAAACTCATCTGGATCAAGTCTATATACAGTAATAGCTGCATTTGGCATTGGATCTCCGTGATTGTCTGTAGCTGAAACAGTAGCTATTAAGTCACTGCCTGTTGAGAATTTATCGACAAGGTTTACTTTAATGCTTGCCAATTGTGGAACTGGCAATTTTCTAATCAATGGAATTACACCGTCGCCTTCAGTATATCCAATTTCTTCTTTTGTTAGAATATCCCTTAAATCGTTTCTGCATGTTGTTAATCTTGAATTCATTGTCTGTTCATTAGTCAAGACCTCAGAAAGGTCGGGAGGGGTGAAAGTCATGTTAATCAGCTCCCAAGTAAATTCAAGTTTGAAGTTTGAGTGGATGTTATTGTTCCGATAGCCGTTTGGATATTTTCAATAGCTATAGCTACCGGTGCGTTTTTAATGGCGTTGGTAGTGTCTGTTGTATCCAATGAACTTGCAAGATTAACCGGGCCAGTGTCACCAGTATCACCTTTTTGTCCACTAGCTCCAGTATCACCTTTAGCACCAGAGTCTCCGGTATCTCCTTTAACTCCTTGAGGACCGGTATCCCCAGTATCACCTTTCAATCCCGCAAGTTGCTGCGGTGTGAAATCTTGATATGTGAATGCATCACCAGTATCGCCTTTAGGTCCAGCAGGACCTGTATCTCCAGTATCACCTTTCTCACCAGATGCACCGGTATCACCTTTTTCACCGGATGTTCCTGTATCTCCTTTGGCTCCCTTCAAATTAAAGTATTGGTCAACTAATGCTTTACCCTCAGCCACACATGCAATATGGCATAAATTATAATCATTTCTTGTTATTACCCAATCTCCAAGATTTACTTCAGTTGCCCATGCATTATCGGCTAATAAATCAGCTACATAAAACCCACCATACAATGTAGGTCTAGCTGGACATTCTGTTGAAGATAATGAACTATTCCTATAACCATCACGCAATAATATTTGAGCGCCTGCTTTACCAGTAGCTCCTGTTTCTCCAGTATCTCCGTGAATACCTGTAGCTCCAGACATGTCTGTTATGAATGTGAATTCAGAATTTCCTCTGAGATATAATTTAGCGTTATCGGGATCTTCAACATTAGATTGAATTGCAACAAAGCTTCCGTCTGGAACGTTAGCAAAGTCAGCCTCCATTAATGCTATTGTTGCGTATGTTCTATAGATTGTGAATGGTGCTCCAGCAGGGCCGGTATCACCTGTTGCTCCTTGAGGTCCGGTTGCTCCCATTTCACCTCTTAAGTTTCCAACATCTCTCCAGGTCATTTCTTATTCCTCCCATACATAAAGTTCGCCGTCAATTAAGTAAGCATCCCCTACCTGAGGATTTGTAACGTGCTCTTCTAATTCTTCTAGACTACTGTATGAACCTCTTATTATTGTTGATATTCCGGCAGGGCCAGTAGCTCCTGTATCTCCTTTAGGTCCAGTGTCGCCTTTCTCACCACCACTAGCTAATTTAAAACAATTAACATAATTGTATTCATCAGAATCTTCCACTGGATGTAGTGCTAAGTATTCGCCTGAAGAATCTTTAACGGCTCCGTTTTCACCTAATTTGATTTTATCTGCTGGTGAAATATCTGTAACGCCACTGGCTAGTTTGAGTCTGTATAGTTGGCCTAACACTAACACACTAGCTTTTCTTTGGCCGTTATCCATTACTGTTGGGTCATTAACGACAATACCGATTGGTATCTCATCATTACCGCCGGTATATTTCTTGACCATTTCTTTTCCGATTTCTGATTTGTCTGAGATTGTAACTGTATCTTCAGGATATAATTTGTTTGTATAGTCATAACCTATGCTTTGGCCTGTTTCTGTAACGACGTCTTTTGATGTTACATCCCCATCATCGAGTAAAAATGTTGTGACTTCTTTTCTTTGTTCCAATAAAACTATTTGATCTTGCATTAAACACTCACCTCATATATATGATTGCCTTTAACGTCTGGATTGCATTTAATATTCATTCCGTATTTTCTAGCTTCTGTGCAGAAATACAAGTCCTCTGACAGTACTGTGTCATTGCCATAGATGACGTATTTGAAATATGGATATGGCATTTTCCTGAAGACATTAACATTAACGAGAGCGATTCCAAGGCCACCGCCTTTAATGTCAAATGGGTCGTTAGCTTTCCATAATGTTTCGCCATAGATCATGTTCTTGTCATTGTAGTCTTTGCCAAAATCAAAGATGACAGTTTGATCTGTTGCGGTTCTTTTCTTGTAGTACCAGCCTAAAGCAATGTCTGTTTCACATTCCAATAGCTTATTGACAGTTTGTCTAGGCACATTAACGTCTGAATCTATCATTAACACATAGTCAAAGTTGTATTCTATTGCAAGCTTTGCTATTTCGTTTCTTGCACGTGCACAATCATATCCTTTGACATAATCAAAATACAAAAGGTAATCCTTAGGATTTATCAGATTGTAAATGCTTTTGAAGCATTCAGGTTTGATATTCTCAAATGTTGGAACGGCAATGAGGATTTTACCTTTCATTTCTTACCCTCCAACTTTTCGATTCTATCTTCAAGTTCATTCAAATTAATCTGGTCTTCACGCTCACATCTATATTCATAAATGTCAATTAGTGCGACAATGACAATGGCTAATGCAAATGGCAATAGTCCTTCGATTAAAGCATACTTTGTGGCGTTGGTCATTATGATGTTGATAGCTATCGCTGTTAAAACGGCACTGGAAATTGTTTTGGTAAAGTTGCAAATAAATATCTTCTTTTTAATTTTGTTCATGATAACAATATCCTCCAAAGAAGCCTATTGTTTTTCAGGATAACCCAAAACTCTTTTAGCTTTCTGTTTTGCGTCTTCAACATCTCCTTCGCCTCTTATCCTACTTGCATAATGACTAGCTACACCTAACACTATCATAAGGATACAGTAAGGAATGGTATTCTCGCTGATACCTAACGCTTCTGAATATAACATGACAATTGGAATGACAGTGACCAGAAATGAAGTCAATATGTCAATGTCCTTTCTGTTTTTCTCTAAGAATTCATAAATCATTCTTGTTTACCTCCTCTTCATAATCTTTGTATGTATGGCTTAGAATAACGCCATCAACACAAATCTTTTCTTCAGTTCTGTAAACCTCTTCGGCGTTTTCTTCTATGTTCATCCAGGATTCGTATTCTTCCAACGTTTCAAAGTATTTTATGTATTTCATTGTGCCTCCCAAGTTATTGAGTAGTATAAAATTCCATCTTCGATTTTAAATGATATTATAGGTTTAACAGCGTAAGGATAACCACTATCGACGTATCTAGTTCCATTCCAGTAAAACCAATGGCCTGTTGAAGCGTCAATGTATGGGCCTTTATTTTCCAAAGTTCCTACCAGTTTCCTTATTGTCATGTCTTAACCTCACTTTAATATTATATATTTTATTATGTAATTTATTATATATTTTATTATCTATTTTATATAAGGTATATATCTTTGCCATCATCACAGCCTTCCCATTCCATGTATAACTTGTTATCTTCCCACACGAATCTGACATCATTAACAATAGCTACATCCGGAAGCTCACAATAAGTAACACCGTCAGCGTCTTTAACATAATTGGCCTGCGCCATGATGTTGGATTCTGAAGGAATGATCATATTGACTACATGAGTTATTTCATCCTGTTCAAATGAGCAGTCCCCCAGATCGATACAGTTTTGAGATTCAGGATACATTTCAATCTCTGACATTTGCCTGTAGACCCTAATGTATTGTGTATCTTCGTTTTCCGTCAGATTAACGATTGAAAGTAATCTTAAATCATGGCCTTGAACCGGATTGCATTCACCGTCACTGTCAATGTAGATTCTAGTGTTTGGCAATATATCTGCAGGTGCTGGCCTTTTGAGTTTCAATCTGAAGACGTCGCCCAATACGGCCACGGCCACTAAAGTTAATCCTGAAGTCTTAACCTGTACTTTACCTAACAGATATCCAAAAGCAAGTTCACCCGCTCTGGCTTTTCTGACTATCGTATGTTCCATTGTGGATGATTCATCTAACGTTACCATTTCACCGACTGCGCACTGGTCAGAACAAATCCAAGCAGTATGCTCTTCATTAACATAGCTTCTGTCTCCTTCATCAAGTAAACAAGCTATTACGTCCATTTTTTCTGAATGTTCCAATCCTGTTGGATATCCACGGCCATGTCCTATTGTTGAGTTTACATCATAATCGATTATCATTTTAAAACACCCAATCCCAATTCTTGTTAATTATCTTGTCTGGAATGTGAAGTCCAGTATCATCCATGTCTTCATCATTAGCATCCCACATTAACGTTGAGCCTCTGTAGGCCTTAGTGTATTCATGGCTTCCTTTATATAATCGAATGCCGGTTTTGGTTCTTTTCGTTACTGTTATCTGTGGTATTCCATTAGCTCCGATTATTGGTGATGGAAATATCAATAGCCATTTTAGATCAACATAATTGAAATCTTCAAATTCTGTTGTTGCATAAAATGTTGGAGAGATCTCTACTTCAGCGAAATTATTGTCATAAATTTTAGTTGGATTGTTTCTGCTGAAACCTTCTAAATAATCACTGTTGGCTGAAAAACCATTTCCTACTCTTCCATGTATATGATACTGTTTATAACTTCCTTCATCATCACTGCCACTGTTGTAGGCATCCCATGATGAAACCTGAACTAATGTTTTAGCCCCGTTAAACATCAAATAGTTTTTGTTACTGCCGGCCCAGTTAAGAGAAGTAACTTTTGTGTCAACCCCATAGGTTGTGAGACTTCCGTCAACTTGCATCATGACACTTCCCATTGTTGAACCATGATATGTTGCATTGTCATTAACATCAACATTACCTCCAATTCTTTTAAATCTTGCAACAGTAACACGATTGTTTGATAAACTACTTCCAGAGGCAATAGTTGTGAATAATGATGTTGGAGAGCTTCCATCAAGGCTTGGAACAAATCTAGCTCTGAGAAATCTTCCACCATCTGTTGAGTCATTGTTGATGCTTAAACCTGAGTAGTTCATGAAAAAGTTTGAGTATGTATCAGAGTTTGCATCAAACATTAACACCTCATTACCAGTTGTTAAAGTGCTTGAGAAGATTGTTGAGGTATCATGAACATCCAGCAATAACTTTGTAGTTTGCGAGATTTGACCGACTGGAACTCTAACTAGAATGGCTGCAGGTTGAGATCCATATGATGGAATGTATAATACTTGACATTCTGCATTGTTTTTGGTTTTGATCTTTAGATTTTTCAAATCACTTCTGAATAAATTGGAGTAAGAACTACCGGCTAAAGAATCTAATAAGATATAATCATAGCTGGATGAATAGCTACCACTTCTTTGGTTGTAATTACTCATGACAATATTTATCTGTAATTTTTTCTGTAATGTCATGATTTATATTTTATTATCCTTTTTATATAAAATATATAATAAAAAATATAATAATAAAAAAATCTTTAGAAAAACAAATATAAAATCAAGAGTCTGTCCAATAAATATTTTTTTCTAATTTTTTTACTTTTTTTACTATATTTTTATTATTTAATCTTTAATTTTTTTATTTTTGGTTTTTGTTTTAATGTTTAGGTGTTTTGATATTTATGACATTAGTTTATGATAATAAAACTTATGAACAGTCTATTTTTACATATGTGTTCTCTGGAAAGAATTTAAATAATGATAATATTGTTTTTACAGTTAAAAAGTTAGTGAGTAATTTTAAACGTGATTTTCCATTATTGTTTGAAAGTGATTTTAAAAGTCAGGGACGACCAAAAGAATATTATTTAGATGAATTATTAGGTTTTGTTGTTTATAGTGTTTATAATAATCGTTTTAGTTGTAGAAAATTATCTGATTGGATTAATAACAATGATGAATCTGTTAATTATATCTTAAATGATAAGAAACCTAAAAAATCAACTATTCATAAGTTTTTGCAAGAAAATACATTGTTAGTTAATGCTTTTTTCCATTATACAATTATTTCAGGTATTAATTTGGGTTTAATTGATGGTGAGTGTATTGCAGTTGATGGAACCATATTACTTTATAAATTAAATAAACTTCTTAAAATGGATTTTGCCAGTATACTCTACAAAATATTTAGTACTTTTAACTCTCAAAAGTTAATTTAATACATCAATCATTGAAAAAAAATTATATAATATCTTCTCTAAAATTATATTCAGGTAAAAATATGAGTGATATTGCATCTGAAATTCACAAAAAAGCTATTGAATGCGGTTATGATAACTGCGGAATAATAAGTCTTGATGAACTGGATGACTATAAGGTTTATTTGGATGAGAGAATTTCAAAAATACCTGAAAGCAGATTCGTTTACGGATTTTACGATAATTTCACAAATTTAAAGGAAAGGTTTCCATGGGCAGAATCAGTTATAATATGCACAATATGGTTTGGAAAATACAAATATCCAAAATACCTTCGGCAAAAATATGCAAAATCGTTCTTTCTCTCAATAAACACGGTTCCTGATTCTCAGGAATATAAAAAGAAAAAGTCATTTGAAACTTTCCTTGCTGAAAATGATATCCAATTTGCCGGAGGAGATGATAACGCTCCAGGAAGCATTCTGCCGTTAAGGCATGCTGCAGTCAAGGCAGGTCTTGGAATATTCAGGAAAAACAACTTCTTTTACAGTGAGAAAGGATCATATTATGCGCTTGAAGCTTTTGTAATTGATAAAAAACTGGAGCTAAAGCATGATTTGAAAATCAAGCCATGTTCGGATAAGTGCACAGTCTGCCGGAAAACATGCAGGACCCATGCATTATGCGATGCATATACAATGAATCCCACCAGATGTATTTCCCTGTTGACGACATTTGCAGGAGGCAATCTTCCAGCCGATATTTACGATGAAACTATAGGAACATGGGTGTGCGGATGTGATGACTGTCAGGATATGTGTCCCCACAACAAAAAACACAACTGGGATGAAGGTGAGGATTTTCCGGGTTTAAATGATATTTTAGAGTTACTGAAACTGGAAAATCTTATTGAGGCATCTGATGAGGAGCTTTGTGAGAAAATAATTCCAAAAACAGAATTCCATTTAGGATGCTGGAATGTTGAGGTATTGAGAGTCTGTGCCAGAAGGGCTTTAAATAACTGTGATTAGAATTAGCAAAATCCATAAATATTTATTAAATTTAGTTTTAAACATATAATTGGTGATAATAATGCACATACACGGAGAGATAGTTAAACCTCCTATGGTGAAAAATACGGAGCTTCTTGAAGTATCATACGGATGCTCATATGGCAAATGCAGATACTGCATGTTCTACAAAAACACTGAGTACGGGATATCAAAGCTTGAGGATATTGAAGAAGACCTCAAAGAGATTAAGGAAAAAAATCCGGATGTTGAAAGATTATTCCTTCTTGGCGGAGAACCGTTCAGCCTGCCAGTCAAAAGACTAAACAAGATACTGGATTTGATAAACGCTTATCTTCCTGGCGTGGACATTGTAATGTACGGGCGAGTAAACAGTATGAAAAACAAAACTGTGGATGACTTGGCCGAACTTAAGAATAAAGGGATTGTTAATCTTGTAATCGGCCTTGAATCCGGTGATGATGAAGTGCTTGAAAGAATCAATAAAGGATACGACAGCAGACAGGCTGAAGAATATTTAAGCAAACTCAATAAGGCAGGAATAAATTACAGTCTGATATATATTGCAGGCCTTGCAGGTCATGGAGAGAAAAACTGGAGCAGAAATGCATTAAATACAGCCAAACTCATAAATAAGATTCATCCTACAGGATTATGTTTAACAATGCTTTATCTCAATGAAGGCATACCTTTATATGATGAGGATTTGAAAAATGGAGATTTCACTGAAGCCAAAATGCTTGAAATATTAAAGGAGTTTAAACTGCTTCTTGAAAACATTAACATTCCTATACACATATTTAATGAGGAAGCCGCCACATTAATGTCAATTAAGGCAGATTTTCCAGAAGAAAAGAACTATGCAATTAAATTCTTTGATGATAAAATAAACTCTTTCACACAAGAAGATGAGGACTTTTATGAGTTATACAGGCGCCCAGTATGAAGTAAAATAATTAAGATTACAAATTAATCTAAAATTTATTTTTTTGATATGAATCATTCGTTATTTAAGATGTTTATTTTTCACAACTTAAAAACATTTTCAACAAAACATTAACATTATAGATTTTGGAGACAATGATAATCTTACCATACTTCTGTTATAAGCGAGCCAATTCGCCCAGGCCGACCCCACCCCGACCGAAGGGAGGCGTGTGTGGGAGGCCTGGGTGAATAGAATTGGCGAGCAATACTATAGGGAGGAACAGACCCTCGCCGGTCGGTTCAGTAAGTCATCAATTAATAAAAAGAGTTTATTGTGATTAACATTACCATTATATGCAGTCCGACCTTTAGGTCGGACTGGATGCCTTGAGCGAAGCGAAAGGCCAATACTATAGACTTAGCAATAATAGCTTTGTTAGATTTAAGGAACAGGGGCTTGCCCCTGTTCCGGGGTTAAGTTTTGTAAACATTAGTTTGTCGACTCCGAGGAATGGGGGCTTGTCCCCCATTCCGAGTCGGTAATATGGCAAATGAAGTAAATTCTGCATTGGCATTCGTGGGTAATTAAAGGGGGGCTTGTCCCCCCTTAATTAGGCATTAAGGGTTTCAATGCACGATTTGCCCCACTAGGTGAAATATGAATATGATGGAGAGTGAAAACACATCAAATCACTCCCCACAACTAAACAACGAGCAATTCAATGAAGAAATACTAGCTCCGGTGGAAAAAGCAAAAACACCATCATAGCTAGATTCTAGTTCTATTGAATCCCATATCCTTTAGGATTTTATTATATTCCTCACGAGTTGTGAAGGAAGGGGCATCCTCATCTCCAGTGCTGCCGGTTTCGCCGACCTCACCTGCCTCACCAGAGTTGGAAGGATTTCTTCCTCCAGGTGTTGAACCATCATTACTAGCTTCAATTTTAATTCTTCTCTCAGCCAGCTTTTCCATTAATTCCATATCAACGTCACCAGACAATAGCTTATCTATTATCTCCTTATCCTGCTGATTCTCATTATAATTAAAGTTGTACTTAGCTTCGTACTCTTTAATCTTCCTTTCATTCTCAGCTTTTCGCAGTTCAGATAATTCCTTTAAGATATCATCTTTACTATCAATGAATTCTTTATTTTCTTCAATAGCTTTTTTAATCTCTTCATATTTTTCAGATTCTTCTTTTAAAGTTTTAATCTCTTCCTGAAGCTTTCCGATTTCAGCATCCTTTCCTTGCAATTTTTCTAATAACAAACTTGTAGCTACATTAGCGTCCTTGCTTGGAGGCTGAGGCTGTGGCTGAGGTTGAGGAGCAGGTTCAGGATTACCCCCATCTCCACCATCTCCGGCTATATCAGAATTCAACAGGGTAATTTTTCTAGGGCTTTTAGTTACACCAACATCTATCAAACTCATAGTATCAATTCCAAATGAATCTCCATTATCTTTCAATAAGACATCAACTTTAGGAGAAAGGCCTTTACCTTCCATATCCAGTTCATCAGGGATTTCAATAAATAGCTTGCCTTCTTCATAGCTTATATCATTTCCAATGCCAATATAGATCTTATCATGTTCTTCAGTTAGTGGAATTCCTCCACGATAGTTTTCAGCTATTAGCTTTAGATCCTCTTCAGTCCATTCAACAGGTTTGGTTAACCTTTCATCCAAGTCGGAATAGTCATAAGATCCGACTTCAAAAAGTTCATGCCTCATCATTATCACTTTTTATTATATTATTTATTATATATTTTATTACTTATTTTATATAAATATTTATTATACTTCAACCCCTGCATCAGTTACAAGCCTCTCACCTACTGGCTGTTCTTCCTCAAAGTTACTTAGATAGTTTTTATAAATCTCATCACCTTCAGAAGAAAGTTCCATAATGTATCTTAACACATCATCTCTTGAATAGCTGAAGTAAATATCTAAAGTTTCACTAATACCCATTAGCTTCAGTTGCATATTCAATAGCTGATTGCAATACTTTAACACCCACTTTTGATCATTAGCTACATTAACAATAAAACCTGTAATAGCTGAATCGTTAATGTACTCGGCCACATTCTGATTGGACTTTTCATTACCTGCCTGTGACTGAGGAGTTACAAAAGTCCTTAAGATATTATTTCTAAAGATTTCAGTTTGCCTAGTATAGTCAGACTGGTAGTTGTTACCCCCAAGTATTTTAGATTCAATTCCTGGAGGTACAATAGCCACATTGCTTCCGGCGGTAGTTCCATAATCAGCATATAAGTTTTCCTTAGCAGTGGATGAAAGTTCAGTAATATAAGGTTGACCGTTTGCGTCCATTGCAGGCTTTACTTCAATAATATTATCTTTATTAATTCTCTCTACCTGGTTTCTCTCCAAATTACACTTGTGGTATATATCATCAAGGCAATTTAGGATAATGCTTTGAGCTTCGCAGTAGATTTCATTGTACATGAAGTTAATAACTTCATCAGCTTCATATTTGACCGTTAATGTTCCTTCTTCAACACTAACATAATTATCGAACTCTTCCGGAGATCCGTTTACAATATCTTTAGGCATTTCATGAAGGAATAGCTGCACTTCATTATCATCATTGAATTCTTTCTTTAATCCATAGCCATGAGCTCCGATTTCAAGAAATACTGGTTTAATGTATTTGCCGATTGACTTATCCCAGCGTCGTACTGGTTTGATTAATCCTTCTCCATCAACCATTCCACCTTGCAGAATATTTTTAGCAACTTGTGAGATGTCAATTTTCCTTGCCCATAAAATTAAAGTTAATTTCTGTTCAGCAGATAATTTGTTTTCCTTATCCACAAGAACAATATTAACATTAGCTTTATCAATTCTGTTTTTCAAAACACCAGCAGTATAACCATCAAGCTTAACAGCATAACGTGCATTAGCTATTGTCTTATTGATTACTGGTGGAAGTGCATCAACAAGATCAAGACCCGTATTAATCCCATCAGTCTTAGGTTGTCTTTCATCCTCACCCCAATAGGTACGCTTAGTATTATACTGCTCAACACGATTATTCAGTAATCTAGTTTTAATATAATCAGTAATTCTCATAATAATCATTTCATATTTTTTTATTATATTATTTATTATATTAATTATATAAAATAAGTAATAAAAATATTGTCATGAAAACTATAAAAAAAATAAGGAAGAATAATATTAATTAAAATAACTGGATAAATCTGCTTGTTTATCAGAATTTTTTTTGCGGTTAAGTTTCAAATCACCGTTTGATAGCGTTTCTATTGCAGGCATTGATTTGTTTCCATTCATGGCCGCAAATTTTTGGTAAATAAATCTTAAGGCATTGGTTTTATCATTCAATGTTATGAATATAGGTATTGCAATATTCATTAAATTTACAATATCATTAAACCTATCAAATTTATTAAATATATAAATTAAACGTTTATATGTTACTGGACTGCCTGTTTTTTCAAAGACATTCTCCATATATAAATTTACTGCATCATAATAGTTTCCATTATTTTCAAGAGATTTTGCTTTTTTATTTCGTTCAAATTGTTTTTTAGTAGGAGTAAAATCTTCAAATACATTAAATGAATATAATTCTTTCGCTTTTTCGTATACTAAATCATTTATTTTAGCAGATCGTAATTTTCTATAATAACTCCATTCTTCCTTTGAAAAATCTTTATAAGTAATGCGAGTGTACTCATTGACAACATGTTTCTTATATCTACGTGAATAATAATGTCTTAAATCAATTAACTTATTAAAATCATCATTACTTACTTTAACTCTGTGCTGTTTAAGACCGTCAATATTCCAATCAATAGAAATTTTTTTATTATTTTCATTTACTTTTTGTTTTCTTTTTTTAGAATCTTCTAATTCAACATCATAACTTTTTTCAATATTTATTACCTGTTCATCAGATTTATCTATCATAAATAATACTACATCAATACCCACGACTTCTGCTAAAAATTTATGCCATTGTATTTGTTTAAAAGAAGGATTGTCTGTTTTAGATTTTACTTCAACAAAGAAAAATTCATTATCATTATAAACAATTAAATCAGGAAGTCCATATGAATAATATTTTAAATCATCAAACATTCTTTCAAAGATTAAAATTAATTGTTTTTCCGTCAAATAGGAAGGAGTAATTATAAATTGGTTTACTTTGAAGTTATTTCTAAGGCCACAGTAATGATTTTTATTATAAAATTCCTGTGGTGGGACTCTAGGGCATATATTTTTGAAATATGCTTTTATAATTTGATTAGTAATATTTGAAATAGGTTTTGGAGAATTAAAATTTATTTTAGTAATGCCTTCTCTTGCTGAGGGTATGTTATCAGAAAGCAATTCATAAGTAAATATGGAGTTTACAAAATGTTCATAATCGTAAAGCATAGAATATAAAATCAACCAATAGTTGTTTTCAGCAAAAAAAGCATCATATCCATTTTGTTTATAAAAATCTATTGCAGATTCTTCATAAGATAACTTATTTGAAAGTGATTGAGAAATATCCTTTGTTGTAACATTCTTAAAAATTATTTTTGCATCCTTTTTATGTTTATAATGATTTATAGGAATAGTAGAATATTTTATTATAGTTTCATCTATAATGATGGGGTATATAACTTTCCCTAGTAGGTCATTATACAATTTTTCGTAATATTTATCGAAAAGATATCCACAATAATGGCAATTAATTTGATGTTCTGTAACTTCGGTATCACACTTTGGACATTTCATTATTACAACCTACTATTTATAATCCTTAACAGAATTAATTAAGTTATCCATATCGTTAATAACCTCTTCAATATTATTTTCTTCAGATAACATTAATTCATTAGTTAAATCATCTACTTTACCAATTAATTGTTTGATTAATTTTTTTCTAGAAACTATTTCATATTTTGTTTTATCTGTAAGAGTTATATTATTTAATATTTCAATTTGAGATTCAGCAACTTCTTTACACTTATCTAAAACAGAATTAAATTTATTGTTAGTCATTTGAGGTGCTGGAAATCTCTTTTCAATCATTTCTCTAGCTATTTTTTCTTTAGCCTTGAATAATAACAATAAGTCATCATTAGTTGTTACTTTTTGTTCTTCAACATCAGTTTTAGGTTTAACAGTAGTTACTTCGGTGTAATCTTTGATGAATAATAAATATATTAATATGCTTAATGAAATAACAACCAATGCAATCCATAACCAAAATGAAAATGCAATAAGTGTAAATCCTGGTAAAAAAATAAGTAATTCAATGAGCAAATAAGAATCATATATTTTTAATTTATCATTGAAATTTCCTTCGCCTCTTTTTAATCGGATTCTTGAAGCTTCTTTTGATTCTCCAGCATATATCAATATTTCATCATCTGTTAATATTCCCTTTTTGGGTTCTAAAAATGGTTTACCATTCCAAAAACTTGTTTCAATAAGATTTCCTTCACAATCAAAAGTTTTATTTTTGGTATGGGTTAAAGGAGTTGTTAATCTTTTTATTTCTTTCTCCTTTAATTCCTGGATGTGATCTCCATCATTCATATATAATGATATGAATTTTTTTATATATACTTGTGACTATTATATTAACAAGTAATATAAATTGAATAGCATATTTTCTAGTGGAAAGAATATTTTTAAACTTGGTGACAAATTCGAGATTGATGTAACAGAAAAGAAAATCAGATTTCAAAAATATTAAACTCTGTTTGTCGGATAATCTGGAAACACACACTTAATTTAATATACTCTCATGACCAAATATTATATTAAATTTCATATGCTCTACTTGATTGGTGAAAACACTTACCCACTTTTGACAAATTTAATATATTTGTTTTGACCAATTTTTATATGAGCATTTTATACAAAAAGTGTCGGGTAAACAAACATGTCAAGTATGAGTAGCGTTGCAGGATTATCAAAGTATATTACAACCCTTCCAAAAACAAAATTTTCAATAATGGGAATGATTGCAATAAGTTTCCTTATGGGCAGCATTTATTATTTAATAGATTTAACACCTTATGGAATAATTGGGGATTTCTTCTATGGAGGATTGTTCGGTTTAATGGTCTTTGGGTTTACATCAATCATGAGCGGCGCCCTTAACCAACAGACAATCAGCGGCCTTCATGGAATTAATTTAAAAATAAAACATTCAATGTTTTTATCCGCCCTTTCAATGACATTTTTATGCATAATAATTATCATTGGAGGAATAATCACAAGAATCACCGGATGGGACTTGTTTTTAAATTCATTATTATTCGGTTGCGTATTAATATACGGATTCAATACATTAGTATTTTGGGCAACTTCAAAAGTAAGATTTACCATAGCTGCTGCAACAGGCATAATCCAACCATTACTCATTTTAGTAATGTACACCATCATAATGTTTTTAGTCACTGATACAAGTTTTATCGGACCTGTAATCCTACAGATTACCCTAAAAGCAATAATTGCAGGAATAATATTCGTCCTTGCCATTTACGCATTCATTACAGTTATTGCTTCACCATTTAAGAAAAATCTAGGAATAGGCGTTTTGGATTTATTAAGTTTGTTTATCGCCCATATGAATGAAGGATCCAACTCCCTTGAAGGATTGTTTGAAAATATGAGTGAAGCCATTGACACAGTCGTTACTTTTATCAGCTTTAAAACCGAAAATGGAATAAAAGCATTGTTTATTTCACCTTCCGTTCATCCAGGACCTCTCGGAGATTTGGGAGGATCAAACATGCCGACTATCCTTGCAAATAGATTTGACCACTTTACCATGGTGGCACATGGCCCGTCAACTCATGATTTCAACCCAATTGCGGTTTCTGAAATCGACAAAATTGAAAAAACTGTGAAAGCAGGATTGGAAAATATCACATATTCCCCTGATGCGAGCAAATTTGTCAGATACAACAGTGAAAAAGCAAATATTGGAGTGCAGTTTTTCAATGAAGGTATGGTCATACTCTCCACTTTTGCACCAGAAGCCGTGGACGATATTGAATTTGGTGTAGGGCTGACCATGATGGCCCAAAGTAGAAACAAATGCGAAGTCAAGGATTCCATTATTGTGGACTGCCATAACTCATTTGCCCCTGAAAGCGGAGAGGTTCTTCCTGGAAACTCTGAAGTATTCGATTTAATTGACGTAATTGATAAAATCAATCCAAATCAAAATAAAAATTCAATCAAGGTCGGTTGTTGGCAGGACAACATGGATGATTTAGACAAACAAGAAGGAATTGGTGAAAGCGGCATTAAGACAATGGTTATTGAAGTGGACAATCAAAGAACCGCATATGTCCTATTCGATTCCAACAACATGGAAATTGGATTTAGACAAGAAATTATAGATGCCGTGAGTGATTTGGATATTGATGAGATAGAAGTGATGACAACTGACACCCATACAGTCAATACCATTTCCAGAGGTTATAATCCAATCGGAGTAGCTAAAAGGCCTGAAATAATTGAGTATGTTAGAACTAGTATTGTAGAAGCGATAAAAGATTTAGAAAAAGTAGAAGTTGGAACTGGAACCAAAAAGATTGAAAACCTCAATACATTTGGCCCAAACAATTCAACAGAGTTAATATCAACAATCAGTTCAGTTGTGGCCGTCAGTAAAATTATAGCTCCAGTTTTGCTAATTACAGCATTGATAATAGTATTTATGTGGATTTTCTTTGGGGGATTATAAGTACATTACAAATATTGTATATGCAATAACCCATGTAAAGAAGAATGGTGAAATTCCATCCCATAACCATTGGCTGAATCCGGAAATTTCTTCACCGGCGATTTTTTGACAGAATTGGCCAACGAAATACAATATAATTAATGCAACGAAACCTGCAAAAATATCATTTTTAAATCCAAACCAACCTACAGTCAAACCGGTTGAAATTAAAGCTGCAATAAGAGCAAAAATAATATGAATACTTGTAACTTTAATAGTTGTGTCCATTGATATCCTCCATAATTAAATATATTAATATAATTTTAGTGATTATAATATATTAAAGTATTGATTGAAATTGAAAGGTGTTTATGATGAAACCCATGTCTAACGTAGACATTTATACAATAAGTGATGAATTGAATAATTTATTAAGCGGTGCAAGAGTAGATAAATCATTCCAACCAACCAAAGATATCGTTGTAGTGAGATTTCATGTTCCAGGAACCGGCAGAGTGGATTTGGTGATGCAATGCGGTTCCAGAATACATACCAGCCAATATCCTCTTGAAAATCCAACTACTCCTCCAACGTTTCCAATGCTTCTAAGAAAAAGAATAAAAGGAGCACATGTAGAAAGCATAAAACAGCATAATTTCGACAGAGTAGTTGAAATCAGAGTAAAAAAAGACAAATATTACACAATAATAGTGGAACTGTTTGACAAGGGAAACATCATTTTATTAGATGAAGAAAATAACATCATCCTACCTTTAAAAAGAAAACAATGGAGTGACAGGGACATAAGCTCTAAAAAAGAATATATTTTCCCTGAAGAAAGGGGAATAAATCCAATAACAGTTAGTGAAGAAGAATTCAAATCATTATTTAAAGAGGAAAGTGATGTTGTAAGAACACTTGCTAGAAATGGTTTGGGCAGCTTATATGCAGAAGAAATCATAAAACGAGCAAATGAAACAACTACAATCGATAAAAATACTCCTAATAGTGAATTAAACGATTCCCAATTAAATGAGTTATATAAAAGCATCACAAATTTATTTGATTCCCTTAAAAATGATTCAATTAAGCCGCAAATTGTTAAAAGCGAACAGAAAGAAGATGTGGTACCACTGGATTTGATTAAATATGATGATTTTGAAAAGACATACTATTCAAATTTTAATGAGGCATGTGATGAGTTTTATTCAAAGAAGGTAAACACCGACATCAAAGACATTAAAGAAGCGGCATGGAATAAAAAAGTAAACAAGTTTGAAAAAAGATTGCGTTTACAAGAAGAAACACTTGATAATTTTAACACTACCATCATAGATAGTCAACATAAGGGAGAGGTTATCTATTCTAATTACCCTGCCATCGAAAACATAATAAATGTTGTTAACTCAGCAAGGAGTAAGGACTACTCTTTTAAAGAAATTGGAAAAATTTTGAAAAAAGCTAAAAAAGACGGCATGGCAGAAGCGCAAATTTTTGAATCAATCGATAAGCTCGGCGTTTTAACACTGGATATTGATGACACCAAATTAATCATTGATCCAAAAATACCTATTCCTGAAAATGCTGAAGTTTATTATGAAAAAGCTAAAAAAGCTAAAAGAAAAACAAAAGGTGCACTAATAGCCATTGAAAACACCAAAAAACAACTTGAAGATATTAAAGCCAAAAAGGATATTGCAATGGAAAATATATCCACTCCTAAAAAAAGAATAAAGAAAAATCTCAAATGGTACGAAAAGCTTAGATGGTTTATAAGTTCAGATAATGTTTTAGTAATCGGAGGTCGTGATGCAAACACTAACGAAAGCATCGTGAAAAAATATTTGGAACCGAATGACGTTTACTTGCATGCAGATATACACGGCGCATCATCAATTGCAATAAAATTAAATGGAACTGAAATAAATGACAATATCCTAAAAGAATCCGGCGAGTTCGCCGCATCATTTTCATCTGCTTGGTCCTTGGGCTTCACATCTCAGGACGTATATTGGGTGCATCCAGACCAAGTTTCAAAGACACCTGAATCCGGAGAATTTTTGCCGAAAGGATCATTTGTTATAAGGGGACACCGCAATTATATACGAGGCGCAAGAGTAAAACTGGCAGTCGGAATTGTAGATTACGAAGGAAAAAGAATAATGGCAGGACCAATAGATGCACTAGAAGCCCACTGCGAAAACTTTGTTGTTTTAAAACCGGGATTTACAAAAAAAGAAGCGATTGCTAAAAAAATAATTAATAAGATTAATGAAGATGATTTGCTCACACTTGATGATATAATAAGGGTGTTGCCATCTGGAAAATGCGATATCGACGAGGAATATCACCAGAGAAGAAAATATGAAAAAAATTAATCCTGATACTCTTCAGGATTAAATTCGAAATATTCATCAGGATTCATAACCACAACATCAATTTTTGGGTTAAACTGACTTACAAAATTAGCAAATATTGCCGGATCTTGTTCGATTGGTGGAAATGTATTATAATGCATTGGAATAACTACTTTTGGATTTAACCACATTGATGCAAGAGCCGCATCAAATGGACCCATTGTAAATTTATCCCCAATTGGAAGCAATGCAATATCCGGTTTATAGATATCTCCAATAATGGTTTTCATATCACTAAACAGTCCAGTGTCTCCAGCATGGAATATTTTAGTTCCATCTTCAAAAGTTATTAAGAAACTAGCTGCAGAACCACCAGGAACAGTCTCTTCTACAATATCAATATCCGAAGAGTGTTTAGCATCAAGCATTGTAAATTTAATGTTTCTAAATATAAATGACCCACCTATATTTACGCCAATATTTCTAATTCCCTGTTTAGCTAAAAAGAGTGAAATTTCATGGATACAAGCTATAGGAGCATTGGTACTATTAGAGATTTCCAATGCATCACCAAAGTGATCAGAGTGACCATGAGTAAGTAAAATAATATCAGGATTTAATTCTTCAACGGGAACTTGGCAAACTGGATTGTTGCTGATAAACGGATCGATTAAAATCTTTACATTATCATCACTAATAATTTCAAAAGCTGAATGACCTAGCCATCTAATTTCCATTATGCGGCTCCTCCCATAGCACTAATAATAACGCTTTCGTCTAAATTAGAGGCAATATTCCAAGTTTTTTCAAAGTCTGCCCTAATATTTGAAATAGAGTTCCTATCTTCATAAATTGCCCCATATTCAAAATCGTTTTGTCCTTCGGAAATAATCATTGCATGAGAATCGTCAGTGATTAAATTAACTGTATGAACCTTAGGAACTGTTTTAATATGAACGCCTTGTTTTAACAGAGATGAAATTAAAAACATGTAAGACATGTCAGAAACATCAAATTCATCAATAATGACTCTGGAATAGATTGTTGGAACATGAGATAAAAATCTATCGGACAAATCATTTAAGGAAGGAATTTCTAACATGATTTCCTTAGTTACATTGATTGCTAATTTATCAAAAGCTTCCTGTGAAGTAACTAAACCACTATCGGAAATTACATAACTTTTAAGTAATTTTGGAACAGGTAAACTTTCAGGATTGTTAATATCAATTTTGATATCTCTTGGTTCTGTGATTTCAGGCGCTACAGGAACTTGAGGTTCAACAGGCTCTGGAACATCAGGTTCTTGAGCTAGAACACGAATAATCTCATCGGATTTATCATTTTCTGTAACAAATTCCGGAATTTCCTCCTCAAAATAACTATCTTGACGCCTTTTAGGTGCCCTAGTAACTTTTAACGGTTTATCATAATGAGGAGTAAAAGTTAATTGTTTATCAAAATCCACAGTTTGTTCTTTTTGAGGAACAACATTTAACACTGCCTTTGAATCATCATAATAATCTTCCCTTAAAAATGAGCTAGTGTCATACTCTTCATAATCATCCAGGACAAGATCATCATAATTTGCATCATCATACTCATTAAACTCCCTTCTAACTTTTAAAGGACCATCATTATTAGATTTTTTATTAAAAGATGGTTTATTAAGAGAAGGTGCGCTAATATCATTTGAATTTAAAAAGTCTTTTAGCATATTTGTAGTCCTATCCGCATTATATTCTATAAAATAGCTAATAATTAGAATTATTCCGACAATAGAAATGATAAGACCCACTATTAACAGAATATCTAATAAATTATATACAGTTGTCTCATATGCTATGAGAATACCAATTACAAATAAAATAAAACCTGAAACTAATTTTATAGTATTTCCCATGTTTTCACCCTTAGTATTTATAATCACTCTATTATTTTAACTAATATAGAATATCTACAACACCATTAATAAATTTAATGGAAAAAAAGGACAAAAAATCGAGAAAAAAAATATTGAGTAATACTTTTTTATGAAATAGTAATATTAATATATGGAAAAATCCAATATTAATTTGGTGAAAACTATGAAAAATTTGAAATTATTCATCAATGAAAATTCCGGTCAAGGCGCAGCAGAATACATCCTTCTTTTTGGAGGAGTGATTGTAATCGCATTACTTGCACTAACCATATATCGGTCATATATGGAAACCAGTGATGCAAGTTTGAAAGCAAAAGACGACATTATGGATGTCAGAAATACCATATTGGACAATAGAACCCATGTATAATCGAAAATTAGATAACAAAGGGCAAGGAAGTGCCGAATTAATCCTGATTATAGGAGGATTATTGATAATAGTGCTCCTTGTTGGAAGCTATATGTCAAATATAACTCAAAAAACACAATCGAATATAAATAAGTTGTTAAAAGAAGAAAGAGATTTTTTAATAAATAAAATTTGAAAATGGAGAGTTAAACTCTCTATTTTCCACCAATTATTGAATTTAAGATTTCATTCCATGATTCTGAATTAATATTATTCAATTTCATATCAGTTCTGGTTAAAACTCTAAGATCTTGTGGACATGCAGTTATACAAGCTCCACATAAGTTACAGAAGTCTGAATTAGTAACTGATTTTCCATCAACAATACTTACAGCATTACATGGACAGACATCCTGACAAGCGTGACAAGAATCTCCTTTACAGATTTTCTCATCTGCTTCATTTTCAATTAATTCTAATGTGCCATCGAATGGTTTAGTAACTGTAATTGCATCTACAGGACAAATTTCAGAACACCAAGAACAGTTTACACAAGTTTCCTCTGCGATGAATGTGTTACCAGTTATTTCAGGTTTTGGAATTTCATCTCTTAACATACATGTGGAACAAATTTGCCTAATGGCATTTTCAGGGCAAACCCTTTTACATACACCACATTGTACACATTTTGAAAGGTCGACTTCGATAGAATTATTCAATAAATCAACACTGGATGTTGGTTTATTAGTAATGTTAATTGCTTCTGCAGGACATAAATCAGCGCAGAAGGAACAATAGATACATTTATCTTCATCAATAGCTATTTCCCCTCTAATTAAAGATACTGAATCCGGGAGATTTCTTTCAAAGATTATAGAATCTCTAGGACAAACTGAATAACATCTGCCGCAATAAATACATTCTTCATCGTCAACTTTGGATTCAACTTCCCAAACTGGATAATTGCCCATTTTTTTAATATTTTCACCATTAATTTCTAATGATAATGACTCAAATGGACATGCCACAGAACATAATCCGCAGAAAACACAAGAATCTGCATTTACTGAGATTAAATCCATTTCAATTAAACCTCTAGCAATAGGTACAAGAGGACCCAATCTTAAGGAAGAAGTTGGACAAACATCAGTACAAATCCCACAACCTACACAATTTGAATCATTGTAGGATAATTTACGATGTTCTTCACCATTTCTTTCTATATTAAACATTGAATCCCTCATGCTTTAGAAATTGCCTGATTAGGACAATTTTGAATGCATAAATCACAATCATCACAATTTTCAGGAACTATTTTTACATCCCCATCTTCTTCAATGATTGCACCCTGTTCACAAAGTTTAATGCATAAACCTTGCACAGGGCAGTTTTCAATGTGTCCACATAAATTAGAATCTATATTTACTGCCATATAACCACCTCAAATACTACATAAAAATTATCAATATGAATAATTAATATGTCCTATAATAATATTATCGAAATAAACATATAAACATATCGATTATTTTCTGAAGTCAAGATATAACATCACCATTTTTGTTTATTTCACCGCGCCTAATTCTAGTAGACGAGATAGGTGTGCCATCATATGCTAACACAAAACTAACTACAACAATATCAATCGGATTCATGCCTTTAGAAACCCTGATTTTATTAATTTCAACTGCAGTTGGCTCTGTTTCTTCACTGACCACAATTGCATCAAAATCACTATCATATATAGTGGTCCCATAAGGATCATCCAAAGGAACAATGATAAAATTAGAATAATCCTTAAAAAAAGATTTAAGATTCTTCATTCTAACTTTACAGGAATCAATATCCCCTTTTAAACCGCCAAAAGCATCGGAAGTGACACCAATTTCAACATTATTGGCAATTTCAAAAGCAGTGGATAATAATTTCTTATGACCATCATGGAATTTATCAAAAGTTCCTCCAACAGCCACTTTATCATATTTTTTCGAATTCATAATATTGTCCAAATTTGTTAGTTGTTTAAACTTTTATTAGAACTATTATAAATTATTAGCTATTTAAAAAAAGAAAATAAGAAAAAAAATAAAAAATGAAAAATTAGAATGAAATACTTGCATAATAGCCTTTAAGACTATAAGAATCTGCATTCCAATTTACTACATTTCCAAATGAGTTTCTAGCACTTGTTGCATCACTAACTACCCAAGTGTCTCCAATCAATACTTGAGTCCAGACATGACCATATGTACCGCTTGTAAAAGTACAAGTTCCGTGCACATATCTAGCTGGAAGCCCTGCAGCCCTATACATAGCTACAAGCAAGTGTGAATGGTCAACACAGTTTCCGTTTTTGGCATCTAAAGTACCTACGGCACCATATTTAGTATCATAATAGAAACTATATGATATTGTGTCACGCACATAGTTATAAATTGCTTCGGCTTTATCGACCTTTGAAGTGAGACCACTAGTTAACTTAGCAACTAACTGCTTAATTTTACTATTATCAACTTGACAATTGGTTGAAGCAGCCAAATAAGCAGCCAAGTTAGATATGGTATTCTTAGAATTTAAACTGCTAGATGGGATAGTGTAACTACTTAAAGTTGTAATTTCTACATTTGAAGGCAGAGAACCTTCATTACCATATTGTGAAACAACACGAGCAAACGCATAAACAAGACCGTCATAACCAATGTTACCAACACTAGAACTGAAAGAATTTGGCATGTTGGCTTTTTTATTAATAGCAGTCACAAGATTCTTTGCTACAGGAATATATTTCTTTAAGTATCCAAGATCTGCTGCAGAACCAGGTTTGCTTGGACTGGTTATCTTTTTAATAGCTAAATTTGAATATTTGTGGTTATTTAAGTTCACAATTGCTTCTGAAGCCAAAAACAAATATTCGGCTGCAGTTACAGTAACCTTTCCAACCTTAACTTTTGCAGGTAATTTTGCATTATCATCAACATAATTTTTAACTGATTTAGATGCTGCAATGACTTGTTTTAATGTAACTAGGTTAACAACATAGATTTTAGATGAACCCTTAGTTGAATCATGGTAATATTTTATTTTATGAGCACCGCTACTTAAAACACCTAAATAAAGTTTAGCAACACCGTTTGAATTAGTTTTTTTAGCATATGTTTTACCATCTATTAAAAATGTAACAGCAGAATTTTTAATCGCTTTATTAGCTCCATCTAATACTTTAACGGAAAAAGATGTTGAATAACCAATAACAACATGCTGATTGGAAGCGCTGAATTTAGTTCCATTAACTAAAATATGTTTAGAAACTGAATTAGCAGTGTAAATTGAGTCTGAAATAGTTGATTTTACAGCATAATAACCTACAGGTAAAGCAACTTTTAATTTTGCAACACCATTTGTAAGGACAGTCCTTTCATAATTCTTACCATTAATAGTGAATACTACTTTAATGCCGTTTAAAGGTTTTCCAGAACTGTCAGTAACATAAGCTTTATACTTAGTACCGTCATTATATTTCATTACTAAATTTTTAGCAAAGAGATTAATGGACAGTTTATCAACAACTATTTTACTCTTTCCATAATTATAATCCGCTGAAGTGTCAGATGAAAATATATACTTAATTTTATAAGTACCCGGTTTTAATTTACCTATTGATAAAGTAGCAACACCTTTTGAATTTGTTTTGCTTGAATAGAATTTTCCATCTAAAATGAAGGTAATATTCTTATCAGCTAAAGGATTGCCTGAATTATCTGTAAATGTTACACTGAACTTGGATCCATCGTTGTATTTCATTTTTAAATTTGAAGCACTGAATTTAGTTGACGGATTAACAAATGATATTTTTCCTGATGAATTTGAGGAATAATAATAATCATTTTCGTCAAAGGTGTAAGAAATATTGTAAGTACCTTTTGCTAAGGTAGGAATAAGAACAGTGGCTTTTCCATACCCATCAGTGTTTGCAGATAATGTATTGTTTGCAATACTGAAAGATACTTTACTGTTTTTTACAGGAGTGCCATGATTAGAAGTTACAACAACTGAATAATAATAACAATAATTATTGATAGGAACATAAACCTGTGAGTCCCCCTTGATATTTGTTGTATCCTTTTGAACAATAATTTTATTTGTAATCTGTTCATTTGAGAGCGGATTAACCGCAGTTACATAATATTTACCTGGTTTGAGGTCTTCTTTAAGAACGGCAACACCATTTGCATCTGTTTTGGATGTGTATTTTTTATTGCCGATAGTGAATGTTACATCTGCGTTATTTAAAACAGTCCTTATGTCCCAAAAAGTAACAGTATAATATGTGGATTCCCCATAAACTTTATTTACATTATTTCCTTCAAGAGAAGGTAAAATTTTAGCTTTCTTTAAAAAAGATACCGGAGCATAAACTGAATTTCCCCCATAATTTAGGGTCACATCATATTTGCCTACCGGCAAAGTTTCAGTTTGAATATATGCATTACCGTTGTTAGAGGTTTTCCCAGTATATTCCTTACCGTTAACCTTCAAAGACACTGTCTGTTTTTTTAAATAATTGCCGTTAACATCTTGCAAAACCACTTTAAAAACTGTAGTAGTACTATAATGCATATTTCTTACAGTTATAGCAGTTCCAATTTTATCTGAAGCAGATAAATCAGAATCTTCAATGTATTTACCTAATACTACATTGTCATTTGAAACAGAAATTGCTTCATTGGTATCTTGTTTTGCAAGACCTGCATTTTCCCCATTATCCTCATAATAAGATTCATCGATAGCATTTAAAAGTGAATCTCCAGGATAATCGTTTAAATTATCATCATGAGAATTAACTAAATTAGTTTCTGAGATAGAATTCACGCTAGAAACTTCTAATTTTTCTTGAGATAATGCGCTAACATTATCATTAGTTAAATTTGAATCTTCTGTATTTGAAACATCACTGACTTCCATCGCACATACGCTTCCTATTAACACAAAAAACATGAGTACAATGGAAATGATTAATGTTTTATTTTTAATCGAAATTTTTCCACCTCTTGGTTCTCATTACGAAAATTTTATAGTAAAATATGATATATACTTAAACATATAGTTCATAATGAGTGGATAAAGATTTATTTTAATATTATTTAAATGTTTTTAAAACTTAAAAAATTGAAAAACAACTTAAAATAAAGTAAATTAGCAAAAAAAGATAGAAATCTTATATAAAATTAAAATAAAAGACCATTTAAATGAAAATACTGTTATATAAGATTAAATAAGTTAAATTTAAAATAAAAATTTTTATGAATGATGAAAAATAAATTTTTAAAGAACCAATCTTTTATAAATAAAATTATTGTATTTAACCTCGTTACGGAAAAATTCAGTGACAAATTGTACCACATATAAAAAATGATTTGAATAAAAACAATTATAGCCAAAATAAAGGAAGAATAACTGAAAGATAAAAAACAATGATTTTTCAAAAAAAGCTGATAAAATGTTATATGAAAAGAACACAATTATTAAAAATCATAAACAGATTGATGTGCATTTCGGCCTGTGCTACCCCAACATCTATCAAACGGCAATGTCCTCATTAGGGTATAATATATTGTACAACCAGATTAACGAACGTGAGGATACTTGGTGTGAGAGGATAATTTATCCAAATGAAAAATCAATCGAATCAAATACATCTTCCAAATATTTTGATATACTCAGCTTTACGTTACAGTTTGAAGAGGATTATTTTAATGTTTTAGAATTACTTAAAAAGTCAAATATCCCCCTTAAAAGAAAAGATCGTGGAGATGATGACCCCTTGATTATTGCAGGAGGCCCATCTCCAACAGCCAATCCAAAACCCCTATCAGACTACATCGATCTTTTTATAATTGGCGAAGGGGAAAACACCATAAATGAATTTATCGATGAATATAAAAATTCCAAAAAAGATTTAGAAAGCTATTTAAAAATTCCTGGCATTTACATTCCCCAATTTGACAATAAAACCAAAATGTCATTAGTTAATGATATGGATAACGCCTACCACATTACTGAACCGATAATCAGCAAGAGCGATGATGGAAATCACCAAACAATATTTAACAACACGATAATGTTAAATGTTTCAAGGGGCTGCACACGGGGATGCAGATTCTGCATGTCAGGATATCTTTATAGGCCAATGCGTGAAACAGACTACAGAAAGCTAATCGACATTGCAGTTACAACCCGGAAAAAAACAGGGCTGGACAAGATTACATTAATAGGTGCTGCGGTTTCTGATTACAGTCAGTTGAAGGAACTTACCACAAATCTTGAAAAAGAGGGTTTTCAAATTTCAACACCTTCGCTTAGGATTGAATCAATTACATATGATACATTAAAAACCTTAAAAAGAAGCGGACTTAAGACAATTACCCTTGCACCCGAATCAACATCAAATCTCAGGAAGGTTATCAACAAAGATTTACTGGATGAAAAAATTTTTACAGTAATACAAGATGCGGTAAATCTTGACTTTAAAATCAAATTATATTTTTTAATTGGAATTCCTGGTGAAAGTTTAGATGACATCAAAGAATTAGTGGAATATATGAAAAAAATAGCTGATATACATTACAGCATTCGGAATGTGAAATTTAGTGTAAACCCTCTAATTCCAAAACCCCACACTCCTCTGCAATGGGAGCCATACGATTTTAAGGATATTAAAAATAAAACAAGATACATTCAGCGCGAAATGAAGAATTATAACATTAGGTGCGAAAGTCCTAAAAAAGGACTAATTCAATATATATTGTCTTGTGGAAATAGTGATGTTGGTGAACTTATTGAAAAATCATTGACAAAAAAGCCCACACTAAAAGAGTGGAAAGAAAAAATTCCGGAATATGATATTGATGATGAACTGCCATGGAACAATATTGATGTGGGCATAGATGAAAGATTCTTAAAAACAGAAAATAGAAGATTGAAAAATTTGAAGCAGACCCCATGGTGTGAAACATCCCCATGTTACAATTGTGGATCCTGTGAAAAATAATTACTAGAAAAAATAATTTTTACTATAATAATTAATATAATATATTAGTGAGGTAAATTTATGATAAATCCAGCAAGTAGAATAAAATCAATTGAATTGTCACAGATAAGAAAAATGTTTGAGGTAACTAATCCTGATGCAATTAACTTAGGTATTGGTGAACCTGATTTCAATGTTCCAGAAAATATTAAAAATGCAATGAAAGAATCAATTGATGAAAATGATACTCATTACACTTCAAATAAAGGAAATATTGAACTTAGGGAAGAAATAGTGAAAAAATTCAAAAATGAAAATGACATAAATACAAATCCGGACAATATTATTGTCACAGTAGGGGCGAGTGAAGCCTTATTCATGTGTGCTCAGGCGTTTATAGAAAAAGGAAATGAAGTCATCCTTCCAAATCCCAGCTTCTTATCTTATGAAGCCTGCGTAAAAATAGCCGAAGGTACAATAATCCCTGTAGACTGTAAAATGGAAAACGATTTTAAATTAAAAGCAGAAGATGTCTGTGAAAAAATAACCAAAGACACAAAAGCCATTATTTTAAATTCACCTTCAAATCCAACTGGCGCAGTTATGGAAAAAGAAGACATAAAAGCAATTGCTGATTTATCAATGGATCATGATTTTCTGATAATTTCTGATGAAATTTATGAAAAAATAATTTATGATAAAAAACATTATTCACCTGCAAAATACAGTGATAATGTAATTACATTAAATGGATTTTCAAAAACTTATGCAATGACAGGCCTTAGAATTGGATATTTAACAGCAAACGAAGACCTCACTGAAGAACTGCTTAAAATACATCAATATAACATCGCATGTGCCAGTACAACATCACAAAGAGGAGCATATGAGGCATTAACCGGCCCTCAAGATGAAGTTGAAAAAATGGTCAATGAATTCAAAAAAAGAAGGGACCTGATAGTTTCACGTTTAAATGGAATGGGATACGAAACCGTTAATGCTGAAGGGGCATTTTATGTATTCCCAAAAATAGAGGATAAAGATTTCGTGACTAAAGCTGCAAAAGCAGGAGTAATAACAGTTCCGGGCGGCGCATTTGGAACTAATGGACAAGGCCATGTACGTATGTCCTATGCAAATTCCTATGAAAATATTGAAAAGGCTATGGATATTTTAGAAGAGCGTGTTGTGAATGGATGAGTTTCGCCAAAAAGGAGGGAAAAAAGCAGTTAGAGTAGCAATACTCGCAAATTCTATTTTAACAGTGCTGAATATTGTTGTTGGAGCAATATCCGGAAGTTATGCTTTAATTTCAGAAGGAGCCCACACATTATCTGATGTCACTACATCAATCATTGCCTACATTGGCTTTTATATCGGCCAAAAACCGGCTGATAGCGAACATCCTATAGGGCATGGTCGTGCAGAAGCAATAAGCGGACTAATAATAGTGATATTTTTAGTTATTGTTGCATGGGAAATTATGCAAGGGGCTATTGAAAAAATCATAAATCCTTCACTCATTACTGTGCCAGACACATTAGCGGCCATAATGGCAGTCATTGGCATCTTTGTTAACTTGGCCGTTAGTAATTATATAATTAATTTAGGAAAACAAATTAAAAGCCCGGCAATCATTGCGGACGGTAAACACCAAAGAACCGATATATTTTCATCAATTGCAATATTGGTAGGAGTAGTAGTTTCCAATATAGGATATCCGATTTTAGATCCAATAATCGGATTGGTAATTGGATTTTTCATCTTAAAAACTGCTTATGACATTGGAAAAGAAAACATTGACAATATTATGGGAAAAGTCCCTTCAGAAGACTTATTGGAAAGAATAAGAATCGCCGCAAACAGCACCCCCTATGCTAAGAATGCGCATAATATAAAAATAAATTACCTCGGAGCATATGCCACAGTAGCTTTACACATTGAACTTGACGGAAATATGACCTTAGAGGAATCACATAAAATTGTACATGTGGTTCAAAATAATATCCTTGAAAAGGTTCCCGAAGTCAAATATGTGATGGTTCATGCATGTCCAATAGGATTGGAATACGATCATAACCAAAAAATAGATAAATAATATTAAAAACGCCGGGACGGGGATTTGAACCCCGGAGGTCATAAGACCATCGGATTAGCAGTCCGACGCCGTACCAGGCTGGGCCATCCCGACATATGAAAAAACAGTATAATAAATTATATAGTAAAAACTTATTTATAAACTTAATTATTTTATTAAATGGCATGTTCAAAAGTGGACTAATCTCAAAAATATAAGTTATCTAAAAACCCAACTCCACCCCGGGATTCTACAAGCATTGAAATGTTAATAGTAAAGCTGCTCCCTTCCGGGCCTGACCCGTTCCTATACCTAAGATGACTGATTCTTACCCTCCAGTAAAAATTTCACCACCACCAATCCTGTAGGACGAGGTTTCTATGTTGTTTTTCTAGGCTCATACTTCATCAAAAAGCCGCCTTTTGAACTTCGACCGCACCAAAGGGGGTGTGTGCTTACAGAGGACCCCTAACCCTCCGGTCTAGCCACTAATAATATATAGCTTTAATCTTATATAAATGTTATCAAAAACCAGATACTGGAAATAAAAAATATTACAGTAATATGAAAATAATTAAAAAAACAACTATTTCTAGAAAAAAATAAAATTATAGTAACTGCTTAAAAACCTATAAAAATTAAAAATGAAAAAAATTAATTGGTAAAATTAGAAAATTTCCTGAATTATATCTCCATCTGAAATAATACCAACTAACTTTTCATCTTCAACAACTGGAAGCTGATTTAATATGCCTGAAGATGAAACACCATCTTTCATGATTTTAATTGCACTTTCAATACTGTCTTCAGGAGAAACAGTAACAACAGGTTTAATCATGATTTCTTCAACACTTGTTCCCAATTCATATTTATCTAAAATTAAATTATGACCAACGTCAGTTGCAGTTATAATCCCAATTAGTTTATCCCCATCCACAACAGGAAGGGCGCTAATCTTATGTTCCATTAACTTTTCAAATGCATATACGACATCAATATCACTTGTTGTTGTAATAACATCAGTGGTCATTATTTCTTTAACTTTCTTGTTCAACATTCTCCATACCTCCAAATTCTTCGAGAATATCATTAACCATAATCTCTATGGTTTGATTAATATCCACATTATCAATAATACGAGAATCATGAATTTTTGCTTGTTCGATTAAAAAATTTTGAGTTTTTCTAATTGTATCGAAATTATCCATATATCGCTCAAGGGATCTTTTTACCCAAGGCTGTCTGCATCTTGAATAGAATCTTTGTTTGTGGGATTCCTCATCATCAACAATCAAAGTAAATATAATAATATTATTGTTCTCCATTAAATCTTTCCTAATAAATCCCGGAACAACATGAACTCCTTCAATGATAGTGCTGATACCTTCTTTTACAGATCTCTCTATAATGGCTTCAATACCTACATTTACAACATCCACATGGCTGATAAATCCTTCAATAACATTATCTATGCGAATGGATGGAGTCCTTATGCTTTCATGCGCATCAAAACTGGATTTATGGATTACCGGACTTAACTCTTTAGAAACTATCTTACGCATGACCTCCCGAATCATATCGGTACTTATGAGGTTTTTTAGTCTAAGCCTGCTGGCTAATTCAAAAGCCATTGAAGAGGTACCTACACCTGAAGCACCACCAATCAAAATAATCAGAGGTTTTTTAGATTTTCTAAGCAATCTCCAATTTTTATATTTTTTAGCTATAGATGGGTCAATAGCTTCAAGATGTTTTAAAATCACTTTGGCCAACTCATAACTGGCAATTTCATTAACTCCATCATTTATTAAATCAGTTTCAATATTGCTAGCAATTTCATGAGCTCTTTGAGATCCAATATCCGCTATATTAAGTGAACGGGACAAAATGCCTTTAGAAAAAGGTTCTTTGTACACCTCGCCATCAACATCACTAGTAATCCAAATCATAATAACACCTTGCATTAAAATATGATAGAATATTTTATAATAATATTAAATAAAATTTGTTATTTGATTTTGAAAGATTCGAAAAATAATAAAAAAAGAGAGATGAATAGTCTATTCATCTAGAGAAACTAAGCTTATATCATAATTTGAGCCGTCTTTAACATCAATTAAAACGGCACCATTATCCTTAAGCATTCCGGGATTTGCTACATCAGTAGTTTTCCCAATTTTACTAAGTGATCTGGCTTCATGAATATGTCCACAAACATTGATTTCAGGTTCAAATTCATGAATTGATTTTAAGATTCCGGAACTGCCCACATGTTCTCCATTTTCCATTTTATCTGCTTCAGTATTATATGGCGGAGCATGAGTGGCCAATATTCTTACTTTAGGAACATCAGTATTGTATACATAGTCATAATTAGCTAATAATTCAAAGACATCCCCATAGATTTTATTGTCTTGGATTTCTCCAGGAGTATTGAATGGAGTTTCATTAGAGCCGCCGTATCCAAACAATATAGCGTCCCCATAAGCAATAATGTTATTGTGAAGACAGAATGATACTTCATTAATAGCATTACAAATACCCTTAGGATCACAATTACCCGGAATGGCAATTACATCAACACCACATTCCGCAATTTTATCAATGAATGTTCCTACAAAGTCCAAAGGTCCGAAATTAGTAATATCTCCAAGAATTAAAACTAAATCAATGTCATTATTTTTCAAATATGTGTATAAATTTTCGTTTTCTTCACCGTGAATATCACTTATAGCTAAAATTTTAGTCATTTAATCACCTTGTTGCTCTAAAAAGAAAGATCCCATTTCTTTTAAACCCGCCTGAAGGTCAGGCTTATCTCCATGTAATTCTATAGTAACATCATCATTAAATTCAATAATGAGACCATTCCATTCTGCAATTTCCTGCACTCTTTCCTCTGCCAATGCATTTTTTAAATTAATCCTGCCGGTAGTTAAACCCGGAGGCGCGTTGACGAGGAATTTTGATCTGGAATCTGCAAATTCAAATACTTCTTTACCTTGCATGACTTGCTTTAATAAATCAAACCAATAATCTGTATATTCATCACCCTCTTCTTCAGCAATAGTCAAAAGAGTGCTCTGAATATTGTTTAAGGACATTTCAGCCTGAGCCAAACCGTTAATCAAATCAGGATGGGAAGGATCTCTTTTATAAGAACTAATTGATGATCTGATTAATCCCATCTCACGGTTAATTCCACTTGGAATTTCATATTCCTTTTTGCTTAAGTCAGAAATTAAATGCTGAAGAATTAACCAATTCTGTTCACAGGGTAAACTCATAAATGTCCACCTATGATTTTTAAGGTAGTGTGATTGATTTTTGCATCAGCATCCCTTAATTCTTTTTCAATTTCTGCAGTGCTAGAGTATGAATCCAAGAATAAAACATGATGAGTGGAAGTTCCAGCAATGTTTAAAATTGCAATTTCATCTGTTGGTTTAAGTTCTCTTTTATCGATTGTTGCTTTAAATTGTACATATGGCTCATATTCTTCAGGAAGGTCAGAATATTTAAAAATACCATCTAATGTTGCTACAAACATAATTACACCTCATATATATTAATAGTTATTTTTTTCTTATTAATCATATATAAATATACTTGCGAACTATTCGCATGAACTAAAACAAAAAAAATAATGATAAAAAAAAGTTATCATAGGAAATGATAACTATCCGAAATGTCTTTTCAATGCCTAAAAAATAAAAAAGGAAAAGGATTTAAAAATCCTTTATCGAATCTATTCACCTAATGCTTTTTTGATTGCAGGAGTTGCATCAATTTTTTGAGCATCGAAGGTTAATTCTTCAGCTGATAATCCCATAGCTAATCCGTATAATTGAGCTAAGTGGAATACAGGTAATGCAAAGTCAGTTCCGTATTTTTCATTTACTTCAGTTTGACCTTGGTCAAATTGCATGTGACAGAAAGGACATACGTTAACAATTGCATCTACTCCAGCTTCGGTCATGTGTTCGAGTTTTTCTTTAGTGAAACTAGTAGTTACATCTAAATCTCTAGCTCTTAAACCTCCACCTGCACCACAGCACATCATTTTATCTTTGTAGTCAACTGATTTAGCACCAGTGATTTCAACAAGGTCATCTAAGATAGATGGGTTTTCAGCTTGATCTTCAATACCAATAGTTTTGGTAGGTTTTAAGAAGTGGCAACCGTAGTGAACAGCAACATTTAAGTCTAAAGGTTTTTCGATTAAGGATGCTAATTTTTCGTATCCAACATCATCTCTTAAGATTTGAGCGAGGTGTTTAACATTTACGGTACCTTTGTATTCTCTGCCGATTTCAGCTAAGTTAGCGTTAATTTTAGCTTTTTTCTCTTCATCTTCTTGTAAGATATGATTACATTCAAATAATGAACCGAAACATCCGTTACATTCGGTCATAATGTCAGCACCCATGTCTTCAGCAAGAGTTAAGTTACGAGCTGCAATGGTAGCCCAGGTTTCTTCATCAAAAGAACCGAATACACCAGGAGCTGGACAACAAGATGCTCCTTCCATGTCTTTTAATTCAATATCTAATGCTTCGAATAATTTTCTGGTTGCTTTTTCAACACCAGGATAACGGTTGTTCATGATACAACCTAAGAAGTATGCAATTTCCATATTATAACTCTCCTAATAAATCTATTCTTTTAATCCGCCTGTTGCTTCATCGTAACCGATTAATTCATCAAAAGCGGTAATTTTACATAATTTTTGTACTTCTTCTAAAGCTTCAGGATAAGCATGAGTAGTAGGTGGTACTTCTGGAAGACCAATTTTTACTCTTAAAGCTTTAGCAGCATCGTTAATAGGTACAGCATGACCAGTATTTAATACAAATACACCAGTCATTTTGTGTGGTTTTGCCATGTAACCAGCATGAGCTGCAATGTTACGTGCTTTTTTGATAATTTCTACAATTTTAACACTTCTAAGACATCTTTCTTGGCAAGTGTAACAAGTAGTACACATCCATAAAGCGTCGTCAGTGATTACTTCATCTTTTAATCCTAATAAACATTTTCTGACGATTTGTCTTACTTTGTACGGAGTTCTTCTTCCAGATGGGCAACTACCACTACAAGTACCACATTGGAAACAGTGTTTTACAGTTTCAATACCTGCGTCAATAAATTCAGCAGTGAAATCTGGATCACGATTACTATCAGTTAATAATTCTTTATCAGTCAATAAAGTCATAGTATCTCTCTTTGTTTCTTTTTTGTTTAAATCTTCTTTAACTTCTTCGACATTATCTTCAGAAGCCTCTTCAACTGCTTCTTCTTCAACAGAAGTTTCTTCAACTTCTTCCACAATTTCTTCAACTGCTTCAGGAGCTTCTTCAACTTCTTCCACAATTTCTTCAGGTTCAGCAGTTTCTTCTAAAGTTTCGATGTCACTTTTAAAAGTTAAATCTTTTTTGTCGTCTTCAGGTTCCGCTTTAACTACATCATCTCTAGGAACAGTAGTTTTAGTACCGGAAACGACATCATCGTTTACAATTTGTGAAGATGTAACTTGGACATCATCAGATGTGTTTGATACATCATTACTGATGTCTTTTTCTTCATTATCTTTTTCTCCAGTAAATAGAGATTTTAATCGATTTATAATAGACATTGAAAACACACCTCGGATAATCATAGGATTATTTTCCTCAAATCCATACTAATATTCTTTAAAAGTTCATATATAAAGGTTACTAAAATTTTAGCTAGTGTAACCTAAAAGATTACACTTTTTAAAAAATTTTTATTAACCTTAAAAACAAAATAATAATTAACAATGAATAGGATGAATCAAATGATTAAAAAATTCGAAATCAAATCACATGACGGCCCTGGAAGAGTTGGAAAAATTGATGGAGACCTAACTCCAAAGCTATTTTATAAAAAAGATTTGAAAATTGCTCCAAATGAAGGATCTGCATACAATATAGACAGAGAAATTGCTGAATTTAACGTTAAAGAGACTTTAAGACTCGCTCGTGAAAATGTTAACGAATGTGACATTGCAGTTATCCAGGGATCAAAATATGTTGATTTAAGAATCGACTGTCTAAAGCAACTGGAAGAAATAGGATACAATGGATTTATAATAGCCAATGGAGATGCACTATTAACCAATCCAAGAGACCTTGTTGAACTTGTAGTTTCCCTTAAAAAAGAAGCCAAAAAAACAAGTTACTTCATATTTCCATTTACTGAAGTTTCATTCATGCCAATATTGACTTATATGGGCATTGATGGATTTTTAGCTGATTCCGCAAATTATTACAGCCATCTAAATGTCTTGCAAACTCCAACAAAATCATATGACTTAAATACATATCCTATTTATGAAGAAATCTCACAGGAAGACCTGGAGCAAAAAAATATAGAAAATATGGAGTTTGTAATAAAGGAAATCCATGCACACATGAAAAACAGATCTTTGAGAAATCTTGTAGAGGAACGTTCAGGAACAACACCACAAAATATCTCAACCTTAAAAATACTTGACAGAACCTGTATGGATTACCTGCTTGAATTTACACAGCTATTCTAAAGGAATCAATTATATTGCGGAATTCCCTTTCAGATTCTCCTGAAATATCAAGGGTTCTCATCTCAAAAATATAGATATTGCCGCCTTCTATGAATACATATGTGTGAATATCAAAATTGATTTCCGGAGTGTCCATATTTGCATGAAGCTTAATTGAGTCCTTTCCTGCAATTTGGGTAAAATCTGAGGATATTATCACCCCACCATCATCTGAAATTGCATCTTCCATGAAAACCTTATAATCATCAAGATTTGTGGCAGTTGGAAACATGACTGCATTTATAAGATTATCTTCACCTTTGGACAATGTTGCAATACAATCCGGATTAGATAGAATATCTGCCTTTTCAACTTCCCAGGAATCAGGATATTTAAAGGAAATCTTACCTGAATTAAATGTTCTCATGACCTAATCCTCTTTTTTTGATGAAATCTCAATGGTTTCAAGAGCATCCTCATCATCGAGAGTGTCAATATATTTGGAAAATGGCTCTGGAAGTTTTGGCATTACCTCTTTTAATATTTCAGAGGCATCCAGTTCCAATGCGTGTCCTGCAAGCAATTGTTCAGCATCAAAATCAAATTCAAACGGCTTTAGCAAATCATCGACAGGAACTTTCAGATTGATTTTATGTTTGTTGAGAATCATTTTGATGGTGCCGGTATTTCTGATTTGCTCGTTCATGTCTTCGACAGTGGTTTTTATATCATATGCAATGGCCTTATTCTTCTCGTTGACTTCATGCTTTGATTTTTCTATTGATTTTTCCAAGCCTTCTGCAAGTTGGGCGTTGCGCCTATTAATGTTGTCCCTTGCTTCATCAATTACGACATTTATGGCATTTAGAATTGATTTGTTAAGTTCCACATTATATGCAAGAATCATCCTGTTTTTATAATCAAGTTCCTTAAAAATAGCTACTCTTTCATCATCAATTTTTGTGATTTTTTTGTTTAACTCATGGATTTCATCCTTGGCTTTCAAGAGTTCGTCCTTATCACTGAGTTGTTCTTTAAGGGAATCCACATCATCAAAAAATGATCCTTTAAGAGTTTGAATCTGTTCTTTTAGAAGAGCAATTTCATTATCCTTATCCTTAATGATTTGGTCAAATTCTTCTAATTTTTCATCTGAGAACTGATTTTCAACCAAATCTTCATATTCTTTTTGAGCCAATACTTTAACTAATTCATTATCTTCAAATGGGTCTTCTTTTTTGAGACTTACTTGCTTTTGTTTAGATTCCTTTTCAACGGGGTTGCCGTCTTTGTCCTTACTATTATACTTTTTAGTATAAACTCGAACAGTTCTAAATTCATCACTTTCCATTTTAACACCACTCTATAATAATAAATAAGTCGAGTTTAATTTAAATAGTTAATGTTAAAAAAAGAAAAAAAGGAGAAAAAAATTTTATTTATTCTCTTTTTCAATCCACAATAACATCGCCTCTTCAACCGCTTTTGAGTACCAACCTGTTTTAAATAACATCTTATTTGAGGCTAATTTGCGAAAATTCAAGTCAATGTCATTATTGATGCTAATTGTTACACGTTTGTTTTTAGACATACAATTAAATTGCACATACTGGTTAATAAATGTTTTAGTGTCTTTTCACAGCATTTTAAGACATGTAAATGAATATTAATATGAATTAATGATTTAGTTGAATTCTGATAATATTTTTTGAAATCATACTCAATAGTGTTGAATGTTGATTTTAAAAATCTGAAAGAGCCATGTCTCTCTTATGAATTCGCTTACGAGGCACAAAATATGTTGATTATGGAGTCAAACTCCATACAACACTTTTTAAAAAAAAGATTGGAAATAGGAGACTAATCCAACATTTCCCATTCATTATATCCTAAATGTTTGTATCTATGTCCGTCAGGGGCGTAATGAATTTCACCGGTGTAAATCGTTCTGCCCTCCTGTTCACTGTAAAATGCCCCATAATCTATGTCCTCATCTGGGGAACTTTCAGATGAATCCTCTTCAACAATTTCCACCTCTTCGGTTATTGTATCCTCCGTGAAATTGTCATTACCCTCAAATGTACACTCAACAGTATAATTTCCAGGCTCTTCATCAGCCACATCCACCTTAGCTACTCCCTTCTTATTTGTGACCGCTACCTTTTCCTCCGTTGTTCCGTTTTCATCAGTCAAAGTAACATTTACTGTTTCATTTTCAATTGGTGTTCCATTAACATCAGTGAGTTTAAGCTTAATTGATTCACCCTGATTTATTGTATCATTGCTTTTCATTGTTAAATTAGCCTTTTCCTTACCAAAATTTGGCATTACTGCAGCAAGACCTATAATTAAAACAGCTACAATAACAATGACGGCAATTATGATCTTTTTATTATTATCCATTAAATCACCACCTGTGTGAATAAGATTATATCCATAACCATATATTAACTTAATCAAATGAAAACATTTATATAATAGTAAACCATAAGTATTATACGATGTGAATTAAATTTCATATTTGTACATGACACAATTCAACCATTTTATAATCTCCAAAATGATTAGAATATGTTTCATTTAGGAAGTAGAAGTAAAACACTACTTCCAAAACTCCCCCTTTTTTTAAAAATTAATTTTTCAAGCTGATTTTAACAATGTACTATTTTTTAAGAGAAAATTCATTTTTTAAATAAAAATAAGAGATACAATTGATTAAAATATAAGTTAAGATAACCATATATGAAAATAAATCAATATCGATATAAATAAATTTACATATCAATAAGAGACAAAATTAAATTATTTTACAACCATTAAAATCTTTTAAACCATTTTATTGCATTGGAAACTATAAAAAAACAACTTTGATAGTAAATTTTCATAAATTAAACGTCATCAAGGATGCTTTTATCGGCTCCAGCAATTTCGACCAAATATTCCGCTTCGACAATGTGAAGTTTTGAAGGAATTACAATACAGTGAAGAGGTCCTCCAAAATCAAAATCAATCAATTCGGAAATCTTACCTGCCCTAACGCAAACATCTTTTGAACCAACACGAGCAATACCCATGGCCAATGTATCTTCATCGATTAAGCCTTCACGGTCAAGGTCATTTCTAATATTCATCAAATATTCCAAACCTTGATTTACAGTCATATAGCGGTCTTTGTGGGCTTGTATATCAAGCAGGACTAAGGTATGCAAATCCATTTTTAAATTTTCTTCAATGGCTTCATAAGGAGACTTTGGATAGAAATTATAATCAGGGAATGGAATTGTTGTTACTTTACCGAATTTATAGCCTTGAAGACCGGAAATAGCAGGTGCAGAGGATAAAATTGAAGATCCGTGAATGACTTCATAATCAATTCCCTTTTTTGAACACTGAACTAAAAAATCGCTGTGTGTTGTTGCAATTAACGGATCACCACCAGTGACCAAAGCAACGTTTTGAGTTTTAGCCTCATCAATAAACTTATGTTCCTCTTCAACCTCATTTCTAACCAAAACCTCAATTTCTTTTCCAATCAGCTTTTCAATAGCTTCAAAACTGGAACCGAAAAGTCTGGATGTGAAAAATTCAGCATAAATTTTATCAACATTTCTTAAACATTCCAATCCTTTTAAAGATATGTCCTTTTCATCAAATAATCCTAAACCCACTAAATAAAACATATACATTATATAATAATTTAAACATAATAAATTTTATGAAATGTGTAAAAGTTCCATTGAAACAACTAAATGACACTCGCATAAAACTAATGGAAAACGGCATGATGAGCATGGATTTCCGAATTAAAACAGACAATGAATTCGGATACATTCCAATAAACGAAGATGTTGAAGGCCATGAGATTGTTGATGTTGAATTGGAACCAATGAAAAAAGTAGCCCATAGCTTTTCTGAATTGCTTGAAAATGACCTGACCCCCGAGGAAATTGAAGAGTTGAAAACCTCCTTTGATACAATTGGAGACGTCATAATTTTAGAAATTCCAGACAATTTGTATGATAAAAGGCAAATAATTGGAGAGGCAGCATATAAGTTTACAAAAAGAAAGGCAGTTTACATGAAAAAGAGTGCAATCAAAGGAACAATACGCATTCGCGATTTGGAATTTTTGGCAGGAACAGACGATTCGATTACAATTCACAAGGAGCATGGTGCTCGTTTGAAACTGGATGTTCGACAGGTTTACTTTTCACCAAGACTTGCAACTGAAAGAAAACGTGTAATGGAAAGCGTTAGTGATGGTGAAAAAATATTGGACATGTTCTGTGGGATAGGACCATTCCCAATCGTCATAGCTCGAAATAAAAATGTTGAGATAACTGCAGTTGACATCAACGAAACAGCAATCAAATATTTGAAGGAAAATATTCACTTGAACAAACTGAAAGGTTCCATAAAACCATGTTGCGGCGATGTAAGGGAAGTTGCAAAGTCATTTAACTGCAAATTTGATAGAATAATCATGAATCTTCCAGGCCTTGCCTATACTTTCCTTGATGTTGCTGTTGATTTAATTGAAGATGGCGGAACAATCAACTATTATGAGTTCTCCAATTCATATGAACAGGGAATAAAACGTCTGGAGAATGCATGTGAAAACGTCGGAAAAAAAGTGGAAATAATAAATTGTCGAAAAGTCAAATCAATATCCCCTGATGAATGGCATGTGGCCATCGATGGGAAAGTCAGCGAAAATTAAAAAAAAAGAATGGTAATTAGAA
The DNA here is from genome assembly GCA_017434525.1 of Methanobrevibacter sp. GTDB lineage: Archaea > Methanobacteriota > Methanobacteria > Methanobacteriales > Methanobacteriaceae > Methanocatella. The sequence continues at coordinate 62,457 of JAFRFD010000001.1, forward strand.
AATAATCCTATTACCGGTCCATAAATCAGAATCTTCAAAAGCGTCAGCTTTCTTTTCATCTTCAAGATATTGTGCTAAATCCCTATATAATTTAACTCTGAAAATATCCGGATAAGCGATATACAACATATCACCATTAGGCCTGGTTTCTTTTACATAGGTTAATTGAAACTCAATTACAGTATCATCTTCCTTGTGAAAATGATGAACCTCATTTGCACATAATATCTTAAAATGAACAAAATCGTCTTTTGTTAACTCATTAACTAAATCCTCAATCAAAGGAGGCAATTTTTCCTGTTTATTATATTTTATCTCCATTTCAAACCCTCATTATATGTTATATAATTATTTGAAAATTATTGTTTAAATAAATTTATAATTAAATTGGATCAATAATTCCCTTTTCAGTGATGATGCCAGTAATCAGTTCCTTGGGAGTAATGTCAAAAGCGGGGTTAATTACTTCAGTGCCTTCAGGACAGATTCTTGCACCTCCATAATACCTTACTTCATCACCGTCCCTTTCCTCAATAACAGTATCATAGATATTGATTTCATTGTCAAAAGTAGAGTAAGGAGCCGCAACATAAAATGGAATATCGTGATGCTTTGCAGCTAGTGCTACCATAAATGAACCAACCTTATTTACAACACCGCCTTTTGCAATCCTATCAGCACCAATCACAACCTTATCGATTTTTCCTTGTGACATTAGAAATCCTGAAGCCACATCCGGAATTAATTTCACAGGAATGTTTTCCTGCTGCATTTCCCAAACGCTTAAACTTGCACCCTGGCCACGTGGACGGGTTTCATCACAGATTACATTGATATTTTTTCCAGCATCTCTTGCTGCCCTAAATACGCCCAATGCAGTTCCATAATCAACACAAGCAAGAGCTCCTGCATTACAGTGAGTTAAAACTGTATCTCCATCATCAATTATTTGAGCACCATATTTTCCAATGGCCCTGTTTGTTGCCATATCCTCTTCATACATTTTAAGCGCTTCTGCAAGAGCATCATCGCTTTTTAGAACTCTATCTACAGCCCAAAATAAATTAACGGCAGTTGGCCTTGCAGCCTTTATCTCAACTGCAGCCTTATCCAAGTCAACACCTGCAATATCCGCAAGTGCCATTCCAAAAGCAGCTGATACTCCAATGGCCGGAGCTCCACGCACAGTCATATTTTTAATTGCTGTTATAACATCCTGATAGTTATCACAGTACACATAGGTTAGCTCATCAGGAAGTTTTCTTTGATCAATGAGTTTTAGTTTATTGTCTTCCCATTCAAGTGTTTTCATTTTAACACCTTTAAAAAAATATTGTAAAAATAAGAAAAAAAAGCATAATTAAATGTTAGTTTCTAATTTTGTTTAATGCTTGAGCATTTTTTATAACTATGCTTTTTTTAAAATCCCTATAAAGGGTTTGATTAGAGACGTATTAAAAATACATCTTATGTATTATTTTATCAAGTTATCATTTATAAATATTTATGCAAAATTGAATAATTTGCAAAATTTTAGTAATACTTTAAGCATTTTCAGTCATAATAGGCACTACTTGTTTTTTACGGGAAACAACGCCTTCGAGTAAAACTGTATTATCCTCTAATGTCACTCCATAGGCTTTTTCAACCAAAGATGCATCTTTACCCAGGGCAATTACTTGGGAGTTGCTGTTTACAATATCGGTAATTAAAAGCATGAACAAATCCAAATCTTCATCTTCAATGATTTTGTTCATTCCTGCCTCCAAATCATCCTTCATTGCCATTACATCATTGATATCAGCAGTGTTTACCTGATTTACAATTGATTTAACATCCTTAAAGTCAATTTGCTTTGCGTCAAGCGCTAAAATTTCATCGATTGTGAAACTACTTAAATCAGTTCCTGCTTTAAGCATTTCCAAACCATATTCTTCAGCGTCAATTTCCGCAATTTTTGCGAGTTTTTCAACCGCTAACTTATCGTCTTCAGTGGTTGTTGGAGATTTTAAAAGCAAAGTATCTGAAATGATGGCGGACAACATCAAAGTTGCAATCTCTTTTGAAATTTCAACACCATTTTCTTCATATAATTTGCATAAGATTGTTTCGGTACAACCGACAGGTTCGAATCTTAAAAATAATGGATAAGAAGTTTCCAATGCTAATTTATGGTGGTCAACAACTTTCAAAATATTTGCATTTTCCAGATTATCAACAGATTCGGCAGGGGAGTTGTGGTCAACTAAAATAACATTAGCGCCATCTTCAATATTTTCCAATAATTCCGGTGCTTCAATACCCAGATAATTTAAAATAAATTCTGTTTCCTTGTTAATATTTCCTAATCTGTAAGCTTTAGCTTCATTATTACCTAATTCATTTTCTAAGTTAGCCATTACTAAACTTGAAGTAATTGAATCACTATCAGGACTCTTATGTCCAAAAACAAAAGTTTCAACCATATTATCGTTTTCCTTAATAAATTAATGTTACTTATTAAACTATATTCTTCATCCATATTTAATATTGCGATGAAAAATGAAAGGAAATCATATCCAATTATATATGATTAAATATCCTATTAAGAATTAGGTGATAATAAATGGAATATGAAATAAAAGGAGGTTCCTTCCCAATTGTAATCTGCACATTACAACAAGGAGAAACCATGAAAAATGAAACTGGAGCAATGGCATTTATGACTTCCAACATGAAAATGGACACCAATACTGGTGGAGGTCTCCTGAAAGGACTTGGAAGAGCATTAGCTGGAGATACAATATTTTTAAATTTCTTTACTGCTCAATCTGATAATGAAAAAGTAGGCTTTTCAGCATGCACACCCGGTAAAATCATGCCAATTAGACTAAATGGATCAAATACAATCATCGGTCAAAAAAATGCATTTTTAGCGGCTGAAGATAGTGTTGATGTTGACATTTACTTTAAACAGAAACTTGGAGCAGGATTATTTGGTGGAGAAGGTTTTGTTCTTCAAAAATTCACCGGTAATGGAATAGTATTTTTAGAAATCGATGGAGAAGTTATTGAAAAAGACTTGCAACCTGGAGAAAAATTATTAGTTGATCCGGGACACATTGCAGCAATGGAAGAAACAGTTGACTTCGATATTGAAAGAGTTAAAGGAGCTAAAAACATATTATTTGGAGAAGGACTATTCTTCTCAAAATTAACAGGCCCTGGAAAAGTATGGATACAAACCATGCCAATCTCTAAATTAGCAGAAGCAATAATACCATTCATTCCAACAAGCCATAGTGACTAGTAACTATTTTAACCTAATAAAAAAAAGTTTATTGAAAAATAAACTTTTTTAACTATTTTTTTTAAAAAAAGAATTTTAGTAATGACTTTGTGGAGTCATTCCTAAATGATGATCTTCGCTTTTTTTACCCGGTATTCCATAAGCATCTGCCCTACATTGAGTACATGCCCTAAATACTGGTATAATTTCTTCAACTTGTTCCCTGACACTTTCCATCATTGAACAGTCCGGACGTGAATAATGTTTCATTTTAGCTAAAGGAATCAATGGTAAGATGTTCATTAAAGACGCACCTCGTTTTTTAACTTCCTTAGCTATCTCAACAATGTGTTCATCATTCAATCCAGGTATTAAAACTGAGTTAACTTTAACAACCAAACCATTGGCTGCCGCTTTTTCAACGCCCTCCAGCTGGTTTTTAATTAATATTTCTACAGCTTCATAACCTTTATAAACCTTACCTTCGTATTTTATGAAAGAATAAATATCAACAGCAATATCCGGATCAATTGCATTAATTGTTACAGTAACGGAGTTCACTCCAAGTTCTGCAAGTTTATCTGCATATTTTGGAAGTAAAAGTCCATTTGTACTCATGCATTTGATTAAGTCAGGTTGCTCTTTCGCTAATTTTTCAAAGAATTCAAATGTCTCTTCATTAGCCAGTGAGTCTCCAGGTCCGGCAACACCCACAACGGCAATTGGACCATCTGCAGTCACTTCGTTAACATGTTTGATTGCAGCGTCTGCATCCATTACACAACTTGCTACACCAGGTCTGTTTTCCTCATCGTTAATATCCCTTGTACAGAAATTACAGAAGATATTGCACTTTGGTGCAACCGGTACGTGTGCCCTACCTACCTTATCATGCATTTTTTCATTGAAACATGGATGTGCTTTTGTTATATGTGCAAATCTTGAACCTTTATGTTCAGCCATACTATCACTTCTCCAATTATATAACTCCTGTTATTTTGTATTGATACGAACAAATATTTAAAGTTTTCTATTTGCCACTTAGCTCGGCAATATAGTCATTAGCTTTTTCAATCCATGCATCAGCAATTAACTCATCAGTAGCTACAACAGCAACAATGTCATCAACGGACATGTCCTTGATTATTTTAAATCCTTCAGGCAATATCCTAAATATTGCATCATAAACTCTTCTTTGCAAATTAGAACGAGGATCATCAACAATTATGGTCTGTAAATCAACATGATTTCCTGCGATTTCTAACTGATACCTATTAGGTTGATAAATTTCATCTCTTGAATATCTTTTCCATAATTGCTTTAGGATATTTGGAAGATAGTTTTCATCATCGATGATGATTCTAGTAATATCCTCCTCTTTAACATAACTTAAATTAGCCACATCGCCAAAAGCAACAGCATTTGAAGTTTTCTTCATTTTGATGGCCAATACAAATACAGGGTCATCAGGATTGACATAAGCTCTTAAATCATCAACGGAAGGGCCCAAAACCAAATCCTGAAAGATTTGTTTAATGATGATTTCGTAAACTTCTGCACCTCTTTCATCATAGCATTCAACTAACATTAAATCAACCCTTAAATTTATTTGTTATCTTGTCTGTGTCCCATTCCAGATACTAAAAGAGCTGCTCCTACAGCACCAATATGTTGAGAATATTCAGGAACAATAACTTCAATCCCACCTAATGTTTCACTTACTGCTTCAACAAGACCGGAAATCAAACTTGTTCCACCTACTTGAATTAAAGGTTCACGAATGTCAATTTCCTGAAGTTGTTGTTCGTAAACTTGTTCAGATACAGAGTGACATGCTGCAGCCGCCACATCCGCTTTGGAACCTCCTGCCGCAAGTGTAGTAACAAGGTCCTGAATACCGAATACAATACAATAAGAGTTTAGCATTGCTTTTCTCCAGTCCCCTTGTACTGCGAGTGGACCTAATTCTGTAATATCGACATCTAACCTACGGGAAGTCATGTCCAAGAATCTTCCGGATGCACCTGCACAAATACCACCCATGGTGAAGTTGTCAGGAATACCATTGTTAACAGTAATGACCTTGTTATCCATACCCCCAATATCCAATACAGTGGCCTCTCCTTTTTGACAGTCCGCAAGGTATACTGCACCTTTTGCATTAACGGACAATTCTTCTTGAATGAGTTCAGCACCGAATTCCTGGCCCATGGTAAACCTACCGTAACCGGTAGTTCCTATACCGTCCACATCATCCCAATCGTAGTCAGTGTTTGCAAAAGCTTCCGCAGCTGCTGTTTTTGCAGATTCAATGATGTCCTTAGTGGCAGTCCAACCGGTTCCAATAACCTGGTTGTTTTCCATAAGAACTGCTTTGGTAGTTGTTGAACCTGAATCCAAACCGAGTGTGAGTCCTTCTTGCTTTTCACGAGCAAGGATACTTCTGCGTGTAACTGTAGTGGCTAATGCCTCCATACGGATAAATAATTCATCAGCTTTTGTTCTTTCAGTGAATGAGTAAGTAACTACAGGGATACGAGTGTTGTTTTGGATAAATCGTCTAACTTCATTTCTAACCAATGCCGCTTCAGCACATCTAAAACAGGTTGCAATGAATACTGCATCAGGTTTAGATCTGCCTTCAACAATGGCCATAGCTCTTGCAATCATTAATTTCAAACTTGAACTTTGAGCTGAAAATCCAAATTTCTCATAAGATTCATCAATGTAATCTAAATCAATTTCAGGAAGAACAATTTCTGCACCAAATTTGTTTGCCGCTTTTTCAATTTCCTTTTGAATTCCACTATATTCTGTTCCACATGAAACTAAAGCAATTTTAACCATATTATTATTCCTCCTCAGTAGTTTGCTCAAGTGAATCTACGAATTCGTTAATTTTGTTAACCATAACATAGGTTTCATCCTGATTGGTAGGATAATCAAGTTCCAAAACAGGAATTCCCTTATTTCTTAATAAGAATATTGACAATTCATTAGTTCTTGCACAGCCAATACATCCGAAACCATATGGGGCGCCATCGACAACAATTGCAGCTTCTGCTTCATCTATAATAGGTCCGATAATGGACATTCTTCCACGAACACCAGAAGGAACTTCGATAGCCGCATACTTAAGACCTTTAATAGGGTCATCTTCAGTAATATTCATCGGTGGAGAATCAATCTCCGGGTCTTTGATTTTTTGTCTAATTTGTTTTTGAAGAACTAAAGGAGTGTGACCTTTTCTTTCAAGTAAATCTGCTAAGATTAATGAATTTGGAGGATAAACAGCTATTTTAACCATATTTTCACCTATTCTTTATTTTCTAAACATTCATTCATGATTTTTTTAAATTCGTCAACTTCAATCGGTTTTTTTGCTTCAACTTCAACATCCTTAGGATTTTCCAAAGCTTCTGAAACAAAACCAAGTATTCTATATTCCTTTTCCATTTGGTGGAATCCTTCTCTAGGTCCAAATCTATGACCTCTGCATCTTCTAGGATCTCCTGGAGCGAAACCTCTTTCTTTTGTGAAAATGTGGTTTGGATCAAGTTTTCTTATCTCTTCAATAGCTTTATAAACATCTTCACTTTTACCACTTATCATGGATCCATAACAGGTATTCTTTATTGTAAGAGGCAAACCAAGCATATGAAATTCGCTAACTATCTCTTGTTCACTTACATGAGCTCCAGGCCCAATAAAAATCATACGAGTAATTACATCCGGGTCCCAATCTTCTTTACCCAAATCAGGACTCATTGTTAGATTCGGTGACATATACTACAACTCCTTCTTTTAATTTTTCAAGATGATCATAATCAGAAACGATATCCCCAATAATATTTGTCGCTCCAAATGTTTCTGCAGTTGGTCCAAACTCGGCATTATCCTCAAATCTGACACCGATTAAACCTGCACTTTTGGAAGACATGTTAGTGATACCAATTTGACCTCTTATTACCTTATCGACAGGGTTATTTTCGGGAATTAAACCTTTGGCAGATTTTTTATCTCCTTCAAAAATAACTATATGCATACCAGGCACTGAAAAGTGAACTTTGATTTGGCCAACAGGATTTTCCAGAAGTCCAGATAAAAGTTTGAAGTATCTAACAGACCTAGGCGCATTATCAACAAATTTGATTCTACATATATCCTCATTATTGACAGCCTTAGTTATTACCTTACCTTCTTTTAGGATATCGATTGTATGCAATGGATTTTGCTCTACAATGACTGCATCATCATCTATCAATCCATCAATCAAATGTTCAACTCCTGCTTCAGCCAACATTTTTGTAGCTTCGGCCTGAGTTTTATTCAATAACATTAATCTTTGCTGTTCTGACTTGACTGTGATAAATTCATTCTCTTTAGCGATGTCAATGATTTCCATACCGTTAACAATATGGCCTACAGTTGTGTGATTTGGAGTTAAAACCCTATTTTCACGATAAATGAACAGTTTTCCAACACCTTTACCAGTATTTCTGATAGTCATTGTTCCACGGACTCTTTTGGTAGTGTCCTCTTTAGGCTTTTCAAGACCCTCCAGTTCATAGAATCCTAAGAATGATTCGCTTTCATAAGAAACTTTAATCCTACCATCCTTGACTATAGAGAACAGATGTTCAACACAAACAGGTGATTTTTCATCAATTTCAAAAGAAATATAAGTGTATAACTCATTTCCCTCTTCTAAAACTGTTGTCAAATCAGATACGGAATAACTATCGGTAGTGGTGCTCCTTTCTATAATCGGTTCAATACCAGTTACCCTATCATCGTCGGTAAGTGCATCCAATGTTTTCTTACCTCCAATGACACGGGCAAAGATACCCTTATTATACGGCGGCACACTATAAACATTGGTTGTGTTCTCCTTAAGCATAATCAAATGAGTAGACTCATTACTAAAACTAGATAAACTTAAAACGACATCTCCCTCATAATATTTGAATTCATCATGAGTCGGTTCCAGATCAGTTACGATAGGTCCGATTGCCACTTCAGTAGGAGTGGACCATCTAATTTCCAAATCAACGAACTCCTCATACTGATTTTTCCAAACATCAACCAGCGGTTTGGCCTCATCAGTTTCATTGAGTTGGAGGATTATAGAACCTTGAGTTGTTTTAATTTTATATTTGCTTATATTTTTTTCAAGTTCCTTTTTTCCCTTAATCAAACAAACAATACTACCAGGAGTATACGGAGCATTGGTCTTTTCAATTACATCCTGAATTGAAGATCCTTCTGCTACGTCTATTTCTTCTCCATTAATTTTAATTAACATACAATCTCCTAATAAGAATTTTTAATATTATATATTTATAATCTTATTATATATTAAAATTATTTATTTGATTTTCAAAAATTATATTAACACAAAGTGATAACAATATAACAAGGAGAGATAAATATGAAGATTACAAAAAAGCATATTTTTTCTTTACTCGTGATTTTAATATTAGCGATTGGAGCAATTTCAATAGCCAGTGCATACACCGGAACCGGCTTTTCACATAATGTTCCAAGTTCCAAATATTCAGACATGTCCGCATCGGACATTTTAAGCCAATATTCAGATACGGAATGCCATGTTGAAGAAAGGGCAGTTTGTACAAAGGTAGTTGATGGAGACACCATTTATTTGGATAATGGTGAAAAAGTACGTTTTGTAGGAGTGAATACGCCAGAAAGAGGTGTTGAAGGTTATATTGCCTCAAAAAACTTTGTTCAGAAATTATGTTTAAATAAAGAAGTCGGCCTTGACATTGACGATTCCAAACACCATGACAAATATGGCCGTACATTAGCTGTCGTTATTGTTGACGGAAAAAATGTAAATGAAATGCTATTAAAAGAGGGTCTTGCGGAAATCATGTACATGCCTCCAAGTGAGTTTTATCCATATAATTGGGCAGATGGTAATACTCATGTAGCGGATACACACAGCTCCTCTTCATCAAGTGACAGCTCATCAACCGACAGTTCGTCATCGTCCGGATCTGGAAGCTATGTTGGAAATGCAAATACCGGAAAATTCCACGTGTCCTCCTGTTCAAGCGTGAATAAAATGTCTGAAAAAAATAAGGTGTTTTTCTCAAGCAGAGATGAAGCGATAAATCAAGGATACGTGCCCTGTAAAAGGTGCAATCCTTAATTTTTTCTTTTTTTAATTCAAATACTTTAACGCTTGAAGTTCCTTGTCAAATTTATCCAAATTACCATCATTATCGACAATGTTTGAGTATAACAATCCTAAAGAGTAATTGCCTATACTTTCAAGAATTGGAATGACAATACCTATATAGACTAAAAATCCAACATATGGAATCATCATCACCCATGATGAAACAACAGAAGCGACAACCATCAATATTCCCATGAATATTAGCCATTTGACAATATTAAAGACACCAATCTTTTTAATGTCTCCAACCACTTTATGCATTTTCAAAGCTTCGGTTAGACTATCCAAATATGCTAATCTGGCCTTTGCAAAGAACAATAAAACTTCAAATACAATATAGGCAATTAGAACCAGAATCAAAATTAATGCAAGACTTAGGAAAAATCCGTGGATATTGAAATCATGCAGCATATCAACACTTGATATTCCGACCGCATGTAAAACAATCAGAAATATTGCTGTGGGAACCAGCATATATACAATCCTCAATACCAATAATCGAATGGTGTTGTATATGTCCTTTCCAAAGCTTACGGAAGGAAACATTGCAGATTCGTTCAATCCAAGATTTACCATAGAGAACATGTATCCCGGCACAATCAGAATAAATAAAAAGAATGCAATAACTCCTAAAATTGTAATATATCTATTGTCGGACACCAATCCGATTGGAACAATTGCTGCTAAAATAAATAAAATAAAAAGAATCGGCAATTTCTTAATGTTTCTAAATGGATATTTTAATGAGCTTGATACTATTTTGCCAATTTCCATAAAAACCACCTTAAAGACTATTTCTCCAAAAGTTCATTTTTTGTGATTTGCTTAAATAACTGTTATAATCATCATCCATTGAGTTCAGTGCTGCAAACAAACCGCATGTATCGTCAGGATTTGTATGTCCGTTTCCACGGCCGCAAATCATGCCACCGCCAGCGACCCTGCTTATCCAATATCTGCAATTAAGGCAAACGCAATCGTATGAATAATCGCCGATATCTATGCCATCAATACTTTGATACATTTTAATCATCTGAAAATGAATACCGGATTTTTTTCCTGATTGAAGACTTCAGCTTGTTGGTCTTGGTAGTTTAGGATGAGTGAATTTGAATCATTTACCTCACCGATAACTTCCGCTTCAATCGAATATTTTGCCAGGTATTCCTTAATATAATCGCATTTATCTTCACTTGCTGTAAAAACAAATCCTGAACCGGGATATGATCTAAGCCAGTCCACCCATTCAACACTTTCGTTTCTTGGAATGTCCTCAAGATTAACGACTGCTCCCTTGTGGGAGGTTTCCAAAAGCATTTCCAGTGTTCCTAAAATTCCAGGATTTGAAATATCCTTTCCAGACTTGATGTAATCATTTTCCGCAAGGTATTGAACGGCCGTAATTTGGTCACGAACCAATTGTGCATCCTTATCATATGTTGTATCCCAGTTTAGGCTGAACATTTCATGAGGTTTGCCGTCAAGGTCAATTGCCACAATTACCTTATCACCAGCTTCAGCTCCAAAACTAGTAATCATTTTGTCTTTTTTTGCAATTCCCATTATTGCCACACCTAAGGAATCAATTTCACCGTCAGGATGCAGGTGCCCTCCAACCATCGGAACGCCGAATTTCAAACATCCATCTTTGATTCCATTCAACAGGTCTTCGTAAATCTCGTCATTGCTGATTGACATTATATTTACCATAGCCAATGGTTTTCCACCCATCGCTGCAATATCATTGACATTTACTAAAACTGAGCAGTATCCTGCCCAGTAAGGGTTTACATTCATGATGTCACCCCATATTCCATCAGCAGCAAGCAAAACTACTTGATTGTTTCCTATGTCAATAGCTGAAGCATCATCTCCAATGTCAATTACAACATCTCCTGAAACATTATATGACTCTTTTAGAAGAGAGATTACATTGTCTATTGAACTTTTGCGTGATACTCCCTTAAACTCTTGAATTTCACGAACGAGATTTTTAAAATCCAAAGATTACACTTCCCAATTAGTTAATATAATTAATTTTGTAATTACAATTAATATTTTTTATTATTTCAATGATTTTGTCCTTAACTTCATCAATATCCGAATAGTCATATGTGACCTGCCCGCCATCAAACATTATCCTTTTAATATCTTGACCGCAGATGTCATCAAAACCACTTTCGACTTCGAAGATGATGGAATCCTTAACCTTAAACCCGGATTCTACAACCTTGTCAAGATCCCCATCGGTTATTCCAACTACAGGTATATCAAATCTGTAGAGAATGTCTGAAGATATCAAAGTAGTATCATCACCCACGGTAATCACTAAAGATGAATCTCTGAATTTATAGACATCTTCACCGGCATGGTCCAAGAAGCTCACTTTAAATTTGTTGGGCTTTTCATGTTCAATGACTCTAGGTGTGACCTTGGCGTGCCTTAAAAGACCGGTTTTTATAATGGCGGAATCCAAGTCAACTTCCCCTAACTTCTCAAGGCCATGTTCCTTAAGCACTCCCCCGACAATATCCACAATATGATTATCGCGAGCTATTAAGGTTAGCTTATCCGAATTGGTTTTTCCAATGACAACACTGTTGACCATTATGTTCTCACCAGGGCTAACGCCATGGACAATCCTTTGATTAACGCCGGCATCATCTTGCTTTATATGATTATTGTAAACTTCTTTAGGAGTTACGATTGATAAATTTAATTTCTCAGACAAATCCCCAACAATATCCAAATTATAATTCCAGGCAATGATGCTTCCGTCCGCCTCACCAGGGCGTTCAATTTGAATTACAGGAATATTATTGTCAGTTATCTTATCTGCATAGTGATTATAAACCTTATATCCAAATACCTGACCAGTAACATCAGATTTTCCATAATTAAGTAAAAATATTACATCAACACCATCATCGTGAAACATTTTTAAAGAGTCGCTTGGAACCAGCTTACGGGAAATATCGATAACGTTTTCCAAACTGGCATCGATTACTGCAGTTCTTCCCATAGTTCCGCCCAATCTTGCTGAAACCTCCCCATACTCTTTAAGCAAATTAATTAGCTTTAATGCATAAGAAGAATCAATGATGTTTGGGCCATGAACAACAACTCCAATTCTCATCTGTTCACCTTAATTCTTTTTTTAAATATCCTGGAACCACATATTTCACAGTCCTCAAACGGATAATCCTCTGGAAATTCCTTTTTACAACCTTCACATACCTTCTTCCAATTGTAAATTCCCTTAATTCCCTCAGTCATAACACCGGAATACGGAATATTCATAATCTTTAAAGTATTTTGAATAGTATAATCATCACTGATGACCTTTACAGATTCTCCCCTTTGGGACAGCATATATGCCAATGCAATCAATTTCTTGTCCGGCAATGACAACCTTAAAATATCACCACTTTCAGAAATGATATCATTGACACAAGATAGATACTCTGAAGGAACATCTTGTATAAATAATAAACCCTCAGTTATTGCTGTATCAAATTTTAAGCGAGATTCGAAATCCTTTATCTCTTCGGTGATTTCTGGAACCGTAAAATTCTTTTTTGAAGTGATTTGAAATCCGTTTATAAATGCTGATGCATCCAATACATAACAAATTTCCATGGTTTATATTTTCACAATATAAATTAATAAATTTTAGCAATCGATTTTGAAAATTGGATTGAACATGAAAAAATGTTGGGAAAGATTTGGGAGAAATTTGGGATAAATTATGGAAAACGTTGGAAAAACATTGGAATAAGTTTTGGACAGATTTGGGAGAAGTTTGGAAAAATCTATTTAAATTTAGATGTAAAAATGAGATATTACAGAAAAATTCATTGAGAAAATCAATAATTTTTCATGATGAAAAAAATGGAGGACAATGAAAATGTACAATCACAGAGAAATAAATGAAGATATCAGATTTCTTGCACAATCAGAAATCCGATTGAAAATTCTAAGTGAACTTTACAAACGCCCAAACGATGTCCGTGGACTTGTTAAAAAGACAGAAATTACATACAGTTCAGTTTCAAGCAATATTAACAAATTAGAACAGAACAACTACATAAGAAAGGTTAAAAGGAAATACCATATTAATCCAATGGCCAAAATCTACTTCAAGGCACTGATGGACTTTAAAAAAAGTATAGACATAATCAATGATTACGATTCATTTTGGAACAAGCACAACATAAATCAGTTAAGTATTGATTCAATAAAAACCATTACCGCTTTAAAAAAGGCCAAGTTAATTGAAACAACACCTCTGGACATATATAAAACTCACAATACCACCAAAAAGCAATTGATTGAATCAAAAGATGTGAAAGCTATTTTTCCATATCTCCACCCAGAATATCCCGCACTAATTGAAACCATATTGCAGAATGGAGGGTCTGTGGAACTAATTGTTCCAAAAACCATTTTTAAAGCGATTCTATCTCCAATTAACGATAAAATAAAAAAAGATGCTATTAGACAATCAAGATTAAAAACATACCTCGTTAATGATGAATTAGATTTGTACCTTACAATATGTGATAAAAAAATGAGTTTGGGATTATTTAAAAACGACGGCAGCTTTGATCAGAACAGGATCCTAATTTCAGACGATGAAAAATCACACGAATGGGCTGAGGAACTATATAAACACGTGAAACACATGGTGATAAAATGACCAATTACCAAACAAGAGCCGCTCTAAACCAGGAATTCAAAGACGTCAAATACATTTTGACATCCAATATGCGCACCAAATTACTTTTGGCACTATATGAAATTCCAAAAAACTTAGACGAGTTAAGAAATGAACTTAAAAAACCATCAGCAACAATTTTACACGGGCTTAAGGAATTAGAGACGATTAATTTAGTCAGGAAAGCTCAAAAATATTATGAGCTTACCTCAAACGGGTATCTATTGACAACCAACATGATTAAATTAATTGACAATTGGTATTCTTTGAGCAAAAGCGAAGTATTCTGGGACAATCATGATCTCAGTGACATTCCTGAGGAAATAATTAAAAATGTTTACCTTCTAAAAGATGCGGAATACATCAATTCAACAACCAGTGACCTATCTATTGCATTCAACAAATACATTAAAGCCATTTCAAAAGCCCAAACATTGCAAATAATCCTACCAATATATTCCGAAAACCATTTCAAGCATTACATTAATCTTTTGAATGGGGAAAAATTAAAAAGACTGGAATTGATTATTAGTGAAGAAATATTTGATTCCATCAATAAGAATGATTCCTTTAGAAAAGATTTGCTTGAAAACAAAAAAGTAAAGCTGACAATCATCAAGACTAATCTAAAAATATTTTTAACATATTCTGAAGAGTTCATGTCACTTACCCTATTTTTTAAAGACGGGCATTATGATGATTCCCAAATCTTGATTGGTAAAGATAAAAACGCCCTTAAATGGGCAGAATACTTAATAAAATTATATGGTGAATATTAATGACCGGGACAAATAATATTCAAAAAATAGCAAATATTGAAGATAAGGAATTATTTAATATGTTGAAAGGTGCAAAAGGTGGGCAAACTAGGATAAGAATAATTGATGCAATACTGGCAGAACCAAGCAATGCAAATCAGTTAGCTAAAAAATTAAACTTAGACTATAAAACCATTACGTACCATCTGAATATTATTTGTAACCACAACTATGCGACAAAAGAACAATTTGAAAAATCTACCTACTATCATCCTAGCGATAGATTAATTAAAAGGTTGGATGAATATACAATAATTAAAGAACAACTCAAATAATTATTTGGAGAATACAATGAAAAGTGAAACATCAACCCAACATCAGAAAGCCTCATCAAAGGAAATTACATGCGGAGTAATTACTCTAAGCGATAGTAGAAAATCAAAAAAAGCAGATTTGTCCGGCGAATATATTTCAAATGAAATAGAATCCAGATATACATTAAACGGAAGAAGTTTAATTCCTGATGAAAAAGATGATTTGATTAATGCTATCGAGGACATGATTTCCGATGACATCGATGTTATTCTAACAACCGGTGGAACTGGCCTTGATTCTCGTGACATCACTGTTGAAACCGTTGAATCACTTTTTGAAAAGAAACTTGATGGTTTTGGAGAAATCTTCAGAATGAAATCTTATGAAGAAATAGGTTCTGCAGCTTTACTCTCAAGAGCAACTGCAGGCATTTATAAAAAAAGTATAATTTTTTCAATGCCGGGTTCTCCGAACGCTGTTAAAACTGCATTAAATATAATTATCGATGAACTCCCGCATTTTGTTCATCATGTGAAAAAATGATGAAATTATTTTCATCATTTATTTTTATTTTTTTAATCAAAAAACTCATTTACAATTATTAAAGGCTCTAACTTTATACCCTCTTTTTCGAATTCTTCAATAGCTCCCTCTTGCCTATCAACAACAACGAAAGCCCTTTTTACATTGCCTCCATTATCTTGAATGGCCTTAATGGCTTTTAGAAGTGATCCTCCAGTAGTGGAAACATCTTCAACAACAATGACGTCATCCCCCTCATTCAATTCACCTTCAATGAGTTTGGATGTTCCATAACCTTTCTTTTCCTTACGAATCATCAATAATGGGAGTTTTGACTCAAGAGAAACTGCAGTAGCTATTGGAACTGCACCCAAAGCAGGACCTGCAACCTTGTCAATGTCTTCGCCAGCTATTTTTTCTGTAATCAATTTTGAAATTGTTGACAAGATTTCAGGATCGGTTATGGCCTTTTTCATGTTAATGTAATAATTACTTTTCTTTCCTGAAGATAAAGTGAAATCCCCTTCAAGAAATACTTCATTTTCTTTCAATAACTCAATTAAATATTCTTTAGAAACCATATTAATCAGTTAAATGTCATCTTCGCCTTTAAGTAAAATTTTATCACCAATTACTTTTACAAGTTCCATTGGAATCATGTTTTCACTGGATTTAATTTGTTCTGATAATCCGGTCTTTTTAAGTACAATATCAGTGATTTCAAAAGTATCCTTATCAAAAACAACATCAGAAACTTTTCCAACGATTTGAATATCTGCATCGAGAACTTCTTTACCAAATAATTCATCTTTAATTCTCATTTAATCACCATTAAAATTATGATATAATATTGTATTTTCAAATTAAAATACATTTACATTCACCCTTTCCCATATCCTGGTAAAATTCAAGAAGCGACAATAAAATTAATGACTTTTCCATACCTCCACTATCATCAACCTCATGTTAATTTCCATAGTTTGGAGGAGATAATGTTGTACTATTACTTCCATTATCATTCCAACTCCCAAATACCCAATTTTACCCTATTAAATTAGCAGTTGAACTAAAAATTGAGCTAAAAATAGCAAATTGTATTTAATACAAACAACATACTAACAATTAATCAAAGGTGAACATATGGAGAATGAATACTATACAGTATCTCAAATTAATGCCTACATTAACAAAAAGCTGAAATTTGACAATAATCTAAAAAATGTCTATGTCAAAGGGGAAATCTCCAATTTCAAAACATACTCCAGCGGACATAGCTATTTTACCCTAAAGGATGAAAAATCCCAAATTCCAGCTGTCATGTTTAAAGGAAGAAAGCACTCTCTGAAATTCCAACCTGAAGATGGAATGAAAGTCATAATTAAGGGCAAGGTTGAAGTCTTTGAAAGGGACGGAAAATATCAGTTATATGCCACAACAATGACTGAAGACGGAATCGGAGCATTGTATGTTGCTTTTGAACAACTTAAGAAAAAACTTAAGGCAGAAGGCCTATTTGATGATGCGCATAAAAAAGAAATTCCAGAATATCCTGGAAGAATTGGAGTTGTCACAGCACAAACCGGAGCCGCAATACGGGACATCATCACTACAATCAAGAAAAGATATCCATATTGCGAAGTCCTAATATTTTCAACTCTTGTCCAAGGTGATCAAGCCGCTGGGCAAATCGTGCGCCAAATAAAACATGCCCAAGAATTTGACATTGACACTTTAATCGTTGGACGTGGAGGTGGCAGCATAGAAGACCTATGGCCATTCAATGAGGAGATTGTTGCAAGAACAATATACGAATGCGAAATTCCCGTCATCAGCGCAGTGGGCCATGAAATTGACTGGACAATATCCGATTATGTGGCTGACAAACGGGCTCCAACCCCAACGGGAGCCGCAATGATTGCCGTTCCAGACACAAATGAGATAAAATTCAAGATAACGCAATTAAATGGAAGGTTAAATAAAAACATGAAGGATATGATTTCTCAAAACAAAACAAAATTAAATCATATCTCCCAAAAACAGATTTTGAAAAATCCCGAATCCATTTATGAGATTAAGGCAATGATTTTGGACAATCTGGTTACCAAATTAGAGCTTGCATCCAAAAAGAATATTGCGGAGAACAAAAACAAATTGCTTAAATTGGAAAACAGAAACATTTTGAGAAATCCTGATGAGATACTTAGAATGAAAAGGGAACCCTATTTAAGAAATTTAGACAAATTAAATGTTTTAAATCCACTTTTAACCTTGAAAAGAGGATATACATTAACAAAACTAGAAGGAAAAGTAGTGTCTTCAGCAAAGGAAGTCAAATCTGGAGACAAGCTTGACGTTGAATTTGATGATGGAGTAATAAATACAAGGGTGATATAATGGAAAACTTAAGTTTTGAAGAAAGTCTAGAAAAATTAGAAGAAATCGTAAACAAACTAGAAAGCGGAGATGTGCCATTGGATGATGCAATAGACGAATTCAACAATGCAATGCAGCTTGTCAAAATATGCGAAAATAAACTATCTGCAGCAGAGGAGTCCATAGCAAAAATAGTCAAAGACAATGGCCAAATTGAAGACTTCAACATTGAAGAATAGAAAAATTTTCATGCATCTGAGGGCATGACAATTTGAAACGGAAATATTCCCAAGAATGTTAGTAGTTATGTTTAAATTGATGGTAAATCCAAAAATAAGGGAAAAAACTGAATAATCAAATCATTTATTAATACCTTTAATCAAAGTATGTATTAACTAGTTAAATGGAGGTAAATAATATGGCAAACGCTATCCTTGCTGCAATATTATCATTTTTAATTCCAGGTTTAGGTCAAGCTTATGCTGGAGATATTAAAAAAGGTATAATATTCTTTGTGGTTGCTATAGTATTAATACTTATTGCAACATTAATATTTAGCCATTGGATTATATATCTTATAGATATTATCTATTGCTTATATGCAGCTTATGACGCATATCAAATGGCACAATAGAGGGTTAAAATTTATTTTTTAACCTATTCTCCTTTTTTTGTAAAACAGTTCAACCAAAACATCAACAATTTCTTTATCGGAGAGCTATTGCAATCTTCGATTATTTTAGTGGCCAAAATTAATGCATCCTCTTTTTCAATGAGCCCACAATCAATCTCATCCATTAAGTTTAAAACAGAAGAAGCGATTGCCACATTATCCTGTTTTTTCATATCTTTTTGTAGAGCCCTGATAAATTCCTCTTTATCACAATTCAAACTATCATAAAACTCGTTGATATCTAAATTATAACGATTTAACCTAACCAATGCATTTGACTGTGATTTTGGAGAAATCCACACCTGCTTTCTAACCGCCTTTTTAATGGATTCGATAACACATTTACCTATTAATTCACCTAACTTTGAATGCTTGCCTGCATTTGTTAATGTATTGTCTGATTCCAGGTTAGAAAATATGCATAAACCGTCTGTTCCGGTTCCTGTCGCATAACCCTTTGAATATTGTGACGGGATTTTCAAATCGTTTAGTGCAACGGTTTTAGCTTCT
This sequence comes from Methanobrevibacter sp., assembly GCA_017434525.1. Taxonomy (GTDB): domain Archaea; phylum Methanobacteriota; class Methanobacteria; order Methanobacteriales; family Methanobacteriaceae; genus Methanocatella. Next base: position 81,798 of record JAFRFD010000001.1, read on the forward strand.
GTTGCAGTCATGAATGCTTCAAGCAACGTTTCATAATCCAAATTGACATTTGTTAAAATAATAGTATTTATGGTGCCGAACTTTCCATTCTCTTCATAAAATGCGCCCAGATCACCTGCCCTTACCGCATTGGTTCTGACACCTGCAGTTGTAATCGCTACGACTTCAACATTCCTATAATTTTCAGTGACAATGCCTACATTTTTCATCTCGGCAAGGGTAATCAATCCAGTGCTGTGATTAGAGTCTATATTCAAACCCCAACAATGTTGAATAAGATAATCGCAAACATCATGGTTCTCAAGATAATCGATGTTTTCCTGCGACAAATGATGGTTAAAAACACTTTGAAAACTAGAAGAGAAACCGCCATTCAATTTCGATGTTGAAATCCCATTACGGCGAACATTGAACTTAACAAAAATAGTGTCGTTTAGATAATATAGCTCATCATTAACTGATGTTTTGAAAAAAAGTCTATCAGAATTCATAAAAATAAAAAAAAGAAAAGAAATTAATTAAAATTTCTTTACGCTTACATCATTGGAGGCATTCCGCCCATTGCGGAAGGGTCCATACCCATGTCTTCAGGGCCTCTGGTTGATGCGATTACGTCATCGATTCTTAAAATCATTTCAGCAGCTTCAGATGCAGATTGGATAGCTTGTTTTTTGACACGTTTTGGTTCAATTACGCCAGCTTCTTTCATGTCTGCTACTTCACCAGTGAATACATCTAATCCCATGTAGTAGGAGTCTTCTTGTGCTGCTCTTAAGTCTACTAATGAGTCGATGCTGTCTAAACCTGCGTTTTCAGCTAAGGTTTTTGGTACGATTTCTAAAGCTTCTGCAAATGCGTTTACAGCTAATTGTTCTCTTCCAGAGATGGATTCTGCGTAGTCTTTGAGTTGTTTAGCCATTGCGATTTCAGGAGCTCCTCCACCAGCAACAACTTGGTCATCTTCTACGGTAGCTGCTACTACACCGATTGCATCTTCGATTGCTCTTACGATTTCATCAACGATGTGTTTGGTACTTCCTCTTACAAATAAGGTTACGGATTTAGCTCCGCTGCATTCTTCAACAAAGATCATGTCTTCACCGGAGATTTTTCTTTCTTCTACGATTCCAGCATCACCTAAGTCATCAGCGGTTAAGTCATCTAAATTGGTAATTACGCTAGCACCGGTAGCTCTGGATAATTTTTCAATGTCAGATTTTTTAACTCTTCTTACAGCTAAAACGCCAGCTTTGGATAAGTAGTGTTGTGCTAAGTCATCGATACCTTTTTGTGCGAATAATACGTTTGCGCCTGCAGCAACAACTTTATCGACCATGTCTTTAACCATTTTTTCTTCTTGTTCGATGAAAGCTTGCATTTGAGCAGGATCAGTAATAGTGATTTCTGCATCCATTTCAGTTTCTTTTACTTCTAATGGAGTGTTAACTAATGCGATTTTTGCACCTTTGATTTCAGATGGCATACCAGGGTGTACCCTTTCTTTATCAACGATTACTCCTTCAACTAAGCTGGATTCTTCAACAACAGCTCCATCTTTTTTCTCGATTTTGATATTGTCGATGTCAACTTCACCGTCTTCTGCAACTGCTTCAACAGCATCTACGATTAATTTTGCTAATGGTTCACGTGCTGCTTCAGTTCCTTTACCAGTCATAGCAGTCATAGCTACTTTTAATAATACTTCAGAGTCAACATCATCGATTGCGATTTCATCTAAGATTTCTTGTGCTTTTTCTGCTGCTTTTCTGTATCCCATAGCTATGATAGTTGGGTGAATGTCAGAGTCAAGTAATCCTTCGGATTTTTTTAATAATTCTCCAGCAATGATAACTGCAGTAGTAGTTCCGTCTCCAACTTCGTCTTCTTGGGTTTTTGCTACTTCTACGAGCATTTTTGCTGCAGGATGTTCAATATCCATTTCTTTTAAGATTGTAACACCGTCGTTGGTTACAACAATGTCTCCAAGTCCGTCTACTAACATTTTGTCCATTCCTTTAGGACCTAAGGTAGTTCTTACAGTTTCAGCTAATACTTTACCAGCTAAAATGTTATTTCTTTGTGCATCTCTACCGACAGACCTGTTAGTACCTTCAGGTAAAATAAAAATTGGTTGTCCTTGTGCCAT
>JAFRFD010000121.1 GCA_017434525.1 Methanobrevibacter sp.
AAGAACTTGTAGCAACAAAAATACCCGCACGAACAAACGCAGAAAGAGATAAAGAAAAAAATTGGAATAAAAATTGCAAAACAAGCAAAAGCGAGGGATTCTAAAAATCTGAAAAAACCTTAACTTGATAGTACTGCTCCTTTACGAAAATATTTATATTATACCATTTTTAATAATTATATTATACCATTTGTTTAAAATTATCTACATTAATTGTCAGGTTTCTTTTTTTCATTAAATGTATCCATATCAAAAGAGTTATACTGATATGCAACAACGGATGTGCAAATACCATTGCTTGTAATATTACTGAGAGCGTTAAACATATCAATTACATTATATATACCAATTATCAAATCAATTAGGGCAATAGGTAAACCTATTATAGAAAGTATCATGGATAAAGTAAAGACACCTGCCATAGGAACTGCCGGGGAACTGATTGTAGCCATTAAAATAGTAATGATTACTGTTAAAATAGCAGTTGTGCCAAAATCAATTCCATAAGCCTGAGCTACAAACAAAAAACCAATACTAAAGAAAACTGCAGATCCGCTCTTATTAAGTGAATTACCTAAAGGAATTGTAAATAATGAAATTTCATGAAAAACACCCATTTCATCTAATTTTTCTATAGATAATGGAATTGGTGCACTTGAAGATGCTGATGAGAATGCAAAAAACATTGCCGATGCAAATTTTCTATAAAATTTTAAAGGATTGGACCTTGTAAAAATTACAAAAATAATCGGATAAACCACAAATATCTGAATGGCTATAACAAGTACTATACATCCGATAAATTTAGTTAATGGTAAAATACTTTCAAATCCGATTGTTCCAAAAGTTCTTGCCATCATACAGAATATTCCAATTGGAGCGATTTTCATGACGATATTTATCAGTTTCATCATAAGATGGTTTAATTCATCAAAAAGGTTATAGACTGTTGATGTTTCACCTCTTAATTTGACTAAAATATAACCGATCAGTACTCCAAAAAGGATAATAGGCAACATTTCCCCATTAGTCAATGCATGTACTGGATTTTCAGGAAAAATATTTAAAATCGTATCAGTTAATGCCATGGAAGACGTTGAATTTGACAATGTGTCGGATGCAGGTATATTTAAACCCACACCAGGTTTGATAATTGTTCCTATAATTAAAGCAAGGACTATTGAAAGGATGTTTATCAATATGAAAAATAGTATGGACCTTAATCCTATTGTTCCAAGCTTTCGAATATCTAAGATTGAAGCAATACTCATGACTATTGAACAGAAAACAAGTGGAACAATAAGCATTTTCATTAATCTAATGAATAAATCCCCACCTAAATAAAAAACATTATCCATTAAGATAAAATTTTCAATGAAAGGATCATCAACATAAAAGTTTAGGAACAAACCTGTTAATGTTCCTAAAACCATGGCTATTATAATCCAATTTCCCAAACTTATTTTTCTTAAATAATTAAACATTTCAATCAAATATAATAACTTTTTTTATTCTATATCTTGAAGTGATTTATCAGGTTCTTTTTTATTGTTAAAAACATCCGCATCAAATGATTTATTTTTAAACGCAACGATTATTGTGCAAATGGCATCACCAGCAACATTGACTGCAGTTCTAAATGAGTCGAGAATATGGTCTATACCTACAAGCAATCCAATTATTTCAACCGGAAGACCAACTGAGGTGAATACCAAAGTTAAAGTGGCAAGACCTGAAAATGGAACAGACTGGGTACTGGTTGAAGCTATTATCAATGTGAAAATTATTGTTATAAGAGCTGAAGTACCTAAATCCATTCCACAACATTGAGCCGCAAATATCACCGCCACACTTTGCATGATAATAGTTCCATTTTTGTTAATTGTAGATCCTAAAGGAACTGTAAATGATGAAACAAGACGGGAAACACCAATATCTTCCAATTTATTCATATTTAATGGAATCGTTGCATTTGATGATAAGGTTGAAAATGCAAAAAACATCACAGACACGAACTTCCTATAAAACCTCAAAGGATTCACTCTTGTAAAAATAACAAGTATAAAAGGATAAACTACAAATAACTGAATTATCAGGCCCAATAATACACAGCAAATGAATTTGGCTAAAGTGAATATACTTTCAAATCCTAAAGTTCCAAAAGTTCTGGCCATCAAACAGAATACGCCAAAAGGAGCAAATTTAAGGACAATACCCGTCATCACTATCATAATTTTGTTTAATTCTTTAAAAAGATTATTGAGGGTTGGAGTTTGATGACCTAATTTAACTAAAATAAAACCCATTATCACTCCCAATATGATGACCGGTAAAATTTCACTACTGGCTAAAGCATTTAAAGGATTTTCCGGAATAATATTTAAAACCAAATCAGTCATTGTTTGATTAAGGGTCACATTTGATGTTTGACTGATTGCTGCGATGTTTATGCCAACACCCGGTTTAATAACTGAACTTAAAGCGAATGCGATGAATATTCCAATAAGGGACGTAGCAAGATAGAGAATAATAATTCTTCCACCAACGGTAAAAATTTTATGAATATCAGAAATTGAAGACACACCAACAACTAAAGAACAAAAAACAAGTGGAACAACAAGCATTTTCATCAATCTGATAAAAATATTGCCTCCCAAATAGAAAACATTATCCATAAGAATAACATCTTCAAAATTGTTTTCAACAAATAAATTTAGAAATAAACCTACGATTACTCCTAAAATCATTCCTATTAAAATCCAATTACCTAAACTGATTTTTTTCAACCGATTAAGTATACCATCATTCATTGTAATCTAATATATATACATTTATAAATATATATTTACCCATTAAGGCTTTGTCCGTTAATAAATTAATTGATTTTTTGATTTTTTATTTTCTGTCAGGATGGGATGCAGGTTCATTAATTTAAATTTCTTTTACTTTAATTTTTTAAGATAAAATTACCCCCACTTAAAATGAATAGGCGATTAATAATTTTAATAGTTAATATAAAAATATGTTAAAATATAATAGGTTATTTTAATAAATCGTCCTAATGGTAAAAAAAGTTTTATTTAAAATAATTGACATCTACATCAATAATAAAAAAATAGTGGGAAATGAATATTTCCCTTATCATGAACTTATATTGGTCAGTTATCTGACCACATATTTATATATATGCAGTCAAATATTTAATCACAGAAAAAATATTTTTTCCATAGTGTGATTTTAAATGTATGAAAAAGAAGAAATTATCAGCGATTACATTAAGGAGGAATTGTCCGATGTTCCAAATATTTTAAATAATGAATTAACATTGAATGGTAGGAATTTTAAACATAGAAAAGAGTTTGAATTTATTAAACATCATATTGATGAGTTTTTAGAAAAAACAACTAACAACCGTTATTTTACACTCCTCGGCTTAAGGGGTGTTGGGAAAACAACACTTCTATACCAAACCTACGAATACCTGTTCAAAAACAAAAACATCAATCCCAATCAAATACTTTTCATTTCATGCGAAAACCTAAATGACATAGTGGATTTTAAAATCATAGATGTAATAAAACAATTTTTAGAAAGCTACCACAACACCACTATAAGAAGACTGGACAAAAAAATATTTCTACTCATCGATGAATCACAGTATGACAAAAACTGGGCATTGTCCGGAAAGCTGATATATGACAAAACAAAAAACATATTTATGATTTTCACCGGATCATCAGCACTTAACCTGGAATACGATGCAGACTCAGCAAGAAGACTAATCAAAGAAAATATCACTCCACTAAACTACAATCAGCATCTAAAACTAAAATACAACTACAATTCTACCACTGCTTCATCATCCCTTAAAAAATTAATTTTTGAAGGAGATATAAACAAAGCAGTTGCATGTGAGCAACAGATAAATCAGGATTTAATCAACATCAACGGATATTCAACAACCGACTGGGATGAATTTTTAAAATATGGTGGATTTCCAACATCATTATTTGAAACCAACCCCCACATAATCTGTAAAAACATAACCGGAATGATAAAGAAAGTAGTATCCCATGATATGGGAGCAATATCCTCAATAACATCAGACAGCCAAACACATGCCAACCGTTTATTGAGATTTCTGGCGCTGCAAAAACCGGGAGACATTTCCCAAGAAAAAATGGCAACATACATTGGAACCTCAAAGGGCAATGTAAGAAACATCCTGGACATTCTTGAAAAAACCCAACTGATATTTCATTGCGAACCCCATATTGCATCACCTAAAAGATCCATAAAGTCATGGAAGTATTTCTTTGCAACATCAAGCATAAAACATATCCTGACATCATCAATAGGCAATCTGAATTCAAATAAAAAGGCCTATCTCGGAGTTTTACTTGAAAATCTTGTTGCATCAACATTATTCTACCTGAATGAGGATGAAAACTATTTCAAATTATACTATGACCCGGAAGACAAATCCAATGTAGATTTTGTAATACATGGTGAATTCCAAAAGGCTATACCTATAGAGGTGAGCATGGGTAAAAAGAAGAAAAGACAAATAGCTTCAGCAATTGAACGTTACAATGCTGATTATGGAATAATAATATCAAATACGACTAAAACAATAGTCAAAAAAGATAATATTATTTATTTACCGCCAAAAACGTTTTCATTTTTATAAAATGTTTGTAAAAAAAAATTGAGGGGCACTGTCTAATATGTTATGGGTTAACATATATTAAAACAAGTTAATACTAATTTTTACTTAGTTTAAAAGTAATTTAAACACTATACTATACTTATATTAAAAATAGATTATTTTTATGATTTGGATTGTAATTTAAACGATTATTTGGCTAATATACTATAAATAATTTTTTGAATTATTAAAATTATGCATTATCTTTTAATTATATTGAATCGTGTTTAATAATACTTATTAAATTAATAAAGTCATATATATGGATATTATTCAAAATAATGATGTATTATTATGTTATTGATGATTTAAAAAGTTTTAAGTAGTATGTAGGGACATATATTTATGTATGTACTCTAAAATTGCCCCTACAGATATTATATCTGCTGAATTAATATTTAAAGATTATGTTGATTTTGAAGAAAATGTTATTTATTTGACTGATGAAGTTCCTGATTATATTGCTAAATTTCTCGATGATATAATGCCGGATTATGTTATTATCATTTATGAAATGTTCAATCCAGTTTGTCCGTATTGTGGAGCCAAATTACACAAACATGAGATAAAAAAATGGGATATAAATAAACAAACAACAGTATACAAGCAAAGATATAAATGCACAAACAGTACATGCTCAAAAACAATAACTACTCCATTATCTAAGATTGTTGAAAAAAATTGTTGTTATACAAAAGAAATAAGAAAAATAGGCAATGAACTAGAAGATTTAGAGCACATATCCTATGAAAAGAAATCCGAATTAATCGAAAAACAATATGGAATTAAAATTCCAAGACAAACAGTACAATACCATGAATTCATAAAATCAGAACAATACTTATCTCAAAAAGAAGAAAAAATAGCACAATTAATACAAGAAAGAAACATCGAATTTTCAGGAATAATAGGATATGATGAATCATTTTTCTCCATAAATAATGAAAAATATGTTCGAATAACCAGTATTGATAGTAAAAATCATATGATTTTAAACGATCAAATAATGAAATATGAAGATTTTGACAAATACTTCATAGAAATCTTCATGACATACTCCCTAAAAGATTTAACACCATATTCCAACCCAGATATGCCAAATCCAAAACATTCACTACTTTTAACAGATTTAAAAAAAGATACGATGATTACAGATGGCTACACCACATATGTGCCCATAATCGAAAAATTACATATGACACACCAAAAATGCGTATTTCACAAAATAATGAACCAACGAACACCCGTATGGAAAACAACAAACAAACTAGAACGTCAACTAAAAAATAAAGAAAACCAACTAGAAAAAACAAAAGAAAAAATACAACAACTCGAAAAACAATCCAAAGGACAAAAACCCGGAAGAATACCACTCAAAGACAAAAAAAGACGAAAAAACAAAAAGAAACTAAAAAAGAAAAAACAAGAAAAAACACAACAAAAAAAAGACATTAAAAAAATAGAAAAACAATTAGAAGAATTTGAATATTATAACAACAAAATATCCGAAATATTCAATTATGACACAGTACAAAAAGCAGAAATGGAATTCAACAGATTATACAATCAATTAGACTTTTTACCAGAAGAAGTAGCAAAATTCGTCAAAAATCTCAAAAAAGACTTTGACAAAACGATAAACCACATCAAAAGAAAAGATATACCAAAAACAAACAACTTACTCGAAGGATTTTTTAAAATAACATTCCCCAAGAAATACAAACGAAGATTCAGAACAGAAAAAGGAGTCAAAAATTACCTACGACACATGACAATACGATGGTACGAACGTAATGTCCTGCACGAAAAAATCACAACCTAAAACAACAACCCATAACATATTAGACAGTGCC
>JAFRFD010000122.1 GCA_017434525.1 Methanobrevibacter sp.
AAACGTAGAATTCGTTAAAGTATCCAAATTTTTCCCATCAACACAAATATGCCACAAATGCCAAAAAAGAAATGAAACCATCAAAGGACTTAAAAATCTAGAAATAAGAGACTGGGACTGCCCAATTTGCCATACACATCATGACCGTGACTGGAATGCGGCCATTAACATCCTTAATAAAGGATTAGAAATCGTCGGGACGACGGTGCAGTAAAAATTTCCAAAAATAAATAAACTATATTTTTTTTTTGGTTTGCGAATCCCCGTCGTCAACACGACGGGGAAGTTCAATTTTTTATAGCTATTTTTGGATTATTTTTATATCTTATTCTTTCCATATAGTATATCATGTCACTTACTCGAAAAATGCTGAGGGATATAAAAATCAATAAAACACAATTCATTGCAATATTCCTAATGGCATTTTTAGGTATTTTCGCTTACTGCGGAATATACGGCGAGTATTACGGTCTGGTGCAGACTTCAGATGCATATTATGCCGAAACCAACATGGCTGACGGCTGGATTTACAATACTAGTTTTGATGATATTGCCGTTGATGAGATAAACAAATTCTCAACCGAAACTGACAGGCAGGCGGTAATTAAATCTGTAGCGGACCTTGAAAACAAGCCCGATATCAGTCTGCACTTTGTTGAGCGGGGATCGATATCCAAGTTTTACACAATTGAAGGGGATAAGTTCAACGCATCTGATGAGAATGGCGTTTGGCTGGACTGCCGTTTTGCAGATGAGCGCAACCTAAAGGTTGGAGACAACATCACCTTTGAGTTTGACAGCGAAACCATAACAAAGCAAATTAGGGGTTTGGGCTATTCTCCCGAATATATCTATGAATCCTCACCAAACTCACTGACACCTGACTTTTCACAATTGGGATTCGCCTACCTGTCACATGAGGCATATCCTGGTGATTTGGATTATGATACTCTGCTGGTCAGGTATAATACTTCCGACAGTGACTTTAAGCAAAAACTGGACAGTTCCATTGATTATCTGTCATTCACCAAAAAGGAAGACCCAATAAGTGTTGCCAAATTTGCAGATGAAATGGCACAGCACAAGATGATTGGGGATGTTTTCCCTATAGTATTCATTCTGGTTACCTTTCTGACTCTTCTAACAACAATGACAAGGATAGTCACGCTTCAGAGGACTCAAATTGGAATCCTGAAGGCTGTCGGATATAAGGACAGAACAATAATCCTGCATTACATATCCTATGGATTTTTCCCTGTTTTGGCGGGAGCCGTTCTGGGTTTGATTACAGGGCCGATGATAATTCCGCAAATGTTTTATCCGACAATGGCAGCTACCTACAGCATGCCTAGTTGGAATCCTGGCTTTGACATGAGCTTTATTTATATTGCGGCATTGATGGTTCTCTCATCTGTTGCGGTTACGTATCTCTCATGCAGAAGAATTTCAAATGAAAATCCTGCAAATACGCTTCGTCCAAAAGCCCCCAACGTGTCTTCAATAAGTTTCATTGAAAAGTCAAGAATTTGGAGTCATTTAAGTTTCAATCTACGCTGGAATTGGCGTGACGCAAAAAGGAATAAGTTCAGAGCATTGATGGCAATAGTGGGAGTGATGGGATGTGTTGCACTTTTGATTGCGGCATTCGGTATGAATGATTGCATGGGCGAGCTTAAAACATGGGAATATGATGACATCACACATTACGAGTCAAAATTACTTCTTTCAAGCAATGCAAACCCAATGGAATTGTACTATATCCTCAACTACACCAACGGCAGTTTCATCATGCAGCAGTCCATTGAAATGAAGGCAAATGATATGGAAGACACGGCAACGCTTCTGGTTTCAAACAACACTGATTTGATATCCTACACGGATAAAAACAGAAATCCTCTTGAAATTGAAGAGGGGGACGTGTCCATTTCAACCAAACTTGCTGAAAAGTTCAATCTGGCGGTTGGTGATGAAATAAGGTGGCACATAGTTGGAAGTGATGATTGGGTAACATCCAAATTAGGCCAGATTCATACAGAACCTGTTTCACAGGGACTGATCATGTCTCCGGACACTTTGGAAGATCAGGGATTGAATTTCACACCGACAAACATCATAATTTCTGAAAAATTCGGTGAAAACTATGATTCAATAAAATCGGTTTCAAGCATTGACAAACTTGAAAAGAGCTGGGATCAGATAACGACATCCGTAATGATGATGGTTTATGTTGTGACAGTCGTTGCCGTTGCGCTGGCCGCTTTGGTTTTATATAATCTGGGTATCCTGTCATTTACTGAAATGGAAAGGGAAATTGCAACATTGAAGGTTTTGGGATTTAAAACAAATTTTTTAAGGAAGTTACTGTTAACACAAAACCTGATTTTCACAGCCATTGGATTCATATTGGGAATTCCTCTCGGGTTCTACTTCATGACATTGATGATGAATGCCGCAGGCGATTCGCTTTACTATATCCCGACATTGACCTGGGGAAACCTACTGGTGTCTGCTGCAATTACATTTGCAATATCAATAGCCGTAAACCTGATGTTTTCGGACAAAATTAATGATTTGAATATGGTTGAAGCACTTAAGGACGTTGACTAGTGTTCATTGTCAGCTTTGACGGTTGCTTTTTTCCTATGTTGCCTGATAAATAATGTTACTTTATAAATTAAAAATGAAATAACTGAAGTCACTACAAACACTATAATCGGATTGAAATAGCCGTATTTGATTCCATACATCTTTAACATTTTCATCACAAGCAAATGGAGAACATAAATTGAGGTATATAATGTTCCGCCTATGAAACCGGCAACCTTGAAGTTTAACTTGTCTGGGTTTTTAATGCACCATAATACTAATGTGGCTGCAAAGATTATTGATCCAACATACAGGTCAAGTTTGCCTACGGCAAATACTTCAATTACAACCAGAAGACAAGAGAGAACCATTATTAAAATTAAATTTTTATCTGAAAGAATTCCAATAAGCTTTTCCTGGTTGTCATGCATGAAATACCCTAAAGTGAAAAACGGCAAAGCCATGAATAAAAAGTTTCTGTAATATGTTATAGGGATATGTTTGAATCCCATAAATGAGGCAAATTCGCCAAGCATTAGACATGAACCTAATAAAATTGGAACAATAACGTATAACTTTCGATAATCGAATTTGAATCGGCCCAAGATATAATAAAAGATATAGCAGTATAATAAGGAACCGATGAACCATAAATGAGGTCCGTATGTATATGCATTGAAAATAATCACATCAAATATATGTCCAAGAGTAATTGAAAACAATGCATCATAAAAACTGTCATATCCGATAACGAAAACATAAAAAACAAAATACAATATCACAGATGAGATTAATAGTTTTATTAGCCTGTAACTCCTTGTTTTATATTTATCCAAAGCTTTTTCCAGATTTGGGTAAAAGCTAAAATAACCGGATATCAAAAAAAACAAGGGAACTGCAAACCTTGAAAGTGCATCAATTACAAGGCCTTTTCTTCCGAACTTAAACAAAGTGCAATGAATACAAATAACTGCAAAAATGGCTAAACATTTAGCAACATTCAATGAATAATTAATATTTTTATTGTCTGCATTGCTCATTCAGAATCCTCAATTTAAATTTTTAACTTGTAGTATTAATAAATATTTCCTACAAAAACATCATTTTAGCTAAAATTGATACAGATATGATGAACATGACAAAAATTAAATGTTGGTTTTCTAAATACTCTTACATAGATTTATCATAAATATGCAAGAATACCACAACTTCTGCAAGTTGTGGATGAATTGTAAGTTGGGTATACTATCTTTTTTTAATTAATTTTATTGTTTATTTTTATTTTGTGTTTTTTAGAGGTTATATTTGGTCTTGAATTTTTGTTCAGTATACTTTCTTTTTTTGTGATTATAATTATTGTTTTTAGCATGTAAAATTGTTTTGGGTTTGAAAAATTGCTCTGAATTCTTTATTTGAATACTTTTCAAATGCTCTCACTTATTTTTTATATAAAGGCAATTACAAATGATATTTTATTCAATTAATGTAATTTTAATTGTTGTTTTAAAAAAGAGTAGATATTTTTTCATTTCTTTTTTTTTAGAGGAAAATGAAAAAAAAATTTTATAGATATAGCTTGGAGGAAGTAATTTATGGGTGAGTATATTCGAGGTGTGGTTGTTAAACTTCATTTAACTCCCGAACAAGAAGTCATGTTTAAAAAAAACTATGGTTGCACTCGTAAAACCCGTAATAAACTTTTAAATAAATATAAGGCAAAATATGGTGAGGATTCTACTAAAATTCCAACTAAAAAAGAATTAAATCAATTCTTAAACGAATCTAAAAAAGAATTACCATACCTAAATGAGACAGAGTCCACTAGCCTTCAGCAAGCACGCGATGATTTGCATAAAGCATTCACAAACTGTGCTAAAAGCAAAAGACACAATCCTCCTAAATTTCACTCTAAAAAGAAAACACGACTTAGCTTCAGACAAACCACCCGAAAAGACAAAAGACCAGTAGAAAACAACACACTAACTTTAAGAAAACACGGCAAAGTAACATTCAGCACAAGCGTTGAATACCTGGATTTATTAAACAGTCCACAGACCAAATTCAACAACATCACAGTATACTATGACGGATTAAACCACTATGCAGTATTCAACATAGAAACAAATCCACCAGAACAACTACCATTAACAGAAAAACACATAGGATGCGATATCAATTCCAACAAAAACGGATGGCTAGTCACAAGCGAAAAACAAAAAGAATTCTTCGATGTTGACCATGACAACCAAATGATACAACACATCAACAGACTAATGTCCAAATGCAGAAACAAAAGCAGGCGATGGAAAAAACAAGAAAAAAGACTACAAAAATGGTACAACAAAAGAACAAACCAACTAAACGACTACATTGAAAAATTAACCTACCAACTAGTCAAAGAATACGACACCATAGTCTTTGAAAAAAACTACTCTACTATCAAAATCTTAATCGGAGGAGAACAAAACATGATCTTTCCTCTATCGCGATTCATACAAAGACTAAAAGACAAATTCCAACTCTACAAACCCGGAGCAGACGGTGTACAATTCGTAAAATCCTACAACACAAGCCGAACATGCCACCACTGCGGACACATAAAACAAGAGTTAGACGTAAAAACAAGAAAATATATTTGTCAAAAATGCGGAAAGGTACTTGATAGGGACGTAAATGCAGCAATTAATATTCTAAACCGCTGGTTCAACGGAGATAGCCTGAAAAATACTTAAAATTAACCTTATTAAGTGAAAAAAAATTCAGGAATCCCCACCCTCATTTAGGGTGGGGTGGTTCAATTTTTGGTCTTTTAAACGAGGTGTTGATAAAAAAATCATAACTGAATTTCCATGCAAACAATTAAATAATTTCTAATTTAATATGAAAATAACTCTTGGAGGCACGTTGATAATATGGACCTTAAGGAAACAATATACAAAAGACAATCAATCAGAAAATACGATGGAGATTCCCTAAGTGATGAAACATTAGATGAAATAAGGCAGTTCATACACAGTGCCCGCCCATTGAACCCTGATATTGAATGGAGTTATGATATTGTCGGAGGGGATAATGTAAGAACTCTCCAGAGGTTCAAGGCTCCGCATTACCTGTTGATGTTTTCACAAGAAAAGGACAATTACCTGCAAAATATCGGATTCATCTTTCAGCAGGTTGATTTGTTCTTGCAAAGCAGAGGCATCGGATCCTGCTGGATAGGTGCAGGAGGTCCGAAAGATTATGAAATTCCAAAAGGCCAAAAATTCATTATTTTAATCGCATTCGGCAAGCCCCAAGGCAAGCTTTATCGCGAATCAAGTGAGTTTCAAAGAAAAATTATCTGTGAAATTTCAGATGAACGTGACAGCAAATTAATGCCTGCACGTCTTGCGCCGTCCGCTGCAAACACCCAAACATGGTATTTCACACACAATGATGACGGAAGCTACAATCTCTATAGAAACAAGCGCAAAATCAAGTTAAACAAAAAGATGGATGTCTGGAATCAGATTGATATGGGCATTGCGTTGGCACATCTTTACGTTACAAATGAGGACACCTTCAAGTTCAGTTTGGACGGGCCTCACGAAGGTCTGAAAAATAAGGTTTTTGAAGGAACATTCACCATATGAATGGTATTATTTTATATTTCACTTTTTCTTTATATGTCTTATATCCTTCCAATTCATTTTCCAACACTTTCTCTTCATTTTTTATTCTAAAGATTATCACTATTGGATAGATTAGCATAATTGCGAATGAAAAAATTGAATTTAATACCAAGGGCATTGATAAGAATAGAATGATAGTGGAGGTATACATGGGATGTCTGACAATTCCGTATAGTCCGCTGTCAACAACCTTTTGATTTTCGCTCACTTCAACAGTCCGTGAAAGATATACGTTTTCCCTCAATACCTCTCCATACATGATGTAGCTTATCAGAAAGATTATTGAAGCTATTGCTACTATCGTTTGCGAAAGTTTGAACCATCCGAATCTGAAATTCAGCCCTGCAATTATGAATGCAGATAAAAACATTATTCCGCTAATCACGATTACGATTTTCTGCTCATTTTCCTCTTCTTTACCGTTCAATCTTCTTTTTAGAAGTTCGGGTGATTTGACAAACATTATGATTCCTGCAATGAACATGGGAATGAACAATAACGCTATGAATAACCATCCATTGAAATAGTTCAGTGTCCCTGCAGGTACAAACAGAAGCAGCATGACTATTATTAAACCGATAAGGATTTTTCCTAAAGCTTGAAAAAATAATTTTGTATCCATCATATCACTAAAAATTTATTAAGGTATTTCTAAATCCTATGCTAAAACGGTTAAAATAAATAAAAAAAAGTTCTTTAAAGAAAAAGTTTCTTTAAAGATGTTCTATTTTGATAATTTGTCAATTCCTTTTGTAGCAAGTAATTTTACAAAGGAACCTTCAGGTTGCATTATAATATTTCCATTTGAATATTCTTTTAATGCAGCGTCAATCATTGTACTCTTCTTGTCTTGATCTTGAGTAAGGTTGGAAAGAGCTTTTGCAAGTTCCATTACCGCATCTCCTCTGGACATGTTTCCTTGAACGTTTTCGTTTCCTGCATAACCGTTATATGCATCGTTTTGACGAACCATGTCTGCTGCACTGAGGTTACTTACCTCACCATTGATATAGATAGGTCGGACTGTATCGATAATGTTGTCTAATCCTTCATCGTAGATAAGAACCACTGCATCGGAATGCATTCCGGTATTTGCCTCTACGATTTCCTGAGCATATCTCATACCGTTGGCTGTTCCGTCCCAAAGACAATCGTGCATCATCATGCGTCCGCCTATGCCTCCAGGTGCAGACATTGAAGGGTGGGACATTCCACCAGGATATATTGGTGTATAGTTTGCTAGAGACCCATTTTCTAAATGAACCATGAATGCCATATCCACTCCTCCGTTTGGCTGTTCGTATTTATCGGAAGCCAAAACAAGGATGTCCTTACTTTCACTTGTTAAATCAGGACCTAAGAATAAAGCTCCGGCAATCATAGCCCATATACCAATAAGAATGACTAAAAGAATAGCTATTATTAGTTTTTTTGATCTTTTCATTTTCTAATTCCTATGCCTTAATTTAAATAAATAAAAATTATTAGTATAGATATACTTTACATTTTAACTTATATAAAGTTTCTTTAAATTTCAAAATAATTTGCTAATTTTTAAATATTATTAATTAATATACTTAAATTCAGAGGTGAAGCAATGAATAGGGATTTCATCGGATACTTGTTGGGATTGGTTATTTTCGTTATTGGAATTCCCTTTTTGATGTATTTGGCATCAGGATGGCCCCATCTATCACAAGTGGGCATTGTTCAATGGGTTCTGCTGATTGCAATGTCAATCGTTGGAATTGGATTGAGCATCTGGTCAATTGCATATATGAAAAATGTGGGCAGGGGAAACCCATTTGACGCATTCAATCATGAGGTTGCCCCAAGAACCAGCTTTTTGATGACTGACGGGCCTTACGGCATCTGCAGAAATCCTATGCTTTTAGGCATATTCATCTATCATATAGGTATTATAATTGCCTTGCTGTCCTTTGGAGCATTAGCTGTTTTCATTTTGGAAGCCATAATAATGAATGTTCAAGTAAGAAAGGAAGAGCAAAGGTTAAAGAAAGATTTTGGAGAGGAATATCTGCAATATATGGAACATAGTTACAGGTTTTTACCGATTAAAAAATAGGTGATGGAAATGAATGATAAGTTCACAATTTCAATTGTTGTTGTTTTGGTGGTGATTTTGGGAGTCGTTGCCAGTTATGCATGGGAAAATCCTGACGGCATCTATAATGACTCCAATAGAACTATTCTGAATGTGTCTTCAGAAGGTCCTATTGAACTTCCAAAGATTGTGGAAGACATTAAAACCGCCGATTACTATAGAGGGTATGATCCTGAAACACTTGAATGGATGGAATCTCTGGGAAATAAATATGTCTATTCTTCCGGGGACGAGTATGTCATAATGGATAAGTGGGATGCGGATAAAATTCCGTCCGCTTATGTTTGCGATGCATACTTTTGCGAGATTTTTTCATGCAATGTGTTGGAAAAACACAATTTAGGCAATGTTAAATATCCGAGGGATGTTTTGCTTGTAAAGAATGTTGAATTTATTTCTGAAGAGGTTCACTATTTTGATGTTTAAATGAGGTGTTAAAATGGAAGATGTATATGAATGGAAAGGTTTGAACGGACAATTGGTGACATTCAAAAAGGAAGTTGGGGACGCCGAAAAGATTACTTTTATCGGATCTCCTGGAGTCTGCACTCCTTTTGCAGAGTTTTTGGCATATTCCGTAAGGGATAAGGAAAGCCATTTCATTCCCCTATTGGATATCAATGAATGCCATGAATTCGAATCAAAATCATATGCAATGGTGTTAGGCGATGAGGTGTCTGACCCTCACGGCTCTGATGTTGTAGTGCTGCTGGGCGGCTTGTCAATGCCAAAGTATGATGTTGATAGGGAAAAGCTGATGGATTTGGTTGAAGATATTTTAAAGGAAGGTGGCCAATTGATGGGAGTGTGCTTCATGGACATGTTCACCAAGACAGGATGGCTGGATGAAATCGATTTTGACTGTGTGATTGACGGAACTTTGGTTGGAGTTGTTAAAAAATAACTTCACTTTTTATTTTTTAAAATTACATATCATAATATCATGATATGAAAACATTTAAATACATAAATGTATTATAATATTATTTATATAATATATGTGATGGAAATGAAAGATAATAATCTTGATGGTGAAAATGACGATATGTGTGAGGTATTCAACTCTCATGAAGATGCTGTAGCCCGTGTTAAGCAACGTATGATTTCTGAAGATGAATATTTAGATTTATCTGAATTTTTCAAAATTTTCAGCAACCCAACAAGATTAAAAATTATTTCTCTACTTGCTGTAGATGATTTATGTGTTTGTGATATTTGCGAAGCTCTTGATTTAAACCAAACTACTGTCTCAAATCAATTGAGAATATTACGTGCAAATAATATTGTCAAATATCAAAAAGAAGGAAAAATGGCTAGATACTCTCTAACAGACCTTCATATTGAAATGATTTATAAAGTAGGCTTAGAACATATATTAGAATAAGTTTAATCAGGTGATAACATGGTTGAAAATAGATGTTATGATTCTGATTGTGAAGACAAGGAATGTCTCAATCCAGAACACTATAACTATATCTGTTTTGATCCAAACTGTGAAGATATTCACTGTGAAAATCCAAGACACTATGATAAAAAATTATTAAAAGATTATCAAGAAAAAACTGATTTAAGTGTATATGACCATAGAGAAGAAATAAACTATGATGAAGACGTGGATATAAGTCTTTGTGGTTGTCCTGATTGTGCAGATGATGACGACCATGATCATGACCCTCATGGCCACGAGCATGAGCATCATGACCATGAACATAAAGAAGATGTCTGTCATGATGATGATTGTGGTTGTCATGACCATGACCATCATGAGCATGAGCATGGGCATCATGACCATGAACATAAAGAAGATGTCTGTCATGATGATGATTGTGGTTGTCATGACCATGACCATGATGACGATGTTGAATTCAGCCTTTGCGGTTGTCCGGATTGTGCTGACGATGACGACCACGGACACGATCACGGTCATGGAGACGAAGAATTACTGGCCGAAGGAAAGCCATTAATTGCTAACAGGCCAATCCAAATCATCGTTGCAAGCGGAGTATTATTTGTTTTAGGACATATTTTTGAATGGCTGTCATTCAGCCCGACCATTGTAACCGTTACATATATGGTTGGTGCGGTTATTGCAGGTTATGAAATAGCTATTCTGGCTTATAACTCATTGGTCAAAAGACATACAATTGGTCCTGCAATGTTGATGTGTATCGCTTGTGTTGCATCATTTATCATAGGCCATCCTGAAGAAGGTGCAGCGGTCACTTTCCTTTACTATATTGCAGAATTTTTAGAAGACTACGCCGAACATAGAGCTAAACGTTCAATCAAATCATTGGTTGAAATAGCTCCTGACACTGCAAGGGTCAAAGTCGGGGATAAGGAAGAGATTCGAAACGTTGAAGAAGTAAATATTGGCGACATTGTCATTGTAAAGCCAGGTGATAAGGTTCCTTTGGACGGGGAAGTCATTTCAGGTTCCTCCTCAGTCAACCAAGCTTCTATTACTGGTGAAAGCGTACCTGTTTTAAAGGAAGTTGGAGACAGGGTCTTTTCAGGAACCGTCAATGAAGACGGATACCTGGAAATTAATGTAACTACAGCCGCTAAGGATTCAGTCATATCAAAAATCGTAACCTTGGTTAAAAGATCACAGCTCAACAGGTCCGAAACAGAGTCTTTGGTCGAAAAGGTTGCAAAGTATTACACTCCAATCATGATGGTTGCAGCGGCCATTGTGGCGTTCGTTCCACCATTGTTGTTTGGCCAAAACCTGACAGACTGGGTTTATAAGGCTCTTTCACTTCTGGTAATCTCATGTCCTTGTGCATTTTTAATCTCAACACCTGTCGGTATGGTGTCTGCTATCACTTCAGCTACCCGAAACGGAGTTATCATTAAGGGAAGTACCTATGTTGAAGAGATGCGTAACGTCAAGGCGGTAATCTTCGATAAGACAGGTACCTTAACTGAGGGAAAACTCAAATTGAGTGATGTTGAAGTTTTAGATGATTCCTACTCAAAAGAGGATATTGTAAAAATTGCGGCATCCCTTGAGTTCCAATCCTCACACCCTATTGCACAGGCTGTCGTCAATTATGCTGATGAAAACGATATACTCTTTGATGCTATTGAAGAGTTTAAGAATGTTCCGGGTAAAGGAATTGTCGCAAACATCAACGGCGAGCAGTTTTATGCTGCAAACGAGTCTCTAATTGAGGGGTCAAGCTTTGAAATATCAAGAGATGAAATTAACAGGTATTCCAGTGAAGGCAAAACCCTGATATTTGTCGGAAACTCCCAAAAAGTATTGGGAATTATAACTGTCTCAGACACCATCAGAAACAATGCCTCAGAAGTTATCGCCGATTTGAAAGACCAAGGCGTTCAAACCATTATGCTTACAGGGGACAATAAGCTTACCGCAAAAAGTGTGGCTGATGAAATCGGAATCGACTATGTCTATTCCAATCTGATGCCTGAAGACAAGTTGAACATCCTTGATACAATCAGAAACAAGTTTGGTGATGTTGCAATGGTTGGTGACGGAATCAACGATGCACCGGCACTGGCACGTGCAAATATCGGTATTGCAATGGGTGCGGCAGGTTCCGATGTGGCCATCGAAACAGCGGATGTTGCCCTCATGCAGGATGATATCTCAAAATTACCATATCTATTTGCTTTAAGCCGCAAGACAATGAGAATCATTAAGGAAAACATCACTGTAGCTATTGCAGTGAAACTGTTATGTGTGGTCTTGGCGGTTTTAGGTATCATTACCTTGATGATGTCTGTTGGTTTCGGAGACCTGGGATTAACACTTTTGGTTATCCTGAACTCATTTAGAATTGGAATGGTGAAAGATCCACTATTCTAATTTTATTTTTTTTTTAATTATACAAAAGTAATTTTTGCAATGACTAATTTTATATTTGAATAAATTTCAATATTTAATTATGAACAGTAATGATAACTCAAAAAGTGTAGACATAATGCTTGGAAATCCTAAAAAGGCATTGATAAGCATGTCTGTACCTTTGATTGTTTCATTGCTTATTTCAAGTTTATATAATCTTATCGATGCCGCTTGGGTGTCTGGTCTTGGTGCAGATGCTCTTGCAGGGGTGGGATTCTTCACACCGATATTTATGATTCTAGTCGGTTTTGGAAACGGTCTTGGTGCAGGCGCCGCTTTTGCAATATCAAAATATATTGGTGAGGAGAATAAACCAAAAGCAGACAATGCATCAATACACTCGATTTTAATAGATGTTGTTGTATCAATTGTCATAACTGTTGCGCTTTTGATTTTTATCATTCCAATACTGGATGCGATGGGTGCAGGCCAAACTATTGACTATGCAACGGATTATGGGAATATTATTGTTGCAGGTTCAATTTTTATAATCCTTTCAAACGCATTATATGGAATCTACAGGGGTGAAGGAGACTCCAAAAGGCCGATGTACGCCATGATGGCATCAGCTGTTTTAAACATGATTTTGGATCCGATATTCATCTACACTTTAGGATTTGGCGTTAAAGGGGCAGCAATTGCAACATTGATATCTGCCATCTTTGTGATTTTAATTTTAATTTACTGGTTTTATATTAAAAAAGACACTTATTTAAGTCCTATTCTAAGCAATTTCAACTTCAAGAGTGATATTACAGGAGATATTGTTAAGGTGGGAATTCCAGCAAGTATCCAGCTTCTAAACAATGCCTTTTTTGCAGCAGTGTTTTCTGCACTTTTGGCATTCTTAAGCTCAACGGATTCTGTTGCAGTTTACTCAACTGGTTGGAGAATTGTTGTCATCGGCACAACACCGATGCTTGCCATAGGAACTGCTTTAATCAGTGTCATTGCAGCAAACTATGGTGCTGGAAACTATGAAAACATCAGGATTGCCCATAGGTATGCAATGAAGGTTTCCATGATATTCGCGTTTGCGGTTGCAATACTCACCAACGTATTTGCGCCGGACCTTGCATCCATTTTTGCATCTTCCGGCACAAGTGCAAGAATAGCGCCGGAGCTAACAAGTTTCCTTCAATGGATTGTGATTTATTATCCTACAATGGCGGTTGGTGTGGCTTCAACATATGTTTTCCAGGGTCTTGGCAAAGGCATAACAGCAATGTTTCAAACAATCATGAGGGAAACGGGTTTTACAATACTTTTTGCAGTTATATTGGGTGTTTTTCTGGGTTATGGTGTTTGGGGAGCCTGGATGGGTATTGTTCTAGGTGAGATTGTGTCAAATAACATTACGATGGTTTGGGCAGACTGGCAGATTAAAAAATTGATAAATATTAATGATTAAACACCATTAATATCTTTGAAATATATTTTTTCGTCACATATTGTTTCCACTAAAGGCATGTCGTGGCTGACGAGCAGGAATCCCATGTTTCTTTTTTTGACTATTTTTAAAACGGAATCAATGATTTGTGCCTGTGTGATTGCATCAAGCATTGTTGTCATCTCATCTGCAATCAGGAATTTTGTATTTGGATTGAGGGACCTTACAACAGAAAACCTTTGAAGCTCTCCACCGGATAGCTCCTGTGGGAATCTTGTAAGCCATGATTTTTGAATACCGAATTCGGACAATAATTCATCACTGACATCATATGATTCTTCCAATACCTGTTTCATCTTCCATTTAGGATTCATTACTTTTTCAGGGTGCTGGTAAATTAACTGCACAGGTTTGAATCCTTTTTTAGGAAGTGGTTGGCCATCTAATGTGACACTACCTTCATATTTGGTTATGTATCCGGATAATATCTTGCAGAATGTGGATTTTCCACTTCCACTGTCTCCAATCAGTCCGATGACTTTATTATTATCCAATTCGAGGTCAATGTCTTTCAATATATATTCTTTAGCAGAGGGATATTTAAATGAAATGTTTTCAGCTTTAAGTTTCATTTTATGCACCTTCCTCATATTTGAAGCATCTTACTTTTTTCTTTCCAAGATCCAATAATTCGGGCCTTTCCTCTTTGCATCTGTCAAATCTCATTTCACATCTGTCATAATATGGGCATCCCTTTTGGATTTCGCCGTGCAGAGGTTGGTGTCCTTTGATTATTTCGAATCCGTTTGCAGGCAATGCCTTGTATAGAGCTTTTGTATATGGGTGGAGGAGGTTTTCTCCGTCTCCTGAGAAATCCTTATTTTCGGCAATTTCAATAACGAATCCAGAATAGAATATTCCGATTCTGTCTGCGATTTCCAGTGCTGCATGAATGTCGTGTGTGATTAGTAGTACTCCTACTCCTGCATCTTTCATGTGGAGGAAGTGATTTAATGTTTCTTTTACAGTTTTTTCGTCTAGTCCTGGGGTTGGTTCGTCTGCAACAACTAGTTTGGGGTCTGAAAGTAGGGCGGTTGATACAAGAACTCTTCTTGCCATTCCTCCGGATAACTGGAATGGATACATATCATCTACTTCTGGGCCCAGATTATAATGTTCAAAGATTTCCCTTTGTTTTATTTTCTTCTGTTTTCGCTCTTCATCACTTTCAGTATGTCCAATCGCTTGATCGGATATTTTCATTAGGGGATCTAAGAAGTTCACTGATTGAGGTACAAGAACAATATCTTTGCCCCTTAGCTCTTCTTTGTCTTCTTGTGAAAGTTCCTTTCCTTTGTATTTTATTTTTCCTTGTTGGTTAGCATTTTCAGGCAGTATTCCGAATATTGCATGTGCAAGCAAACTCTTTCCCGAACCGCTTGAGCCCAAAACTGCTAAAATTTCACCCTCAGATATGTCTAAGGTTAAATCAGTAATGACTTTTAAATCCCTTTGATTTAATCCTTTAGTATATTGCATGAATGAAATTGAAACGTTTTCAACATCTAATAACTTTTCCATTAAATCACCTTTGACTTCAAATGATAACTTTTAAATATTAATTTGTACCTTATTAATATTAAAGTTATTCAAAATCAATAAAAAAGTATTACTGATAGGATAAATTTTATAAAAAAAGTAATACTACTTTTATAGGGTGTTTTCATGAAGGTCACTATTAAGGAGTTAAGCGATAATCCTGCCGAAATTAATAATGTTCAAAAATTTTTATTTTCCATGATAAAAGAGGAATTTGGATATGATTATGTTCCTGAATGGCATCAGGATATTGTAAAAATGGATGAGTATTACATCAATCCGAAAAAAAATAATTTCTTTGTCGCTTACACTCAGACTGGTGAAATTATCGCTACAATTGGTATCCGGTCCTATGATAAAGACTTTCCTGAATTCAGGCACCTATATTCAAATGATACCACATCAAGCATATGGAGGCTTTTTGTTGACAGAAGATGTCGTCGATGTGGTATGGCTTCAAAAATGTTCTCTATTGCCGAGAATTTTGCAAATAAGGTAGGATATGATGACATTTATTTGCACACTCATAAGACATTGCCTGGTGCAATAGAGTTCTGGACAAAGATGGGTTTTGTTGTTGCCCTTGATTCTAATGATGAGCTTGAAACCGTTCATATGGATAAAAAGATAGTTGGTTTGGATATTAATCCGTCAGCTAATGATTTTTCTTATGCAGTAAAATTATAATTTTTTAATGTATTTTTGTGTATGAGGGCAAGCGAAAATGCATTTCCCGCATACTGTATCAGGTTTTCCCAAATTTTCTTCACAAACTTTCAGGGCATATTTTTCACATTTTCTATCGTCATAAAACTCGTTTCTTTTTAATTTATAATTCCATTCCTTGCCGCTTATTGCTCCTCCAAGACATGCATCACGGCATTCCATACATTTTCCGCATCTTGATTTAAGTATGGGCTTTCCGATATCCAGTGTCGCATCAGTCAGTACGGAGGATAATCTCAATGCTGATCCGTAATCCTTTGTTGTAAACAGTGCTGATTTTCCAATCCATCCAAGGCCTGCACGGGTAGCTATCGTTTTATGAGGTAGTTCAAATGAGTTGAATTCTCCAAAGTCACTACCCAATCTTTTTTTTGTTTGTGCATATGCCCTATATCCTTCATCTATTAGAAATTCCTCGCATTTCATTCCAAGGGCATCCAATCTCGAATTTAGACTAATCAATTCATTCAGATATTCTTGTGTTGGGGCATTTTGCATGTTCCTTATGATTTCTGGAGGGTAGGTTATGTAGAAAACAATTCCTGTGTTTAATCCAGGTTTTGGCGTAAAGTTTGTGATGTCTGCATAACCCACTTCACTAGCGCCATTTTCCATAAGAAATTTTTTTAGTTTGAGAGATAGGGCCATGGGCGAATATTTACTGGTGATGATATTTAAATGTAAGTTTTGTATTACTTTTAGCTTTTTTTGAGCATTTTTTTTGTTCGTTTTGTCGATAAGTTTCTTTTATTTTTTTATAGTTTTTGTTTTTAATGATTATTGACATGTTTACTTTTGGAACGTTTTTTTTAAAAGGGTTCCATTTTTCAACTTATTTTTAAAAGTAATAAATATATTTTTATATGGATATGTTAAATATTATACACAATATTAAAATATTTTAAATAAGTATTACTTATTAAGTATTTTTATGGCAAAAAGTAATACTTTTATTTTAATAGGTTAGTCATGTAAAAATGGTGAAAAGTTATGGACAAAAAGACAATGATGATTATAGGTGCTGTCGTAGCCATTCTTGTTATTGTTGTCGCTGCTTTTGCATTGATGGGAGGTTCATCCGATAGCGACCCTACCCATTTAACAGTTGCAGCACACAGTAACATCAAAGAACCAAAATCTGGTTTTAACCCAGTTACCGGTTGGGGATGTGGGCACCAAAACTATAATCCTTTAGTACAAAGCTGTTTATTTAAAACAGATAGTAATGGAACAATAGTTCCTGATTTAGCTACTGATTATTCAATCAGTGATGACGGAAAAACATGGACAGTAAATGTGCGAGATGATGTAAAATTCTCAGACAATTCAACATTCGATGCTGAAGATGTTGCATTTACATTTAACACTGGAAGAGACACAGAATCTGAAATCGATTTGACAAATATTGAAGAAGCAACCGCTATAAACAGCACATGTGTCGAATTCAAATTAGTTGAACCAAGATCCACCTTTATTTATGACTTAAGATATGTTGGTATCTTGCCATCTGATTCTTATGACAACAACACCTACGGTGAACATCCTATTGGTACCGGACCATATGTATTGGACCACTGGGATAAAGGTCAACAAGCAATATTCAAAATAAATGACAATTATTATGGCGACAAACCATACTTCACTCAAATTACCTTATTATTCCCAGAAGAAGCTACTTGGTTAGAACTCGCTAAATCCGGCCAAGTTGATGTTGTGCCTGTTGCAACTTCTGCATTGAACCAAACTGTAGATGGATATCAATTCTATGAAGTATCTGCTGGAAGAGCACAAGGTATATCTTTCCCTTACCTTGAAGACACCGGCGCTGTAAGTCCTGCTGGCTCCAAAATAGGTAACAATGTAACAGCCGACCATGCAATTAGGGAAGCATTAAACGTAGGTGTTGACCGTCAAAAAATGTGTGATGAAATATTCTCAGGACATGCTGTACCAGAATATACCAGTGTAGATACAAGAGAATATGCAAATCCTGATGCTAAAGTGCAAGATGCTAATGTTGACGAAGCAAAACAAATCTTAAAAGATGGAGGATGGGAAGACACTGATGGCGATGGAATCGTTGAAAAGAATGGTACTAAAGCTTCATTCGATTTATACTACCCACCGGACTATCTCGACAGACAATCTTTAGCAACCGTATTTGCTGAACAAGCAAAAGAAATTGGAATTGAAGTAAACCTTAAAGGTGCTGACTGGGATACAATTTACGCAAACATGTACAGTTCAGCTGCAGTAATGCAACAAACCTCTCCAGATCCATATAAATCTATCTATCAACAATACTACAGTAAAGACCCAGATGATTTCTATATGAATCCAGGTTTATACAACAATTCCGAATCCGATGCTTTAATGAAACAGGCTATGGCAACTACTGACTTGTCTCAAGCTGATTCATTATGGGCTCAATCCGCACTTGTTAACGGCGGAGGTTGGGGTCCTGCTGGTGACGCTCCATTTGCATGGCTTGTCAACTATGACTACAACTACTTCATTAAAGACGGTATTAATATCGGAAACCAACCTGACGGTTTAGGAAATGATATTTTAATCAATATTTGCGAGTGGACTAGAACCAATTCTACCGCTTAATCATTTCCTTTTTTTATTTTTTTTTAAAAATTTTTAAAGGGGGTTCATTTCATTGAATAAACAAAAAATAGCAAAATATAGTATTTTACGAAATGTTTACCCCAAAAAATTTCATCACCCAATTTTCATAATATGAAATTTGATCAACTTTTTCATAAAATTTTATCTCAAAGAGTTCAGTTAATTCATTCAATGAATAATAATTCTCATTATACAA
>JAFRFD010000123.1 GCA_017434525.1 Methanobrevibacter sp.
GCGCGCTGCCGAAATTCATAAGATTTTAGATGATGAAAATCTCTTTAATGAACAATTGATAAAGGGGTGGCGCGAAGTTGCAGAAAAATTTGGTGATGAACGCCGCACTAAGATTTTAAACTTAGGCAAGGGCGATGAAGAGCCTACCGAAATAAAGAAAATTCAGGTTTCCCTTACCAACAAAGGAAATCTTTATGCGGTCGAATCCTCTACTCTCTATACGCAGAAGAGAGGCGGAGTCGGCACGAAGATGAAGTTCGCGCCGAATGAGTATGTTTGTGATACAATAACCGTTAACACAAATGACCAAATTCTTTTCTTTATGACAACTGGCAATTACTATCACTGTAAAGCCTCAGATATTGAGCTTGAGACAAAAGTTCCTGTCCTTACCTTAATCGGCTTAAAAGACTGGGAAGCAACTCACGCAATGATTGGTATTAATAAAGATATAGATAAAAAATATGTCCTTTTTGTTACAAGGAATGGCATCATTAAAAAATCTTTGCTTTCTGAGTATAACATAAGTCGTGCGATAGGCATGAAAGCATTAACTCTTGATCCAGGAGATGAAATAGTTAGTGTTTTGTTTGCTAATGAAGAGCGCATAGGTGTTATGACAGAAGACGGCAATTTCCTTCTTACTGAAACAGAGGATATTCGCTCAATAGGACGTACAGCGCGTGGTGTGCGCCTTATCAAGCTAAATGAAGGAGATGTAGTTGCGGCAGCGCGCCTTGTGCATAAAAATGCTAAAGAAATTATATCCGTAAGTGGTAATGGTTACATAAAGAGTACCGATATAAGCGAATTTAATGTCCAGGGCAAAAATACAAAAGGTTCAAAAATCCAAAAGCTTTATGAAGGAGATTGGATGTCAGACTTTTTACCAGTTAATGACTTAAACGAAATAATAGTCTGCGCCACTAAATCTTGTATAAAGTTTAAAAAGGATGAAATACCGGTTGTATTAAAAGGTGCATACGGCGCGAAGTCGATAAAAATTTCAGAAAAGGACAACATAATTGCTTTAAATTAAAATTTTAAACGAGCCAAATTTTGACTTTTGTTTAAAAATTTTATATAATATATATAGAAAGTTAAGGGGAGCAAGAAAGTTGCAAATTCTTGAGTAATAATGCTCTTACCATTAAGCCTTTACTTTTATTTTATTTTCTTGTAGGAGAAGAAAAAATGGGTTAGATTTATAAAATTTCAAATAATATAAACGATAAAGTTTATATTGGAAAAACTTAGCGTTCATTTTAGATAAGATGGAAAGAGCATTGTTCAAACTCTTTTAAAAAAGATAATATTAAATTATATAATGCTATGAAAAAGTATGGTGTTAATAATTTTTTTATTGAGTTAATTGAAGAATGTGATGATAATATCATTAACGAACGAGAAATTTATTGGATTAATTTTTATGATTCATATTACAAAGGCTATAATTCTACTTTAGGTGGAGATGGCTATATTTTAACAGATGAGAAAAATATAATGTTATTATGGGAAAAAGGATACGATATAAAATCAATTGAAAAAAAATTAAACACTACCCATTATGCTATAACATCTGTTTTAAATAAGAATAAAATATCTGTTTTCGAGCGAACTCAAAGGGCTCATAAAAACGAAGGTAAACAAATTGTAGCATTAGATAAAGAAACTTTGCAACCATTATTTTTATATAGTTCTCAAAGTGAAGCGGCAAGATGTTTAGGATTAAAATCATGTGCAAGATTTAGTAGAATCCTTGGAGATTATACCAAAACGAGTAAAGGTTTTTGTTGGGACTTAGCTAGTAAATTTCCTAAAGAAAAAATTTTAAATTTGAGTATAGATCATAAAATTTGATATTTTATAAAAAATATTTTATAATAATAATGTAATAAGAAAGAAACCCTTTCTTATAAAAAAAATAAAACATAGGAGTAAAAAAACAATGAAGTTAACAGACAAGAGTTCAGAAGTATTCGAGTATGTAAAGGGTAATGGCGGACACGTAAGTGTTGAGGAGATTTGCTCCGCTACAGGAAGAGCAGCTAGGTCCATCAATGCTAATATCAACGACCTCGTAAAGAAGGGTCTCGCTGAGAGAGAAAAGGTTGAGATGGAAGGCGAGGATAAGCCGGTTACTTATGTTAACATAACCGAGGCTGGAAAGTCTTTTGTTCCGTCTGACGAAGACTAATTTTCAAAAAAGCGTTATATGGACTTAGTACTAAATGTGCTAAGTCCACAAATTTTAATTAACCATGAAAGGAATTATTTATAAAATCACAAATGATATAAATGATAAAATTTATATTGGAAAAACAGAAGAAAAATTAAACGAAAGATGGTCTAAGCATATATATGATGCAGCTTTAACCAATAGTAAAAATCGTCCGCTATATAATGCAATTAATAAATATGGCATACAACATTTTTTTATAACTGAAATTGAATCTTGTAATATAGAGGAATTATCTGAAAGAGAAAAATATTGGATAACTTATTATAATAGTTATTATAATGGTTATAATGCCACTTTAGGTGGAGAAGGTATTTCTAAATATAATAAAGAAGCAATATTAAAACTTTGGCAAGAAGGAAAAACTTAGAAAGAAATCGCAGAGATTTTAAATTGTGAAAGACACACAATTTATAGAGCATTAAAAAGTTGCGACATTTCTTCTGAAGATACTATTAAATCTAAGTATGGTAACAGAAAAAAAGAGATTTATATGTATGATTTACAAGATAATTTTATTAAAAAATTTAATAGTATAGCAGACGCCAATTCTTATTTTAATAAAAATAGAAAAAATGGTTTAATTTCTCGAGTTTGTGATAAAAATAATAGGACGGCTTATGGGTACAAATGGAAAAGTTAGTAAAGAACAGTAAAATTAAAAAAGGAGAAAAAAATAAATGAGACAAGCAGAAAATAGAGTCCGTATAGAGGGCGTCCTTGCGGAAACAGACATTAATTATGGTTCTTTTCAGAAGAATGGAAAAACTGTAGAATGCATAAGAGGAACCATTAAGGTTCTAGTTAATCAGACAATTAATGGAACCCCAATCAGTAATGAAATTCCGATTCAGATGTTCGCAAGCAAACTGACAAATGCGGGAAAGCCAAATCCTGCATATGAATCAATCGAAAGAGTTAAAAATGATTTTGTCTCTATCGTTGCAGCTGGTGGAGAGGCCGGCGCTGACAGAGTAAGAATAACATCTGCTAGAATCCAGATGAACGAGTATTTTAATGCTGACGGCAGACTTATTTCATTCCCACGCATTACTACATCTTTCGTATCAAAGATAAGAAAAGATGAGTGCAAACCCGAAGCTACTTTTGCAGTAGAAATGGTTATAGCAAATCAGGGATATGAACTTGATGCTGACGGACAGATTAAAGAACCGAAGAAATATCACATAAAGGGTATAATTCCTGGTTATGCCGACAAAGTTGACATTGTTGACTTTGTATGCTCAAACGAAAATGTGGTTAATGCTGTATCAAGCTATTGGAGTGATAATGACACTGTTAAGGCTAACGGTCGTCTGAACTTCACTTCAACAACTGAAACCATAAAGGAAGAGGTTGATTTTGGTGAGCCGATAGAGAGACAGCGCACAATATCTGTAAGTGAGCTGGTAATAACTGGCGGTTCTCAGATGCCGCTCGAAGGTGAGTTCGCATATGAACTTCCTGAAATTCAGGCAGCTCTTTCTGAAAGGAAAGCTAGAATGGAGCAGCAGAAGGTAACTGATATGCAGAGAGCTAAGCAGCGTATGGCGCCTGCTCCTGCACAGGAAACTACGAAAGGAATGCTCGACCTTGGATTTTAATTAATGGAGGTCAGCACTAATGGCAATTGACATTTTAAGCATAAAGCCAAGTGTCATAAGTAGAGACTTAAGAGGTAAGTATGTCCTCCTTTATGGAAAAGCAAAAAGCGGTAAAACTACCGCTGCTTGCTCTTTCCCTAAAGCCCTACTTTGTGCATTTGAGCGTGGATATAATGCAATAGGCGGTGTAATGGCGTAGGATATAACGAAGTGGTCCGATTTTAAGTTAGTTCTTCGCCAATTGGAAAAAGCAGAAGCACGTGAGATGTTCGAAACAATAATTATAGATACTGTCTCTATTGCATGGGATCTTTGCGAGCAGTTCATCTGCGCACAAAATGGCGTGCAAAAAATTAGTGACATTCCTTGGGGACAGGGCTATAGTTCTTGTAAAAAAGAATTTGAATCAAGCCTTAGAAAAATAACCCAGTTAGGTTATGGCGTAGTTTTAATTAGCCACAATGCTACTCGTATTGAGAAAACGGCAGATGGTAGTGAAATAGAAGTCATATCACCAGAACTTCCCAAGAGGGCGGCTGAGATATGCAACGGAATCGTAGATATTATCGGCTATATAGGAAACGAATATAAAGATGGCGTAAATGAGCGGTATTTATATACTAGAGAAACACCTACTCTATTCGCAGGGTCGAGATTTAAGTATCTCGCACCGAAGATACCTTTTGGGTATAATGAGTTAGTTCAGGCTATATCTGAAGCAATAGATAAAGCTGAGCAGCTTGATGGAATAACTGTTGTTGACAAAAAGGAAGACACGATTGAGGTCAAAAGAAGTTTTGAAGAAGTTCAGAAGGAAGCTAAAGAACTATGGGATATGCTTATAAAGCGCGATCCCGAAAACGCAAAGAAAATAATGAAGAAAGTCGAAATTATTTTCGGAAGACCCATGAAGCTGTCTGAAATAACGGAAGACCAGCAAGATTTATTTGAACTCGTTATTTCTGATATGAAGACTATCTAATTATATATAATTACCTTTCACTCGGGGATAGACTATTAGTCTATCCCTTTTTAAATTTGCAAATTTTAGAAAATTATGCTATAATATATTTAAGAATAGAGAAAAAGGAGTGATAAGATGAAGTGTCCTTATTGTGGAGAAGAAATAAGTAAGAAAGATACTTTCGTTAAGAATACAATTCAGGGTTTGGGCACACGTAGTTATTATCATGTAAAGTGCCACGAGCTGGCACAGACAACTCCTAAGAATGAGTGGCCGAACAAAATTAAACAGGCCGAGGATAAAGAGGGAGAGAATCAACTTTGGGCAGAAATCATTTATGATTATATTTTAAAGGTTCAAAGGATTACTCCTAATTTTGTGTTGATAAAAAAGCAACTGGAAAATTATGTAAGTCCCAAGTTTGGATATAAGCATAAAGGGGTTTATCTTTCTGTTAAATATTTTTATGAAGTTAAGAGAAGATTAGGAGATGATAAATCTAATGGCGGCATTGGTATAGTGCCTTATGTTTATGATGAAGCTAAGGATTATTGGGAAAGAAAAGTTGTTAAGGATAATAATACTATAAAAGAAATTGAAAAGCAGATTAAGGAACTTTCAAAGAAAACAATTAAAAAAGTTCCTTATGGCCAGAAAGAAAGAAAGAAGAAAAATGAGATTTCTTTGTCGAGTGTATTAGAAATGGAGGATGATGAATGATTTCGGATAAAAGCACAATCCAGCAAATACTGGGCGCGCTCATAAAGCATCCTCAGTATTTAAATCAATCGGATAAGTATAATATTGAGTTATCTGACTTTTCTAATCGTTTTGAGAAGATTATATTTACAGCTATTTATAACTTAAATAGAAATGGATTAAAGAAGATTCAGATAATAGATATAGAGAACTATTTAGAGAGTGATAATCTTGCAAAAGAGATTTTTGAGAAAAATAATGGAATTGAGTTTTTGCAGGATTTAGATGAATTTACAGATGATAGTAATTTTGATTATTATTATAATAAGTTAAAGAAAATAAACTTACTGCGCGATTATCAAAAAATGGGTATTGATATAAGTGAGTTTTATTGTGAGGACTTGACGGCGCCGAAAGCGTTTGAGATTAATGAGAGATTTGAACAGTTAAATATATCTGATATAACTGATGGATTAAAAAAGAAGATTTTAAATATTGAAAATAAATATTTAAAGAACGATACAACTGAGGTTGAGTCGGCTGTAGAGGGTATTGAAGAACTTATTCAAGGATTTTATGATAAAAGCGATGTAGGATTACCGATTCAAGGTATTTTTACAAATGAAGTGTTAAGTGGTGCAAGAAAGGGAACTTTATGTATTAGATCTGCGGCGTCTGGGACGGGAAAGACAAGACAGGCAGTTGGTGATGCGTGTTTTTTAGCGTTTCCGTTAAGATATGATAGGGCGCATGAAACATGGATTAAGACAGGAAATTCTGAAAAAGTTTTGTTCATAGCAACAGAACAAGATTTTGATGAGATAAGAAAAATGATTTTGGCTTACTTAACAGATATAAATGAAAGTAGGTTTAGATATGGAGATTTCTCAAAGACAGAAGAAAAAATTATTAAACAAGCTATACAAGTAATGAAGGCGTATGAGGATAACTTTTTTATTGTTAGGATGCCGAATCCGACAATAGAGCTGGTTAAAAATATAATTAGAGAGAATTGTTTAACTAAAGAGATAAGTTATGTGTTTTATGACTATATATTTATCGGACCTTCATTATTAAATGAGTTTAAAGGTTTTAGTTTGAGAAATGATGAAGTTTTATTAATGTTTGCAACAGCTTTAAAGGATTTAAGTGTTGAGTTAAATATATTTATAATGACTTCAACTCAGGTTAATGCTAATGCAGATGATAATAGAAATATTCGTAATGAAGCGAGCCTAGCGGGAGGGCGCGCGACCATAAATAAAGCTGATTATGGTTTGATAATGGCGCGACCTACAAAAGAAGAGATTGAGGCATTAGGTGAGCTGTGTGTGAAATATGGTGAACCGAATGTGGTAACGGATGTATTTAAAGTTAGAAGTGGACAATGGACACAGGTGAGAATTTGGTCAAAAGTAGATTTAGGAACATTAAAAAAGCAGGATTTGTTCTTAACAAACTCACGATTAGAAGCTGTGAATGATTTTACAGCAAATTTTGGCTATTTAATTCAAGAGTTGATTCCAGATGAAGAAGAAAAAGTAACTGAATTAATCCAAACTTTAAATGGTTGAAAGGAATAATATGGATTATAAAGAGATTATAGATAATTTAAGAGTTGAGTCAGTTATTGAACTGATGAAACGACTCGGCGCGGATCGATACGTCGAAAAGGATAATTGTATTATCTTTCCAACTATTTGTCATAATATAGATATATCAAGCGCATCCATGAAATTATACTTCTATAAAGATAGAAAAATTTTTATGTGTTACACGGAATGCGATACGATGAGCATCTTTAAGTTTTTAAAAACTTATTATGAAACGAGAAATATAGAATATGATTGGTATGAGGATATATATAAAGTTATTCTTGATTGTTCGAATTTTAGACAAGCGGATGGGTTCGCGCCCACTAAATATGAGAGCTTAAAAGATAAGTATGAGAAGAAGAGAAAAGATGTTAAGTTAGAGATTTATCCTGAAAATATTGTGGATACTTTTGTTAAGTTTTATCCAGTTGAATGGCTAAGAGATGGAATTGAAAGAAAAACTATGGATAAGTTTAACATACGATTCTCTATAAGTCAAAATAAAATCGTAATTCCTCATTATGATATAAATAATAATTTAGTTGGAATTAGAGGGCGCGCTCTCAACCCCTGGGAAGTAGAAAATGTTGGAAAGTATATGCCAATTCAGCTTGAAGGAAAGTGGTATAAGCACCCGCTAAGTTTAAATCTTTATGGGTTAAATAAAACAAAAGAAAATATAAAAAAATATGGAATTTGTTATGTTGGAGAGGCTGAGAAATTCGTGCTACAATGTGAGAGTTTTTCGTTTCTGAACTGCTCAGTCGCTGTCTGCGGCAGCCAGTTTAATAAATATCAGTTAAACTTGTTGATGAAGTATTGTCAACCGAGAGAAATAGTGATTTGTTTTGATAAAGAAGAAAAAGAAGGAGAGCACAAATACTTTGATAAGTTAATGAAGATTTGTGAAAAATATAAGAATTATTGTAATTTTTCTTTTGTTTATGATAGAGAAAATTTAATAGGAATGAAAGATTCACCTTCAGACAGAGGGGAAGAAATATTTAAAAAGTTAATTGAAAGGAGAGTTAGTGTTAAATGATAGTATTACAATACGATATGGATAAAATATCGCCTGAGCAAATATATAAGATATTTCAATCTTTTAAAGAAGCAACTGATGAAAAAATAATTGCATTACCTAATGATGTAAATATAATACGTGACTGTTCTCTTTATCAGCTATATCTGATAAGACAACTGATTGATGAGACAATTGATGATAAAAGAAAAGATTGGAGAGAATAATGAAAATAAGACTAATAAATGAAAACATAACAAAAAACTATGCCGAGGAACTCTTGAGGGCGCGCGGTATAACGGATCCAGGAAAGTTCGCCTATCCTACACCTGATTGCCTTGAGAGCTGGTTAAACCTTGATAATATCGCGCAGGGTGTTGAGGTGTTTCTAAATACACTTTATGACAAGGCGCCGTATGCGTTAGTCGTAGACTGCGACGTAGATGGATACACCTCTTCAGCTATAATATATCAATATATAAAAATGCAAAATAATGAAAAGCAAATTGATTGGTACTTACATTCTGGAAAGCAGCATGGGCTTGAGGATACATGGGAAAAAATTTTAGAAAAAGGTTGCGATTATTCTTTAATCATAATCCCCGATGCAGGAAGTAACGATAAACAATATATTGAAAAGTTTAAGTGTCCTGTTCTCGTATTAGATCACCACATCCTTGAAGATACTGATATGGCCTCTAACATGGTACTAATTAACAACCAAACTTCTTCTCATTATGAAAATAAGGATTTGTCTGGAGCTGGAGTTACGTGGCAGTTCTGTCGTGCAGTAGACAAAAAGCTCAATACCTCTTATGCTAATTATTTTATTGACTTAGCGGCGCTCGGTATTGACGCTGATATGATGAGTATGCTGAACTATGAAAATCAATACATAATTCAAAACGGATTTAAGCGCATATACAACTTTTTCTTTAAAATCCTTCTTGAAAAGCAAGCCTACTCTATGGGAAATCAGATAAATCCTATTTCTGTTGCTTTTTATATTGTCCCTATGATAAACGCTATGATTAGAGTGGGGTCAATGGAGGAGAAAGAGCGTTTGTTCCTTGCTTTTATTGACGGAGAACGACTTATTCCTAGTAAAAAGCGCGGTGTCCCAAAGGGAACAATGGAACGAGTAGCCATTGAGTCGGCGCGAGAGTGTACGAACGCGAAAGCTCATCAAGATAGGGCGAAAGAAAAAATAGTAAGTAATTTAGAGCAAAAAATCTTTAAGCATGACCTTTTAGAGAACAGAATACTCTTTATAAGGCTTGATGATGAGGATGATTTTCCGTCAGAACTAAATGGATTAGTGGCCATGCAGTTGTCTGCACGTTATAAGCGGCCGACCATCGTCGCGCGCCTTAATGATGAAGGATATATTAGAGGCAGTGCGCGTGGACTTAATAAGAGCACTCTTGAATCATTTAAAAACTTTTTAAATGAAACTGGATTGTTTGAGTATACGGCGGGGCACGATAATGCTTTCGGCATTTCAATCTCAAATAAAAATCTCACCAAATTACATGAAATAGCAAATGAAGAGCTAAAAAATGTTGATTTTGGTGAAAACGCCTACGACGTAAATTTTATTCGTTCGGCTAAAGACGGGGATATTGAGAAAATAATTTATTCGCTCGACGAAATTAAGCATACTTGGGGACAAGGTAATGACGAGCCGCTAATTTATATAGAGAATATCTTTATTACTCAAGATGATGTCCAGGTAATTGGGAAGAATAAGGATACATTAAAGTTTGAGAAGAATGGAATTACTTATATAAAATTCCGTGCTAAAGAGGAAATTGAGCAGTTAAAGCAGTTTAATGATATAAAGATAAACTTAGTTGGAAAAGGAAATGTTAATGAGTGGATGGGTAGATATACACCACAGCTCATTATTGAAGATATGGAAATGATGGATAGTACCCTTGAATTTTAATTTGATTTTTTTTCAAAATTTTGGTATAATATATATAGAAAAATGGAGAAAGGAGCGTGTGAAAACTTATGCAAGGAATTGATATAACTGGACAACGTTTCGGTAGATTAGTAGCAATTAAGTTAATTCCAAAAGAAGAAAGAACTTGGACAAATAAAGAAAGAGCATGGTTATGTAAATGTGATTGTGGTAATGAAGTAATAGTAAGGCAACGTAGCCTATTAGGAAAAAGAGTAACTAAATCTTGTGGTTGCCTAAGAAAAATGGATGCTTTTTTAGCTACAAGTCAAGTAAAAAATATTGATGAAAATTATTTGTTTCAATTTGATAATTTTGAAAAATTTTTGTTTATTCATAAATCAATTAGAAATATAATTAATTTTATTAATATAGATATGAATCAATATAAAGAATATATTGAATATTTTTATTATCAAAAACAATTTAATGCTATTTATAATTTTTGGTTAAATAAACAAAAAGAAAATAATACTTTTTATGATTGGGCAAAACCATCAATAGATCATATAGTTCCAAAATCTAGAGGCGGCTCAAATGAAAAAGAAAATTTACAGTTTTTAACTGTATTTGAAAATTTATCAAAAAGAGATATGTCTATGGAAGAATGGAATGATTTTAAGAAAAAAAATCATACAAACAGTGATTATTTTATTGAAAGTATATTAAAAGAGGAGGTGATGCAATATGAAAACTGAGTTTCCGGGATCGCTCCATAACCACACTCAGTATTCTTAGTGTGTCTAATCTTCGTTTGCGCGACTGCATCATTAAAGAAGATGAATTAATAAAATATGCGATAGAATTAGGACATAAAGTGGTAGCAATAACAGACCATGAGAGTGTTTCTAATTCTATTAAGGTACAAAAAATTTATAAAAAGATTAAAGAGAAAAATCCAGACTTTAAGGTTATATTAGGTAATGAGATATATCTTTGTAGGAATGGATTAAATGCAGATAATTATGATTCAAAGAATGATAGGTATTATCATTTTATTCTTTTAGCGAGAACCCCCGAGGGACATAAACAGATAAGAGAAATCTCAACAAGAGCATGGCAGCGTAGTTATATGGCGCGCGGCATGCGTAGGGTTCCAACTTATTATCAAGATTTATTTGATATAATTGGAAGAAATCCTGGTCATGTAATTGGATCAACGGCTTGTTTAGGTGGCGCGCTACCAACTCAGATTTTGCGTGGAACACCTGATGAAAAGTTAGAGTTATGGATTAAACAGATGGATAGATTGTTTGGTCATAGGAACTTTTATC
The DNA here is from genome assembly GCA_017434525.1 of Methanobrevibacter sp. Lineage (GTDB taxonomy): Archaea > Methanobacteriota > Methanobacteria > Methanobacteriales > Methanobacteriaceae > Methanocatella. The sequence continues at coordinate 11,363 of JAFRFD010000123.1, forward strand.
TTGAAATGCAGCCATCGAATAATAAAGAGCAGATTTTAGTAAATAAAAAGTTGTTAGAGTTTAGTAAAAAACTTAATATACCTTATATTATAACGACAGATAGTCATTATTTAAAAAAGGAAGATAGAATCATTCATAAAGCGTATCTAAACGCACAGAATGGTGATAGAGAAGTTGATGAGTTTTATGCGACAACTTATATGATGGGAACAGAGGAACTTGAGAGTTATTTTCCTTATTTTGATGATGAAGTTTTACAGAAAGCTTATCAGAATATTTTAGATATTGCAAATAAATGTGAAGATTATGATTTGATGAAACCTTTAAGGATTCCTGATTTAGTGTGGAATGAACCGAAGCAGGGAACGGCGCCGTATAAGTATTTTGAGAAGATTCCGTATTTAAAGACTTTTATGGAATCGGATTATGTGGGAGACCACAGATTATGCGATGCGATTGTTGAAGGAATAGAGTCACATCCAGATCTTCAGAATGATAGAGCTTATGAAGAGATAAACTCAAATTTGGAGATGACTTGGGTAAGTTCAAAAGTAAATAATGCTCATTGGTCGGCATATTACTTAAATCTTCAAAAAATTATTGATATATGTTGGGATGCGGGATCGTTAGTGGGCCCAGGTCGTGGTTCGGGTGTTGGATTTATTTTGTTATATGTTTTAGGTATAACTCAGATAAATCCATTAAGAGAAACAACGAGATGTTTTGCATGGCGTTTTTTAAATCCTGAACGTGTTTCGGTTCTCGACGTTGACTTCGATATTGAGGGCGGGCGCCGTAACGAAGTATTAAATGCGTTTAGAAAGTTCTATGGAGAAGATAGAGTTGCAAACGTTGCAACTTTTAGAACAGAAAAGTCGAAGAGTGCAATTCTGACGGCGGCGCGCGGATTAGGTATTGATGTTGATATAGCTCAGTATATATCGAGTTTAATCCCAGCAGATAGAGGTCAGTTAAGAAGTCTTGACCAGTGTATGAATGGTGATAAGGAAAATGATTGGGCACCGATTAAACAGTTTGTTTATGAGATGAGCGAGAATTATCCGGAGCTATGGAATGTGGCGCATAGTATTGAAGGATTAGTTTGTGGATATGGTATGCACGCAGGTGGTGTGATATTTGTTGATGAACCATTTACTGAATCAACTGCGTTGATGAGGGCGCCGGATGGTACGATTTGTACACAGTTTGATCTGCACGATTGTGAAGATGTTTCTCTAATTAAATATGATGCACTATCTGTTGAAGCGATGGATAAGATTCATAATTGTATTGATTTACTTTGTGATTATGGATATGCAACTCGTGAAGAAACATTAAAGAAAACTTATGAAAAATTAATTGGTATATATAATCTTGAAAGAGAAAATCCTGATATGTGGAAGATGGTTTGGAATCATGAGATTCAGTCATTGTTCCAGATGGAGAAACAGTCAGGAGTTCAGGGAATTGCGACATTAAAACCGACTTCGGTTGATGATTTAGCAATTTTAAACTCGACGATTAGGTTAATGGCGCAGGAAAAAGGTGGAGAAATGCCGACAGACAAGCTGGCGCGTTTTAAAGCTGATCCCGATGAGTGGCAGAGAGAAATGGATAGGTTCGGGCTGACAGAAGATGATAGAAAAGTTCTTGAACCGATTTTAGGAATGTCATATGGGTTATGTATAGCACAGGAACAGTTTATGGAGTTGGTTCAGCTTCCAGAGTTGGGTGGTTTTTCATTAACATGGGCAGATAAACTTCGTAAGTCAATAGCAAAGAAGAATCCGAAAGAGTATGATGCGTTAACAAAAGAATTTTATGATGTAACAAAAGAAAAAGGAATTAATCAGCGGTTCGCGCATTATGTGTGGGATGTGTTGATAGCGATGAGTAAGGGTTATGGATTTAATCAGTCTCATACGCTGGCTTATTCGTTAATTGCGTTGCAGGAAATGAATTTAGCATTTAAGTATCCGATAATCTTTTGGAACTGTGCGTGTTTAATTAGTGATAGTGGCGGCGCGACCGTCGAAACAGAGGAAGAGGCTGAACAAAAAGAAGAAGAAAAAATCATTTATGACAATTCATTAGACTTTTATTCTGTTGAAGAAGAAGAGGATGATGATGAGGAAGAAGAAACTAAAAAAGTTGTAAAAAAGAAAAAGCAGAAGACAACAAACTATGGGAAAATTGCGAGCGCGATTGGTAAGATGAAATCTGAAGGAATTGAGGTCGCGCCGCCGAATATAAATGAATCAACTTTAACTTTTTCTCCGAATGTAAAAGAAAATGTTATAAGATATGGATTAAGTGGTATCTCAAAAGTGGGTGAGGATATTGTTCAGAATATTTTGAAGAATAGACCTTATGAGTCGGTTGAAGATTTCTTAAATAGAGTTAAAGTGACGAAGCCGCAGATGATAAACTTAATTAAGTCGGGTGCGTTTGATGAATTTGGTGATAGAGTTGAGATAATGAGAAATTATATTGACTTAATTAGTGATAAGAAAAAAGAATTAAATCTGAGAAACGTGAAGATGTTAATTGATTTTGGTTTATTGCCGAATGAGTTGGATTTTCCGAAGAGAGTGTTTAATTTTGATAAATATATTAAAAAGTTTAAGAATGATAAGTATTATGGAATTAATGATATTGCATTAAACTTTTATGAAGAGAATTTTGATATGGATTTATTAGTAGCGTCGGATATTGACGGCGCGCAGTTAATGATAAAGCAGACAGATTGGAAGAAACTTTATGATAAACAGATGAATTATATCAGAACTTATATAAAAGAGAATCAGAAAGATTTGTTGGAAAAAGTCAACTCAAAACTTTTTAATGATATTTGGGATAAATATTGTTTAGGAAGTTTGAGTAAATGGGAAATGGATTCAGTTTCGTATTATTCTCATGAACATGAGTTGGCGGGCATCGATACAAAATATTATGGGTTCTCAGACTTTAAGGAATTAGATGAAACACCAGATGTTGAGAGAGTTATAATGATAAAAGGAAAGGAAGTTCCGATATTTAAGATAAGAAGAATAATTGGAACGGTTTTGGATAGAGACAAGTTAAAAAAGACAGTAACTTTATTGACAACGAGTGGAGTAGTAATGGTGAAGATATATGGAGATGTATTCACGCATTATGATAAGCAGATAAGTGAAAAGGGCGCTGATGGAAAGAAGCACGTTATTGAAAAGTCGTGGTTAAGTAGAGGTAATAAAATAATTGTTACTGGTATACGGCGCGATAGTGATTTTTTAGCGAAAAAGTATTCAAGAACACCTTGGCATTTAGTTGAATTGATAACACAGATTAATGAAAACGGGACGATTAAGTCCCGTGGCGTTCGCGCCGACGAGGAAGAAGAATAATGGATGGAGAATTAAGATTATTTAAAGAAGATATAAAAGATGAAGTGTCGTCTAGACAGTGGGTTGATAAGGCTGTAACGATTAATGAAATTGATTTGTCTAATGAGGATTTGCCGATAGAAATTGCTGTTGTGCGGCATGGGCATTGGGAAGACAATCATGTTTGCTCGGTATGTAAGAATGGACCGCTTGCAAAAGTAATTTTTGGTGAAGAAACGGTTTGGGAGCTAAAGAAGGATTATGCGTATTGTCCCTTCTGCGGCGCTAAGATGGACGGAGCGAAAAAATGAAAGTAATAGAAAGAAAACCAGTACCTATATATGAAGTGACCTGCCCTGAATGTCAGTCGAAGATAGAATATAAAAAATCAGAAGTACATTTCACTGGTTACATAAATTGTCCAGTATGCGGTTTATCCATATGGGCATCAACTATAAAGCCAAAGGGTTATGATTTAGATAAAGTAGAAGAGGAAGAAAAATGAAATGCGATTTAATATGTGATAATAAAACAGACTTGGGATATTGTAAGAGTACGGGATATTGCTCAAGATATTTTAACTCTAACTCTATCCCGCTTGACCCATTTTCTATGACGTGTGCTAATTGCAAGCATAATGATGGTTTAGTTTATACATCTTTTCCACCTAAATATCGTTGCACAATAACAAATGACTTTCATTTTGGATATGAATTCTGTGAGCTTACTCAGAAAGAGGAGGAAAAATGAAAACTTTTTTAATAATTTTAGGAATAGCGTTACTGGTATGGGCAGCGCTGACAGCGTAAAATGATTGGTCTTTATGATGCAGATTTTGCCAACTACATCCCAGTAATGTTTAATCTTGAGATAATGCGTCTTTCTTCTTATTATAAACGTCGAAGAGAAGTCGTCTTATTGATGCCAGAATTAGATGTTGACCGATTTTCACAAGTAATAGTAAGAAAAGATTATGATGATGGTAATTATGACCGCAAAATTTTTCTCCCTAAAGTCATTTATGGCGGCCGCGCCTTCAGCCCAAAGAAGTACGCGCCATTATCGCTTACGCAAGAACAAACGGCGCCGGATGCGACAATATATTTGCGTTTTCAAAAGAAATATAGCTACAACACCTCTCATAATGAGTTATTTAATACAATGATGCAAGCTGCACACACTCGTCTTTCAATTGATGGATCCACCATCAATCCAGGCTACGATAAATATATTATGAATACAAAAGGAAAAATCCTAATCCTTCATGATTATGATGTAGCAAAAATCGAGGGCGCGGCCGCCGCCATCAACGATTCATTAAAACGTCTAAACACAAAAATGCCAAAATTTATAGATGCAAAACTCGGAGTTAAATTCCCAATTAACATCTATAGTGATAACGAATTTAAAGAGTGGATAGAAATCCCCGCATCAGCGAATTTCTTCACTCTTCAATACAATGGTCAACTCTCAAATGACCAATTAAAGAATTATGTGGATTAGGTTACTATGCGTAGCTATAAACTAAACTACAACATAACCCATGGATTATCCACAGAGAATGATTTTATAGAAAACCACTTATTAAAAATTTTTAGGTAGGTTTCTTTTTTAAGAACCATTCATAAACAAATTTCACTTACTTTTGATGACGGTTTTTTCATAGACAAAAGATGGGAAAGACTAATAAAGCTCTTTAACGGGTATTTAAAATATTGTATAACCAAAAAGAATACCAATGACATAACACTTTTTAAATATGTCACACTTGATAACTTTTATTCTGGTTATAATTGGTTTACAATAGAAGAAGTGCGCGATCTCTTCCAAATGGTAAGAGAAAAGAATTATGAAACCTTTAAAATGTTTTATGAAGTAAGTCTATTAAACTTAAAAGGAGATAATTAATATGAGAACAGGAGAAGAAATTAAGAAACTCATAGATGCAAATAACGCAACTATTGAACAGATTTTAAAACCTAACCAGTTCACCCTTAACAATATAGTTGCTCAATTACTTAATGAGAATAAAATGCTTCAGACTCAATGTCCACATAAATTTGAAGATGGATATTGCATTTATTGTTATAAGGGGGAAGAAAAATGAACGTAACATTATACTCAACTCATTGTCCAAAATGTCTGGTTTTAGAGCAAAAACTAAAGGCAAAGAATATTGAATATTCAGAAGTTAATGATGTCGGCGCGATGCTCGATCTTGGATTTAAACAGGCTCCGATACTTAAAGTGGATAATTCATTTCTTGCTTTTGCGGATGCAGTTAGATGGATTAATGAGGTAGAGGTATGAATATAAATATAAGACTAAATAAAAATTTTACAACCCAATTCAATAAAGTTTTAGAGAATTATGGAGACGAGTTCGCGCGACTTAATGGATTCGCCGATGAGCAGCTTAGCTATACCGACTTCATTAACAATTTTATTGATAGTGAGACTGTTGCGGATGCCTCAATAGACGGAAATGCGAATGTTGGAAGTAAGGACATGCGCACTCTCATGAATGAGATGCCTAAGTCGCATAGAAAGCTTTTAGCATACAATAAGATTTATTATGAATTAAATAAGAAGTATGGATTTAAAACGGCTAATGAGTGGCTTAATAAAGAATGGAACAAGGCACTTTATCTACACGACGCAGATACTTCAACTTTTGTTCATTATTGTTTTGCATATGACTTAAAAGATTTAGCAGAAAAAGGTTTATTCTTCCTAAATAACTTTAACGCTGAGCCGCCGCAGCATTTGTCTACGTTTGTTGACTTCGTAAAAGAATACATAAGTTTCGCCTCAAACCGTAGCTCTGGAGCCGTAGGCTTACCAAATTTAATTCCTTATATGTATTATTTCTGGAAAAGAGATTGCGATTTGGGTTATGCAACAAAATCTCCCGAATATTATGCAAAACAGCAGATTCAGCGCTTTATCTACGCTGTTAACCAGCCCTACGTCCGTGATGGTATGTAGAGTGCCTTTACGAATGTAAGCGTGTTTGATGGCCCTTACCTTGAAGCTTTATTTGGCGGCGCTACCTTCCCAAATGGCGATTTTATGATAGATTGTCTTGACGAGATAAAAGAGTTCCAAAAAGTATTTATGGATGAAGTAGCTGATATAAGAAGTCATAATATGTTTACCTTCCCTGTGCTGACGATTTCTCTCCTTCGTGAAAACGGAAAGTTTGCCGATGAAGAGTTCGCTCGTTGGGGGATCGCGCACAACATGAAGTGGAACGACTCTAACCTCTTTATTGATGACTCAGTTACAAGTCTTTCTAACTGCTGCCGCCTTAAGAGTAATATCGAAGATTTAGGCTATTTTAACTCTATTGGTGGAACCGCCCTAAAGGTAGGCTCTGTAAAAGTTTCTACCGTTAACCTAGCGCGGCTCGCTCTTGAGCATCCAAATAACGAGAAAGAATATCTCGTAGCTTTAAAGGATTTGGTAGAGTTAGATTGCAAGGTGCTTGATGTGGTTAGACATATAATTGTCAGAAATATGGAGAAAGGGCTGCTGCCTAACTTCTCAAAAGGATTAGTAGATTTTGAGCATCTTTATAACACCGTCGGTTTTATTGGTATTTATGAAACAATGAAGACTTACGGCTATATAAAAGTTGATGAGTTCGGTGATACCTACTATACAGAAGAAGCTAGTAATTTCGGTAAAAAAATCTTTGAGGTAATTCATAGAACAAAAGACCAGTTTGCTCTCGATAAAGATTATAAGATAAATTGTGAGCAGATACCTGGTGAACAGGCCGCTGCGAAAATGCAGAAAGCTGATGAGTTCCTTTATCCCGATACTGTCGTAAAGGATCTGCCCCTCTATGGAAATCAGTTCATACCGCTCGGTATTAAGACAACCATTCAAGAGAGAATCCGCATAGCTAGCCAGTTCGATAGTTACTGTAACGGCGGCTCCATCGCGCACATCAACATAGAGGCGCCATTTGATTCCTTTGAAAAGGCTTGGGATTTAACTAACTATATAGCTGACCAGGGACTCACCTACTTCGCTTTTAACACAAAGATTCAGGCTTGCAAACACAATCATGCCTTCTTTGGAACGAAGTGCCCAATTTGCGGCGAACCAGTAGCTACAGAGTACACACGAATTGTAGGCTTCTACACTCCAATAAAGACCTGGTCCGCACCACGCAAAGCCGAATATAAAATGAGAGAGTGGGAGGATGTAAATGGATAATGTTAATCATCCCGCGCATTATGGCGGCGCAGACAACGCTTATGAGGCTATAAAAGTAATTGAAGCATGGAATCTTGATTTCTGTTTGGGAAATGTAGTCAAATACATTTCCCGAGCAGGAAAAAAGAAAGGTAACTCTCTAATTCAAGACCTTGAAAAAGCTAAGTGGTATTTAGAAAGACGAATACAGGAGCTAAAAAATGAGTAAAAAAATAGATGAAATTGAAACCGTAAAAGTGCCTAAATCAAGAATAACAAAGCTCGCGCAAGCTGTAGAACATCTTGAGGATGATGCACCCGTTTCTATTGAATATGTGTTAATGGCGCTTTTTCCGAGTGTTTGGGAAAATATGCAGCAATCCTTAAAAAACGCTTATACTAAGGGATATTTAGAAGGACTAAAAGAAAATGAACATTGAGTTAAAAGGTGTTGTGTTTGAAGATTTTGTGAATTACAAAAAGCCTTCAATGTATTTAGCTTTTCCAAAGTGTGATTTTAAATGTGATAGAGAGTGCGGGCGCGCCGTCTGCCAAAATAGCCAGTTAGCTAACAGCGAGAATATTTCTGTAAATATACAACGATTAGTTGAAAAGTATTTAAAAGGTGATATAGCTAAGGCAGTAGTATGCGGCGGCCTTGAACCATTGGATAGTTTTGAACAGCTTTATGCTTTTATTAAATATTTTAGAGTTTTTAAAGATGATGATATTGTGATATATACTGGCTATACTGAAGAGGAAGCCAAAAGAAAAATCGGACCTTTAAAGAAATATAACAATATCATTATAAAGTTTGGGCGTTTTATTCCAAATCAACCCTCTCATTATGATGAAGTTTTAGGAGTAAAACTTGCAAGTCCAAACCAATATGGAAAGAAAATATAAAATTTGTTTTTTTCCTTAATTTTTGATATAATATAATTAAAGAGTAGAGGAATAATATGATAAATATAGAAAATATTGAAGTGTTTAACTTCGAGGGCGCCTTTAGAGGATTGAGAAATCCTTTAAATAGCTGGGATAAATCAGACAGTATGCGTTGTCCAGACCATATAGTTCATGATTGTGACGGATGCGAGTTTGATAAAGTAGATAATAGTGGAGATTACCCTCATTGGGTATGCGCTTATCCAAAATGCGTTTCAGGCAGATTTGTGATTGGGCCTAAAGATATTGATCTCGCGCAAAGGATGATTGCGGGCGGAACAGATGAATCAAAGTTTTTGAGACAGATTGGCGTGTCGTTTGATTTGACGGCGCCGCTTTATTGGTGGAAAGAATTTGATACCTATAAAGTTGGTACAGTAGCAAACTCAACCAGTACAATGCATAAGCTCGCAACCACACCTATAACAGAAGATTGTTTCTCGATGGATGGAGTTGATCCTGATATACCAATTCTTGAGGACGATGCGACAGATATAGGATGGTTATGGAAAGATATAATCTTCTATTGTGAAGAATTGAGAAAAAAGTATGCTATAACAAAAGATAAACAGTACTGGCGCGCACTTGTTCAGTTACTTCCAAATGGATGGATGCAGAAGCGTACTATTACACTTAACTATCAGGTGCTGAGGTCGCAGTACTTCGCGCGCCGTAATCATAAATTGAGTGAATGGCATGAATATTGCGAGTTTATTGAGGGTCTTCCCTATGCAAAAGAATTAATCTGTTATGAAAAGGAGAGGTAAAACCTCTCCACCGATGTGGTGTCGTTCAAAGGTAGGACAGCGCTCTCTAGAGCTTGGACACTTAGATGGGAAACCTCTAAAGTGAATTGTGCCTAATTCGACGAAAGTCTTTTTAAGAGGAGAAAAATGAGTATTATTGACTAGTTAACTAAAGAAGAATTTGAAAAATTAGTAAAAGAATCTAATTCAATTAAGGAATTAAGTATTAAAGTAGGATATGCTCCAAATAGTGGGCATGGTAAAAGGATAGTAAAACAAAAATGTATTGATTTTGGTATTGAGCCTCCTAAATATGTTCCAGCAGGAAAAACTAGTAAAATTTATAATTTTTCCGATGAGGAA
>JAFRFD010000124.1 GCA_017434525.1 Methanobrevibacter sp.
CTTGCCTAAGTTTAAAATCTTAGTGCGGCGTTCATCACCAAATTTTTCTGCAACTTCGCGCCACCCCTTTATCAATTGTTCATTAAAGAGATTTTCATCATCTAAAATCTTATGAATTTCGGCAGCGCGCCCTCTAAGTTCATTTTGCTCATTCATCAATTTATTAATGTCCAACTTACTTAAACTAGATAGCTTTAATGCGAGAATTGCTTTTGCCTGAATATCATCTATTTCTAAAATTTCTCTTAAAGCTTTATTTGCTGCTTGCGCTGAATCGGAGTTTTTAATTGCATGAACTACATCATCAATTGCACTATAAGCTCTTAAAAGTCCTTCAATAATATGAAGCCTATCATCAATTTTCTTTAAATCATATTCAAACCCACGTCTATATACAACCTTTTCATGGTCTATATGTGCCTGCAGCATTTCTTTCCAAGTAAATACTTTAGGAAAGCGCCCATTATCCAGCATGGTAAAATTAATAGCATAATAAGATTGAAGAGATGTTTTACTAAATAATTGTTTTAGCACCTTATCTGGATTCGCAGTCTTCTGAAGATAAATTTTAATTAGAGGAGTTTTACCTGTCAGGTCATTAAACCTTTCAATTCCGAAGTTCTCTTCTCCATTGATTATATCTTCCAACTCTTTACAAATCGTTTCTGTATAAAGCATATAAGGAATTTCAGTTACAATAAAGCATCTATCTTTATTATCCCATTCAACAGTTGAACGTATTTTACAAGCAAAGCCCGTTCCATTTTTATGAGATTCCTTAACTTGCTCACCATTTATGATGGTGGCGCCGGTCGCAAAGTCGGGTGCTACATAAATATCCTCAAAATCACAGTTAGGATTTAACAAAAGAGTCTCAAGAGCCTTATTTAATTCTCTTAAATTATATTGTGGAATTGATGAGGAAGCGCCAACTCCAATTCCATAATTCCCATTAACCAGATTGTAAAAACCTTTTGAAGGTAAAACCGCCGGATATTGCTCTGTATTATCATAGTTATCACGCCATTCAGTAATTGTGTCTTTCTTTAAGTCAGCAAACAAATACTCTGCTAATGCTGATAATCTTGCGCTGGTATAACGTGGCGCCGCCCATGATGCAGATGACAACAAAGTTCCATAAGAACCTTCTACATCTACAAGGGGGTATCTCATTGCAAATGGCTGCCCCGCCCTCATAATAACACCCTCAGCAGAAGAGTCACCATGAATATAAATACGAAAGACACTACCAATAACTTTTACAGTTTTTTGGAAGGGTTTTGAATGGACAAATTTATCAGTATAAAGACAATAAAAAATCTGACGAGCTGATGGCTTTACACAATCTCTCACGTCGACAAGCGCCCTGTTCTGTAATACGGCGCCCGCGAACTGAATAAATGAATCTTTAATTATCGGTGTTAACTTTTGTTCCATTTTTACTCCCTTATCTCATTAAAGTCAATATTTTTAAAAATAAAATCTCTTTTTGGCTCACTATCCTTGCCCATTAAATCCCAAAGTAAATCTAAAGTTTGGTCATCTGGTAAAAGCTGATCCATCCTCTGAAACTGTGGGTCAAACATGGACCTATGCGCTTGCTCGGGGCTTAGCGTACCCAATCCCTTGGCACGGCTTACTTCACCTTTTATTTTTCCTCTTACCTTCTCAAATTCTTCATCAGTAAAGTAATAAGACTCTTCTTTTTTATTAGTGACGATATAGAGCGGTGACCTCAGCCAATAAAGACGACCCTCTTTTATAAATTCAGGTGCGAATTTATATACAGCGCACATTATCAAAAGACCAATAGCATAACCATCTGCGTCAGCATCCGTACATATACCTATCTTTCCATAGCGCAGTTTTGATGCGTTATAGCGATCTGGTACTATGTTCATCGCACTAAGGAACAACTTAATCTCTTCGTTCTGATAAATTTTTTCATCGTCATTAGAAAAAGTATTAATCATTTTTCCTCTAAGTGCTAAAATTCCATAACGTTTTTCATCGCGCGCCATCGCTATTGAAGAAGCAGCACTATTACCCTCAACAAGAAGTAAGGTTGAATTTTGTCCTAAAAATTCTGCATCCTTTAACTTGTCGGACGCAAAAACCTTTTTCTTTTGGTTTTTCTCTATCTCTTTTGTCGCACTCATTACTTGCTGACGTGCTTTTTCTGCGGCGGCTTCTGCGCGAGCGACCTTGTTAAGTAATTCAACTACTTGATCAAAATCGTCTTTTCTCTTTAAAACAAACTCTTTTAAGCAATCACTAATTGCAGTAGATGTTGCAGTTCGAGCTTCTGGGTTAGCTAAAGCTGTTTTTTGC
>JAFRFD010000125.1 GCA_017434525.1 Methanobrevibacter sp.
TACGCCAACTCCAACATGAAACTGGTTAAAAGAAACCAAAAATTGCATAATCCCGATTCACCACTATTGATTGGTGAGGTTAAGGATAGTGATGTTGTAAAAGAGGTTAATGAACCAAGCTTCATTGATGCACAACAAAAATTATTCTAACCTCTATTTATATCGATGCATAGTTTTCATATTAACTTTTGAAATCGAACTACTTGGCATATCTATTGCAGTTCAATCAGATTCGTATTTTTCCAGATATCCTATTTCTGAATATGCAAATCTTGTGGATTTATATTTGTAGGATATGATAAACGGTAAACGTATCATGAATATGATTAGAAATGCTACAAATGCCAATCCCCATAAGTCTGCCATAACAAAGGTTTTTGAATATATTAACCAGTATATGCCGTAAATTGCGGTTTCAAGCAATAAACACCATGCTGTTACTAGTCCTGGCGAATATAATGTTTTTTTGCCTTTGGATTTGTATTGTCTGTATGTTAGTGTGCTGAATACTGTATGGGCAATTGTTTCGCCGATACCGAAAAATATTACAAATATCACTCCTTTGTTTCCGAGCATTGGTGTGAGGAATGTTAATGCGATGAATAGTATTTCCGCTCCAAAGTTAGTAATCATGTCGGTTAGCTTGTTTTCAGGATATGCAAGAGGATTGTCTGATTTTTGAACTATCTTGTTCATCATGAAATGAAATCCGTTTGGCCAGGCAAGCTCTTCAAATACATGCAAAGGTAGAAATATTGCAAGCAATGCCATTAATTTTTGCGGCACATCCCATACGCCCCAATTAATTATCAAAACATTAAGCATCACGATTCCTAAAAAATATGTTGTATGCAGCCATGGTTCTCCGCACCATTTGTCCAATAATGATTCTGCCATAATTATCACCTTATAATTTTGTTGTTTTTTTATAATTTCAAAGAATTAATGACCAGTAATTTAATTATTTCATTGAATTTGTCAATATCTGATTCATTGATATCCTTATAGATTTCTTTTAACCACTCATCGGTAATATGTAACATGTTTTCACTTATTTCAAAACCCTGTTCACTTAAAGAGAGTAATCTTCGTGTTTTATTGTTGGGATCTTTAGTTCGTATTACAAATCCCTTGTTTTCAAGATTTTTTAGGGTTCTGGCAACGACGGGTTCGGATACGCTGAACGTTTCTGATAAATCCCGTTGTGTGATATTTTCATTGTCCACATAAATTCTTAGAATATAATGTATTTCAGCAGGAGTCACATTAGTTCCTTTGAGTTTTTTTTCAAAAAAGCTTGTATGGCCTTTTAAAATTAAATTCAGTGCAGGATATAATGGAATTATATCTATCTTTTCAACCTTATTTAACGTGTCCATAGTATCATCCAACAATAAAACTTATCATGATAAGTTTATAGGTTATGTTATTTAAATATATTGTAAAATAATATGGGCAGGACTGTGGTAGGGGATTTTGCTACTTTTAAATCATTTTTTGTTCGTATAGTATAGAACAAATTTCACTAAATGTAGTAGATAATTTAAAGTGTGTTATGCCAACAGCAACATGAAGCTAGTCAAAAGGAACCAAAAGTTGCACAATCTGGATTCGCCCTTGCTGATTGGTGAGGTTAAAGATGGTGATGTTGTAAAAGAGGTTAATGAACCCAGCTTTATTGATGCACAACAAAAATTAATTTGATTTGTTGTCTCATTTCTATTTTTAATCAATTTTTGGATTTATCAAAAATTTTTTATTTTAACTTTCGTTGTTATGAAATCTATTTATAATTTTAATATTACTTTTCATTTAACTGAAAACAATATTGATTTTATTATTTACTTTTCAATATACTGAAAACTTTATATGGCAGTTATGATAAATTAATAATTATAAAAAGAGGTGTGATTTTAATGATTATTCAAAGAAAAGATTATATTGATAAAATCAATCCTTTTGTAAATAAACATATTATTAAAGTTTTAATAGGAACAAGACGTTCTGGTAAGTCAACCATATTAAAACAAATTATAGATTCATTAATAAAACAAGGAATCCCAAAGGAGAATATTGTTTGGATGAATTTTGAATTAAGTGATTATTTTGAAATTGATAATATTAAAAAGCTTGAGGAGTTTATAGCTAATAAAACTGAAAATATTGATGGTAAAATTTATCTATTTTTTGATGAGATACAGATTGTTCCCCAATGGGAAAAATTAATCAATTCTTATTTTGCAAAAGAGAATTATGATATATATCTTACGGGATCAAACTCAAAATTATTGTCTGGTGAGTTTGCTACATATTTGTCTGGCCGTTATGTGGAATTAAAAATATATCCATTTTCTTTCAGGGAATATTGTGATTACTATGAAATTACTTCTGATTTTAAAACTCATTTTTACAGATATTTGGAAGAGGGAGGCATGCCTTCCACATTTGACTATAGTGGCGATGATAAAAGATTAATTCTAATGGATTTATACAATTCTATTGTCCTTAAAGATATAATTCAAAGAAATAATGTTAAAAATGTCGACTTGTTGGAAAGGATTATGAGATTTGTAATGTATAACATTAGCCAGCCCTTTTCTGCAAATAAGATTCATAAAAGACTAAAGCAGGATATGGTAAAATTATCTGTAAATACAATTTACAATTATCTGAAATTCTTTGAAAATGCATGCCTGATTTATCAGGTAAAGCGCGAAGATTTACAGGGTAAAAGAATATTAAAATATGATGAAAAATATTATCTGTGTGATTTGGGTTTTAGACAGGCAATAATAGGAAACAATCAACGGGATATCACTCGTGTAATCGAAAATATTGTTTATTTGGAACTTTTAAGAAGAAGATATGAAATCACCATCGGTAAAGTTGATAGCCTGGAAGTGGATTTTGTATGCAAAAAACAAAACAAACTCATTTACATTCAAGTTTCTTATTTATTGGCAAGTGAAGAAACTGTTGAAAGAGAATTTAAACCATTAAAGAGTATTCAAGATAATTATCCAAAATACGTAATATCCATGGATGATGTGGATATGTCTCATGACGGAATAATTCATTTGAATTTAATTGATTTTTTAAGGGATAATGAAGTGATTTAACATCCTGGAAACCATACTCTTTTTAGGAAGTATGTCCTTTTTTAGGGAGTTTATCAACTCTGAGTTGATAAACTCATTTTGGTTTTTAAATAATTATTTTGAAGATAGATAATACTTGTTTTTATTAAAAGTAGTAGATAATTCACCTACTTTTCGAGCATTATTTGTTCGCATCATATCGAACAAATTTCACTAAAAGTAGTAGATAATTTAAAGTGCGTTACGCCAACAGCAACATGAAGCTGGTCAGAAGGAACCAAAAGTTGCATAATCCAGATTCACCATTGCTGATTGGTGATGTTAAGGAAAGTGATGTTGTAAAAGAGGTCAATGAACCCAGTTATATTGAGACGCAAACTAGATTATTATATTGAATTATAATTTCTTATTTTTTTAGTGTAATAACTGTATTATTTAAACCTAATATTTGGGAGTGATCAATATTTTCCGCAAGTTGATTAAGTAGATCTATGTTTTCTGA
>JAFRFD010000126.1 GCA_017434525.1 Methanobrevibacter sp.
AATGGGCGGAGAACAATTCTCAGCCAAAGCATTCAATGGAGTCAAACAATACACCAACGCAAAGGTATACAACAGTTACGGACCGACAGAAGCAACAATTGCATCCAACTACAAGGAAATAACTGATCCAGAAAACATCACTGTCGGAAAAGCACTCAAAAACTATGTAACCGAAGTAAGGGACCTCGATGGAAAACTACTGCCTAAAGGAGTAATGGGTGAACTCTACATCGGAGGCCCTGGAGTTGGAAAAGGATATTACAACATGCCTGAAAAAACCGCCGAAGTATACACAACAATAAACGACATTCCATACTACAGAAGCGGAGACTATGCAATCGAACTTCCAAATGGTGAAATTGACATCAAAGGAAGAATCGACAATCAAATCAAACTCAGAGGACTAAGAATAGAAATCGGAGAAATCGAATCAAACATCAACAGATTCCCAAATATTAAACGGACTATTGTTGTAATCAAAGAGATTAACAATAATGACCACCTGTGTGCATATTTCACAAGCGATGAGGAAATTGACGTAAGACTATTGAAAAGATATCTAAATAACAAATTAACTAAATATATGGTTCCAACAGTATTTATGCAGCTTGATGAAATTCCACATCTACCAAACGGAAAAACAGACCTGAAAAAATTACCTACTCCTAAACTAGATTTGGAAAATGTAAAACCTGAAAATGAAACAGAAGAAAAAATATTCAAAATAGTCTCTGAATTGATTGGCTCCTCTGAATTTGGAACAACAGATGACCTATATGCTCTCGGATTCACATCTTTAACATTAATGAAGTTAAACTCCTTGATTTATAACGAAACTAATGTAAACATTGACATAACTTCATTATTCAATAATCCAACAGTCCAATCACTTGCATATAAAATTGACAATAACATCGAATCAGACATCGACGTTGAAGAGATTATTGAAAGTGCAAAGGATACTGAGTACTTCCCATTGACTTCAAACCAATTAGGAATTTATTACGAATGTATGCAAACTGAAAAAATCAAATACACAATGCCAGTCGCAGTGAGATTTGATAACAGTATTGAACCTGATAAGCTTAAGAAAGCACTTATTGAAACTATTGAAGCACATCCATATCTTAAAACAAGAATTATCAATACTGATGATGGAAAAATCATGCAAAAAAGATGTGATGATATTGAAATTGAAGAAATAGAAATTGTTGAAATAGATGCAATTACCAATAATGAAATAATGAAAAATGACATAAAGGCAATTCCATTGGATAACAACCAATTATTCAGGTTTAAAATCTATAAGACTCCTACAGAAACTATATTATTCAGTGATTTCCACCACATTATTACAGATGGAGTATCCCAGGATAATTTCTTCAATGATTTAACAAAAGCATATAACAATGAGAAAATTGAAACTGAAAAGATTGATGGATTTGTATACAGCCTCATGGAAGATCAAACTGGCATTAGCGAATCCTCTGAAAAATTCTTCAAATCTCAATTCAGTCAAGGTATTGAATCAACAGTTTTAACTCCAAACATTAATGGAAATCCCGATATTGGAGATATAAAACTCGTTTCAGATAATGTGAATTCTACTTTTGTTAGACACTTCTGTAATGATCATTCAATAAGTCCAAACGTTTTATTCATGACTGCTACAATCTTAAGTCTCAATAAATTTACATTTAATTCCAAATCATTGATTACAACAATTTTCAATGGTAGGGCAAACTCTGATTACTTTGATACACAGGGAATGCTGGTTAAAACTTTACCTATTATTGTCAATGGTGAAAATCGTGAAATGATGGTTGAAGACTATATTAAAATAGTGGATAAAGCATGGAAAGATGCATTGACTCATAGTAATTATCCATACACAAAACTTGCTGAAGATTATCAGTTAAAACCTGAATTCTTCTATGCATACCACGAATCATTTAATGATGAAATAATACTCGACGGTAAAAAATATAAAACAATTGACCTTGACGGTACTGTAGCAACCGACTATAAAATTAACCTGGATGTATTTGACGATGGAGAAAACATTAGTTTATATATTGAATATAACAACCAAATCTATACTGAAGAGTATGTTAAACTGTTCCTAGAAGCAATCAAATATACTCTATTCCAATTCTTCGTGAATGATATGGATAAATTAAGAATAAAAGATATTGAGCTTATAGAAGGTGAAATTCCAGAGTTTGAAGAACTTGATACCCCATTCCTACACAAACGTTTTGAAAAACAAGTAGAAGAAAAAGGAGATGAAATTGCACTTGTGGCAACAGATGAAACATTTACTTATGATGAACTTAACCAAAAAGCAAATCGTATAGCAAATGAACTTATCAAAAAAGGTATCAAACCGGGAAGTAATATTTTGGTAATGCTTCCAAGAAACAGCGACTTAATTGCAACAATAATAGGCATATTTAAGGCAGGATGCACATTCGTCCCAATAGATTTGGAATATCCTCAGGAAAGAATTGACTACATATATGAAAACAGCCAAGCAGACTATATAATAAATACTAGTGGAGAGTCAGATAATTCAATTGATATAAAAGAATTAACCGACGGCGAAAACATAACAAATCCTGATGTGAATATTACTCCTGATGATTTGGCATATATGATTTACACTTCAGGATCAACAGGTAATCCTAAAGGAGTAATGATAAGTCATGAAAATGCTTGTAATGAAGCAGCAGAAAATCCAAAATGCGAATATTCAAGCATATTGAGTATTGCAACAATAGCATTTGACACCTCCCTAGAAGATATCCTAACCGGAATAACAAACGGCATTAAAATCATATTTGCCGATGACATTGAAATTAAAAATATTGTTGACTTAATCAGATTAATCAAAGAAAACCAACCGGAAGTAATGGAATTCACACCATCAAGATTGCTGTCATATCTTGAAATTGAAGAATTCTGTGAAGTGATAGGCTGCGGAAAATGTATCGTAATGGGCGGAGAACAATTCTCAGCCAAAGCATTCAATGGAGTCAAACAATACACCAACGCAAAGGTATACAACAGTTACGGACCGACAGAAGCAACAATTGCATCCAACTACAAGGAAATAACTGAT
>JAFRFD010000127.1 GCA_017434525.1 Methanobrevibacter sp.
ATTGAACTACCTCGACATATAGATGTCGAGGATTCTTACTTCACGGACCAGTACTTTCCCACGAAAGTAGAATTACCGTGCTATCCCCCCAGTTCCTGAGGTTCACAAATGTTTCATCCATTAAAAGCCTTAATCCTTCTTTTTTGATGTTTTTTGCGGCGTTGATGTCTCGGTCATGGTGTGTTTGGCAATGTGGGCATGTCCATTCTTTTTTGTCGCCTAAGTCTTTGTAGTAGTATCCGCATTGGCTGCAAATTTTGCTTGAAGGAAACCATTTGCTTATTTGGATGAATTTTTTTCCATACCACTCGCATTTGTATTTTATCATTTCTACTAGTTTTTTCCATGATATGCTTTGTAGGCGTGAGCTTAAATCTGTATTTTGGAATAGTTCTTTGATGTCTAGGCTCTCCATGCAGATTATGTCGTAGTTTTTTACTATGTAGTGGCTTAATTTGTGGTATGCATCATTTATTCTGTTTGTTTTTCTTTGTATCCATTTGCCTAGTGTTTTTAGTATTTTATTGTAGCGGTTGCTGTTGTATTTTTTTCGGGATAAGACTCGATAGTATTTTTTGATCATTTTATCCTCGTGTGTGGTGTCTAAATTGGTTATCTTTAGTCCGTTGCTGAGGGTGGCTAGTGTTCGTATGCCTAGATCAATTCCTACTGCTTTGTCTGTCTTTTCCATGGGTTGTTTTTCTGTTTCGATGTTGAAAACTGCGTAGTAATGGTTGTGTTCTTTTTTGATGGTTACGTTGTTGATTTTGGATTCTTTTAGTAATTGTTTATATTGTGGGCTGGTACGGTAATGTACTTCTCCCAATACAGGTAAAACAATTATGCTACTGGTTATTTTGATATTATTATTGTTTTGTATTCTGAATCCGTTTTTTGGATTTTTTTTGGATTTGAATTTTGGATAATTGGAATTTTTTTTAAAAAATCCATTAAATGAGCGTATTAAGTCACGATAGACTTGCTGTAATGTGCTAGATTCGCTTTCATATAAAAATGAATATTCCTTTTTCAACATTGTTAACATTGTATTGAATGTGGTTTGATTGCATTTTAGCTTTGTATAACCATGTTGTTTAAATAATTCAAAGGTATTTTGGTATTCTGTTAATAAATTATTCCAAACAAATCTAACATTGCCCAGACTCTGATTAAATTTATCCACCATAACCTTATCAGGATACAACTTAACCTTTAAACCTTCATTAACAATATTACACTCACCTAACATGATAAAACACATCAAATATCTATTTTATATTTCAATTAATTTTGAACACAAAATATAATATATCAACCGACAATATATAAAGAATAACCAAGAGCATTTGATAAGTAATGCCCTTTTTGTGCAATTCATCCTCGACTTAAAGAAGTCGAGGTATTCTTGCACCATTTAGATAAATCATTATGAATCAAAATTAATAATCGATGACAACGCATCAATATCACAAATTGATAAAGTGGCCAGCGATGTTAATGGAGATAAAATAATGGATGAAAGAATTGAACTCGAATCTGGCAATGCAAAAAAATCAGGATCGATTCTAGTTTTAAATGACACGGATTTAATAACGCCAACTGATAAGGATAAAAATCATATAGAAATCGGAAATGATGAAGTTTCAATTTCACAAAAAATGTCTGATACATTAAATGTAGGCATTGGCGATACCGTTAATTGGCATATCATGGGATCAGACAAATGGGTCAATACAAAAATTGATAGAATCCATGCAGATCCAATATCACAGGGTTTAATCATGTCCCCCTATAAATTGGAAGAGTTGGGTTTGAATTACACACCAACTAGCATCATAACCTCAGATCATGTAAATAAAACATATGATATCATTAAAACAACCAATACACATGAGGATATTGAAAAAGATTGGGACGGAATAAGCCAGAACATGTGGTTATTCATATACATATTATCATTCTTCGCTTGTGTTTTAGCAATTATTGTTTTGTATAATTTAGGATTGATGTCATTTACAGAAATTGAAAGAGAAATTGCGACACTTAAAGTTCTGGGATTTAAAAGCAGCGCATTAAGAAGATTATTGTAAACACAAAACCTGATATTTACAGCCATAGGATTCCTATTAGGTGTACCTTTAGGCATGTATATCCTAAACCTCATGTGGACATCTTCAGGAACTTCATTTTATATAATACCTTCATTAACTATTACAAATATCATAATATCTGCTGCAA
>JAFRFD010000128.1 GCA_017434525.1 Methanobrevibacter sp.
TACAATAAAACTGGAAAATGAAATCCCTATTAAAAAAGGAGATAATTTTACTGTAATAATGACTAAAAACTCCGCACCGTTATTAAACTTTTCACAAATCTATTTTAAAGAAAATGTTTCATTTTACAATAATGGCAACGGGTGGATAGATGCATCACTGAAAAATCAAACCGCAATATTAAAAGTATATACAAAAGATTTAGCCATTTACACAGAAGACCTGGTTAAAATCTATAAAAACGCTTCCAAATTTGAGGCAGAAATAGGCATTGCAAACGAAACCGTAATCTTTGAAATTAATGGTGAGACATATAACAGAACCAGTGATGAAAACGGAACCGCAAGATTGGCTATCAACTTAAATCCAGGAAATTACACAATCAAAACAACATTCAACGGCACAACAGTCGAAAACATGATTACAGTATTGCCTACGTTAATAGCAGACAATTTAGTCAAATACTTTAGAAACGCTTCACAGTTCTTTATTTCATTAATTGATGGTGAAGGTAAAGCTATAAGTGGCATTAACATTACCATGAACATCAACGGCGTTTTCTATAACAGATTAACCAATGAAAATGGAACAGCAAAGCTAAACATTAACCTGGAGCCTGGAGAGTACATATTGACAGCTACTGATCCGTTAACCGGTCTTCAGATGTCCTATAACATCACAGTTTTACCAGTGCTATTTGCCGACAATCTGGAAATGAAATATAAAGACGGTTCAACATTCAACGCATTAGTCCTAAACGGCGAAGGAAAGCCTTTGGCAAATGCTAAAGTAACATTCAACGTCAACGGAGTATTCTACACAAAATATTCCAACTCTTCAGGAATAGCTAAACTAAACATTAACCTTATGGCCGGCGAATATATCATCACCTCCGAATATGATGGAATGAGAATTTCAAATACCATTACAATAAAGGATTAATTAACTTAATCCTTTTTATTCATTTTTTAACACACGATTAATCACCAAATCCAATATATATGCTTAAATATCATTTTTTACATATGATTAAAACATGAAAGTCTTAAAGATTATGATTGTCATGCTTGTTTTAATCATGTCGGTGGGTGCCGTTTGTGCAGCAGACAATAATACCGATGAGATTATAAGTGATGGCGGTCAAGAAGATGTTTATACAACAAGTGAAAATTCATTCACAAACTTAGCTGAAAAAATAGAAAATGCAGGTGCAGTTTTGGATTTAAATCAGGATTACACCTTCAACAATGAAACTGACAACAGCACAGGAATTTTAATTGATAAGGACAATTTCATCCTTAACGGTAACGGCCATACGATTGATGGAAATAAAGAGTCAAGAATATTCAACATTACCGGAAATAACATTACATTAAAGAATCTGGTTTTAATCAATGCCAAGGCAGATAAAGGTGGGGCGGTTTACGCTGGAATAAACGTTACATGCAATAACGTAACTTTTAAAAATAATTACGCATTAACAGAAGGCGGAGCCATTTATCTTTCAAACCAGACGAATCTGACCGACTGTGTTTTTGATTCCAATTATGCCCTTAAAGGTGCTGACATATACATTAAACAGGAAAAAGTTCCGGATAAACCGGAAGACGCCAAATATTATCATATTAAAGACAGCATTTTTAAAAATGCACAAAATATGCAACAGTCATCAGTATACATCAATAAAAATGTTTTCATAACATTAAATAACTGTCTTTTTGAAAATATGACTGGAGAATATGGCCCTGCAATATATTGTGAAGATTGCGGTAAACTTTATATTACCAATTCCCGTTTTGAAAACTTGTATGCAAACAAAAGTGGTGGAGCCATTGCTTTAATAACTGGCGTGAATGGAGAAATAAGAAACTCCACTTTTACCAATTGTAAATCCTCTAAAAATGGAGGTGCAATATACATAGATGAAAATGGTTGGGTCGATGGAAATCCCTCAGGAATAGATATTTACAGCAGCAATTTCATCAACTGTACTAGTGATTACGGAGGAGCTGTTGCCCAAGTAGGAGGAGGGACTCTTAAAATCGATGCATGTACTTTTACACAAAATTCAGCAACTTATTTTGGCGGTGCAGTCTATGAATCATATTTAATAGAAATGAATATAAAAAACAGCTCATTTTATAACAACAAACTAACACAAACAAGTAAGGACGGATTTTTTGGAAGTGCAGTTTATTCACAATTTTCAAGTTTAAAAATCGACAATACAAAATTTGTCAATAACACAAATAATTCCATATATTGTTATGACATAACTTATAATAGAGAAAAAAACATCGCAAATTCCTACTTTGAAAATAATGGGGAAGCTATTCGAGCTGTTAATGTCGAATCATTAACCATAAGAAACAATACTCTCATCGGTGATGAAGTAAGGCAATTTGATGATGATGAATTCCTAAAATCAATCAGGAGTGGTCCGGCAATTGAAATGAACTTGCTGAATAATACAATCAACGTCACAACTCTTCCGGCACGTTTTGATTCACGTGACTGGGGATGGATAAGTCCTGTTAAGAACCAGTACGCTTCAGGAGCATGTTGGTGTTTTTCAACTTATGCTGCATTGGAATCTGCACTATTAAAAGCAACCGGCATGGAATATGATTTATCAGAGCAGAATATTCAAAAAATGTTGCTTTCATATTCCAAGTATGGAAATAATAAATTGATTGAGGCCGGA
>JAFRFD010000008.1 GCA_017434525.1 Methanobrevibacter sp.
TCTACCGTAGTCGAGACCAGGTAAACCGGTTGCGAATTCAAGGTTATCATTGAAGTATAATAAAGTAGATGGAATACCTTGAGCAGCACGAGCAGCACCGACGTTAACCATGGTTGCAGCTACAGCACCAGCAGCAGCGTATGCGTTCCATTTAGCTGCGTCATCAGTGTTGTAAATGTTAAAGTCAGTTAATGCTTTTTCAGGAGCAATTACTCCGTCAGCTTCTGCACGAGCAATAGTTGCTTGTACTACACTACCAACGGTACCTTCTGCACCGTTTTCTTTTACTAAGTCATATACCATGTTATCAGCGTTTAAACCTTGGTAAGCTAAACCTAATAAGTGTAATCTTTCGAAAGCACCTAAAGCGTCAGCCATTTCGAACATAGCAGTTTGTTCAAAGATAGCAGCTAATGCGGTAGCTTGGAAAGTGTTTTTCAAGGTAGCAGCAGCGAAGTCGTTTGCTTTAACGTTTCTTAAACCGTAACCTGCACCTTCGAGTTTTTGTGGAATGTCTAACATGGTTGCAATGTTAGATCCTTTGTAGTCTACAGATTGTGGGTATCTACCTAATACTGCAGCTTTTACGAAGTTAGCATCATAAATACTTACGTCACAGATGTCAATAACAGATTGTACTAAAGCGGAAGCAGAGGATAATGGAGCTGTGGAGTATTCAGCAGCAACATCAATTCTTTGAGTTGGTACTTGTACTAATAACCTTTTTCCTCCGGAAATAGGTGTTACAACAGTGTCATCGTCTGCGGAAATTTGGATAATTTCTTTCATTTTTTCTGCGATTGCTTCTGCGTTATCAACAATAGCGAGATCTAATTCTCTTCCTAAAATTCTAGATTTGTCTCCACCAACAGATGCTGTTTTAACAGATTTTTCGAGTCCTTCTAAGTTTACTGCAACAGTTCTTTTAACACCTTTTACGATGCTTTGAATTGCAGGGTTTCTTAATGGACTGATAGCTTCGATTGGTACGTCAGATGCAATTTCGTTGCCTCTATCATCGAATAAATCGATTTTATCATCAAACTTTGCCATTTTTTCCCTCCTAAATAAATAGAGTTTAACTAATATACCACTCTCAATGGTAACATTTTTTACCAAATTGAGTATTTAGCTACAAAGCAAGTTTTTGCAATAGCCAGCCATATGGTATACAAATTTTATTTTATATTAGATATAATATAAAGATTACCTCTAAAACTTTTTAGAAAAATATATAAAGCATAATAAAACAAAAAAAATTTAAGAAAAATACCCCTAAAAGTAATACTTTTTATTATTGTTTAAAATTATTATTTTCAAATATAAAAACAAAAATTTAGATTAAATTAAAAAATATTATTGATAAATAAGTCATATTAATAAATAAAAGAATTTAATAAGTTAACAGTGAAATGACTGGAAATAAAAAATTATTACTTTTAAGACCCTAAGTAATAAATATTACTAAAAGTAATACAAAATCTCGGCTTGAAAAAATTGATTTAATTATAAATAAAATGAATTAAAAAATAATATATTATGCAAGTTGTAGCTGATGTTGGAGGAATACCTGGGAAAGATTGTAACGGATTTTGCAAATACTGTTACTTTAGAAAGGTAAAGGATGTTAAAGTATTTGGCTGTGCTCACTGTTTACCCAATAAAATTGGCTGCGAAAGATGTAGTAAAGGAGTAGCTGAATCTCAAGGTGCATTTAAATCTCCATTTGAAGTGATGAATGAAGTTCAAACCGCATTAATGATGTCAATGGGCCGAGGAAACATTTCAGCATACATCAGTGGAGGGGGAGATGTTAGCTGTTATCCCCACCTTGAAAACCTGACCGCCAATTTAAATCAAATAGGAATCCCATCAGTATTAGGATATACTTGCGGAAAAGGAATAAGCGATAGTGAAACTGCAACCCGTTTAATCAACAATGGGGTTAAAGAGGTTTCATTTACTATTTTTTCATCAGACCCTAAACTCAGAAGAGAATGGGTCAAGGACAAATACCCTGAAGAGGCATTGAAAGCTTGCCAGATATTTTGTGAAAACATTGACCTAACAGGAGCGGCAGTTATAATTCCTGGCGTTAATGATGGAGATGTTTTAAGGCAGACCTGCAATTCTTTAGAAGAATGGGGAGCAAAAGGGATGCTTTTGATGAGATTTGCAAATACATTTAATGAAGGATTAATTTTAGGAAACGAACCCATAATTAAGGGTATAGAATCCCAACCGGTTGAAGAATTTTCCGAACTTGTAAAACAAATCAATAGCGAATACAAATTCAGAGTGAGCGGAACACCCCTATGCGATCCTGTAACCGGAGGACCATTTGCAATCGCAAGTGATGAAAACGAAGTATTCTTACAATTCATTAAACCTGTAACAGGAGAAGCTACAATAATTACATCTAAAATCGCAGCACCATTTATCTCTAAAATTTTTAAAAAATTAGAAGTCGATAGCGTTAATGTTGTTGCAGTTGAAAAAGAGATAGCTTGTTTAATTACAAAAGAAGACTTGGAAAAACTCGATTTGAGCGAAATAAAACAAGCAGTCATCATTCCCGGAAGGTCATTTGTTCACCAATTAGATGCCGAGAGAATTTTAAGTGCAGATGGCGTTGATAGACTTGTTGGCCGTGGTCCTGATACTTTAACTGTTGACGGAGAATTGAGCATTGATATGACCGATGAAAATGTCATCGAAAGAGAACTAGAACAGTTTAATGATTTGGTGGATGCAATTAATTTCTTCGGAATGCAAATAATGAGATAAAAAAAGAGAATTAGTTTAAGTCCTCAATAAGAGAACTCTCACTATTTATTTTTACTAAAATGTAATCATACATAAATGATTTTTTAATTTCAGCAAGCTCTGATAACTTTTTGCCGTCAATATCAACATTGGCTATTTTATCGGCATATTCATCATAATTTAATTTTACACGAACTCCATCCAATTGAGAGGTTATAGGAGCTGGAGAAATTACATCCTTTATTTCTTTTACTTGATTTTCAATTGCATTTTTGACAACGATAGATGGAACTAACGGTGCATCAAGGGCCATTTCACGTTTTTTATCATTTAATATTTTTTCAATGGTTTCTACTAGATTATCAAGAGCACGTATATCCGGACCCCTTCTGAGCCTTCTAGGAATTCTGCCAAGGCCTCCCACATATGCATCAGCGCCTGGAAGATCTTCAACGTCCATATATGGAGCCCCAGTTACAATTACAGGAACATCAATATTATCATATAAGAAAGCTTTTTCCTTAATGCAATTTTCAAAACTTCCCAATGCAAAAACAGCAATGTCATGCTCTTCAATTAAACTTCTTTCCTCTTCAGTGATTCCAGAAGTACCTTTACCATCCCCTCTAGCAAGACCAATCATATTGTCTTTTGCACCATACTCACGCAAATATTCGGAAATGTCACATGCCGCATGAGGCAAATGGTGTCTTGCCAAGGTAGGTGAAACAATTGCTATTTCAGAACCAGCCATAGGAGCAACTGATAATTTACCTAACAATTCCTTTGATTTGGCTTCAATCTTATCAACATCCTCCATAGGAACCGCTATGTTTAAAACCAATTCCATTTGTTGAATGCTTTCTTGAAGAATAAAACCTCCCAAATCTTCAATTAGTTCTTTAATTTCTTCACTTTTGTGAACTCCGCCATTAAATGTTAATGTTTCATACATATTAACAACTCTCAAAAAATGCAATTATAATAAACATATTTTTTACTTTATATATTATATTAATTTTTCTAAAATAGCATATCTTGCCTCGATTTTTTCGAATGGGTTTTTAGAAATGCTATTGTGAGACGGGATTTCAACCAGGTTTTCAGTTTCTATGACCTTATCTTTTAGATAATCCGGATATATTACATAATCAAAATCATCAGATACAATATTAAAACCTAAATCCAAAACAATGTCCTTTAAAAATTCGGAATAAACCTTAACATCAACATCTCTTTTAAAATCTGCATTTAAGTATTTTTGAGCAAGTTCATAATCTTGAAAAAACCTTTGAATATCCATATCAGACAGCTCATTTCCGTTGATTTTTGAAACTTTTTTAATGCTTTCAAAAACTTGCCTAGGAGTATTGATTTTTATTGGCAGGCAATCCATATCGACTTTACTTTCAGAAAGCAGAATTGCCAAATCCCCATCCTCCTTTTTAGGAAACTTATTTACCGTATAATCAGTGATTCCCGCTAGCTTTACTATTTCTTCACACATTGGTGTTGTGACTATTTTCATATTAATTATTATATATTAACGGTTATAATAAATTACTTCATGAAAGTTACATTGAGTTTTGAGACAACCATTAGTGAAGATATATCCATAATGGTTGATGCATTAAGGGCAAGCAGTACAATAACAATGGCATTAAATAATTTTGAAAAAGTGATTCCTTGCTTTAGTCCGGAAAAAGCCTTGAATTTAAAAAATAAAACTGGAGGGATCCTTGCAGGCGAACGCAATGGTAAAAAAATTGAAGGCTTTGATATCGGAAATTCCCCCACCATAATCAATGAATATGAAACCAGTGAAAAAACATTGATTTTGACTACAAGCAACGGAACACGAATCCTTGAAAACATGACCTCCACTGTCCTAGTGGGATCGCTAATTAATGCAAAGGCAGTTAGTGACGTATCAACCAGAATAGCTGAAACTCATATAGATGTCGTTATGGCTGGAGTCAAGGGAGAATTCTCATTGGAAGACTTTTTAGCTTCAGGTGAAATTTTATACTGGATTTGCCGAAATCTGGATAACTGTGAAATTAATGATATGGCAAAAGCCGCAATAATGGCCAGCAGAGATTATAATGCTTTAAAGACAGGATTTTATACTTCCCGTTCTGGAAAGCGTTTGGCTGAAATAGGATATAAAAAAGATATTGACCTTTGCTGTCAAAAGAACATCAGTGAAAATGTAGCAATATATGAAAATCAAGAATTGAAATTGTTTGAAGATTAACTTTATATATTCAAATTTCATAATATAAGATATTATCAATTTAAAGAAGTGTTAATTTTGAAAAGAGAATGTTTGACTATAATAGGTACTGCACACGTTTCTGCAAATAGTGTTGAAGAAGTTAAAGATGCTATTTACGAACAACAACCAGAAGTAGTAGCTATTGAGCTTGATAGGGGCAGATATACTCGCCTTAAAAATGAAATGGCCGGAATTGAAGAAGATGATTCAATTTCAGTTACACAAATAATAAAAGACAATAAAGTTGGCTTATTTTTTACTACAACACTTCTTGGATATTTCCAATCTAAAATTGGGGATGATGTTGATGTAAAACCCGGATCAGAAATGGTGGGTGCCATTGAAGCCTGTGAAGATTTGCAAATACCAATAGCGCTTATTGACAGAGATATCAGCATTACATTGCAAAGGGCTTTAAATAGAATGGGTTTTATGGAAAAAGCCAAATTCTTATACGGATTGCTTCTTTCAGTTTTAGGTTTAGGTGAGGAGGAAGACGTAGACATCGAAGAGTTAAAAAATCCAGATAATCTTGATGATTTAATGGAAATGTTTAAAGATGAAGCGCCTAGCGTCTATGAAGTTTTAGTGCATGAAAGAGATGCATATCTTGCAGGAAGACTGCTTCAATTGCCACAGGACAGAGTGATTGCAGTTGTTGGAGCAGGACACCAACCTGGAATTGAAAGGTATTTGGATAACCCTGAAACCTTGCCTCCATTTAGAGAATTGGAAAAGCTTGATGAGAAAAAAGGAATTCCATGGCTTAAAATATTTCTAGCAATGATTCCTATCCTGTTTGTTGTGATATTTTTTCTGGCATATTTTAATGGGATAAACATAACCGGGAACATCTATGAATTTATAGTCATAAGCATGATGATGGGATTTATTGGTTCCATTCTTTCAGGCTCAAAAATTCAATCAGCTATTGTTGGAGGAGTTGTAGCTCCATTAACAATCATACACCCATTACTTGCAGCCGGTTGGTTTTCTGGATTATGTGAAGCCAAATTCAGAAAGGTAAGGCAAAGCGACATTAAGAATTTGGCCCATATTGAAAGTTTTAAAGACCTGTGGAACAACAACATATTTAGAATTCTTCTGGTGGTTATTGGAACCAATTTGGGAGTCAGCATTGCCACATTGGTAATTTTACCGTCAAGAGTTTTCATACCACTATTCATGAAAATATTCGGCGGTTAGTGATAATTTTATATAATATATTGATTAAATATTAATTACTATTAATTTTAAATGGAAAAAAAATCATGTATCTTATATTTCGTTGCGACTGTGGACGCGTATTATATGC
The DNA here is from genome assembly GCA_017434525.1 of Methanobrevibacter sp. GTDB lineage: Archaea > Methanobacteriota > Methanobacteria > Methanobacteriales > Methanobacteriaceae > Methanocatella. Next base: position 6,360 of record JAFRFD010000008.1, read on the forward strand.
AAAACAAGGTGTGGCAACACGTAAATGCGTTTGTGGAAAGACATTGAAGGTTAAGCAAAGAAGAATCTTTAAAAAAGTTGCTACACGAGAAGATGCGTCACTAGCAGTGCAACAAATGCAAGATGAGATATATGGTAACACTGACTTTCAAAGGGCCAGTGAATTATAAGTTTTAATGGTTTGTTAAAAATGATTGGGACGACATTAGAGATAATTATAATATTAATTTTAATAATCCTTACTGGATACTTATCAATGGCGGAACTTGCTGTTGTATCGATTAGAAAAGCAAAAATGCAAAAATATTTAGAAGATGGAAATAAAAATGCACAAATTGTTTTTGATTTATTAGAAGATCCAAATGAATTTTTATCTACAGTCCAAATTGGAATTTCACTTATTGGTGTTTTAACAGGGGCCTTTGGTGGAGTAACCTTAGCTGAACCTCTTTCTAAATTAATTTCATTTATACCTTACAATGAACCGATAAGTGTAGCCCTAGTCGTTATCGTCACTACTTACTTAACATTAGTTGTCGGAGAAATTGTTCCAAAAGTTATTGCTTTAAATGACCCTGAAAGGATTTCTCTAAAAGTTGCTAAAAGCATGGTGGTTCTTGAAAAAATCTCAAAGCCTGTTAGTTTTATTTTAGCTAAATCAAGCAGCTTTCTATTATGGATATTAAGAATAGAAAATAAAAATGAAGACGTAGTTACTGAAGAAGAAATAGAGCTGATGATTAAAGAGGGCAGAGAAGACGGAACTATTGAAAAAGAAGAAGAAGACATTATTAAAAGAGTATTCAAACTTGATGACCAAAAAGTAGAAAGCATAATGACTCCAAGAAATGAAATCATTTGGATTGACCTTGAAGACGATAGGGAAATCAATAAAGTCAAAATTATTGAAAGTAGAAGATCAATTTTCCCAATTGCTTCAGGAGAATTAGATGACTTTATTGGAGTTGTACAAGCAAAGGATATTCTTTCTATGATGTTTAGCGAAGAAGAATTTGATGTCCACAAAATTGTAAAGGAACCGTTGGTTGTATCAGAACACCTTGAGACATTAGAACTTCTTAAAGAGTTTAAAGAAAATCAAGGATATGTTCACATGTCACTTGTTATTGATGAATTCGGAAGTGTTGAAGGTTTAATCACTTTAAACGATTTGCTTGAGGGTATTGTTGGAGACATACCCGGTATTGATGAAGAAGATGTGCCTGAAGCAATCCAAAGAGATGATGGAACTTGGCTAATTGACGGAAGATACCCTATTGACAAATTTAAAGAATTATTCGACTTTAAAGAGTCACTGCCTGATGAAGAGGAAGACAATTACACTACTTTAGCAGGATTTATTCTTAGTATAAGCGGTACAATACCTGATGAAGAAGACAAATATGAATGTGGAAGATTTATCTTTGAAATTGTAGATATGGACGGCCATCAAATTGATAAAGTTATTGTTACTGATTTAGGACCAGAAGAAGAAATCGATGAGGAATAGACAATGGATGCTGGAATCATTATTCAAATAGTTTTATTATTAGTGGGATTTGTATTTTTAATAAAAGGATCTGACTTTTTTGTTGATGGGGCCAGCAGTATTGCCTCACTTTTAAAGATACCTACAATTATTGTAGGATTAACTATCGTCGCATTTGGGACAAGTGCACCTGAGGCGGCAGTTTCAATTACTTCTTCACTTGCAGGAAGTAATGCAATGGCAGTCAGTAATGTCATCGGGAGCAATCTATTTAACATGTTAATGGTCATAGGTATTGCAGCATTACTTAGTGAACTATTAATGGAAAAACAAGTCCTTGATTTCGATTTGCCTTTCCTTGTGGGAATAACAATATTATGGACAGTATTCATATTCATAGGATGGGACATTACAAACATCGAAGGGATAATTCTACTTGTAATATTAATAGCCTACATTGTCTACTTAGTGATTAATGCCCGTAAATCAAAAGAAGGCACACATGTAGAAGAACCAAAATTCACACTCCCTAAAAGCATATTTTTCATAATAGTGGGACTTGCAGGAATCATACTTGGTGGAGATTTAGTTGTTGACAGCGCTTCAGCTATAGCAATTGCATTTGGAATGAGTGAAACACTGGTAGGTTTAACCATTGTTGCAATTGGTACCTCTTTACCTGAACTTGTAACTTCAATTACCGCTTTAAAGAAAGGGGAAAATCAGTTAGTTATAGGAAATGTAATCGGATCAAATATCTTTAACATACTATTCGTATTGGGTGCAAGCAGCGCCATAAGCGCAATACCTCTTGACTCAAGCATGCTAATAGATGTCCTGTTTATGATATTCGTTACAATATTATGTTTCATATTTGGTAAAACACAGGACAAATATGATAAAAAAGAAGGTATCATTCTGATTGCATTATTTATTGTCTATATGGCCTTCGCAATTTTGAGAAATTAATTCTTTTAACTCACAAGCCTTGCAAATCCTTGAGGAAGTTGGCTCACCGCAAACCTCACATTCGTTCAGGCTTGTTGAGATATCATTTTCAAAATTCAATATCCTCTGGAAGGATTCCATCACATTACTTTTAACACCAGGATATTCATCTTCACTGACATTTAAGAATTCCTTAATTTTAGCCCTTAGTGATAAGTGAGAATAAGGGCATTCATCCAGATGAATATCAATATCATTTAATACGGCCCACATTCCTACTTCTTTTTCTGGAGTATTCCATAACGGTTTGATTCTTGGAACTAATTTTGGATGGATAACATCGAGTTTGGGCCCGAATTTAGAGAACTTGATTGTATCTCCTCGAGCAAAACTCATTAAAAAAGACTGAATTTCATCATCCAAATTATGTCCAGTGGCAATTTTTACTGCACCCAATTCATAAGCTGTTTTATTTAAAATATTTCTTCTGAAAACTCCACAGGGAATGCATGCACTTTTAAAATCATGATAAATGTCGTCTAAAGCAAATCCTTCCTCATCCTTGAAAGATTTTTGAACAAGTTTAATGTTGAGTTCTTTGGCATTGTTAATGGCGGAATCAATCCCATGCTGTCTGTATCCTTCAATGCCCTCATCAACACTTATGGCCACCAAATCAAAATCGAGAAAATTTTGATAATTTTTTAGGGCATGTAAAGTTAAAACACTATCTTTTCCTCCCGATAGTGCGACAGCTATTAACTCCCCTTCTTTAATTAATTGATAATCAGAAATTAAATTATTGATTCTTGTAAAAATATGCTCATTAAATTCATCTTTGTTTAATTTTACCATTACTAAATTAATTTATACAATGATAAATAAATAATTTTTCTAGGTGAAAAAAATGATTACATGTGATTTTGCAATATTGCCTGTTGGAACCGAAACCACTGAATGTAAGGATTATGTAACTGCAGCAGTTCAATCAATTAAAGATTCCGGACTTAATTATCAATTAACCGGAATGGGAACTCAAATTGAAGCAGACAATTTAGAAGAACTTTATGCAGCAATAGCAACCGCCCAAGAAGCCATCTTCAAGTTAGGAATAGGTAGAGTCTATACTGTCATAAAAGTAGATGATAGAAGAGATCTGGATAATAGAACTTTGGATGCTAAAGTCGATACTGTCAACGAGATGTTAAAATAGAAAAAAAGTAAGTTAGAACTTAATCTAACTTATTTGAAGCATTCTTAACAGCTTCGATAACTAAATCTAAATCTTCTTTGGTTAAAGAAGGATGAACCGGAAGTGAAATTACGTTGTCTGCGGCAAGTTCCGCATTCGGACAGTTTCCTTCAATTCCTAATGATTTGTAAATTGGTTGATTGTATAATGGAATCGGATAATGAATACCAGTTCCTACACCACACTCATTAATAAGATCAACCCAATCGTCCCTATCTCCTTTTTCAACTCTAATTGTGTATTGGTGATATACATGTTTTGAATCATATGCGCAATATGGAGTTATGACTCCATCGACATCTTTTAATCCTTCATTTAAATATGCTGCATTTTCAATTCTCTTATTATTGAATTCCTCAATTTTATCCAATTGTGCAAGACCTATTGCTGCGGAAATGTCTGTCATTCTAAAGTTATATCCTATCTCATCGTGATGATACCTTACGCTAGCCCCATGTGCCCTAAATATTTTAGCGTTGTCAGCCAAATCCTCATCATTGGTTGTGATTATTCCGCCTTCAGAAGTTGTCATGTTTTTGGTTGGATAAAAACTAAAGCAAGCCATGTCCCCCATGCTTCCGACTTTTTGACCCTTGCAGGTTGCACCATGAGCCTGAGCGGCATCTTCGATAACATTCAGCCCATATTTTTCAGCAATTTCATTAATCCTGTCCATATTTGCTGATTGACCGTATAATTGAACCGGCAAAATTGCTTTAGTATTTTCAGTGATTAGCTCCTCGATTGAATCAGGGTTTATAGTGTAAGTTTTTAAATCAATATCTGCGAATACCGGTTTGGCACCTGTATATAAAATAGAATTTCCTGATGCGATAAATGTAAATGGAGTAGTGATTACTTCATCTCCTTCACCAATACCACAGGAAAGTAAAGCAACATGCAAAGCTGCAGTTCCTGAATTGACTGCAATACCATAATCTGCTCCAACCCATTCAGCGAATTTTTCTTCAAACTCTTGCACTTTTGGGCCTTGAGCAATCATGCCTGATTTTAGAACTTCAACTACATTTTCTATTTCTTCATCGCCAATTATCGGTTTTGCGATAGGAACTTTAATATTTGACACATTCATCACCAATTAGATTTAAATTTACTATACTAATATTTAAATCTAATAATATTTAAAACATTATATAATTAATCAAATAAAAAAGTGAAACAAATGGATGAATATGAAATTAGAACTATTGAAGAGGGATTGACAAAAATAGAATTTCCAGAATTTGATAAAATTTCATCTGACGCTCCTGTATTTTACAACCCACATATGGAATTGAATAGAGATTTATCAATACTTGCCATACAAGTATTTCAAAAACAACAGGAAAGAGACATAGATATCTGTGATTTATTTGGCGGAAGCGGAATACGCGGCATCCGCTATAAAAACGAAATTGACGGCGTGGGAAATGTATACATCAATGACATAAGCGAGACTGCAAACCATTTCGAAAGACATAACATCGAATTGAACAATCTAGAAAACATTGAAGTTCACCAGCATGACGCAAGCATGTTTTTAAGAATGATGAGGGGAAAATTTGATGTTATCGATATTGATCCATTTGGAACACCTTCTCCTTTTTTAGACTCCGCAGGATATTGTGCGGGAAGAAATTCACTGTTGTGCGTGACCGCTACAGATACTTCAGCATTATGTGGAACCTATAAAGAGCCGTGTATTCGAAAATACAATGCCAAACCATACAAAAGCGAATATTGTCATGAAACAGGAATAAGAATATTGGCGGGATTTGTTGCACTTACCCTTTCCAAATATGCCAAATGCATTGAAGTGAAGATGTCCCACAGCACTGAACATTACATGAGGCTGTACATCAATGTTAAAAAAGGTTCAAAAAGAACTGATGAAAGCTTAAAAAATATTGGATACATCAACCATTGTAAAAATTGCCTGCACAGACAAACCAGCCTGGGATTAGCTTCCTCAATTGAAGATGTTTGTCCGGTTTGCGGTGAAAAGTTAATACATGCAGGACCCCTATGGTTAGGGGATATCCAAGATAGTGAATTTATTCAAAAAATGATTGATGAAAGTGAAAATAAAAAAATAAACACCAAAAAACAAGCATTGAAGTTATTGAATAGCTGCCTTTTAGAGGCTGATGCACCAGTGACATTCTATGATGTTCACAAAATCTGCAAATCATTAAGAATCAGTGCGGCAAAATTAGATTTGATCTTTGATGAAATTAAAAAAGAAGGATTTTTAGCTATTAAAACACATTATAACCCTTTAGGAATAAAAACTGATGCATCAATCAAAGATATCGAAAAAATTTTATTGAGATTGGAACCTAAATAATAATTTAATAAATATACTAAATTTTGAATAATAATCAATTTTCAATAACTATTGTTAAAAAACACAATTTTGTATGAAATGATAACTTTGTTATAACAGAACCTTATTTAAAAAGAATATTTTCATACAAACTTAAGAATTGTATTAAATAGTTTAATCAAACATATGAGTTACTAATGAATTGACAATTGGTTGCACTATATATAAAAATAATTTGAAAATAATAATAACAATCTAATAATTTTAAATAAAAATTAAAAAAAATATGGACAAATCATAAATAGTTTTAAATATAATGAAACAGTTATTATAAACATAAAGTTAATTATAGATTGAACAATCTTAAAAATTAACACCAAATAATTAGGGAGATATATTATGGTAAAATCTAAAGACAATATTATAAAACTCGATGATACTGATATCAACATTCTTAAAATTATTAATGAGGATGTAAGAACTTCCTACAGACAAATATCACGTAGTTTAGATGTATCTGTTGGAACTGTTCACAACCGTATCGATAAAATGGTAAAATCAGGGGTCATCAAGAAATTTTCACCTGTTATAGACCATGAAAAACTCGGTTTTGTATTAACCACCATCATTGGTGTAAGAGTTAAAGGTGGAAAACTCAAAAATTGGGAAGAAAAAACTTTCTTCAACAAGAATGTTGTAGGAATCTACGACGTTACTGGAGAATACGATGCATTTTTAATTGCTAAATTCAGAAACACCAATGAATTAAATGCATTCATTAAAGAATTATTAAAAGACCCAATTATAGAAAGAACTTATACTCAAACCGTATTAGACGTCATTAAAGAAGACATGGGATCTTCAAACATCTTATAAATAATTAACCAAAAAGCAGTATCAATACTGCTTTTAAACTATTTTTATCACATTTTACAATGACTAAATAACCCACTATTTTTAAATAAGTGTGAAAAAATCATTTCCACTTGATAATCATTAAAAATACATTCATATCGACGAGTTAATATAAATATATAAATAAAAAGAGATGACAAATATACTTATATTTAACTAAAAAATTTCGAGGTAATTAAATTGGCAGTATGCTTACCCGACACACAAGATGACGCTCCAAGCATACCTATTAAATTAACAAGAGTAGGTGTTACCGGAGTTAAAAAATTATTACAACTAGAAAGAATAAATAAAAGACCTATAATATTGTTACCAACCTTTGACGCATTTGTAGACTTACCAAATGACCAAAAAGGCGTGCACATGTCCAGAAATCCAGAAGCAATCAGTGAAGTTCTCGAAACCGTTGCTGAAGATTCAACTGTGGACGTAGAATCATTATGTGCTAAAATTGTAGATTGCATGATGAAAAAGCACGAATATGCAAAACGTGTAGAAATCTCAATGACTACCGATTTTATGTTTATGAGAGAGTCCCCTGTGACTAAAAATAAAACCCAGGAAATGGCTAAATTAATAGCAAAAGCCGTTGGATTTAGAGATGACGAGGGCAATGTAACCATCAGAAAAAGTATTGGTGCAGAAGTTATTGGAATGACAGTCTGTCCTTGTGCACAAGAATCCGTAAGGGAATCTGATAAAAATAAATTACTAGAATTCCTTGATGAAGAAACCACTCAAAAAGTGTTAGACACTGTTACTTTTGCTTCACACAACCAAAGAGGAGTTGGAACTTTATTGATAGAAGTTCCAGAAGATAAAATCGTTAAAGCAGAAGACCTTATTGACATTGTCGAACAATCAATGAGTTCACCAGTATGCGAGCTATTGAAAAGGCCTGATGAAAATGCAACTGTCATGAATGCCCACAGAAAACCCGTCTTTGTTGAAGACTGCGTAAGAAATATGATGGAAAGCATTGCAAAAAAATACTCTGATTTCCCTGATGATACATTAATCACTTCCCGTCAAGAAAATCACGAAAGTATTCATAGACACAATGCATTTGCAGAAAAGGAAACCACCATGGGTGAACTTAAAGCAGAACTAAATATTGAATAGGACTTGATTTAATGAAAAAAACTTATGAAATTGCGGGACAAGTAATGGGATTTTTTGATGCATTCAAAGGATCAAGACCTGCAATCGATAACGATAAAATTTTAATTGTCAGAGGAAGGTCAAGAACTGTTATACCCCTTGATGATTTTGATGCTAAACTAAGTGAAATTGGCGAAATACTTGGTGGAACCGAGTTAAATGCTGATTCTGATGAATTAGAAGAAATTCTAAAAGCAGGAGATAAAAATATACAAGAAAGTGACATCACTACAAACGCAGTGGACACTCATGGATTCATGAGAGTTAAAGAAGACCTAGAATCAATGGGTCTTGTAGTGGAGTACAAGATATTTGAACTTCCAAGCTTTGATGTTATTATAGCAATTTGGGAAGATAAAAATGAAATTCCACCACTATACGTGGAAGTTACCGTATCTGAACATAAAGGTTAAACATGACATCACTAACTAAAGAGGATATTCTCCAAATATTAAATGCAAATGACAGCGACATAATTAAATTTATGGGCGAAACTGCAGAATATAGGGAGAATAATCTTATTACTTTTTCTAAAAACATTTTTATACCATTGACTGAAATCTGCAGGAATGACTGTGGATACTGCAATTTTAAAAAGAATCCTGATGATCCCCATGCAATCATTCTTAAAACCAAAGAAGAAATATTGGCTGACTTGAAGGAAGCTGAAAAATATGGTTGCACTGAAGCATTGTTTGCTTTTGGAGAAGATGCGGATGAAGAAGAAATTGTTCGCATGACACTTAAGGAATACGGTTACAACAGCATGATTGACTACATTGTTGACGTATGCCAAATGACCCTGGAAGAAACTAGCTTACTTCCCCACACTAATGGAGGCAACTTCAGTTATGAGGATTTGAAACGCTTGAAGGAATTTAATGCCTCCATGGGTTTGATGCTTGAAAATTCATCTGAAAGGTTAATGGACTTGCCTGCACATAATAAAAGTCCTGGAAAAAATCCAAAATTGAGGATTGAAACTATTGAAAATGCAGGAAAACTCAAAATCCCATACACCACAGGAATATTGATTGGAATTGGTGAGACTAAAGAAGAAATAGCAGATTCCTTATTAACTATTAAAGACATTTATGATAAATACGGACACATACAAGAAGTAATCATTCAGAATTTTACACCAATACCTGGAATTGAAATGGAAAATTGGGCAGAACCAAGCTTTTTGGATATGATAAGAACAGTGATTGCTGGAACTTTAGTGTTTAAAGATACTGACGTGAGCATTCAAGTCCCACCTAACTTGAATAAGGACACTGCACAAATATTTTTGCTATGTGGTGCTGACGATTGGGGCGGAGTTTCACCAGTGAGTCCGGATTACGTGAACATTACATCTCCATGGCCGGGAATTGATGAACTTAAAAAACTGACTGAAGATGCAGGTTTTGAATTGGTTGAAAGGTTATGTGTTTATGAAAAATACATTAACGACGAATGGTTAAATGAAGCCATTTTAGATAGAATATCTAATATATGCAAGCGTCAATGACAACATGTTCCACACCTGGAGCATACTTTTTTATTTTAGTAATTTTTAAAAGCTCAACATCCCTATCACCTGCCTGAGCAACAATTCTTTCTAAAGGCCTAGTCTCAATCAATTTTTCAGGAACTGTTTCATGATAATGAAGCACTCCCCCCTCATTTAAGCTGTCAATAGCGACATTAAGATAGTGATGAGTTGTCTTTACATATCCCATTAAAATACGATCCGCCTTTAATTTTGGAGTTTCAACTTTACAGTCTCCTAAAATTGGAGTTATGTTATCTAATTTATTTAGTTTGATATTATCGCATAAAAAATTATAGGAATTTGGATTGATTTCAATTGCATAAACCTGTTTTGCATTTGAATGGACACCAATAGGTATTGAAAAGTAACCTATTCCGGCAAACATGTCAATGACCGTTTCGCCATCTTGAACTAGCTTGGCAATTCTCAATCTTTCATTGTTGTTTCCTTTTGACCACATTACTTTTGCCAAATCCAATTTGAACAGACACCCATTTTCCTTGTTTATTGTTTCAGTTTCACTTCCATAAAGAATCTTATAAACAGGTTCCCTTTTGGTGCCTTGAATATGGTCTATCTTCATTATGGTTTTTACATTGTGTTTTTTAGATAACTCCTCATAATCATCATTTGAATAATTATTATCTAAAATTAACACATCTCCAATTTTTTTGTATTTCATTTACTCACCTTAATAAGAAAAGTTTATATATACAAATAGATAATATTAATATTGTTAGTTTATACTAATAATTGATTCTGATTTTAAATAAAATTAATAAAATTAAATTTGATTTTAATTATATTACCTTAAGTAGTTGAAATTAGATATTTTAAACTCTTATATGAGGTGAATTTAAATGGATGACAAAATATTAGAAGGTACAACCACCGTTGGAATCACTTGTAAAGATGGTGTTGTATTTGCAAGCGAAAGAAGAGCTAGTATGGGAAACTTAGTAGCTCACAAAGTCGCAGAAAAAATATTTAAAATTGACGATCATATTGTAACAACCATAGCTGGTTCTGTTGGAGATGCACAAAGCTTAATGAAAGTAATTGAAGCAGAAGTTTCATTATACCAAATGAGAAACAATGATGCAATTAGTGTTAAAGCTGCAGCATCCTTAACAGCAAATATTTTACGTTCCGGACCAATGTATGTTCAAACATTGCTTGGCGGAATGGATGGAGACAAACCATCTCTTTACTCTTTAGACCCTGCTGGAGGTATGATTGAAGACACATACATTTCTACAGGTTCAGGTTCCATCGTTGCATACGGTGTTCTTGAAGACAGATTTAGAGATGACTTGACAACTGACGAAGGAATTGAAATAGCTATAAGAGCTATCAGAGCTGCTGCTGAACGTGACACATATTCAGGAAACGGATATTTAGTTGCTAAAGTAGACAAAAATGGCTTTGAAATGTTAGATATTGAAAAAATTAATGAGATTTTGGATAGAATATAAGGCAAAAGACTAATTTTTCATAACTAACTATTTTTTTATATAATGCTGTGTAGATAGTTTATGAAATTTAACTAATTATAGCTTAAAGCTTTTCATAAACTATAATAATACACATAACTTTTTTTGAAGGGATTATATGACTTCAGATATTTTAGAGGATATTAAAAAAGAAATTTTGCAAAAGCTACCTAATGAAATTCAGGTTTCCAAAGTTGAATTTGAAGGGCCTGAAGTAGTAGTTTATACCAAAAATCCAGAAATTATAACAGAAAACGGTGATCTAATTAGGTCACTTGCAAAAGAACTTAGAAAAAGAATTATTATCAGATCTGATAAAAGTGCTTTGCTTGAACCTGAAGAGACTATCAATAAAGTTCATGAAATAGTTCCAGATGGGGCAGAGATTACTGACATTTACTTCGATACAGTTACTGGTGAAGTTGTCATTACAGCTAAAAAACCAGGACTCGTTATTGGAAAATATGGAGTAACATCCAGAAATATCGTTAAGAATACTGGATGGGCACCTAAAATCCTAAGAACCCCACCAATCAGTTCAGACATCATTGGAAAAATAAGAACTATTCAAAAAAATAGCAGTAAAGATAGGAAAAAATTATTGCAACGTCTCGGACGTCAAATTCACCAAGGAAGCAAATACCCAAATGATTGGGCAAGAGTCACTTCAATGGGTGGATTTAAAGAAGTTGGACGTTCCTCAATGCTTTTACAAACACCAAACAGTCGTGTATTATTGGATTGTGGAGTTAATGTTGCAGCATCAGACAATAAAAATGCATTTCCTTATTTGAATGCACCTGAATTTTCCATTGAGGAATTAGATGCAGTCATCATTTCTCACGCTCACTTAGACCATTGCGGATTTGTACCTTATCTTTTCCATTACGGATATGATGGACCGGTTTATTGTACAACCCCAACTAGAGATTTGACAACACTTTTACAGTTCGATCATTTAGATATTGCTCACAGGGAAGGTAATCCTTTACCGTTTACATCAAAACATGTAAAGCAAGCGATTAAAAATACTATTACCTTGGATTATGGAGAAGTAACTGACATTTCTCCGGACATAAGATTAACCTTGCACAATGCAGGACACATTCTCGGTTCCGCAATCTCCCATATGCACATTGGTGACGGAGCACATAACTTGGTATACACTGGAGATTTCAAATATGAACCATCAAGATTACTTGAACCTGCAACTATCAGGTTCCCTCGTGCTGAAACTGTAATTATGGAAAGTACATATGGTGGAAGAGAAGACGTTCAGCCTTCAAGAAACAATGCTGAAAAAGAAATGATGAAAACCATCTATAAAACCCTTAAACGTGGAGGAAAAGTTTTAGTTCCAGTATTTGCAGTAGGAAGGGCACAAGAGCTCATGGTTGTTTTAGAAGAATACATGAGACATGGACTAATCGAAGAAGTACCTATCTACATTGATGGAATGATTTGGGAAGCAACTGCAATCCACACCGCAAGACCGGAATACTTAAGTAAAGACTTAAGAGACCAAATATTCCATATGGGAAGAAATCCATTTGTTTCTGAAATGTTTGAAAAAGTTCAAAATCATGACCAACGAAAAGAAATTGTTGAAAGCAGAGACCCTGCAATCATCTTATCCACTTCAGGTATGCTAACCGGAGGAAATTCAGTAGAATACTTCAAATGGTTATGTGAAGATGAAAGAAACACATTAATTTTCGTAGGATATCAATCTGAAGGATCCATGGGTAGAAGAGTCCAAAAAGGATGGAAAGAAATCCCTCTTGAAGATGATGATGGAAGAACTAGACCATTCTATGTTAAAATGGAAATTAAAACAATTAATGGATTCAGTGGACACTCAAACAGAAGACAATTAATGGAGTATGTTAAAAGACTTAATCCTAGACCTGAAAAAGTCATTACTTGTCATGGAGACCCATACAAAACCGTGGACTTGGCTTCTTCAATACATAGGAGTTATAAAATTGAAACTAAAACTCCAATTAATTTGGATTGTGTAAGAATTCATTAATAATATATATTAATTAAAACAAAGTATTACTATAATCAAAAATGTTGTAAATTTACAACATTAATTTTATTCTAATCAAATAGGTGTAAAAATGGTTACTTATTCAGAATCGGGTGTTGATATTGATCTTGAAGCAGTTACAGTTTCAAAATTAGCTGACAAACTTAAATCAACATTATCATGTAGAGATATTATTACAGATAGCGGCCATTATGCTGCTTTAGTTAAATTAGGAGATAAAGCTATTGCAATGAGTACTGACGGTGTTGGAAGTAAAATCTTAATTGCAGAAATGATGAATAAATATGACACTGTTGGGATTGACTGTATTGCAATGGTTGTCAACGACATTTTATGTGTTGGTGCAGAACCTATAGCTTTAGTGGACTATCTTGCTGTTGAAAAGCCGGACCCTGAAAGGGCTTCTGAGATTGCAGAAGGCCTTGTAAAAGGAGCAGAAGAATCTAGAATTGCAATCATTGGTGGTGAAACTGCTTCACTTCCAGGAATAATTAAAGATTTTGACCTTGCAGGAACAGGCATTGGATTTGTAGATATTGATAAAATCATTACCGGCGAAAATATCCAACCGGGAAATGTTTTGATTGGTATTAACAGTAATGGTATTCACTCCAATGGATACAGTTTGGCTAGAAAAGCATTATTTGATGATGCCGGATTTGCTGTAGACGATAAAATGCCAAATGGAGAAACCACCATTGGTGAAGAATTGATAAGGCCAACTGAACTTTACGTTAAACCTATTGTTGCATTATTTGAAAAAGAATATAATATTAATGGACTTGCCCATATTACCGGAGGGGGCTTTACCAACCTTAGACGTTTGAAAAAAGGGGTGGGATATGATATTAACGATCTCCCAGAAGTTCCTGAAATATTCAAATTAATCTACGAACAGAATGTTGACATCAAAGAGATGTATAGGGTTTTCAATATGGGTGTCGGATTTGTAGTAATCTGTGAAGAAGATGAAGCTGAAAAAATTATGAATACTTTAAAAGAATACTGTAATTGCCAAATTATCGGTAAAGTAACCGATGATGAAAAGATTACTGTTAAAGCTTTTGAAGGTTCTGAAATTGAATACTGATTAGTGATTTAGGAGGAGTGGAATAAATGAAGATAATGAAAGATAAAGAAATAGCTCTTGTAAAAGAAATATTGAAGAAATTAGGAGCTAGTGAAGAAGACCAAGAATTAGTGGCTGAAGCTACAATTGATGCGGATTTAAAAGGATTTACTTCTCATGGTCTTGGCAGATTCCCACAATACTTAATCAGCATCGAAGCAGGAACAATCAACTTAAAGGATAACATTACAATTGAAAAAGAAACTCCTGCAATGGCATTAATTAACGGTAACAGTGGATTTGGACAAGCTGTATCCTACAAAGCTATGCAAATTGCCATTAAAAAAGCTAAAGAAATGGGTATTGCATGTGTTGGAGTTCACAATACAAACCACTTTGGAGTTACTGGATTTTATTCTGATTTAGCATTAAGAGAAAACTGTATTGGACTTGTTCTTGCAAATACCGATCCGGCAATTGCACCATTAGGAGGCAGTGAACCGTTAATTGGAACAAATCCTATTGCATTAGGTATCCCATCTGAAACCTACATTACCGTAGATATGGCAACTTCAGTAACAGCCCGTGGAAAAATTATCGAATCTAAAAGAAAAGGATTGGATTTGCCTGATGGATGGGCATTAGACAAAGATGGAAACCCTACTAACGACCCTGAAGCAGCGCTGCAAGGTTCTATTTTGCCATTTGGAGGATTTAAAGGATATGCAATTGCTGCATTAATTGAAATATTAACCGGGCCATTAGTACAGGCAGGATATGGTCACGGCGTATGCGGTACCGCTTCACCTGACAAGGATTGTACAAAAGGAGATTTATATGTTGTCATTGATCCATCTAAATTTGGAGACTTTGATGAATTTGTAGAACATACTGAAGATTTTGTCTCACAAATTAGAGCCACTGGTAAAAATGTTGCAATTCCTGGTGATCTGGAAGTCAAAAGAATTGCGGAAGCTGAAGCTAATGGAATTCCAATTGATGAAAAATTATATGAACAATTAAAAGAAATCTGTGACAGTTTAGACATTGACATAGATTCATACATGGAAGAATAGTCCTTATTCTTCAATTTTCTTTTTTTATAATTATCGATGATAATATATTATATTTCGTGAAAATTAATTTTACAAAAAATAAACTAAAAATGAATACAAATAGAACAAAACTATATATGTAAATAACTACTAAAATTACTATACTAGGAAAATTAACGAATTTTAAAAAAAATTTAATCATGGAGGAAAAAGTTATGAAACTTAAAGACTCTCATATCTTATTAATAGTAATGTCATTATTCCTATTGATAAGTATCGGGTCTGTCTGCGCTAGTGATTCTGCAATGGATACAGACATTATCGCAGCTGACGGTAATGACGTAGCTACACCAGTTCCAACGACTGTAGTGGCAGAGGACACCCGTATAAATGAAAATGACCCACAAGAAATCTCAGTAACCGTGTACGACAATGAATCCCAATCCATTGATATTACAAGTGGGAATTTAAGTGTTACTGAAAACAATAAAACCGTAAAATTCACATATGCTGATTCAAAATTGAATTTTACCGACAAACTTGCAGTTGGAAATCACAGTTTAATTATTAATTATTTAGGCAATATAAATTACAATAAATCTTCAACAAACATCATCTTATCAATTGTTGGAAACAATTATACTATGCAAACACCCACTTCCGTGGATGTCAATAGTACAGCAATCATTGAAATACCAGTTAATATCACAAATGGAGTGGATATTATAAATGTGGGTGAAAATGATTTTAATGCCACATTAAGCTATAAAGAGGGAAATGATACTGTAACAATTAAACCAACTATATTAGATTACAAAAATGGAAAATTAGCATTAAACTACCCATTAGCTGATGATATTACCACCTCAACCATAGCTCTCGTTTACACTGGAGAAGGGGATAAACTTTCTAAAAACATTACCCTTAATAGAATCTTCAATGTTAAAGTTGATGTAATAAATAATGAAACCGAATATAAAAGCGGAGCTTTTGAATTTAAATTGACCGACATTGATGGTGGAATCATAGTAAATAAAACAGTAGAATTAAAATACAATATTAAAGCTGGATCAATTACTTTTGTACAAACCGCTAATTCTAAAATTGATGAAAACGGAGTGGTTAGCTTCAATAATTCCAATATGGTAACTAATGTTCCTTATAGTATGGGATACTCCGTATCCGCCCTTGATGTTGGAATTCATGAGGTTACACTCTCATCATCCGGTTTAAAACTCATCAACAGCACACAAAAAGTATCAATTAAAGTTGCAACAATCGACATAAAAATTGATGACTTTAAAGAACCATATGCTACAAATAAAAATGTTACAATAACAGCTACAAATGCAAAAACCGGGACTCCGGTGAAATATGAATATCTCCATTTGAACATGCCTCAAACTACCGGAAAAGATTATTATTTCATGACTGATACCAACGGACAAAGTAAAATTTCAGTTAAACAATTAATTCCGGCAGTATACAATCTGACCGTCAACAACAATGATACTCAAAACATCAACAACATAAGTGTCAAAGGAAATTTCACTATTGAAGCCGCACCGGCCACATTAACTGTTACAGTGGCAACCAAATATTATTATAATTCAGGAAACGTTGCAGTCGTTGTCGTAACCGATGAAAATGGTAAAAGAGTGCCTAATGCAATTATTTTACTACAAGTATATACTGGTAAAACATCACAGGCATTTATTTTCCAAGCAAATGAAAACGGAAAGGCATATATCAACTATGCTCCTGCCGCAATTGGACAACATACATTGGTCTTTAGTTCTGCAGATTCTAGATACACCGCTAATGCCGTGACAAAAACTGTTACAGTTCTAAAAGCCAAAGCAAAAATAACCGCTCCAAAAGTAGCTGCATTCTACAAAGACGGAAAATACTTAACCATTAAATTAACTAACGCAAAAAATAATAAGGCAATATACGGTGCTAAAGTTAACATTAAGGTATTCATCTCCTCAAACAGTTACTACAACTATAATGGTCAGACAGGATTGGATGGTCAGCTAAGAATATCACTGGACACATATAATCCTGGAACATATAAAGTAGTAATATCACGGGGAGAATCTCAAAACTTTACCGCAAGCAAAATTACAACACAATTTACAATTGTAAAAGCTAAAGCTAAATTTGTTCCTTATGCATTAACTGCAAAAAAAGGCCAAAATGTAAACTTTGTAGTTAAAGTGAAAAACAAAAAAACCAACAATCCAATTGCTGGAGTTAAAGTTAAAATCAAACTTTACATTGGCAAAACTGTAAAAACATATATTGTTAAAACCAACTCAGTAGGAAAAGCAAAATTAAATGTAAAATCCCTAAACGTTGGAACTTACAAAGCTATAATTACGTCTAAAAATAGCTATGTAGTAGCACAAGCAGCTTCAGCCAAAATAAAAATAAAATAAGAGAATTCAATTCTCTTAATCTTTTTCTTTTTTATATTTAGCATAAAAACCATCAGTGTCCGCATATATGGCATAAAATCCAAATTCTTCAGCTTTTTTTATTGATGATTTAATGTATTGCCTTCCCCAGGAAGTAATTGCCTTTGCACATTCAAAAGAATACCACCTAAATCTTGGAAAACCATAAATACCATACATTGTATTTGCAAGTCTTTTAATAGCTTGCTGTTGTACATCCAATGCCTTTTTTTGCTGTAAATCATCGGACGCCTTCATTTCACGTTTAATTCTAAAACGTTCCTGTAAAATTTTATCAATAACTGATGGAATGAAACCTTTCGGTGATTTTTTAAATTTAATGCCATGTTCGGGAGAAATGTTATACTCATTCTCATTTTCAACATCCCCCAAAATCATTACATCAGGAGATATGTTTTTAGAAATGATGATACTTGGATACAGACTCCTAAAGTCAAACTGAACAAGATTTTCATGAAGACCTGTTTCCGGTTCCCTTACATAACCTCCCTCATTATCTTCAGCATTTGCACGGTCTGCGAAGTTGGATCCCTGCTTATTTGGAACAACCTCTCCATCAAAATAAGCTTGCTTTACTAAAAACCATTCTGCTTGTTGACCTGTTGCCATACGAGAAACATCAAACAAAGGTTGACCTATTATACGAGTAAGT
Organism: Methanobrevibacter sp.; assembly: GCA_017434525.1. Taxonomy (GTDB): domain Archaea; phylum Methanobacteriota; class Methanobacteria; order Methanobacteriales; family Methanobacteriaceae; genus Methanocatella. The sequence continues at coordinate 24,789 of JAFRFD010000008.1, forward strand.
TCTAAATTGAGCGGAAGTGTCTGTTCAGCTATTTTTAAAGTAGAAACCACATCATCCAGGGAATAATCAAACAGGTTATCCAATTCATCTCCACCATTATCCCAGAACTCCCAAATTCTCTCACCTGGAACATCAATTTTTTCTTCGCCGAACAGTTCATAATAAACCCTTTCCAAGGTATATCTCTCAAGGGACATGTATCTTCTCATTACAAGATACAAATCTACATGGATTAAGCCTTTAAAAGAAGCGGCATTAGCATAACCCCTCCTAATATATTTAACATCAGATCCATCCATTCCAATATCCAAATCCACACCCAAAAGTTTAGCGCGGTCCTTAAGATATGGAAAATCAAAATTATCAGAATTATATCCTACAATAATGTCAATATTGTTTTCCTTGATTATTTTAACAAACTCTTGAATCATTTCTCGCTCGGATGAAACCTGATTTACAAAATCATCACGACTGTCAGAATTTGTTTTGGTGGAAATGACCTGATTCACACCAAAATTACTGGCCACACCAATCATGATTATTTCATCTTCATCTGAGTTTGGCATCCCATGAGGGTTTCTAACTTCTAAATCAAAACTCAATATCCTGAATTTCTGCGGATTTTCCTCAACACGCTTTAAATTCTGTGTTAATTTAATGATGGTTACGTCTTGTTTTTCACTATCAAGATTTAAAAATGAATCAACTTCCTCGCCAACCGCAACCACTTCAGTCATAGGAATTACATCCCTATCCATCAAATATCTTCTATAAAATGGAATGTCAAATTCCCGTATCTGGATTACATTCTCCAAATCTCTTAAAGCATCCCTATTCTTGGCTAAATCCTGAGGATGTTTAAATGTAACTTTCAAAAATTGAGTTTCAACTTGAAAATCCTTTTTAGTGTCCGTTTCTACTTTAACAACATCAATATTGTCCTCAATTTCACTTTTACATTCATCCAAATTGTCTGACATTACATATAAATACGGTTCGAATGTGTCATCAATTAAAACTATGTTCTTATCACCATCTTTTGAAAATAGCCTGATGACAGGTTTTTCTTCAAAAGTGACATAATCTATATCCAAAATAACAACATTCCTCTGCATTTACTCACTTCCAAGAATATATTCCTTCCTATAATTATCTAAGACAGTGTATGTGATTCCTAAAATCAAAGGCCCTATAATAAAACCTACAACTCCATATACCAAAGGCCCTGATAAAAATCCAATTAACAATATTAACGGATGTATTTCCGCATAATGGCTTGACAAGGCAGGCCTTATGTACATATCGATAGTGCTTAGGAAAAATCCAAATAGCAATACTATTACCGCTCTTGGATAATTACCTGAAAATATGTCAATGAAAAATAATGCCCAATATATTGGCCAAGGCCCAAATATTGGAATTAACTGTAGGATACCTGTTATGACACCTAAAAAAATTCCATAGGGATAACCTAAAAGAGAATAGCCTATTGCTCCAAAGATACCTATAATAACTGATGTTAAAAAGTGACCATAAAAAATACTTCTTAAAACATCCCTTACGGATTCCACGGTATTGTCAAAAAAGTTTTTAGAATCATCCGGAACAAAATCCCTGACAAATTCAAGACATTTATCTCCATCACGAACAAAATAAAATACGGAACAGACTAAGATAAATAAATCTAAACTGATATTCAGGAATTTACTTAAAAAAGTAACAGTATACTGCAATACATATTTTCCTATTTCAGTAATGGATGAATTGATTGAATTATTAATAGAGCCTGCCTCTATCGGCAGTTGTGAAATGAACTGATCAATATCCAGATAATGGTTACTTGCAAGCATAGTGGTTATTACTGATGATATTTCATAGGAGACATATGCTACAAGCAATATCAACGGTATTAAAACGATAATCATTGCCAATAATATTGAAACGGATGAAAATTTTAATTTTGATTGAATTTTATCTGCTACCGGTTTGACCAAATAAGCTAAAATAGCTCCTAAAAGAACCATGTTTAAAACTGGGAATATAAACATTGCAGAAATCACCAATAAGAAAATTACCAACAATATTGGTGGATTTAAATAATTTTTAATGTCAACTCCCATAATATCATCCTTAAATTAGTATTTTACACCAGAAGCATCTCGCCTATATTTTCCGAATTCAGTGATTTGTTCAATTTTATCGTTTTCAAAAACAGGACCCTCAACACAAATTCTCCAACCTTCACCATCAACACAGCACTGGCCGCATACTCCAAGAGCGCATTTCATATATCTTTCAAGAGAATATTGGGCAGGTATTGAAGATGCTTCAAGAATATCATATATTCCTTTCATCATTATCTCAGGTCCGCAAACAAATGCATAATCATAAGTCGAAACTTCAAGTAAATCATCGAGACAGTTTGTTGCAAAACCCTTAAATCCAAAACTTCCGTCATCAGTGCAGTAATGTACATCAACGCCAAGTTCTTCTAAAAACTCCCCATACAATAATTCCTCTTTTGTTTGAGCCGCTGAAATAACACTGACTTCATTTCCTTTCTTAACCAAATCACTAGCTATTGCATTAATTGGAGCCATTCCAACACCTCCTCCAATAGCTAAAATCTTTTTACCTTCAAAGGAATTGTTAAACCCATTACCATAGCTGCCTCTAACACCGATTTTATCCCCAATCTTTAAATCATGCAATTGAGATGTGAACTCTCCAATATTTTTAACCGTGATAGCCAATTCATCATCATTAATTTGAGCAATGGACATTGGTTTTTCGTTTTTGAAATTCCAAACCATTAAAAATTCACCAGGATTAGGTTTACCAAGTGTTTCATAATCCCAATCAAATTTAAAAGTTTTAATTGTAGGAGTTTCTTCAATAATATCAGTTATTTCTACTATTTTCGGTTCATTAATCATTTTTACAACTCCCCATGTGCCAAACCTACCATTTCATCAATTGATGAATATCCTTTTTCTGTCATGAACTTTTCTAAACCATTATTAATGTCATCAAATACTGTAACTCCTTCATCCATGATAGCAGTACCTATTTGAACAGCCCTTGCACCTGCAAAAATGAATTCAACAACATCCTCAAATGTATAGATTCCTCCGACACCAATCAATGGAATATCAACTGCCTCATAAACGGAATAAACATTACTAATTGCAATAGGTTTTATTGCGCGACCACTCATTCCTCCAGATTTATGGAATAAAACAGGACGAGCAACATCAATATTGATCTTCATTCCAGGACCTAAAGTGTTAATTAGAGACAATGCATCAGCGCCCGCATCTTCACATGTTTTAGCAATTTCTGTAATGTCAGTAACATTAGGAGTCAATTTTGCAATGATTGGAACATTGCTTGCGTCCTTTGCGGCTGAAACAATTGTATGGCTTAAATTGCAATCCTGACCGATAGATGCCCCATAACCTTCCATTGCATGAGGGCATGAAATATTTAATTCAATCATGTCAACATGTTCCTGAACTTCACTAACCAATGTAGAAAATTCCTCTGGATTTGCACCATAAATTGATGCAATAACCACATTATTTTCCCTTTCTATTTTTTTTAGTTCCTCTTTAAAATTATCTACACCTGGATTTGAGAGCCCAATTGCATTTAAAATACCTCCTTCAACTGCAACAGTTGTTGGATTTGGATATCCCGGATGAGGATTTAAAGAAAAAGATTTGGACACTACTCCTCCAGCGCCTGATTTTAGAATCCAATTCATAGATGAAGCATTACTTCCCATAATGCCCGCAGCCAACATTAATGGATTCCTGAATTCTACTCCACAAACATTTGTTTTTAACATAATATCAACTTTGTAATTAATTATTTAATTAGTTTTTGTTAATTTATCAATAATTTCTTGATATTTTTCATTTTGTAATTTTAAGCTAATGACATTGGTTTTATTGGATTTGACAATCTCTTCTTTGGATTTAATCAAATTTGAAATTTGTTCATCTTGTTTTTCAATAATCATGTCTTTTTGTTTGAGCAAATCCTCGTAGGATTTGGAGATTTTCCTAATCTGAACTTCCAAGTTTTCGGTGTTTGCATTTAATTGCGCCTTATAATCATCAATCAATGACCTTAAATATTTTACCTGATCCTGTTTATCTGCAATGATTGAATCCTTTTCTTTTAGTTTTTCTGTTAAATCATCCAATTCCCTCATTCTTGATTTATCATAGTCTATCTTGGTGTCCAATTTGTCTTCTAAGTTTTTCTTTTCGTATTTGAGTTTAGTGGAATACAACTTTAACTTATTGATCTCTTCGGTTTTATCCTGAAGTTCCATATTCAGCTCATCTATTTCGGCATTCTTAAGTTCCAATTCATATCTTAAATCATCCAAACTTTCTTGTGACATGATAACAATTCCAAAAAATAGTAAATATCTATAAATTTAATTTAAATTTCAATTAAATTAAATCTTTTCATAATGTTTATTAAAAATAAAAAAAATATTTTATTTCATGCAATGTTATATAACCTACTCAATTAAGGGATTTTTAGCATTTAATGATGAAAATGAGCTAATTTGTGAAAAATTATTTCCAGAAGATGAAATAATTAATAGATTGGCGGAAATCACAGAAAAACAAATTGTGGCTGAAGAACTTGAAATAATTGAAGAAGTCTCAAAAGATTATGATGAAATAATTATTGAATCAAATAAAAGGTTATCAGATTATTCCTGCGAGAAAATAAGAATTCAAACCCCCAATCAGGGAGGAGAATACTTAAGAAGCAACTATGACAAATTCGGTTTAAATGATGAAGACATAACCGAAATCTATCAAAGGCTGGCCATCTACAAGATTAAAAAGGAATCCGCAAGTGAAGACAAACATTTAATTCAGGCTATAAATTCCATAGACGAAATAGATGAAACAATCTCTAAATTGATTGAAAGAATTAGGGAATGGTATGCATTATATTTCCCTGAAATGGATGTAATAAAAAACAACGAAACCTACATCAAATTAATATCACAAAACAAAACTAAAGAAAACATCATGGAAGCCAAACCAGATGCCTTCCCAAGCAATGTCTTAGATTTAGAAGAAGATATTAATCCATTGGATTTGGAAATAATGAACAGATATGCAAATTCCATATTTGAACTTCAAAAAACAAGAAAGGAAATTGAAGAATATATTGACAGCAAAATGGAAGCAATTGCACCCAATTTAAGATTGCTTGTCGGATCATCACTCGGTGCCAAGCTGATTTCACATGCAGGAGGACTTAAAAGACTTGCAACTTACCCTTCAAGTACAGTTCAAATCATGGGTGCTGAAAAAGCGTTATTCAGGCATTTAAAAAGTGGAGACAGGCCCCCTAAATACGGATTAATCTATCAACACCCTCAAGTAAGGGGCGCTAAATGGTGGAATCGTGGAAAAATCGCACGTATGCTTGCAGGTAAAATATCACTAGCAGTTAGACGAGACGTTTTTACAAAAACATTTGATGAAAATGCATTTAACGATTTTATCGAAAAAGTAGAGGAAATTGAGAAAAACAATCCGTTTCCAACAAAGACAACTAAAAAACGAAACGAAGAAAAAGGCAAATCTAAAAATAAAAAGAGAAAAGGCAAAAAAAGAAAGAAAAGGAGATAGGCCATGAATGTTTATTTTAAAGATGGGAATGTAGCAACTAAAAATTTGACTCCCGGAATTTCAGTCTATGGAGAAGAATTGATTAATGAAGGAGAGGAATATAGGATATGGAATCCTAGACGCTCAAAATTGGCTGCAGCCCTTTTAAATGGATTAGAAAATCTAGAGATTCTGGACACTTCAAAGGTCCTATATTTAGGTGCATCAACTGGAACAACAGTTTCACATATTTCTGACATTGTAATTAATGGAAGAGTATATGCCGTTGAATTTTCACCCACAACAGCGAAAAAATTAGTTCAACTCTCAAGACAAAGACCTAATATTGCTCCGATTTTAGGTGATGCAACCAAACCCAAAGGATATTTGAACATTGCTGAAAAAGTGGACTTAGTTTACTGTGACGTAGCCCAGCCAACACAAAGTGAATTGTTTATGAAAAACATGAATTTATTCGCAAAGGATGATGGTGTTGGTCTTTTAATGATAAAAGCTAGAAGTATTGATGTAGTACAAAAGCCAAAAAAGATATTCAAGGAACAAGAAAAGAAATTGAAAGAGAAAGGCTTTAAAATTATTGAAAAAGTAAAACTGGAACCTTACGAAAAAGACCATATTGCTTTTTTGATAGAAAAAAATTTTTAAAAAAAAATCACCTCATTTTTGAGTGATGATGGCAAAAAATAGTTCTGAGAATTAAAAAATTACTACTAAAATCGCAAAAAAAAGTATTACTCAAATACTTAAGAAAATATATCAAACATCTTCTAGCCACTCAGTAGCCAATATTAGAACCGAACATACGTTTTGTAATTATCTAATACTCCCTTTTTAGAGAACAATGAATTTTTCTTAAAAATAAGTTTTATATGCTATTTAAACAAAAATATATATTAACTTTTTATACAATAGGAGGAATTTTTATTAAACATAAGGTCATAATAGCTACGATGATTTTATTTGCTTTAATCAGCTTATCTTGCATAAGTGCAGCAGACAACAATGCGCCTGCTGAAATAATAGCGCAGGATAATGGCATTAATGCTGATGAAACAGTAGCACAAACCCATTTATCTGCTGAAGAAAAATTAACAGATGGAGAAAATGATATAAGCGATTTTTCAACTTTAAATACAGAAATTGCAAACTCGACAACAGACACAATACAATTAACAAAAAATTACACTTATAATCCTGAAAAGGATTTGAATTATACAACTGGAATCGTGATTGACAAAACCGGTTTTACCATTGATGGACAAGGACACACAATCAATGGAGCAGGACTTGCAAGAATATTCAATATTACTGCAAATATGGTTACATTAAAAAACATTAACTTCATAAATGGTTTTTCTGAGTCCGGAGGAGCAATTATTTGTGAAAATACTACTTTAAAAATTACAAACTGTAATTTTACGAATAACACTGCCAAAAATGGTGGAGCAATATACTTTAACGGTGAAGTTAATAATGCCACAGTTCTTGGTTGTTTTAAGGACAATAATGCTGAAAGGGCAGGTGGAGCAATATACATTAAAGGAAAATCTATGAATAATAATTTTTCATCCCAGTTCTATGACAATAATGCAAAAAAAGCCAGTGGAGGAGCAATATTTTTCTACAATGTGGCTGAAAACAACAGTTTTGAAAGCGTTTTCAGGAACAATTACGCACTCTATGGTGGTGCAATCTTTTTTTACAAAAAGGCAAATGATAATAAATTTAACTCAAACTTCTCATTCAATGTTGCCGAATCATGCGGAGGGGCAATATTTTTCTACAACACTACAAATAACAATAAATTTACCGGTTATTTCACAAGCAACAGTGCTTTAGGAAAAGTTGACCCATTAGTTGGAAATGGTGGAGCAATAACATTTAAGGATGTGTCAACAAACAACATATTCACCGGTGATTTTATAAACAATACAGCAGCCCTGAACGGTGGGGGAGTAAACTATCGCCAAACTCCTCACAACATAACATTCAACGGCAATTTCATCGGCAATAATGCTCCTAGTGGCGGAGGAGTTAATTTCTTTGAAAGCTTTGAAAACGTAATATTCAATGGAGAATTTATTGGCAACTCTGCAATTAACGGCGGTGCAATAGCTGCTGGTGAGGGAACTATTAAAGAAGTTTCATTTAAGAATAACTGCGCTGAAAATGGTGGAGCAATTTATTTCGCTAATGTGAGCGAGATTATGAATTGTAATTTTACAGCCAACACTGCAAGCAATGGTCGTGCTGGTGCAGTTTACTTTTATAGTACAGGTAATGTGACAAATTGTAATTTCATAAAAAACACCGCAAATGATGATGGTGGTGCAGTTTACTTCAATAGTTCCGGTTCTATTGAAAAGTGTATTTTTACTGATAACTCTGCTCGTTATGGTGGTGCAGTTTACTTCATTGGTAATGGTGAATTGATAGATTGTAATTTTGCTGGTAACACTGCAAACCGTAGCGGTGGTGCTGTCTGGATGTATTCAGGTAATGTGACACAATGTAGTTTTACTGATAACACTGCAATCCGTGATGGTGGTGCTGTCAAGATGTATTCCGGTAATGTGACAGATTGTACTTTTGCTGGTAACGATGCAATCCGTGATGGTGGTGCGCTTTACTTTAAAGAAAATGGTGCTGTGGAAAACTGTAATTTTACCAACAACACTGCTTCTGATTATGGAGGTGCCATTGACTTTGAAGGAAATAGTATTGTGACAAATTGTAATTTCACAAACAATAAAGCAGGTGAAAAAGGCGGTGCACTATATGTCAAAGAAAGTTTTGCAGATGTTGTGAACAGTTCATTTGCACAAAACAATGCTCCAACCGGAGGAGCCATCTATGTTGACATATCTAAATTAAATATAGACAACTCCAGTTTTGCACAAAACAGGGCATTCGAAGGAGGAGCAATCTATAATGAAAAATTTGTTGGAATTAGTGTAACAAACACCCACTTTGCACAAAACAGTGCAAAATATGGAGGAGTAATCCGTAATGAGGGAGGCAGTTTAACAATAAAAGATGCAAATTTCACAGATAATGATGCGGGCTACAACGGAGGAGTAATCTACAATTCTGGAGATATAGAAATCTTTAACTCTTTATTTGCAAACAACAGTGCAAGATATGGAGGAGCAATCAGCCATTACGATCAGAAAATAATTATAAATGACTCCCTATTTACAAACAACACCGCATCACAATACGGTGGAGCAATCAACAATGACAACGGTGAAATAGAAATAACAAACACCAACTTCACAAAAAACACCGCAACATACGGCGGAGCAATCGAAAACAGATATTACCTGGACATGGACAATTGCAGACTGGAAAACAACAATGCACCATATGGTGGAGCAATCGATAATGACAGAGGGGAAGCAGATATTCAAAACAGCCAATTTGTAAACAACACCGCATCACGATACGGTGGAGCAATCTATAACGATTATGGCAAAACAAGCATTACAGACTCAGACTTCACACAGAACACCGCAAGATACGGTGGAGCAATCTATAGTGATGAGGGTAAAATGGGAATAACAAATGCCAACTTCACACAAAACACTGCAGACTACAGTGGTGGAGCAGTCTATACTTGGGGAAGTGATATGACAATAACAGACTCCAAATTTGCAAACAACACTGCAAAAGAATATGGTGGAGCATTGGACAACGGCGGTGAAACAACCATAACAAACTCCCAATTTACAAACAATAATGCCAAATATGGTGGGGCAATCTATAATGATGAAACATTAACAATAAAAAACACAGTACTGGAAAACAACGCTGCATCAGAATCAGGCGGAGCAATTGAAACCTACAGCGATATGACCATCAGCGATTCACAGTTCATAGGCAATGGTGAAAATTGCATCAATGTTGAATATGAAGCCAAATTAACTTTAAATAACGTTTCAAGCGATGCACCATTGGTAAACGATACAATTACCATGGAGATTCTTGAAGCTAAAGATGTTGTCTACGACAATGACATCATCATTAAAGTTCAGGTAAACAGCAGTGCCATAGCTCCATTGAACAGCGGTAAAATGGTTGTTAAGATCAATGGTATTGAATATAGTGCTGATTTGAAAGATGGAATCGCAACACTTGTCATTCCTAACTTGAATGCTGGAACTTACAATGCCAATGTTACATACATTGACAACAACGTCACAAGAGCAGAAATTCCTGTCAATTTCACTGTAAACAAAAAAGACATCATAATCAATGCTAAAAATGCAGCATATGTCATCAACTACGGCGGAACATACAAAGTCAGTTTCAAAAATGTGGCTGACGGCACTAAAGTAACATTTACATTAAAGGGCAAGAAGATCGGCACAGCTATCGTCAAAAATGGAGTTGCTTCAATCAATTTGACTGCAAAAATCCTGAAAACCGCTAAAGCAGGTGTTAAAAAACTCATTGTCCAAGTTAACAATGCAAATTACAATCCTGTAATCAAAAAAGTTAAAATCACAATCAACAAGGAAAAGACAAAAATCGCCGCCAAATCAAAAGCTTACAAGAGCACCGTGAAAGTCAAGAAATACACTGTTGCTTTGAAAAACAGCAAAAACAAAGCCTTGAAAAAAATGAGAGTTTACTTGATAGTTAAAGGTAAGACATACAGTGCAATAACCGATAGCAAAGGAAAGGCAACATTTAAAATTACCAAATTAACCAAAAAAGGAACTCATAAAGCATTCGTTGTTTTTACGACAAACAAGTACTACAACAAAGCAATCATGAAAGTTAAAATTAAAATAGTGTAGATGCAACACGCATCTACCCCCATTCTTTTTTTTCTGGTACAATCAACAATTATCCTTTAAATTTACCACTCTCTCTGATAATTTTGATAAAACTGATAGGATTTTAAGGAATCTATCAAAAAAAATAAATTTCCCACCATTAAATAAAAATCAAAGGATTCAAATGGATTTAATTTTTTAGGACATTGCCAAAAAGAAAGAATACTAATCAATAGCCAAAAAAGTATCCCCACAATACCCCAATAAATATCAAGACATCATAAACCACATAGATTAAATCATTTGAAAATTGCATCAGATAAAAAAGACAATCATTAATTTCACAAATAAGACCATCCAAATCAAGAACTTATAAAATCTTAAATTGAAATTAAAAGACTATTAAAAGAAAACATGATATAAAGTTTTTAAAATTAATCAAATCGTAAAATAAGACTAGTACAAAAAAGGCAATAATGCAATGCCTATGAAAGAAAAATTTTTAAAAAAAATCACCTCATTTTTGAGTGACAATCAGCGAAAAAATAGCTTAGAGAAATATAAAAAATTACTACAAAAATTGCTGAAAAGTATTACTCCAATAGCTTTATATACTAAAAAATAAAATATAAAATATGCTAATGCAAATAAAATAAAAGTTCATTTAAACGTCCTTTAGGTGGATTCACTCTATTAATCACTCCATTTAACTAAAGCCTAAAGGCATGAACTTATTTTATTGAAAAACTCTTTTTTATCAAAATTATTTTCAAAGATTAATATCCATATTTTATTCGAAAAAGTATTACTAAATTGAGCTCGATATTGGATAAGAAAATATGCTTGAAACTGAAATATTCTATGATTAAATTAAACATATCAAAAACAATATTGAACTAAAAATTTAATCAAAATTTAAAAATAAAATTTATAGAAAAGGATAACAAAAAATTAAAAGAAAAATATTAAGCTTTAGAGAATTCATGTTTTTCAATAATGCCACAAACTATAACCCTCATTTTTTTAACTCCAGATATAATTAAACTTATACATGATTCGATTTCTATAAAAATAAAATAACAATAATTGAAAATAAGATAAGGATGTGAAAAAATAAAACTATCTATGAAGAGAGATATAGATTAGACTATAACTTTTTTGAAATTACGTCACAAATTGTTTTTGCAATTTCTTTTTTGGAAGCTAAAGGGACAGAAACAACATCATCATCAACAATCAAAACCTCGTTGCTGTCTGATCCGAAATGACAATCATTTTTTGAAATGTCATTAGCAATAACCAAATCTGTTCCCGCATCGGAAATCTGCCTTCTTGCACAACCGATGATATCCTCACGGGAAATATTAAATTCAGCTTTGAAACCTACTAAAAAAATATCCGGATTAATCTTTTTAATCTGGCGAATAATTTTTGTCGTTGGCTTAAGATTTAAAAAAAGAGAACTGCTTGAATCAATTTTTTTATCAGACTTTTGCCTAAATTCAAAATCGGAAACTGCTGCGGTTGAAATGAATATGTCATAATCAGGAATTAAACTTAAAACCACATCATTCATCTCAGCACTAGTTTCAACACGAACCACATCAAAAACAGATGGAATGTCAACACTCACGTTAGCTACAACCAATTTTAAGTCAGCCCCCCTAATGTAGGCTTCCTTTGCAAGTTCCAAACCCATCTTTCCAGAGGACTTATTAGTAATTCCCCTTACAGAATCAATAGGTTCATAAGTTCCTCCGAGACTTATTAAAACTTTTTTTCCTTTAATAATATCAATCCTTGTTTAAATTAATTGTTCTTAATGATTCCAACACAATGTCTTCTTTTGATGGGAATTTAGCTTTTCCCTCATCCATGCGAGGTTTTATGAAAGTGGCGGAACCTTCCTCTTTAATCTTATCAATGTTTCCTTTAATTGCATTATACATGGAATCATGCATTGAAGGAACAAAAATGATTGGAGTGTCATGACCATAAGCAGTAATCAGAAGGGTGGAAATTGGATTATCCGCAATTTTATATGCGAATTTTGAAATTGTATTTGCAGTAGCGGGAGCGACCAATATCAAATCTTCCTGAGAAAATTTAACATGCTCTATTTTTCCTGTTAATTTTGTAATTACTTCCCTACCAGTTGCAAACTCCATAGAATTAGGATTTATAAGCTCACACGCAGCATCACTCATAAAACATTGCACTTCAACATCATTTCTTCTAAATTCACGAGCTAATTTGATAGCTTCACTGGCAGCTACACTGCCGGTAACACATAAAACAATCATTTAAAACACCTATTAAAAAAAAGAAATTATGTGATTTGTATGTTAGTCAATACAAAATCAAAAACATATAAATTATCTTCAAATTCTGAAATTGGAGCGCTATACATTATAACATAAGCCTGACCCCCTTTCTCAAACCAAACTGCCTTATGTTCTTTTTCAGCAGTGCCTTGAGCAGAAGTGTAGACATATTCTAATGCATCTTTACCTCCGACTGAAACGGCCCCAGAAGAAATTAATTGGAATGAACTGTCCCTTTGCATGTCATCATAAGTGTCATTTACAAAAGTATAGAAGTCCCCTTCAACTGGTTTTTTCTCGACATTGATATTAACCTGACCGATGCCTAATGCATCTATAGAATCAATTTTAGAAATTGCCATTACAGAATAATTTGAAGTTGCACGAGAATTACCCCAATCAGAAGGATATTGGATTGTAATTCCACTTTGTGATAAAGACAATATATTTAAATCTGAATTTTCATCAGCACTAGCCACTACTGTAACAGAAATTAAGAACAATAAGAATATTAAAATTACTATGCTGCCTTTAAAAACATTGTTTTTCATAATATCACCTGTTAATTTCAGTTTCCATCTCCAGTTTGTTGATTGCTACCACCATCAGATTGTCCTCCTTGGGAACCTCCATCAGAGGATTGGCCTTGATTATTGTTTGAATTACTTGAAGATGACGAATCATCATTCTGCTGACTATTCGAATTGTCCGTAGTAGTTTCTATATCGTTATTATCATCATTACTAGTATAATTATCAGTGTAATTATCATAATTTGTTGTTGTATTGAATTTTACATCATTTTTAAATTCAGGGAATGCCGTATCATCAACAACAGCTACAGTATCGGCTTGAGATATAGTTCCAAAATCAAAATTAAAAATACCATATGCAATTCCGGCAGTGAATCCAACAACCAATATCAATAATAAAAGTAATTTGAAGGTTCCACTATCCATCGCAGATTTTTTCTTTTTATTGTAATTTGCATCTGATTTTTTAGGATTGATAATATATTTCTGAACTAAATCTTGCTCTTGTTTTCTTTTATTTTTGGTAGGTTTCTTACTTCTTTTTTTCCTAGTTTCAGTAGATGGTTTGCCTTGCATGGATCGAATCCTTTTAGTGGCGTCTCGTGCATCAATTGAATTTAATTTGTCTTCATATTTAGATCTAAAATAACTGTACTTTTCAGCAGATATCTTACCGGACCTATAATCAGATTCCAAATTATTCATGATTCCAAGAAGTTTATCTCTATCATCTGACATGTTCCTACCTCCCTGAATTTATACATAATTAATTTTATATAAACATTAATTTAAAGTTTTACATAAATTCAGGATAAGAGCCTAAAACTTTTAAAAAATAGGTATTTTCATCAATTTCATCGATGATATTTTGAATAATCTCTTCATCCTTGTGACCGTTAAAGTCAACAAAAAACAAATATTTGCCCAAACCTTTTTTTGAAGGTCGTGATTCAATTTTAGTTAAGTTGATGTTGTTCTTTTCAAAGATTCCTAAAATTCTATACAATCCTCCAGGCTTATCCTCATAGATGGAAAATATTATGGATGTTTTATCTCTTCCGGTTATTTCATGGTCTTTTTTTGAGACAACAACAAATCTAGTTGCATTATTGTCAACATCCTGGATATTTGATTCCAATATCTCTAAGCCATATAATTCAACAATTTTAGAATTTCCAATTGCCGCCTTAGTTTTATCCCCTATGATATCCTTAGCCGCCCTTGCGGTGCTGATTGCATAATGTGGCTGAATATTATTTGCCCTTACATACTCCTGACATTGTGCCAATGCTTGAGCATGGGAATATACGTCTTTAATATCTTCAAGCTTGCATCCGGGATTTACAATCAAATTTTGATTAATTGGAATGACAATCTCTTTATAAATTTTTAAATCAAACTTATGGGCCAGTGAATCTAAAGTAATACCAACAGGTCCTTCAATAGAGTTTTCTATTGGAACAACCCCTAAAGAACAATCTCCATTGGCCACACTTTCAAATACTGCAGGAATAGTGCAATATGGGACTAACTCATCACCTATTAAATTTGCGGCTTCATGAGTGAATGTTCCTTTAGGACCTAAAAATGAAATTAGTGTAATTTTTAAACCCCCTTAAAAAAATAAAAAAAGTAGTATAGTTAAATAAACTATACCAAATTAAGATTCTAATTTTTCAATTAGTCTTAAAATATCTGTTTGTGTAATAATGCCGATTACATCACTGCCATCAACAACAGGCAAACCATTATATCCGGTTTCCATGATGATGTCAGACACTTCAGTAATAGACATGTCTTTTGCTACATAAGTCGGGTTAACAGACATGATGTCTTCGACCAATACTTCCTTAATTTGAGATTTCTGATATTTTTCTGGAACTTTTTTTCTAAAGTCTATGAATGCTCTCATTAAATCTTTAGAAGTAATCATTCCAACAAGTTTACCATCATCTAAAACAGGTAATCTGCCAACATTAGATTCAAGCATTAATCTTCTTGCATGAATAAGCCTTTCAGTTGGAGATACAGATATTACATCTTTTGACATTATTTCTTTTACAGTAATCTTATCAAATGCAATTCCACTGGCAAGGGTGACAAAATCAGCTTTTGAAACAATACCTACCATTTTATCATCTTCATCCATGACAGGAACTGATCCAATACCATTTTCTAACATTAACCTTGCTACTTCTTCCAATTGCATGGTTTGTGGAACTGTAAATACGTCTTTAACCATTACAGATGAAATATGAAGTCTTGATGCAGGCATACTTTCATATTTTGAAGAACCGAGCTTGTTAGCTATGTCCCTTTCTGAAATAATACCAACCAATTCTTTATGATTAGTTACAGGTAAACGTGAAACATTATGTTTACGTAACAATTTTAAAGCATCAGAAAGATTTTGATCTTTGTCTACAGTAATTAAATCCTCAGACATCAAATTCTTAATTTGCATATTATCATCTCCTACATTTATCGCTTAATATCTTTTAACTGCGTTTAATACATCTCTTTCAGTGATAATTCCAATTATTTTGTCGCCTTTAACAACTGGCACTCCACCAATATTTTTCTCAGCGAAAAGTTCACATAATTCGCCGATAGTCATGGTAGGTTCAACAGTTATTGGGTCTTCAACCATAATATCAGAAACAACTGTTTTTAAAACATCGGTTGCTAAATTTGAATTTAAATTATCAAATAATTCTTTTGCATTTAAGAATCTTATAACATCAGTGGATGTTAAGATACCTAATAATTTTTTAGCAGCTTTAGATATGTCAGCTTCACCACCCACAATAGGGATTCTTCTTAAACCATTTCTAACCATGATTTTGCATGCACCTTCCAATGGAGTTCCAGGTGTTGTGTTGAATACTTTTGGACTCATATAATCTTGCACAGTTTCCTTTCCAGCAATACCTGCTAATGATAATGCAATATCTCTTTCAGTTACAATACCTGCAAGTTTTTCATCACCATCAATTAAAGGAATCGCACCTAATTGGTTGGATAACATGGTTTCAATAGTTTCAGCAATTGAAGCTTTGTTAGATAAAGTAATCAAATCACGAGTCATAATTTCTTTAACTGGTTCATTGATTGCAGCTAAGAAGTTATCTTCGTATTTTTTCTCAATAATGTTGAATTTTTTTCCTCCACCAAAGAAATCTAATATATCCATTACTGTAACAATACCCAATAACTTACCTGAACCAGGATCTGTGATTGGTAATCTTCTAAATTCATGTTCCATCATTACTTTTGCAGTATCTTTAATAGATTTAGTAGGAGGGATTGAAACAACATCTCTTGTTGCAATAGCCATTATGTCTCCTTCTTTGTCGTGAACTTTTGTTTCACGTTCAACTGCGCCTGTGTTTGATTTTCTATTAATGGATGTTTTATTTTTCATTTACACACCTCAAATTTACAATTGCCCCTCAAAAATTAAATAAAATCAATATATCAAAAACAAAGTTTACTCAATATCCAAAATCTTATGGATTTGAGGAATGGTGGAAACTTCAAAATATTGCCCAACAATCTCGGAAAACTCAAATAATTTAAAATTAAGATCCTTCCATTCTGATAATGGACTAGAAGGTTGGATGATTATTTGAAGGTTACTTTTGTTTGAAATATTTTCAGATAATTTTTCAACTACCCCTTTAAATGACTTTATTTTTGTTGAAGGCAATATAACTACTTTACAATATACATTTATGCACTTCGCCATTAATAAATTTAGTGATTTAATCTCATTTAAAAAAATACTTTCATCAAATTCCCCGTCAAAATGCTCGGGCAATTTAATATCCAATGAAACAATGTCCAATTTATCAATTAAATCAATATTATCCGGCAAAGTACCATTAGTCTCTAGCATGATTTTTAAATCAAAATCCTTACTAACCTCACTAATAAAGTCAGGATATAAGCTAGGCTCACCTCCAGTAAATGATATGGTTTTACAATCAGGAGTTAATAATTTATTAATTTCATCAGATACTTGCTGAGGTGTCATTAACTTGCCTGATTCGGCGGATTTACTATCATTGGTGTCACAATAATTACAGTTTAGATTGCATCCTGCAAACCTAACAAATATTTGCCTCTCGCCTATCAATAATCCTTCACCCTGAAAAGATGAAAAGATTTCAATAACTGGTGCCTTCATCATAAATCTTTCCTATATTCGGCACCTTGTCCAATTCCCTCATTTACACAAACTGAAACATATTCCAAATTATCATATGTTTCGGAAAGCTTTTTAGCCAATGTTTCTGCAAAAAATTTAGATAACTCTTCAGCAGAAGTGTAAGGAAGAGGTAAAAATACACAGTCAACTGCAGGGATTGAATATCCTTTACCATCAATTTTGAAATGAACCGCATGTTTTTTCTTCAAATCAAAAATTGAATCGTTTTCCTTATCAAAATCTTTAAAATCAATTAATTTATTATAAACAGGAATTAATAATCTATGGTCTAGCTCATTGCAAATTGCTTTAGTATATCCTTTAACATCTTTAAAATCCACAACAAATTCAAAATCTCCTGCCCTTTCACCTTCAATTTCAACATCAACAAAGTAAGAATGTCCATGAATAAATCCACAAGATTCATGGCCCGGAATGACATGAGCAGAGGAAAATCTTAAATTTGATTGAATACCATTAACTAAAATTTTCATCCTAACACCTTAGTTTTACTTATATCATTTTCGATTGTTTCTAATTCGTTTATGAATCTTTTTACAGTTTTGTTAATCAATTCTAATAAATTATCATTAGTGAATATTTGTTCATCATTAACTTTGATATCAAATAATCCAATTGTTTCAACATCACTAGGAGTTCCCTTATCCTCCAAATTAAGTGCGAAATGTATTTTTGCAGAGCTTAATGAAATACTAGCTATTGAAATGGACAATTTTCCCCCATCTACAAAGATATCATCACCTTCCCTTTTAGACTGAATTCCATATTCAGTTAAGATTTCTCTAAAAATCATTACTAAAAGCCTTTGTCTTAGATAAGCAATCCTCATATTTGGAGGTTGTTGGTCGAAAAATTCGCAAATGAAATTAACCATGTAATTTGATTTGATTTCAAGTCCAACATCTGCAAAATCCTTTAAATTATCAAGAGTGATATTGACTGGACCAATCCAAGTTATAATTGATGATCCGTAAATTCCAAATTCTTGAAAAGCCCATGACGGATTAATTTGACTTCCATCATATTCAAAAATTTCATCAACATGATTATGAGTAATATTCATAAATTATTATTAGATTATATTTTATTTAAATATTAAGATTAAATCAAAAATTAAATTTAATAGAGTTTACAAATTTTATTATGAGGAATAATTATGGAACAGGTAAGAACAAGAGATTTCATTTATACAAGCGACGATTTATACTTCGCATCAACTAATTATATTCACCCGGAAAATAGAGTAATATCATTTTTAAGATATGTTCCCGACCCTGAAGGAGACCGTGAAAAAGACGGCAAACGCTACAGAAAAGTTGGATCAGAAGAAGCATATTCATATTTAAGAGAAAATCATCCGGATTACTTATACTTCAGTGATGTAACAAATGTTGAAATGATGGGCGTTCCTTTGGATAAAGTTGTTAGAGTAATTAAACCTGAAAATAGACTTTTAGGCCTTAAAAAGACTTTTGAAGAAGGTGGAGAAGTAAAAAATCCTGAATTAATAGCAAAACTTATGGATGTGGCGGACTTTTTCCACTTTATGGCAGACATCCCATATGACCATTTAGGAATTTCAGGGTCCATCTTACCGGGTTTGCAAAAAAGTGACGTGAGTGATTTGGACTTTGTTGTTTATGGTCTTGACAATCACAGAAGAGCAATAGCTGCCTTTAAAGAACACAGAGGAAAGGAAGTCTACATTGAAGAAGTCGACAAACACATTACCGTTGAAGGAATTACTAATGATTATTGGGATTTCGTGTACGATAAACGAATGTTTGATGAAAGCCTGACAAAAGAAGAATTTAGATGGTATGAAAATAGAAAAGCAAATAGAGGAACAATAAACGGAACTTTATTTGATATCTTAGCCACCAAAGATTATGAGGAAATTGAAGGAACATGGGGAGATACTGTATATGAACCCCAAGGAATAGCAAAAATCGAATGTGATATTGTAAGTGCACTTGGAGCATTTGACAATCCCTCATTATACACTATTGAAAATGTTGAAATCTTAGAGGGTGTCGAATTCCCATTGACTGAAGTTGTTTCATTTACACATACCTATGCAGGCGAAGTAGTAGACGGAGAGCATGTAATAGCTAAAGGCAAAGTTGAAAAAGTCATCATTAATGGAGAGGAATCACATTACAGGATTGTTGTTGGAACTACTCGTGAAGCGATTGATGAATATCTAAAACTTAAAGAAAGCCCAGCTTAATTTATGAAATATTTTAAATGAGAGCGTTGACTCTCACCATTTCTATTTTTTAAAAAAAAACTACTTTTACCTGATAATCGTTAACATTAAAGTATTTTATAAAACGAATATTATTCATTTAAAAAAATAACAGATATTAATTTTATTCAATCAGTTTTAATTGAAGATTATTAGAGTTTATAAAAATTAACAAATAATATATAAACTTCAAAAACCTAAAATAATAGTATTAAAATTAACGTGATAAAATGACAGAGACAAAAAAATCAGAATGGAATAGTAATTTTGCATTTATGATGGCAATGATTGGTTCTGCTGTCGGTCTCGGAAATATTTGGCGTTTCCCAAATGTCTTATATTCAAACGGTGGAGGATCATTCATGATTCCCTATATCGTTTCATTATTCTTACTTGGAATCTCCTTTGTTTTAGTAGAATATGCCGTAGGATTCAAATTCAAAAAATCACTTGCAAGAATACTATTTTCAGTTAGTAAAAAATTAGAACCCGTAGCATGGTTCATATTGTTAATTGTATTCTTAATTACAACATATTATGTTTGTGTTGTTGGATGGGACTTGATTTACATATTTTTAAGCTTTACAAAAGCATGGGGTACGAATCCGGATTTATTCTTTACAAATAATGTATTACAAGCAACTGACTCCATATCTGGGCTGTTTACAATTGTTCCAACAGTTTTGGCATCAGTATTTGTTATTTGGTTTTTAGCATGGTTCACTATTAAAAGAGATTTAAATGACGGAATAGGAAATGTCAGTAAAATTTTACTCCCATTACTTTGTGGAATTGTTGTAATCATCGTTGCATTCTCTTTAACTTTGCCTGGTGCATCTTTAGGTTATACTCAGATTTTCACCCCAGATTGGTCCGCATTAGGAAATCTGGACGTATGGCTGGCCGCATTCGGACAAATTGTATTTTCTTTAAGTTTAGGTATGGCAATTGCAATGACATATGCAAGTTATTTGCCTGAAGGATCAAAACTAGTTGACAACGCAATAATTGTGGCTTTTTCAAATTCAGGATTCGAAGTATTCAATTCAATAGGAATATTTTCAATTTTAGGATTTATGACATTGACTAGTGGAATTCCATTCAATGAACTTGTAACCTCAGGAACAGGCCTTGCATTCGTAGTTTTCCCACAGGTATTTAATACAATGGGATTTGCAGCATACATTATTGGACCATTGTTCTTCTTATGCATTTTATTTGCAGGAATTACATCAGTCATTGCTCTTCTTGAAGGCGTTTGTTATTCAATTTCTGAAAAATTCCTCATTGAACGTAAAAAAACTGCAACTGTAGTTTGTATTGTTGGATTTTTAATTTCAACAATCTTTGCAACCGGTGCCGGAAGTACACTTTTAGGAATATTCGATGCATATTTAAATAATTTTGCATTATTATTCGCAATACTTCTTGAATGTTTAATCTTTGGTTGGATTTATAAATTTGACAATTTAATTGAAACATTGAATAACAATTCAACAATTAAGATGGGTAAAACCTGGAAAACAGTTATCAAATACATTTTACCAATTTGTATTGCAGGTCTTTGGATTCAAGGAGTATTCTCCACAATAACAACTGCAGACAGTCTTAGTACAACAGTAATGATAATATTAACAATATTGTTAATAGTAGTTCCAATTATCTTTGCAAAATTGCCTGCAATTAACAAAGATTACTACAATGTATAGAATTAACATTAAATAGCTAAATTAATAGCTATTTACTTTTTTTATTTTATTTAAAAGAATTTAAATGATTTATAACTTCTTAATTTTTATATTAGTAAGTTCTAAGTAATATTACTGAATTTAAGAGGTTATAATATGATAAATATTTCATCCATAAAAACGCATATGTACTGTCCCATGAAACTATACATTCAAAATCATGTGGATACAAATGAAAATGATGACTACCAACTTGCAATTGAAATTAAAAAGCTTAAAATTGATATTTTTGATTTGATTCAAAAGAATATGCGAAAAATTAAAAAAGATATGGGTCTTGTTCAAATTGAACAGATATTATCACAAAATATCGATTCCTACATTAAAAGCACTGCAGATGCAATCATATCAATGGATTTAGGTCTCAATAATGAGCAAATTAATCAAATTATCGATGAAGCATATTTTAACATTAAAATTACTTCCTTAAAAATCAAACAAGCAATGACCATACTTGACAAAAATGCATTTGCAATAATAGACCTGTTTTTCCCAAATTCCATGTATTCATACCTACTAAAAGATTCACAACTTGAACTAATCGGAATGTGCGATAAAATTGAAATAATAGATGGAAAATATTATCCAATCTCTATTAAAAGTTCAAATCCACCATTAAAAGGCGTTTGGGACCAAGATGCTATTGAACTTGTGGCATATGCAATACTTCTTGAAGAAGAATTTGAAACAGAAGTGTTTGTGGGATTTGTTGATTATGAAAAGATTGGTGATAGACGCCCTGTTGTAATGGATGTTAATCTTAGAAAAGGATTGTTTGAAGTGATGAGGGAAGTTAAAGAGATAACAGACAATAAAAAACTTCCTAATGTGCGTAAAAATCCGAGAAAATGTGATAATTGCGAGTATAAAGACATTTGTATAAAATAAGAAAATAATAAAGTAAATAATGATTAAAGATAATCATTATTTACCTATTCAGAGAGTTGTAATAACTCACTATATGTCCATAAACATGAATTTTTAAAATTTAATATTGTCTCCGAGTCTTTCAATGTTAAAAACAGCGGTATCTGCAACAGACATTACCGCCAAAACACCTGCTTGGATAGGATCTGTAATAATCAAATCAGCATATTTGGTTACACTTCCAGGCATGTTAAGTGAAATTACAATCAAATTACTTTCTTCTTTAACTTTTTTTACGGCTTCTGTAATTTCACCACCCATAAGCGAACCTGCAAGAACCAATGCGCTAACACGAGGCAATCTGGAAATGGCCTCAATAGCTTCAGCTAAAGATTTTTCGCCAACCAATGGGATAGTATCAATACTTATACGTTCGCCACGTATATTATGCCTATCTGCTTCTGTAATGGCACCCATAGCTACTTGTGATACTTGTGCCCCTCCACCAATGATAATTATACGTTTTCCATAAATATCCAATTGAGAACCATGAAGTTCAACTGATTTTATTTCTTCAATATTTTCCAAATCAGCAACTAACTCATCAATATCTTTTACATGCTCCAATTCTAAATTGATGGAGCCCATGTTATTTTTCTCAACGAAAAGATGGACATAACTAATGTTGGCACCATGTTCAGTGATGACATCAGTAATATCGTCCAATACTCCTTTTTTCTCATCAGATTTAATTGTTAATGTATAATCATTCATTTTTTGGCCTAATTTCATCTAGTTCTGCATGTGCCCTTTTCCACATGCTTAAATAATTGTCATCTTTAGTTACAGGAATAACTTCAAGACCCAGTTCCCTATGTTCAGCTATCCACTCTTCATGGAAAACAGGAATTTCTATTTTAATTGGCTCAGAGGTTTTATTTACTACAATTAAGTTTCTGTAAGGAAAATCCCATTCTACAATGTATCCTCCAAGACTTACCATATGATACGGTCTCATAACAAATTTCATAAAATCACCTCTATAATAATCCAAGCACAATAGCTAATACTCCAAGCAATGTTGTTCCAAGTATTGTTGGCAATAATTGTCTGTTTGTAAATACTGGGCTAAATGCGGAAAAGATTCCCATCATGAAGACGAATATTAATGCAACAATAATGTTTATTAGAATACTCCAAGATGTAATTACCGGAGGAATGCCCAGGAACAATACTGAGAACAATATACCCAGAACCATCATGAAAAATCCTCTAGTCAAGTAGACAATAGCCCTATATTTTGAAGCATACTCCATATATGGTCCTTCAATAACATCTGATTTGGCTTTAATTATTGAAAATGGATATTCATTTAATATAATCATGTAACCTATAAAGAACACAACTGCTGCAATCGCTCCTGATACAGTAAATAAGAATGGACCATTAATCTGCTGATATGCAACAATATCTTTTAAGAAAATGCTTCTAGCCTGAGTTATCGGTGCAAACAATGCCAGATATAATGGAAATGACCCATAAGTAATCATCCTTAGAGATCTTCTTGAACTTATATCTTCAACAAATGATCTTGTTGCTTTAATGTGTGCGGCACCTTTAATTTGGTCAGGGAACGGCATTCTAACAGACATTACAGATTTGGATAATGCTCCCATCAATACATAACATATTTCTTCAACTTTTAAAAGACCTACAATAGCCACTAAGCTTGAAAGAGCAGGAATTGCAAAAGCTTGGGGAGTTAATGCAATAAGTAAACATAGAACCACAATAAAACAAATTATTGGCAGTACTTTGTATAATCCTGGAACTGGAGATTCGATCTTAACATTTTCTTTAAACATGAATTTGATTGGAGCCATTATTCCTGGTGCAATTACAATAGGTCCAATCCTTTGTTGAATCCTTGCATGTATGTATTTTCTCTCAATACCTGGCAATAATGTAGAAAGTATGAAACAAACAATTATAGTTACTGCCGCTACAAGAATTGAATTAATCATAACATTCGAAAACATAGTCTATCTCCTAATAACTTCAATTGCTCTGTCGGTACATGTGAAACAAGGGTCACATTGTACGATACAAAGTTGTGCATCTGTTAGTTGGTCTCCAATGCATGCATATTGCATTGCGCCAATATTAGCCATTGACGGAGTCCTTATAATACAGTGCCTTACTCTTCCACTTTCAAGTGCATATGAATGATATAGAGTTCCTCTTGGAACTTCAATATAACTTTCAGTAATATCAGTGTCAAACATTTCCCAATCCCTGTTTACAACCTTGCCTTCAGGGATATTGGCAATAGCTTGACGGATAATTTTTATTGATTCGAATGATTCCAGAGCCCTCATTACTAAATTTGACCTCACATCACCATCAGGCTGTGTGATTACATTAAAATCAAAGTTATCATATTCAAACATGGTTGTTCTAAGGTCTCTTGCAACACCTGTAGCTCTAAGGGTCGGTCCGGTTACGGCCAGTTCAATAGCTTGTTTTTGTGGCAGGACTCCGATTCCGGTAATCCTTGATTGTACTATTGAATCTGCCAAAAATCTTTCTACAAAACCTGTGAGACCTTCTTCAATTTTATCCATATCCTCTTTAAGTCTTAATAATTTGGCTTCATCAACGTCACATCTTGGTCTTACTCCACCTAAAACGGAACATCCATATTGGACTCTGTTACCGCCAATCATTGCAAGCAGTTCCATGACTATCTCCCTTAAGTAGAATACTCTCATTGAAAATGTCTCGTGGGACAATACTTCACAACCATGCGCTAAATATAAGAAGTGTGAATGTAAACGTTCAAGCTCTCCCATTATGACACGAATGTAAGTAGCCCTCTCTGGAATTTCAATGCCTAAACCAATTTCAGCTGTTCTGCATGAATTCCATATATGTGAATTAGAACAAATTCCACAAATCTTTTCTGTAAGTGAATTTGCCTTTTCAACCGGAAGACCTTCCATAATCCTTTCAATACCACGATGATTTACGCCAATTGTGATTTCTGCTTCCTGAACTATTTCATCTTCTACAAAGAATCTTACCCTATATGGTTCCAATGCAGCAGGGTGAACTGTACCCATTGGAATTTCAGTTTCTATAATATTACTTCTTGGTACTTTTGCATCCATTTAATCCCCCCTTTAATCCGCATCCAATAATATAGGCAACAGTGATACAACTCCAGCTAAAACGTCTTGAGGCCTTACAGCACATCCCGGAATTTTTGCATTCACTGGTATAATATTTTCGACTGGTCCTTCAATTTCTTCTGATGGAATATCTCCATAACAGTTTTTGTATACTCCACCCATTAAAGCACAACTTCCTGCAGCTACAACCAATTTTGGATTAGGAATAGCTTTATAAATCTCCTCTAACGGTTTTCTATTTAAATGTGTAACCGGCCCTGTTACTACCAATACATCGGCCTCACGAGGATTCCAAGTTAAAAACACATTGTATTGTTCTGCATCAAAGCGAGGTGATAATATTGAGTTTACAATTTCAATATCGCATCCATTGCATCCGCCAGTATAAACCAACATGACATGTATTGCTCTTGCTCTTGAAAATGATTTAATACCCATCTAATCACCTTCCTCTTTATTTTTCAAAATTGTTGAATCTGACAAGTATTGTGCAATAAATTTAAGTTTATCATCTGAAATTTTAAATGGCTGTTCTATAAATTCTGAAACGTCCACTTCCTGATCCCCTACACAACTAGGATGTATTGTTCCTTTTTCGCCATAAAGGGAATATATCGGACAGAAATCATGGCAGTAGTAACAAACAACACATTTTTCAAGATTAATTTCAGGTACTTCACTTTTAGTCCATCCATCAGTTATTTTAACCGGATTTGCTAATTCTTTCATCTCAACTGCACCTGTTGGACAGACATTGGCACATCCTCCACATCCAATACAAGCTTTTTCATCGACCCTGTCGTCAACTTCTACTGAAAGTGTTGAAATTTGCCTTCTAAGTTCCATGTCTGTAACTCTATCAGCTGCAAAAAAGATTCTTTTAAAGTTAGTAAAAGCTCCTTCCAAAGCTATTCTAAGTACATTCCTCATTTAAATACCCTCTATTGAATCTTTAAAATTTCTCTCGAATAAGAATGCCCTTGCAGGACATGCGTTCTTACATGCTCCACAATAAGTGCATTTTTCATCGTTTACTACAAAGTTACCGTCAATCTCATCGATTGCATCATATGAGCATGTCTTATGGCATAATCCACAATGCATACATAATTTTTGTTCGATGAAGTTGAATCCATCTTTAATTTCGTTTTTATACATTGTAGTTTTAGGAATTGCATCAACAGGACAGTGAACAGCACAGTTTTCGCATAAAATACATTTATCCAAGTCAACTGATATTGTTCCTCTGTATAGTGTGATTGCATCCTCTTGACATACTTCTGTACATATTCCACATGAAATACAATCATCTGTGACTTTACCGTCCCAACTGGCAGTCATGAATTGGCGAGCCCCAACCTCATCACATACTTGAACACATTTGCCGCAGCTAACACAGAATCCGGCTAATGTGGATAATTCCACATCATCAAATTCATCATAGATGAACATTTCATCATCTTCGCATAATGTGTGAACCGGACAAGCATCAATGGCTTTTTCATGAGTTCTATTTTCAGTGTCTTTTGTCGGATCATATCTAAGTTTTCCTTCAACATTTTTATGTGATTCGTTTTCACATAAATCGGCACATAATCCACAGTTAAGACAAGAAATGATTTTTCCAGTTGGTTTTTGATTAATCTTGTTAACAATGATTTCAAAGTCCTCAACTGAAATTGCATTATGAGGACACACTTTCATACAATTTAAACAGAGAGTACAGCCTGATTTGTTAACAATTTGATGTTTGTTCATTGAATCGTTAGGACAAACATCACTGCATAACCTACATTCGCTACAAATTCCTTCATCTCTGTCAATTTTTACATGAATTGCATTTGTTGGACAATACTGACTGCATCTTCCACATAGAATACATTTCTCAGCATCAGTTCCAACATAAGTTCTTGTAACTTCTTTAACTTTACTTTCTTTTTTATGAGGAACATCATCTAATGGAGGATTTAATATGTTGAATGCATTGATTAAATTTAGTTGTTTTGATTTTTCAAGCTCATATCCATCCACACGATTTGAACAGACTTCAGCACAAACTCCACAACGTGAACAAATACCATATACAATTCCATCTTCAATAGTAATATTGCTTGTAGGGCAATTGTACATGCACATTCCACAGCCATTACATTTAGCCCTGTCCACTACATATCCTCCGTAGCTATTTTCGAATATTGCTCCATTCGGACAGTTTTTATAACATATTCCGCAAGTAAGACAGCTAAACGCTTTACCATTAATGAACTTAATAGCTTTTGTAGGGCACTGTTTTATACAATCTCTTTTACCTTCACATGTATTAGTTGTTAAAAACATATTAAAACTCCCTTATTTACTCCTTGCAAATAGCAGTTTGCCTACAAAAATTCCTATTAAAGCAGATAAAAATGCAGTTGAAATTGGCAAATCTGTGTAGAATGGGAAATTACCCAATTGCCATGCTGCAATAATTCCTGCAATTAATATTACCACAAATGAGGCTAGAGTGAATTTGGCATCACTAACATTAAGTTTAATCTGAGATCCGATAATCAAACCTAAGATCAATCCAAATATAATTGGACCTAATGATATCATTTCTCACCCTCCCCTACAAACTTTTTAAATCCTTCAAATGCAATAACAATTGATGAAAGACCTACAAATACTTTTAATCCTACAAATATATTGAGGTATGGAATAATACCTGCGTTAGTAACATCGGGATAGTGGAAAGCAGATTGAATAGCTGCCGGAACAACATTTAACATGTCTGTTCCAACATTATAGAGATAAAATCCTCCTACGAACAATCCGATTAATCCGAATATAATGAATCCTAATGCACCAATTGATTCAAAAACTTCAATATAAGCGTGAGACAATTCCAATGGAGAATTACCTAAACCATAAACAAGAATAGATAATATAATTCCACTTGCAATCATTGCACCACCTTGGAAACCTCCACCAGGAGTGATATGACCTCCAAGAATAGTCATTATACCTAAACAAATCAAAATGATTGAAATTGGTAAAGATATAATCTTTAAAATCATACTACCTTGACTCATTGTTTATCCCCCAATAATCCTCTACCGAATATTAATAATACCACTATACCAGCAGTTAATAATATAATTGATTCTCCTAATGTATCATATGCTCTGAAATCAAAAATAACTACGGTTACCATGTTCGGAGCTATTTTGGTTCCCAAAGCATTGTAAATATAACTTACACCAGGGTTGATGATATTGTGTAAATGGAATACTGCATCAAATAAAGTAACAGAAAATATTGCTGTCATTACTGCTGCAAGTAAATTACGAACTGTAGTTTTAGACAAGATTACCACCCCAGTACAAGAATGTTACAATAATAGCAAGTGTTATCACCGCATAAAACAACATTTTCTCTAAAGAATCCTCTTGTTCTATTTTAAACTTCGGAATAAGTGGAATATTAGAAATCAATACAATTGCCAGTATGAATGTGACTAATCCGGCAAGCAAGACATTGACATGTCTTAATAATATTGCAGACAATATCAATGAAACTATTAAAAATATTTCTGCGGTAAGACTTCCTGAAACATCCGCATTAGTTACAGGACCCGGTGAAAACAATTTCCTAAATTGCTTTACAACATCAAATATTTGATCGTAAAGTTTCATAATATCCCTCCTACAAAGTTAGAAATTCCATTTGTTACAACATCCGGGAATATACCTAACAATATAATGACAATCAATAATATTCCCATTGCTAAAATCATAGTCCTCGGAACTTCTTTATTCTCCAATTCTAATTCCCTAGGTTTTGGTTTCAAAAACATTGTGTAGTATGTTTTTACAAACACTACGAATGTGGCAATACTAACCATAATTGCCAATATTGATATTTCAGGGAACCCGCAACTTAATGAAGCCTGAACAAGCATTAATTTAGATTGGAATCCGCTTAAAGGAGGAACTCCTGCCATTGCCAAACCACCAATCAAAAGCATTATGCTTACTTTCGGATGGTATGCGAGAAGACCTCCGAGTTTACGGGTGTCCACTTCATTTGTTGCATTAACGATAGCGCCAAAACCTATGAATAACAATGCTGTAATAATAATTTCGTTTAATGCTTGGAAAAGACCCGCAGTAATTGCAAATTGTGTTCCAAGCCCAATACCTAAACCTATAAATCCTAGTTCACCTACAGCTAAAAATCCGATCATTCTTCTAAAGTCTGTTTGGGTAAGTGCTAGAGATACACCCAATATCATAGCCAAGATAGAGAAGAACACTATGAGAACTTCGAAGATTGGTAATGTAGAATAAATTCTAAACATGACCAATACAATTGAAATCATTGAAATAACTGTAAATGATTGGAGTAAAGCCGCTCCGTGAGGTTCTGCTTTTGAATAAATTCCAGATTTTATAGTATGGAATGGTGGTAAACCTGATGCGTATAACCAACCGAAGAATATTAAACCGAGTGATAATAAAAATACTGGAGATTTTACATCAACTAAACCTGTATGAACAGCATTTACAATATCTGTAACGTTTACACTACCAGTTAAAGCCAGTAGGAATCCAATTCCTAAAAGCATTATTGGTGAACCGATTGACCCTAAAATCATATATTTCAAGGCCATTTCATAACTGTAATCAATTGATGAAGCCGCAACAATACCTACTTGTGCCAGAGCTAGAATTTCAAAGAATACAAACATGTGGAAAATATCATCTGTAAGCAACATTGCAGTAACAGCGGCAGTACCTAAGAACAACAAGAATAGATAAGGTCCAGAAACTTCCTTATATTTAGTTAAATAAATGAATACAACTAAAAATGTTAAAAGACCGACACCTGCAATAAATATTTGCTGCAAGAATGTGAATGAATATGTAATTGCCGGATGATACATCACATTTGTTACATTATCCATAATCGGCGCATATCCTCCGAAGTAATGAAGCCCATAATTGGACAATAAAGGAATAATCGGAAGACAAATTGCAACTACAAATGCAAAAATCTTTGTTGCTTTGTTAAACTTTGAAAATGCTGAAATAAGCAGCCCCGCCATCAAAGGAACAATAACCATGAGTGGAATTAATTCATTCATTGTACTCCTCCTGCTTTGATGTGTCTGCCAACATTACTTTAGTAGATAAAGTACCATACCTTCTGTATAAAACCATCACTAAAGCAAGCATTACAGCTAAAGTACTTGCACCAATTACGATACTAGTCAATACCAAACCGAAAGGAAGCGGATATGCCGCATTTGTTGCAAACCAAGATGCATCCATTCCAGGCATTAAAATAGGTACGACACCACCTGGTTTATAACCAATGGCAACGATGAACAAATTAGCGCCCTCTTCAATAAAACTAATACCAATTATCTTTTTTATGATATTATCAATGAAAATCGCTGAGTATAATCCAATGATGATTAATGCAGCTGATGTGAGTAATATCACTAGTTGAGTTTGTGCCATTAGCTATCCTCCCTTTGAGTTTTTTTAACAGCTAAAGCAATAAATACAGGAACAATTGCTGCACCAACAATTGCTTGAGTTAAAGCAACATCGGGCGCCAGTAAAATTTGGAAAAGGACTGCAACAGCCCCACCAACAAATCCTGTTAAAATTGCAGCTTTTAATAAGTCTTTTTGAACAAGAGCAAGAATTGCGCCTATAACTATTATAATCATCAATACGAATTCAAACATCTTACTCCCCCTCATCAATTTCCAATGTAGTAACTGAGAACCTTTCATCTGCTTTAAGTTTACCTGATTCTTCAGTTTCTAAAGATCCGAATTTGTCTTTAGGATGAATAAACGGATTATTATAATCAGGCTCTGCTTCAACAGTTACCAAATCTGAATTATTTTCTCTATCTTCTTTTTTCCAATAAGCATTAGCTATTGCATGTGCTGTAAACGGTGCAATAATCAGGTATATTCCCGCAAGCAAATATTGGCCAAGACCAATCATAGCAATAATACAGGCAATATCAAAAACACCAACAATATGAATTCTTGCATAAACTGCATTTTTAGTGTTGTTTGACAAGCTGATAAGTCCTATTGCAGATACTATAATTAAAATTGCTGATATAATAAGAAGAACTGATTGAATATATTCTATCATTCGTCATTCCCTCCTAAAACAGCAGCGAAAGCAACAGTACCTACAAAACCAAAGAATATTAAAGCTAATGATATATCTTTATAGAATCCAAGGTCATATATATCTCCCCCTACAAGTAACAGCATAGCAAAAGCTACGACAACAACAGAGCTTCCCAAAAGCCCCATTGAAGTGGATTTATATGCACTTGCTCTTAAAGCGGCCAACATCATGATAATTAATGCTATAACCACAATATATTTTGAAATAAACAATATATCCATACTATCTCACTCGATTATTTTAAAAGAAAATGATTATTCAAGCATTTTCTTAATATACTTTTCAAAAGGAATAATATCCTCTTTTTCTCTTGGATAAATAGCAGCTACTTTAATAATGTTATTTTCACTGTCCAAATCAACAGACAAAGTACCAGGAGTTAAAGAAATACTATTTGCCAAAATTGTTTGAGAAACAGGTCTCTCTAAAACTGTTTCTATATCAACAACAATAGGATTAATATTTCTCCTCATAACTGAATTAAAAGCAACGTCAATTGTTGCTTTAATGATTTCATAAATAAGGTCTAAGAAATAGATAATTCCATAACCAATTCTAGTCAAAAACATTAAATAAGCTCCATTTCGTTAATATTAATAATAGCCATAATATTGACTAAATAATAATATTATTATTTATCATGATTATTTATTATAAATGTATGCTTTTTTAAAAAAATCATATAAATTTGAAAAAAGTTAATAAAAAATTTATTGAAAAATTCTAAATGAACAGATTAAATGCTAAAAATAAAAAACACTAACGAATCGATAGTCAAATTAAAAATTAAAGAAAAAACATCATCGTATTTACAAAAAATTTATTAAATTGAAAATGTGAGAACAATATACCATTACAAAATATTAACATACTGCCCAAATAAGCCGAATAATAATGGAACGTTATATGCAATAGCTAAAGCAACCAATATAAATACCGAAACCTTGCCAAAGTTACTGTAAACTTTTTTTGAAGAGATTGGAGCAAATATTTTAATTCCTGCAGGAGTAAATGAATCCAGAACAATATGTGAAAACAACCCTATGAACAAACTGAAAACTATTTCAAGATAAGTGATGTTTTTTGTGGGTAAAACAAATAAACTAATGAAAAATACTGGTAAAAATACCATTAGAACTTTATTATTTAAAAATAAGAAGCTTAAAAGCGTAATTAAAATCGCCATTATAAAATAATAATTTTTCAAATTTGTCAAGCCTATAACCAACTGAAATGACCAAATGATTATCAAGGACACGGATGCTGTTAAAATAACCGCACCAAAAATAGAATGAGTGAAACTTCTATGTTCTGAAAAATAAAAACAGACCCCTAAAAATACAATTATTAAGCCTATAAAATAAGGTAATTTAAGGATATAAAGAGAAATGAACACTATTAATCCTAAAATAATCAACTTATAGACATTATCCTTTTTAAATTTATGATCAAAATCTGGAATATTTGCACCTATCAGAGTTAAAGCAATTAACAGAGGACTATGAAAAAACATCACCGAAAGAATTAATGCAAATATAGAATGCCCCTTATAAGAAGACATGACCAAACTCCTTTATCTTTATCAAACGGCCATTGTAGGAATTAAGAGCATAAGTTTGATAACTTAAACTTTCCATAAAACCATTACCTTATTTTATATATTGAAACCCCAAATTTGGATTTCAAATAATATATAATTAAAAAATATAATAACTAAATTTGCCAAGAGCATTTGACAAGTATTATATTCCGAAATATTTCAGGAAACTTTTCATTTGTGACATGGATGTTTCCACAGTTCCTTTAGCAAGATTTCCAAAAGGACATAAAACCTCACAGGTAACAGATGGAATGCCTTTCAAATTACATACATCTTCAACAGCTCCTTTATAAGAAGCACCTGCAAAATCAAATGAAATCATTTCAGAACCAACATCTTTTGAAATATGATTGGCAATCAGATAACTTTCAGGAGATGGGGATTTTGATGAAAAAATAGATTCAAAACCAGGATTTGAATTGTGTGCGGTGGAGTGAAAATCGCCTACAAAATTAATGCCCAAATCCAAAACAGTTTGTAAAATTAAATTGCTAACGGAATTTTTAATGTGAGCAGCCCTATTCAAATCCATTGAATTGAATGTCCTTTCACAATTCATTGAAGACTTTGGAGCCGCAAATGGAATGAAATATAAGGTATGTGAAAGTTCACAACCGACCAGTTCATTGAATAAATTAACGCTAGCTATTTGGGGAGGCAGCTCATTTCCATGAATTCCAGATAAAATTAATATTTTATTGTCTCCATCCCCAATTTTAAAAATTGGTGTTCCAAAAACAGATTTCTCCAAAACAAATTTAGTCAAATCAGTTAATTCAATTCGTGAAAATAGATTCTTATTTCGAGAAATGAATCCCCCTGAAAAATCACAGACATAACTCATTTCCAAATTATCAAACTGATTAACTTTTACAAAATCCATATATTTAATTACATTGAAACTGTTATTTAAATCATTACAATTAATATATTAATTAGGGATTACATTGAAGAAATATATCAAAAATTTAATTAGATTAGTCAATTATGAAAGAGATGCCGAAATTGAGCTAATGCGTTTTGAAATAGCCCATATGTCCGGACAAAAAAGGGAAGAATTAGGCCGTGCAATAAATAAAGTTAAAGGAAAGTATATTGGAGAAGAGTTGGGCCTTAAAATTGTCCAGTTTGGGAGATCTGAAATTATAGAAACTGAAATCTCTGTTGGAGACATGGTGCTTGTAAGCACTGCCAATCCATTAAGCAGTGATTTTACAGGAACCGTTACCGAAAAGGGTGCTCGTTTTATTAAAGTGGCATTCGATAAAAGAATTCCAAGATGGGTTTTAAAAAAGAAAGTGAGGCTCGACTTATATGCCAATGACATCACATTCAGAAGAATGGAAGACAATCTGAAACATCTGAGCTTAAAAGGAAAGAATGCTCTAGAATACATATTAAACGAAAGAAATCCTAAAAAAAATAAATCAATTCCCTATATTGATTATATTGACAAATCCCTTAATGAATCCCAAAAAAGCGCCATTGAAAATGCCCTTTCATGTGAAAATTTCTATTTAATCCATGGGCCTTTTGGAACCGGAAAAACCAGAACATTGGTCGAACTAATATCACAGGAGACACGACAGAACCATAAGGTGTTGGCTACAGCTGAAAGTAATGCTGCAGTCGACAATATCCTGGAGAGACTAATGGAAAATAAAAAATTAAACTTGACAAGGCTTGGACACCCTCAAAGAGTTTCAAAACACAATATCACACAAACTTTAGCCTATAAGGTGGAAAATCACAAATTAAACAGGAAAATTAAAAGAATACACAATAAGATTGATAATTTAATTGAAAAAAGAAGCGTTTATACCAAACCAACACCCCAATACCGTAGAGGTTATGGAGACTATGATATCTTATTTAATGCCTCTAAAGGGAAAGGTGGGCGAGGCATTTCACCGGATAAAATGAAATCAATGGCAAAATGGATTGAATATAACCAGCAAATTGACGAACTTCATGATGAAATAAAAAGAATAGAAAATAAAATGATTAGAGACATTATCGAAACCAGTGACGTAATTCTATCCACCAATTCATCTGCTGCACTGGAATCAATTGCAAGAACCAAATTTGATGTTGCAATAATTGATGAGGCTTCACAGGCCACAATTCCAAGTGTTCTAATTCCAATAGCAAAAGCGCATAGATTTATTCTTGCAGGAGACCACAAACAACTTCCACCAACAATAATCAGTGATAAAGCTCAAAAATTAGAAAAAACATTATTTGAAGAGTTAATAAGAATCTATCCTTTTAAATCACAGTTACTGAATATTCAATATCGTATGAACTCACTTCTAATGAAGTTTCCTAATGCTGAGTTTTACAACAACAATCTAAAAAGTGATTCTTCAGTTGACGACATAACCATTAACGACATCATAAATTCAGATGAAAAAGAGGAAGCTCTGCTTTTTATTGATACTTCAAATGTTGATGGCGATGGTGAAAAACATCTTAAAGATTCAAAATCCATCATCAACAAATTAGAAGCAGATATTGCTGTGCAACTAGCAAACGATTATTTGAATGTGGGCCTTGACGAAACAGACATTGGAATAATTAGCCCATATGCAGATCAAGTAAAAATCATACAAGACAGAACCCCAGTTGAAGTGAAAACTGTCGACGGATTTCAGGGAAGAGAAAAGGAGATCATTATTATTTCAACTGTTCGAAGTAATGAAAATGGAAATATCGGATTTTTAAGTGATTTGAGGAGATTGAATGTTGCAATAACACGTGCAAAAAGGAAATTAATAATTATTGGAAATATCAATACCTTAAAAGCAAACCCAACCTATTTGAGGTTAGTTGAATTTGCAAAGGAAAACCATGTCTTGGTGACCATCTAATTTTTAGGCATACCTAAACTTTTATATACTAGTAACAACAACATATTAAATAAAGTATGAAATAATACTTTTTTAAAAAAAGAACTCTTAATTGAATTTTCTTTTAAAAATCCATATAACTTTCTACCTCAATTATTAGTCCTTCAATTAAGAGTTTTCTTCTGCCTAATTTTTTAAAAATTTTAAATACTATTAAGCATATAAATATATCTTGATAATTCATTTTCATTAGAATTAATTATGGTGATTTTATGACTGACAAAGTACTTTTAGCGTTCAGTGGTGGATTAGATACCTCTGTATGTGTCAAATTATTGGAAGAAGAATACGATGCAGAAGTTATTACTGCATGTGTTGATGTAGGACAAGGCGAAGAAGAAATGGAAAAAGCAAAAAATAGTGCAGCTAAAATTGGTGGATTAAAACACTACAACATAGATGCTAAAGAAGAGTTTGCAAATGAATACATCGCACGCGGAATTAAAGCAAATGCTGAATACGAAGGATATCCATTAAGTACTGCTTTTGCAAGACCATTAATCGCAAAAAAACTTATAGAAGTTGCTGAAAAAGAAGGAGCAACAGCTATTGCGCACGGTTGTACCGGTAAAGGAAACGACCAGTTCAGATTTGAAGCAGTTATTCTTGCAATGTCCGATTTAGACATTATCGCACCAATCAGAGAAATGAACTTAACAAGAACTGAAGAAAAAGCATATGCAGAATCTAAAGGAATTGAGTTAAGTTATGATAAAATTTACAGTATTGATGAAAACCTTTGGGGAAGAGCAATTGAAGGAGATGTCTTGGAAGACCCTGCAAATGAGCCTCCTGAAGACATTTACGAATGGACTGCCTCATGGGAAGATGCTAAAGATGAACCTGAAAAAGTATCTATCGAATTTGAAGAAGGTATCCCTATAGCGATTAACGGTGAAATGATGCCTTTAATCGACATTATCAAAAAATCAAATGAAATTGCTGGAGCTCACGGAATAGGTAGAGTAGACACTATCGAAAACAGGATGATTGGTATCAAAAGTAGGGAAATATACGAAACCCCTGGTGCAAAATTACTGATTGCAGCACACCAAGCATTAGAAGA
This sequence comes from Methanobrevibacter sp., assembly GCA_017434525.1. Taxonomy (GTDB): domain Archaea; phylum Methanobacteriota; class Methanobacteria; order Methanobacteriales; family Methanobacteriaceae; genus Methanocatella. The sequence continues at coordinate 62,164 of JAFRFD010000008.1, forward strand.
ATTAGTCTTAACAACTGATGAGTTAAGATTTGCTGAATACATGTCAACACTTTATGCTGATTTGGTCTACAGAGCTCTCTGGCAAGAACCTTTAAGAGAAGATCTTGACCAAGCAATTGATAAAATGCAAGAAAGAGTAAGCGGAGAAGTTGTGATGAAAATATTCAAAGGTTCAATCCAACCAATCGTTAGAAAATCTCCATTCAGCTTACACAGCATAGAACAAATTACTTTTGAAGACAAAGAAACTGAGCAAAGCGAAGTTGAAGGTATGATTAAATACCATGGTCTTCAAGCTAGAAATTATCAAAAATTAAACTGATAGCTTTTAAGCTATCTTTCACTTCTTTTTTTGAACGGCTTCAATGAAATACTCATTGAAAAAGCCACGATTATAATCAAACAATTGTTTGAAACTAGAATCTATGATATACATAACACAATAATCATCAATATCCCTAATGCCCCTACCATAAGCCTGCATTAAAGCCATTACCGCCTGATAATAGAACCATTTGGGATCCAATTCTTTTCTATATTTCACCTGTTCATTCAATTGAGGATACGGCATTTTAAAAACAATTTGGAACCTACATAAGTCCCCCTTAAAGTCCACACCATCTTTGATAGATGCCCCTATAAGAATAATGCTTTCATTTGATTCTGTAAATTCCTTCAAGACAAGATTTCTATCTTCCCCTCCAACAAACATGAAATTATATCCTTTTAGATTATCCATAATCCAAAATGCCTGTTCGTTGCTTGAAGTGTGAATAACTCCTTTCTCATTTTTATGCATATCCAATAATTCCTTAATCTTATCAATGGCCCGTTTATTTTTCCATCTTGCCCGACCATTAACAGAACCGCTCAATCGACCAGCAAAATCAATGTAAATTGGTCTTTTTTCAACATCAAAGGGACTTTTCTCATAAACATAATATGTTTCATCCGGATTGATATCGTTCCACTCACAAAATTTATCTTTACTTCCCAAGGTGCCTGTTAAGAATATGCAAACATTGCCCAAATCCAGTAGCTTTTGGGTATCATCTGAAACTGAAAATGGCTTAAATTCTGCCGCAATATCCATATTATTGTCTAAAATAGCTGATTTATTGGGCAAATCAATGATAAAATCATTGGTTGTGAGGCCTAAACTGATTGATGAGAAGGATTTCATGTCCTGTTCCAAATTTTGTTTTTCAACATAATCGAAATTAGAAAATTTTGAAGGATTGTTCTCAAACTCATCTAAAGAGACCTGGACTGATTTATTTGCATCCCCTTCGATTTTTTTAATTCTTTTTTCACATTCCTTTATTAGGTCATCACATAACCTTATCCAATAACTTGAATCCTTTTTTAGTTTATTAACAGAACTGGTGGCATGCATTATAGGTTCAAAAATATCAATGCCGAATTTTGTGGAGATATATTCCCTATTTAATTGAGATGATGACAACATTAACATCTTACGTTCCAAATTATGTGCCTCATCCAAAATCAGTAACTCTCGAGGGTCAAACAGATGATTTTCAACGCCCGCATAATAAAAATAATCATAATTAGTTATTACATTTTTAGCATTTTGAGCTTTCTTAAAAGCCATATTATACTCGCAGTCACTACATTTTTTTAGTTTGTATTCTGCTTTAATACAAAAGTCGCAATTACCTTTATAGTTACATTTGTAGTTTCCACGGCCTTTTATTTCAACAAGGATGTCCCCGAAATCATCCAGATATTGTTCCTGGAGTTGTTTTGTCATTGTTAAGATGTATGAATCCTCATACATATTGGCAAGGGTTGTGGCGATAGCGGATTTGCCTATGCCTGTTCCGGCTTCAAGAATGATATATTTATAACCTTCACCAATGGCCCAATTAATTTTATTTATTAGTTTTATTTGGCTATTTCTAGGGTAATGGCCTTGAAGGGACCAGTTTACCATCCAATCAAGATTTGAATTATTGTTTTCCAATTAAATCCTCTCAATTTTAATAACAACTTTATAATATTATTATATTGAATAATTATATTAAAAGTTTATTACATACAATTAATCATGTCTAAAATTAAGCAACTACAAGAAATTATTGACTCTTCAGATAACATTGTGTTTTTTGGAGGAGCGGGCGTGTCAACAGAAAGCGGAATTCCCGACTTCAGGTCTGAAAGCGGGATTTTTAAAAGTTTAGAAAAATACGGCGACACCCCGGAAAATTTAGTTTCACACAGTTACTATTTAGACCATACTGAAGAATTTTTCAACTATTATAAGGATAACCTTGTTTTTAAAGATGCGATGCCCAATCCAGCTCATTTAAAACTTGCTGAACTTGAAAAAGCAGGTAAATTAAAGGCAGTCATTACTCAAAATATTGACGGGCTCCACCAGAAAGCGGGAAGTAAAGAAGTTTTAGAGCTTCACGGAAGCATCCATAGAAATTTCTGTCAAATCTGTGGAAAAGAATATGGATTGGATTATATTTTAGAAAGCGACGGGATTCCAAAATGCGAATGCGGAGGGATAATAAAACCAGACGTAGTATTGTATGAGGAACCTCTAAATAACGGCATTTTAAGCTTTTCCATTGATTATATATCAAATGCAGAAACATTAATAATCGGAGGAACTTCACTAGTCGTATACCCTGCTGCAGGACTAATCAACTATTTCAACGGCAAAAATCTTGTTTTGATTAATAAAAGCGAAACACCATATGATAATCTTGCAACATTAGTCATTAACGATGCTATCGGCGAGACTTTGAGCCAAATCAAAATCTAAAGGCTCGGGCACTAACTCTATTCCATCCAATCGATTATCACACCTGTAAACAAGTATTTCAACACCTGCATCATAAGCTTCATTTAATGTTTTGGAAAAATTAGGATCATTATCCCAATTCGGTCTAAAGAAATTGCCTGCGGGATGTTGAATCAGGAAAAATACAACACATCTGTTGCCCTGTTTTTTAAGTTTGATCAATTCTTTTAGATGCTTTGCTCCACGTTCTGTTGGAGCATCCGGAAACCTGGCCTCACCGTCAACGATTAACGTTACTCCCTTAACTTCAACATAACACTGTTCGACTAAAAAGCTCAACCCACAGCAATCGTCCTCTTCATTTGCAAGGTAAATATCAATCCGTGAGTTATCAACAGTTTTTTCTCTTTGATGATAAGAGTAGCCTGAAAGTTCTTTAATTTTACCTTCTTTAATTGCATCATACACAATAGAATTAGCTTGTTGAGAGTAAAGTGATACTAAAACTCCCTTGTTTTCAACAAAATGAAGCGAATATTTGGTTTTTCTGTTGGGATTATTGGATGGTTCAAGCCAAACAATTGCATTCTCAACTAAAAGTTCCTTGCATCTTCCAGTGTTGGGCACATGAGCTATTTCTAATTTTCCATCGACTTCAACTTCTGCAATAAATCTGTTAGGTCGATTTTTAAAAATTCCTTTAACATAATCCATTTTTAATCACATTGCCAATGTAGGATATTAAATCAGTTGCCGAAAATCCATTTCCTTTCTCTTTAAATGCTTCATCACCTGCAAGCCCATTAATGAAAACGCCCAAACAAGCACTATCAAAAGTATTCAAACCATTGGCGAGCAATCCTGTTGTTATTCCTGCAAGTGCATCACCAGTTCCTCCAACAGTCATGCCTGGATTTCCACTTTTATTAATTCTAAATTTGGTTCCGGATAAAATCAAATCATATTGGCCTTTAACAATGACTGTGCCTTTAATTTGGCGAGCAATCTGTTGAAACTCAGTGATGTTTTTATCGACTTTTTTAAAGTCATAAGAATCAATATCCAATTTTAAGTCATTGTTCACGTTGAAAAATGATTTAAACTCAAAAATATGCGGAGTCAATACAATGTCTTCACGATTTTTAATTAGTGACAATTCAACCTGTTTTAAAGCATCTGCATCCAATACAATAGGTTTTTTGATTTTTGTAACCAATACATTGAATAATTTTGAAGTATCATCATCAATTCCTGCTCCAGGACCTATTAACACTGCATCAACATTTTCAGATATTTCTAGAATTTCTTCCACATGTTCAAGGGACAATTTATCCCCATTTAATGATTTTACAATCAAATCAGGAGAAGTTGACTTAATAGCCTCAGCCGCTTTTTGAGGACTTGCGACATATACCAAATCAGCTCCCGCACCAATTGCAGCCATCCCTGCAATAGCTGGAGCACCAGAATAATCAGCACTTCCTCCAACAACAAGTAAACGACCATTATTTCCTTTATGAGAACTGGCACGCCTATTTTTTAATCTTAAAAAATCACCATAATTAACAAAATATTCCGCTTCAAACGGAATTCCGATATCTGCAGTTACAAGCCCTCCGACAACCTCCTCTTCGGCATTTCTTACACCATCTTTAATCTTATGAAAACTTATTGTGTAATCTGGGATAACCGCCAAGTCGCTGACCTCTCCTGTTAACGGATCCATTCCGGAAGGAACGTCAACACTAATTTTAATGCCTTTAGACTCGTTAATAACTTCAATGGCTCTTTTAATGTTAGTTTGCAATTTTCCGGAAATTCCAGTTCCTAAAAGTCCATCAACTATGATGAATTCTGAATCTTGACTATTTGCAACTTCACACCCATTAATATCCTCTAAAGTTTTTAAATTAAAAATGTTTAATCTAGATAAACGTGGTTTCATGTTCTGCAATATTTCAAGATTTGTTTTTGAATAAGGAGATCGAATATTATCCTTTAACATATAAATATCAACATCATAACCCCTATTCAATAAATAACGCGCAGCAACAAAACCATCACCACCATTTCCACCAGAACCTGTAAAAATTACAACCTTAACTGGTTTAGAAAATGTGTAAACCGCAATTTTGCCTACTTCTTCTGCTAAGGATTTACCTGCAGATTCCATTAAACACAATCTAGATAAACCTAAAAATTCGCAATTATAATCTGTAACCATCATGTCAGTCGGATGCATAATATCCCACACTTTTACTCTCTCTAAACAATATATTTTATTGTTTTTAATATTAATTAAATTTTTTTGAAACAAAAATGTAACAAGTATCATCTTTGCATTTTATATTAAATAATATAATAAATAGATGCAATACACTTAAAAATCATAAATTATTGTATCATATGGATACCCTCATCACATCAAATCTTTTGGTTTGAGTTTCACTAGCTATTCATAAGCTCAAGGGAACACAACTACACAGCCATCGCGAATAGCTTCATTAAGATATGCCGTTATTTTCTAAGAATTCATCACCCCCCCCCCTTTTCGTGACCACAGTTGAAACTTTACCAACAAGAAAAATTCCCTTCTTTTAAATATCTGCTGAGACTCTCTCGCACAACAATTTTATTTTCTCTTGAGTTGCCTGACCTGTAGTGAACCATCTCTCATTAACTCATCGATAATCGATGTCCAAATTTTTAACCACACTTCCATCAATTTCAATGAATTGTACATCAAACTTGTCACGTCTACAGTATTTAATAATTCATTAATTAGATTTTTTTGATTCTCAATTGGAATTGCTGCATTTTCAAAATTTAAGTTTGCTTCTAACCTGGAATATGCTGGAAAGCGTTATGAAAGTTAAATTATAATCGAAAATAATATCATCAATATTATCTTATTTTTGAAAAATTATATTTTAAAATTTTTATTATGAAAATTGGAAAGATTTAAATAGGTTATATTATAATAGATGTAATTATAAATTTTAAATAAGATATTAAGTCGATGTGAATGTTTCATATCGATAAGCTATTGGGAATCCAAATTGGTATTGAAATTTAAAAATTAAAATAATGATTTGATTGTATGGTTAATGACATTATTTTTACAATTGGCATAAACATATTATTGCTTGCATTTTTATATAATTTAATGTCCTATGGAGAATTAATATAGATGCAATGCCTAAATAGAGGATTTAAATGTAATGAGAGCTATGTGGAACACTTCTTATCCACATTAACTCGTTGAGTTTGAACTTCAGATATTACTTTTTCATAACCACCAGCAAACGTCAAAACACAATCATCATGAATAACTTCATAGACTATTCTATTATTCTTTCTAATAATTTATTGCAATATTTTCATGAATCCATCGAATTCTTTCCAACAAAAATAGCTGGATGAAAGATTACTGAAGTAAATAGGTTTCAAAAAATCACCTTTAAATTAAAATATGAGTATCTAATATAAATATAATCATCTTATAATTAAAGGAAATGAGCCATGAGAAAATTAACATTAAGACTTTTAACAAAATTGCCTGCAGTGTATATGGCAAACGGATTAATTATAATCATAGGATTATTTATTTATGGAGTTATAGGATCAATTTTTATAATGCATTTAAATTTAGTTGATTCCATTTATTATTCAGTAATTACAATGGCGACAGTGGGATACGGAGACTATACTCCCCATACCGGAATTCAAAAAATATTTGCAACAACTTTAGCCATTGCCGGCGTTGCATTACTCGCTTATGTATTTAATATGATGTTAACAAGTTTCCAAGAAAAAATGAATCAAGTTTCAAAAGGAGCTAGAAAAATGAAGGCTATTAATGATATGGATGATTATTATGTTCTTTGTGGTTTTGGAAGAGTTGGAAAAGTAGTATTTGATGAGTTAACACAAAGAAATCAGAATGTTATCGTGATTGATAAAGATGAAGAAGCATGTGGAAGTATTGAAGAAAACGATTCTGTTGTTGTAATTCAGGAAGATGCAACTGAAAGCGATTTAATCTCACAATTAGCTGGAGATAAATGCAATAGCGTGATAATAAGTATTGGAGATGACGTCGTGAATCTATTTATTGTTTTGACAGTGCGTGAAACCAATCAGGACACATGGATTGTATCAAGAGCAAGCAAATTAGAAAATATTCCTCGCCTTAGAAAAGCAGGTGCAGACAAAATTGTTTCACCAGAGGTAATTGGTGGAAAAGATTTGTATTATGAATCAACAAGACCTCATGTATTAAGATTAACCGTAAAACATAGTTCTGATGAAATCTTAGATGAATTCAAAATAATAAGTAAACATGGATGTACTTTGGAGACCATAGATTATCACATTCCAGGAGTTGAAACTCCTCTAAAACGTAAAATCAAAACAATGAATTTGGAAGATGGTAAAAGATATGACAATTATCTGAAAACACATCCTGATGCAAAAGCAGCATTGGATAATTTGTATAATGCATCATACAATATCCACTCACATTTAATTTCCGGACCGGATAGAGCTACATTTGATAAATTAATAGAAGATTTAGAAAAACAAGAAGAAATCATAGGTAAAAATCTAACTGATAAGGAAATAGTTAAAATAACTAGAAAAAATCTTAAAATTTAAAAAAAAGTAAAAAAATAGAGAGAAATCTCTCTAGAATAATTCTTGTAAGTGGATTTGGTAAGGTCCTAAACTTCCGCCGTAGTTACCAGCACCAATTTCAAGAACACCAGGTACTTGACAAGCAGCTTCAATACCTGCTTTCATAGCAGCTTTAACTGATTCTTCATCCACACCATCAATAACGATTTCCATGTTTCCGAATACGTTTTCTGGCAATTCAGTGTCTACTTGATCTTTTAAAGTTACACATTCTTTTTCATTGGTAGATGCACTCATGAAAGAGTATTTGGAACCTGTTTTAGAACCAGAAGCAACCATACCTCCAGAGAAAGGAGTGATGACACCAGCAACAGCATGAATAGCATCAACAGCAGCTTCAGCAGCAACAATGGAAGCCATTTGACTGTCAGCCATGATGAAGAAGTTTCCACCAGCTACACCATCTTTCCAGCCCATTGCATCTTCTACTAAGAAGTCACCAGACATGATTGGAATTACGTGCATTTTTTTGCCGTTTACATCTTTTTCAGTTTCAAATCCGTCACCGAAGAATTTGAGTTGTTTTCCGGTTGGGAAGGATTCTTCACTTTCAAGAGCGTTGAATGCTGCTGCGGTAGGAGCAGTTAAAACACATTGACCAATTCTGTCCATAATTTGTCCGCCTAAAGCTTTTTTAGACATGTGACAAATCATAATTGCATAACCTGGTCTTCCATCTGGAGATTCAGTTGGAGGAACATATTGGTCAATACCTGCTTCTGCAGGACATCCAATAACTGAAGTAGCAAATCCAGTAGCTTCAGTAGCTGCAATTTTAGCTAAATGTTTAGTAGCTGCAGTAATAATTAATCTAGATACTTTAATTCCGAAACCTTCAGCAAAGGTATCTTGTATTTTTACGCCATTAATTTCCATTTTTTCACCATCAAGTTCGTTGAAAATTAGATTAAAAAAATAAATTAAACTAATTCTCTACAACATTTAAAGTTATATTTTATTATTAAAATAAAGTTTTCTATTTAATTCAAAGTCGTTCGAAACTAGACAAATAACATTAAAATCTGATGATTAATGTTAAAAAAATATTAATTAATTATCCCATATGTCCTTTTCAATGACCTCATCCAGCTCATCTTGAGGAGAGTCAGATGAAATTTTTTCCAAAACAGAAGATCCATAATACGGCATTAAAACCATACCAATTATAGTGGTCATCCAAAATGAAATTAACCTTTCAATGACAGTTGCAGCAGCACTTATGGAAGATGGAATTCCCGCAGCGGAATAGAATAAAATCATCAATCCGTCAATAGCACCAAGACCTCCTGGAAGAAGAGGAATCATACCTACCAAGCAGGCTACAATAAATACTTCACCAATGACTATTAAATTAACATTGGCTCCGAATGCTAAAAATACAAAATAAACTCTCACAATTTCAAAAATCCAAATTATAAATGATAACAAGAGCGTGTAAACCAATCCTTTTTTGTTTGACATCAACAGTTTCATAGTCTCTTGGAAACCAAAAATGGCTTTATGAATTTGATTTTCAAATTCTTCAGAATTTTTCTTATAAAATCTTCTAACAAGCCCAATAATCCAACCGTCAACCCTGTTTCCAAAATTAGGATTTATGCACATGTAAATAAGTATGATTAATATGGCAACAATTGCAATAACCGCTAAAACCATTACAACAATCAACCATATGTCAAAATTGAAAAATAATGCCATGGATGCGATAGTAATGGCTGCCAATACAACAAAAGGAAACGTATCCAACGCCCTATCAGCAACAACCGTTGCCAAGGAATCCTCAAAATGATAGTCATTATTTGATTTAGCCAGTAAATATGCTCTTACAGGTTCTCCACCGCCCCTTCCAGATGGAGTGATATTGTTGACTGCGAGCCCTACTAAAACAATTGGAAGTAACTTTTTAATACTAACATCCATATCTGCTAGTCTATTAAGAATTTGCCAACGCAAAGTGTATAAAAAATAAGTAAAAACTTGGGTTACAATAGCTAAAGCTATAATGCCAATATTAGCTAATTTTAAAGCGTCAATGACTTTATCTATTCCCACAAACCATAACATTACGGCCAAAATGAGAATACTAAATCCCAGTAATAATATTGTTTTGCGGTCCATATTATCAGCTTATTATATCTATTTTAAATTTCATATTACTTAAAAATTTATATAGATATTTTTATTAATATTAGAGTAATGAGATATGTAACTAAAACAGATTTAGTGATAGTGGCAAAAAATTCCGGATACATTATGATAGGAATCGGAGTAATGTGCCTAATACCATTAATATTTGATTTAGTTTACTTTGAATTCGATTTACTAAGTTTTATCATTCCATCAGCAATATCCATACTGTTAGGATATGGCCTTTTGAAATTTTTAGAGGATAAAAGTAGAAAATCCATGAAACTCAAACATGGGATGATGATTTCGTCATTTGCATGGTTATGGGCAAGTATTATGGGAGGACTTGTTTTTACGCTTGCCACACATATGCCTCCGTTAGATGCTATTTTTGAAAGCATGTCTGCACTGACCGGAACTGGAATAACAATGTTTAATGATGTTGAAATATTGCCTCACAGCATCTTATTTTTTAGAAGTTTTGAACAATGGGTTGGAGGTTTAGGAGTAGTTGTTATGGTAATAGGAGTTTTAACTAAACCTGGATCAGTATCATCCAAACTATATCAATCCGAAGCTCGAGAAGAACGTATTAAACCCAGTATTAAAACAACACTTGAAAAAACAATAGAAATTTATGTAATATATTCAGTTGCCGGCGTCATATTATATTTACTGGCTGGAATGCCCCTTTTTGATGCAATTTGTAACACATTCCATATTGTTTCAACAGGAGGAATGAGTATCAAAAATGCAAATATGGGATACTATCATAACGATTTAATTTACCTTATTTCAATTATTTTAATGATTCTTGGAGCTACAAGCTTTTTAGCCCACTATAAGATTATCAAAACCAGAGGAAAATCATTACTTAACGATTTGCAGTTTAAAATAATTATTTGTGTCATAGCCTTTGTCAGCCTAATGGTTTATTTTGTTTCAAATATCGTTCCAATAGACATATTATTTACTGTAACTTCTGCTTTAACAACAACAGGAGCAAACGTTGCACCATCACAAACAATGGCCAGCTGGCCATCATTTGTAAATATATGTATAATGTGTTTAATGTTAACTGGAGGTTCAAATGGATCTACAGTAGGTGCAATAAAACTTGTCAGAATGATTACATTCTTTAAAGGAATCTACAGACACATTAGGGAAATTTTATCCCCTGAGGGCAGAGTTGTTGCGGTTAAGCTGCACGGCAATAAAATCCCTGAAAAAGCAATCGCACAGGCAGGAAACTTCATTACCCTTTATATGATGTTTATTATGTTTACATGGGCATTGTTCTGCTTATTTGGATATGACCCATTTAGAAGTCTATTTGCAACCATATCCCTTCAAGGTAACAACGGTTTGGAACTTGGAATTGTAAATAACACAATTCATCCTATATTAAAACTAGTTTGTTTGTTTGACATGTGGACTGGAAGAATAGAAATCTACCCAGTGCTAATTACACTAAGAGCATTTTTCGAAATTTTCAAAAGATAACTTTATTAGATTATAAAAATAAATATTGATTATTAATTTGTTATGAGGTGATTTAATGTATGCAATTATTATGGGAGGAGGTCGTGTAGGGCTTGCTCTTGCAAATATATTAATCGACAATGGATTTGATATAACTTTAATTGAAAGTGACGAAGGATTATGTTCAGATGTTGCAGGGGAACTTGATGCATTAGTTATTCATGGTAATGGAACAAATTCAAAGTTACTTGAAGAAACAAATATTGAAGATGCAGATTACTTCATAGCAACAACTGGTAACGATGAAGCAAACTTGCTTTCATGTATTCTAGTTAGAAAATACGATGTTGAAACAATCATCGCACGTGTAAGTAATCCTGATCACGAAGAAGCATTTAAAGAAGTGGGAATTGATAAAGTAATAAGTCCGGAAATAAGTGCTGCAAGAGATTTGGCGCAATTTGTTACTAATCCTAGAGTATCCAAATTAACAACTTTAGGAGAAGGGGATGCTGAAATTATTGAAATGACAATAACAAATGACAAAATTATCGGTAAACGATTTAAAGAAGTATCTCCAAGTAAGGATTTCATCATTATTGCAACATATCAAAATGGAAAATTAGTGATTCCGCAACCGGACAATACTATTTCACGCGGTGAAAAAGTTTCAATCCTCGTTAAAAGAGGAACATTGAAAAAAGTATCTAAAAAATTAGAAAATTAAATTATAAATAGGAATAAGACAATCTAATATGGTCTCTTCCATTATTTTCCACTGTTGGGCCGTGTCCAGGATAGATATTTTTAACGTCCAACCTCATCAGTTTTTCAACGCTATTTTTCATGTCCTGGTAATCGCCACCAAGGTCCATCCTACCAACTCCACCTCCGGCAAAGATTGTATCTCCGCTAATTAGGTTTTCACCATCCCAAAGACATATCCCTCCTTTGGTATGGCCGGGAGTGTGAATGACTTCAAAATCAGCTATCATATCTCCTTCTTCAAGTTCAATGTCAACTCTTGAATTATTAACTCCTTCAAAACCAAAAGCGGATCCTGCAGTTCCTAAAGTATCCTCATTTCTAATAGGAATTGCATCAAGTTTATGAACAGCAATTTCTGCGTTAGGGAAGAAATAGTTTCCACCAATATGGTCAAAATGGCAGTGAGTATTAACTACTAATTCTATATCCTCTGGTTCAACTCCATTTTCACGAAGTTTAGAAAATAAATAATCCTTATTTTTACCTGCACCAGTATCAACTAAAGTATTTTTATTAATTAAATAACAGTTGGAATCATAATTAAATCCTATAATAAAAACAATATCTGACATGAGAAATAATATAATTGCAAAAGTAATTAAAAGTTTTGAAAAAAAGTTTAATATAAAAATGGGGTCACAGGGATTTGAACCCCGATCCTGGGATTTCTCTTGCCTCAGTACTCCAATTGATCATCACAACGGATACTGTTCAGTTACGCGTATATTTCTTCAAAGACAACTGGAGTCCCAGATGATGCCAGGTTACACCATAACCCCACATATAACATACAGTAGTACATTTATTTTAATGATATATAAAGATTACCCCTTATTCGAATTTCATTTGCTTATCTATACCTGCTATTTCATCGATTTCTAAACCTTTTTCCAATGCATAGTCTTTTTCGACCTTATAATTGCCATTTTTAGTGCGAGGAGTATTTTTAGGTTCTAAAAAAAGCCATTTAGTATATTTAAATCTAACTCCAATATATGGCTTGGCTCCAAAGATTTTAGAAAATTCACACAATGCAGTTATCTGAGGCTCATCAATGTAAACTTTATCTTTTGTAGTTGTTTTAACCTCAATAGCCAAATATAATTTACCATTTCCAGCGACCACATCAGGAAGTGGATTTTTAGTAGCACCACCAGAAGCTGGAGCCCTCATTGCTGCAAAATTCCTTTCCCAAAGTTTATGTACCAAATCCCTTTCTTCTGCAGATCCTTTTTTAGCCATAATAACACTCTAATTGAAAAATATTTTATCTAATATACTAATTTTAATTTAATAGTATATAAAAAACAAGCAAGAGCATTTGAAAAGTAATATTAAAAAAAGTTTTATAAATGGGGCCGGGGCCGAGATTCGAACCCGAGTCCCGGGATCCACAGTCCCGGAGGATGACCGCCTACCCTACCCCGGCATTGATAAATTGGATAAAAAATTGTTAAAGTGCGGGAGCAGGGATTTGAACCCTGGTAGACCTGCGTCAACAGGTCCTAAGCCTGTCCCCTTTGGCCTCTCGGGCACCCCCGCTTATAAAAACAAAGGATACATAGAAACCATAAAA
>JAFRFD010000129.1 GCA_017434525.1 Methanobrevibacter sp.
GGCGCCGTAGACACAAGTCGTCTATTAGATGATGAAAAATTTGATGACTTGTTTCCGCTTATTGAAGAAAATCCATATTGTTTTAAAGAGGTTGAACATTTACTAGTTGACGAAGCTTAGGACTCAACTGCTTTATAGTTTAAATTCTTTGAATTAATTAAACCAAAAAACTTTATGTACTTTTTTGATGTGCGGCAATCAATTTATGGATGGGCAGATGCTGATCCAGACTACTTAATTAAAAAAGGTTGGGAGTCAGACGTTAAAACCTTTAAAATGAAAAAGAATTATCGAAATCGTCCTAATATTCTTTATTTTGCTAGAAAGTTTGTTTGGAAGTTAGGATATGGATATGAAGATGATTCTGTGGCGATGAGGCATGATAGTACTGGAATTGTGTTTGAGGACGAAATGACACCTTCTTAGGTTATTGAAGAACTAAAGCATGTTACGGCGCCGGGTCGATACAAGGATTGGTTTTTACTTTGCAGAAGTAATGATGATATTGCACTTTTTTAGAAATTATTAACTAAGGCTGGTATACCTAATGATACATTTAAGCAGGCAGACTTATCTAATGCTTAGATTAAAGAGAGAATTAATGCCGATACAATTAAGGTACTAACAGTTCATTCTGCTAAAGGGCTAGAAAATAAGAATGTAATTGTATATAATTTAAGGGCCTATAATGACGAAGAGTCAAGATTGTGTTATGTGGCGGCGACCCGCGCCATGGATGTACTTTATTGGATAAAAGTACCGTCAAAGAAAAAGAAAAAAGTTGTTACTAATTGGGAATAAAAAAAAGAGAGCATTAAGCTCTCTTTTTTACTCTATTGGAGACTCTGGATCTGGCGAAGTAATTACTTCCCATTCATATTCTTGAGTTTCTTCATTATATGCTTTTGTGAGAATATGAGTCGCCCATTCTTCATCAGTAAAGGCTGCAGCCTCTGCAGGAACTTCAATATTATATGTACATGAACCTGTAACTGCTTTTCCATCTTTATCTACACTTTTATATCCTGACAGAATTTGGTCTGCTCCAGCAGTTATTCCACTAAGGTCAGGATTATCAGCTTCTGCTACTTGCTGTACCATTGTTTTTAAAACATTAACGTTACTATTAGCAGGAGAATTGGATATATAGTCAAGTATGTCCTGAATTGTCATTTTATTTTCCTCCTTAATTTTTCTCTAATAAAAGTAAACGAATAACTAAAAAATTATATAAATTTGAAATTTTCTTAAATTTTTGGTATAATATAATTAAGAATGGAGGTAGAGAGAATGAATACAATAGAACAAAACAAAAAACTTGTTGAGGCTTTTCCTTTTCTTCTGCCGCGAAATCGTTGGACAGATGAAGTTGTCGAAGACTATGATTATACCTGGACAGAGCTTGATGCAATGCCAGAAGGATGGAGAAAGCTGTTCGGTGAACATATGTGTGCTGAAATAGCGGCAATTTTAAAAAATGCTAATTATCTTGATAAATATAGAATAATTCAGATAAAGGAGAAGTATGGGTCATTAAGATGGTATGGTAGCGGAGTTCCAGCTGAAATTTCAGAGGAATTAAATACACTTATAAGGTTTTACGAAATATTATCTGAAAGAACTTGTATTGTTTGTGGCGCTCCCGCAACTAGAGTAACAACTGGATGGATAAGCCCTTATTGTGATAATTGTGTTAGTAAAGACGAAAACAGCGTTCCGATAAAAGAATGGCTTGAAAAGAGGTAATACTGGTCTAAAATTATATATTGCTCTTTTAGTCCAGTTACTTATCTATAGAGGTGATAAGTATGGGATTAAAAAATGAATTAGGAAATACATATGGGTATTTAACAGTAATTGCTAGAGCAGAAAATACAAAGGAAGGTCGCGCGCAATGGCTATGTAGATGTAAATGTGGAAACGAAGTAATAGTTTTAGGTAAACATTTACGTTCTGGTAATACTAAATCTTGTGGGTGTTATTAGAAAGAACGAGCTATAGAATCAAATTTAAAACGTGGCGGCGATTTAACTGGAAAAAGATTTGGTAGATTAGTTGTTTTATATGAAAATGGTTTTATAAATAAAACAGATGGAAGACGCGCAAGATTATGGCATTGTAAATGTGATTGTGGAAATGAATGTGATATTTAGCATCAATATTTACAATGTGGTGATACTAACTCTTGTGGGTGTATTAATTCAATAGGAAATATGACGATAAATCGCTTATTAAATAAAGCGGGAATTAAGTATGAAAGTGAATATAGTTTTAAAGATTTTATCTGTGTAACCTATCCATATTAGTTTGATTTTGCTTTATTTGATAAAGAAGATAGTTTGCTAGGATTAATTGAATATCAAGGAGACATACATTTTACTTATAAAGAATACGGTTGGAATACAAAAGATAAATTTGAAGAACGAATAAGAAGGGATAAAGAAAAATTTGATTTTTGTTAGAAAAATAATATAAAATTATATTATATTACTTATAAAGATGATATTGAAGAAAAAATAAAGGAGATATTAAATGAATTATACGGCAAATGATATAGTTAGTTTAAGCGCAGGTCGCGCCTTTAGAGAAAAAATAGGAATGTATCTTTCTGCCGATAAACAAGAGGCAATTAACTTAGGTTTAAGAGAATTAATTGTAAACGTACAAGATGAATATGAAGTTTATAAACCAATAAATCCTTTTTTAAAAATAGGATTATCTACAAAAACAAAAGAAATTGTAGTTAGTGATAATATGAGGGGTATCCCAGTAGGAATAAGAGATGATGGGCAAAATTCATTAACCGCTGCTTTCTTAATCCCACACTCCGGAGGAAAACATACAGAAGGAGTTTATTCCAGTGCTGTTGGTATCAATGGTGAAGGAAATAAAATTGTTTGTCATACGGCTGAGTATTTAACAGTATCCGTTAAACGTGATGGTAAAATTTATACTCAACATTTTGAATCTAACGAAGAGGGTGCGATTCCAACGACAGAAGTTATAGAGACCCTTTATAATGGTAAAGATACTGGCACTACAATTATTTATAAGCCAGATTCTCGTGTTTATGGAGATATTTTTATTGATATTGAAAGTTTAAGATCAATGTTAAAAGAAATGTCAATGTTTTCTACTGGACTGCATATTTACTTATATGTAGATGAAAATAAAGAAGAATTTTTTTCAAAAAGTGGATTAATAGATGGTTTACCTACGGAAAATCGTCTTTCAAAACCATTTTCTTATAATTATGAAACAAATGATTGTAAAGTTGAATTGGCCCTTCAGTGGGTAAGTAAAAAAGGGCAAATTCGTGGTTATGCAAATAATCTATATATGCCTGATGGTGGCGCCTTTATAAGTGGTTTTAAATCCTCATTAACAAGAACATTTAATTCTCTCGCTAAAACAAAGTATGATGGAGATACAATTCGAGATGTGCTTGATGGATTTGTAAGTGTTAAAGTTAAAATGGGGCAATTTACAAACCAGCAAAAAACAGCTTTAGCTAACCCAGAAGCTCGAACTGCAACATCTACTGCAATTAGTGATTGCTTAAAAGAGTTTGTTTTAAAGAGAAAAGACGATTTTGATCAAGTAGTTGAATTACTTAACAAGGTCGCTCGCGCAGA
>JAFRFD010000130.1 GCA_017434525.1 Methanobrevibacter sp.
TACTGGACATATTAATATTTAAGTTCCACCTAATATATTAATTTTACTGCTTTTAAATTAAAAATAAAGAAAAAATAGAACGAAAAAATTTCGTGACTCAAAAACTAGTGAAAATTCAAATCACACAAGTTTTTGAAAGAGCCGAAAAAAATTAGGTTTTTAACTGCAACTATCTACATGTCAAAAAATATTTATGAAAGTTAATGGTGACAATGTAAAATTTTAAAGAATAAGTCTATTTAAAAAATAGATGTATTATGAAAAGTATAAAATTATCGTTCAAATACTGAATTTAAATTAAGTTATAATTTATGTAAAAAAATAAAAATATGGGAAAATGAATTTCCCATACGTGTTTAATTTCTTTTTCTTATATTTACAACAACTATTGCGAATAATGCTAAGAGAACAATTGCAATCGGATTACCAGTAGCATACATTTTTTCAGATGTTGGAATATGTTTTTCAGGATTTGGAAGTTCTTTAACAAGTATTTCTGCACTATCATTGTTATTAGTAAGGTCTGTTTCATAAGTGTCACATTCAACACTTGCTTTAACAATAATAGTTCCTGAAACTAAAGCTTCAGTGTTAAGCATGAGTGTTACTTTTTCACCTGGAGCCAAATCTCCAATAATCCAAATTCCAGACTCTGGATCGTATGTACCTTTAGAAGGTTTGAATCCTAAAACTTTCAATTCATCAGGTACTTCAATTGTTGCAAAGGAGTTAACGGCAGTATCCGGTCCTTTATTTACAACTGTGATTGTGTATGCAACTTTATCTCCAACAAATATTTCAGTAACATCCGGCACTACAGTTATTACTAAATCCGCTTCAGGAGGAACATTAGCCGTATCATTATCAACATTGTTTGTTTCATCAGGATCGTATGTATCGGAATATCCTTCTGCAATGTTAACAATAGATTTGTTGGTGGTTGATACTTTTGTTACAATCCATATAGTCTTGCAATCGCCACTATCAAGGTCACCTACATTCCAAATACCTGTTTTAGGGTCATACTGATTAAATGAATCATCTGAAACATAAACCAAACCTTTAGGCAACTTATCCATTACTGTTGTATTTATTGCAGTATCCGGACCTCTGTTATAAACAGTGATGGCCCAAGTAATCTCATCCCCTTTGTGAGGAGTTGAATTGGATACCACTTTAACTACTTCCACATCTGCTTCAGGAGGAACAATAATAGAACTGTCATCCTTATTATTGCTTAAATCCGGATCATAAGTTTCAGAGGAAACAGAAACATTTCTGAATATGGTATCATTTGTTGTATTTGCGACAGTAGTGATTTTTAATGTTACACTTTCGCCGACAGGCAAGTCACCAATACTCCAAATTGCAGTCACATTATTGTAAGCGCCTTCAGAATCATCAGAAACATAAATACAATTAGGAGGCAATAAATCTTTCAAAGTAGCGTTAACCGCAGTATCCGGACCATGATTAATCACAGTAATAGTCCAAACAACAGTATCACCATTATGACAAGGAACCTCACTACCCTCAAAGTTATTAGTAATAATCGCTTCCAAATCAGCCTCAGGAGGAACAACAGTACCATTAGTAGCATTATTATTAGTCATATCTGGATCATAGGTATCAGATGAAGTATTCACTAAATTGACAACAGTACCATTAGTAACATCAACCAAAGTCACAATGTTCAAAGTAGCATTACCATCTTTAGCAATATCACCCGCATTCCAAATACCAGTTAAACTATTATAAGCACCCTCAGAATCATCAGAAACATAAACCAAACCAACAGGCAATTTCTCAGTCACCACAACATTAACAGCAACATCAGGACCATTATTAGTAACAACAACAGTCCAAATAACCTTATCACCTTTATGAACAGTAGCATTAGAAACTAATTTAATAATCTCCAAATCAGCTTCAGGAGGAATCTCAGTAGTATTAGAAGCATTATTATTAGTCATATTAGGATCGTAGATATCACTAGTAACATTCACAACATTAGTAATATTAGCATTAGTGGTATCCACTTTAGTAACAAATGTCAAA
>JAFRFD010000131.1 GCA_017434525.1 Methanobrevibacter sp.
GATTCCTATGATGTCTGGGCGGAATACTGCTTCGTTTGTTCCGTTTCCTTCGTCGTCGAAGTATACTACTGTTACGTCTCCTGTGTCGTAGTATCCGAGGGTTACGATGGCTGTTCCGTTGATTGGTTCATCGTTTATTCCGAGCAGTGTGATTGGAATCATTAACGGTTCGCCGTATATTCCTTCTGCGTCTTCAACTGTTAGTGTTGGTTCCGCTTTGGTCATGTTGAAGTGGCAGATATTGGATACATCTCTGTAGTTGTCTGCAGAGAAGGTTACTTCTGCTGAGTGGCTTTGTATTTCGAGATTTTCGAGGATGATTTCCGCATATCCGTCGGTTATGTTTATGTCCATTGCATAGATTTCATCATCGATTTCGATATACAGTGTTCCGTTAATTGGGTTATCGTTAACGTCGGTAACATTGACTTTAATTGTTCCGGTTTGACCATATGCATAGTTTTCCGCTTCTGCTAAAACAATCGCTGCAGCCTTATCCACTGTAAAGTCAAAGTCACCATCAACGGCAGCATAGTGCTCGTTTTCCTCTGTAAATATAACGTTTACAGTGTAGTCGCTTGCATTTAATATGCCAGGTATTGTAAATGAACCGATACCTTCACTGACATAGGTCATTGAATCCAGTTCTTCAATTCTAGTCCAGGATTCACCACCCTGTTCATCAATGGTGTGGAGAGATACGCTTATGCTTGCATTACCGCTTAAATTGAATACTTTTGTGACATCAATTTCTTTTTCACTATCGTATTCGCTTGTAAGTAGGGTAATGTTTATTGTATTTTCATCACCATAGTCTACGGTTTCTTCACCGGTTAAATCTACAGTGATGTTTTCATCATATTCTTTTAATTCATTTGAACCAAGACTGTTGTCCTTGGCGTCTTTCATGATTGCATCAGATTTCAAGTCACCTGATCCTTCATCGCCAATCAGGTCATTTGATTGTGATAAATCATTGTCAATTGCCTGAATTTCACTAATCGTATCTGTTGTAAGGTCATTGGAGATGGCAGAGTCATCTGCCGCACTTACTGCACTTAAACAGATTAGAGAAATAAGTACAATTGATATTAAAAAAATTGTTTTTTTAATGTTCAAAATTATTCCTCCAAAAATATGCCAAATTTAAAGTTTAAGAATAAATATTTTAAAATAAGCTCTTTATTTAAATTTTTAGTTAAATTATTTTAATATAACTCAGTTTGAATTTTTACTTTATTTATTTTAAAAATAGCCGATTATTTAAATTTTAAGCATTAATTTCTAAAACTATCAAAATTTTTTTCATACTACTATTATTAATTAATTAATATTATTTATCGAATAAAATATTAAGATTAATAATTATATTTATTTTTGTTTTAATGTCTATAAATTATTTTCTAATTGGCTTTATTAGGAGGGTTGAATTAAAAATAGGGCTTTGTATATGTTTTTTAGAAAGTTTATCTGTTTAAGTATGTGATTTTTTAAATCTTATTGATTTTCTTTAGAAAGAGTTGAGTTTTTTAAACATTATTTAGTTTCAATATATTCGAACTAAATTAAATATCACAAAAAAAAGAAAATTGAATTGAGCGGAAGCTCAATCCATTAATAATTACTTATTTTACAACAATGGTTTGTTTTAAGTTTTTAGCAAAGTATTTGCTGTCTCCTGCATATTTGGCAGTTGCAGCATAGTTTTTCTTGGCTGTTAATTTTACGGTGAATGTTGCAACACCATTTGAATTGGTGGTTGCTGTGTAGGTTTTACCGTTTACGGTTAAAGTAACTTTTTTGGATTTTAAAGCAGTACCTTTAGCGTCTTTGAAAGTAACTTTTACCTTTTTGGTAGCTTTTACTTTAAAGCTTTGTTTTGCAAAGGTTGATTTGCTTAATTGGGTTTTCTTAACTGTTACTTTTGCTGTAGCCATACTTGCCTTATGGTTGTCATCACCGAGGAAGGTGAATGTGTAGTATCTGGTTCCAGCACTGCTGAATGAAGCTTTGACAGTAGCAACACCTTTTGCATTGGTTTGTGTTGTGTAGGTTTTACCGTTTAATGTGTATTGGATTTCCTTGTTAGCCAGGATATTTCCTGCAGTGTCTTTTAAGGTTACTGTTAAGGCTTTGCTTGTGGTTGTTGTAATTGTAATGTCCTGTACGGTCATTTTGGTTTCTTCAGAACCGATTTGTATAATACCACTCCAGGTTGAAGCGGACAGGTTTTCGTTACCAGGATATTTTACGGATACATAGTGTTTACCTGATCCAAGGCCGGCTGCATTTACGTATACAGCACCGGTAAAGTCGGATATGCCACTGTAATCAACACCGTCGATGGTTACATTTATGACTTCTCCTGCCTCAATGTGGTTGTTGTCATAGTTTCTCCAGACTTTTACGGTAACGTTGTTGTAGTAGGAAATTGTATCATCGGTAATTACAGTGGTAGCACCGTTTTCAAGGTTTACCTGTTCACCGTCCTTATCCAATACGGATACAACGATGTAGGTGTTTTTGTTGTAGTCACCCTGAGAGAAGGTACCATTGGTAGCTGCCACATAGTCGGCATCTCCCTTTACGATGTTGTATGTAAAGGTAGGAGGCATTGGTACAAATACAAGACCGGAATAGTCGTTTTCCTCACCGATTTGGATGTTTTTGTATCCGGAACTTAAGAGGAATCCTATTTTGGTGTTGTTTGTAAAGTTGTTTTTGTCACATAGAATGTTGGAGGAACCGTAACAGGTAATTCCGATGTCACAGTTATTGAGTATGTTGTTGATTGCCTTGTGTCCTGCACTGTGCATGAGGTATATACCTTCCCTTGCACCTATGACGGTGTTGTTTTCAACGATACAGTTAGGTCCGGAATTGTGTCTTACATCGATACCGTGGTTTACAGGATTGATGACGGTGTTGTTGTAGATGTGGGTACGGGCGGATCCGAATGAGATAATACCCATGTCACTTACACCGGTTACGACATTGTTTCTTACGATTGTGTCATAGTTAGGGTTGGTGAATTTACTTCCAACATAGAGACCGAAACGTCCACCACTGATGTTGTTGTCTTCAATAATACCGTTTGAGGTGTTGAAGATGATTACACAGGATGGGGTTTTCATGTTAGCCATTTTAACACCTTCACATATGAAGTTGAATCCGCTGAGTGTGAATCCGTTGACGTTGGCCACTTCAAAGATACCGTCATAGTAATTGCTCATGGCAGGGGAGCCTCTTAAAACAGCACCGTTACCGTTAATTGTAATGTTGTTTAAGGTTGTTTTAATGGTTTTGGTTTGGTTTACAAGGGTAACAGTTCCGTTGTCATCGGTTTGGTTTACTTCTTCTGTCACGTCATAGTCCTTTGTAATTTTTAATGATACGTTATTGTATTCTCCGGCAGCAAAATTGATTACAGAATTGTCTGTAACTGTGTCTAATTGTGCCTGGATTTCATCATTGCTCATTGTATTATCAACATTGATGACTGTACCGTCATCGCTGACTTCATTTGCAGCTGCTACAGAGCCGATTGAAATGACAGCAAGGATAATCAATGAGAAAATCAATATTTTCTTATTCATAATATCTCCTTTAA
>JAFRFD010000132.1 GCA_017434525.1 Methanobrevibacter sp.
AACCATTATTTAATAGTTATTTTATTAGTAATTGTAGTTTTACCGTATGTTGTTTTGATTTTGTATTTTCCAACTTTCAAATTCAGTTTAATGGTTATTTTTGCAACACCATTCTTATTGGTTTTTGCATAATAAGTTTTCCCTTTAATTTTAAATATTAGTTTTTTACCTACAATTGCCTTTCCTTTACTTGTTTTTAAAACAGCAGCGAACTTAAATGATTTTGTTTTCTTTATTTTAATATTACTGGCCTTTAGGACTTGCTTAACAACAATTTTGTTTGATACCTTATATCCTCTGTATTTAGCTGTGACAACATATTTGTTAGGAACAAGATTTATTGACAATTTAGCATATCCCTTATAATTGGTTTTAACTTTATAAGTGGCTCCATTCACTTTAAAAACAACAACTTGTCCTGCGCCTACATAATTGCCATCATCTCCTACTATACGGACTGAATAAACTGATCCGTCAAGATAATCCATTGTTAGATCTTTATTTTTAAGAATCCTTTTAGTAATTGAAAATTGTTTTGTGACATTTCCACCAGTTACGGGATTTATGGCTGTTACAGAATAAGTTCCCACATTAAATATATTATTTAAAATAGCGACTCCATTTGCATCAGTTTTAACTTCAAATGAAACATTATTAACAACAAATCTTACTTTAGTATTTGCTAATGGACTTCCAGTGGAAGTTAAAAATGTCGCTTTAAAATCAATACCACTATTAAAACCTCTATTCATGTCATTAGCCTTAATTGTAGACAATATGGTGGCTTTTGAAGTTTTGTTTGATGGTTTTAAATAATCATTACCATCAAATTTTGTGGTTATCTGATAATTGCCTTCACTTATATCTAAATTAACAGCAATTTTACCATCGCTTCCAGTAGTTGCATTATATTCCTTTTGTGCGATAGTTACAATGAGTTTTTCACCAGATAATGGATTTCCTTTAGCATCTTTTAAAGTAGCTGTAAACTTGCCACCACTATAGCAAGTAATATCAGACACTACAATATCCGAACTGCCCATTACATTAAATTCAGCATTAACGACTTCTGATTTAAATCTTTCATCACCGGAATAGCTTATCTTTGCCTGATAGTGACCTGCATCAAGGTTAGGAATTAAAATCTCAACAGTTGAATCTACAATAGTGTTACTGTAATTTTCATCATTGATTTCAACATTCACAATACCTGTAGCCTCACCATTTATTTTAATTATTATTTTAGTGGTTTCGCCTTGGTTATTGTTTTTAACATCATATGTCAAATCAGATTCTATTAGACTAGCTTTTGAGATAGAATATAATCCGGAAGAAGTTGTTAAATAAATTACTCCATTTTCATCCATTATTGGACGTCCAGTAATTTCATCTCCTATATTGGCTTTCCATAAAACATTTCCTTCACTGTCAAAGGAATATAACACTTCATCTGCACCAACATAGATTCTTCCATCATTTCCAACTAATATTCCTGAGGTAAATGACAGATTTGAAATCAATCTCTCTTCTCCTCCAACTATATCATATCCATATAATTTTCCTTGAGAATTAATTAGATATAAACTGCCGTCCTCGTCCAAAACAAGACTGCTACCTGCACCACCAGATACTGTGGTTTTCCAAATAGTTGAACCTTGTAGAGTTATTGCTTTTAATGAATTATCAGTTAAGGTATAAATTGTGTTTCCAGGACCTACAACCGGACGAACTGAATTGGATATCACAGGAATGCTTGATTCAACTTTTTTATCTTTTAAATTAATTATTTTAATTGAATCTTCACATGCTACAACTGCATAATCATCATCAACAATTACAGGAGCAGAGGAAGGTTTGGAATTGCCCAGACTAATCAATGTAGGGTTTCCACCATATTCCCATAACCTATAAGAAATAATGACAAGTTTATAATCATTGGAAGCATGCTGATATTCACTTGCAATGTAGATATTGGCATTTGAATCAATTATAGGTTCAAACAAACTGGATCCCTGATAGATATTTGAATGACCGAATCTAGTTCCATCATTTTGATTAATGAAATAAAGAGTATTTCCGCTTTCAGGTGCAATAATCACATCTCTACCAATAGCCAAACCTGAAAAATTACCATCAGATGTCAAATTATATGTCCACCTAATTTTTCCAGTATTATCGAATGAATATATGCTGGAACTTGTAATAGTATAAAGATTGCCTTCAGAGTCAATTGCTAAATTAACTATACTCTTTCCATCGAGATTATAAGTCCAAACAATTTTTCCATTTACATCACTTGAATATGGGGATTTTCCATCATTTTGAGTATTATAACCTGAATTTGGCCATTGCGGAGTTGAATAATCTGAAACTGTAAATTCTGTAGTGTTTTCCACAGTCACATAGTTATCACTGGTTAAAACAGCTGAAACCTCATACTCACCAATTTTTAAATCAGACAGCGTCCATGTAACCTTACCCAATCTAGTGATTGTTTTTGTTGTTGTCTCATCACCACAAACGATTGTGATGTTTCCAGTGACACCATTTTCTACATTAATCTCAATATTTTCAGAAGAACCTATCTTAATGTTTTCTGCTTTAATAACAAATGCAGTATTGGCCTTAGCTATATTGAATGAAGTTGAGTTCATATTGGAATTATAGACATTATCTCCACTGTAAACTGCAGTTACTTCTTTTTTACCGGCATTCAAATCTGAAATATTCACAATTGCCTTACCGTCTTTAACTTGAGAGGTTTTATTTTTACCGTCGATTGAAACTGTAACATTTCCTGATGCATCTTTATTCAAGATAACCTCCACAGCTGCATTTTGGCCATAACTAATATCATCAACATTCAAGACAATGGATGTGTCCATTTTTCCAACGCCAAATTTGACATTATCTTCACTTCCCAGATACTTCCAATCACCATTGTAGCTGGCAGTCACATCATAATCTCCTCTGGAAATGGATTTGATTGTATATATGACTTTTGAATCAACGATATTTACTGTTTCTTGCTTATTGTTTACAATTACAGTAACATTTCCGGTTGCACCCTCGGTTAATGCTATAGTTAATATTGCATCTTTGTTAAGTTCTATTTCCCCAACAGAAATTGTTGTTGTTGAGTTAAACTTAACTACATCAAAGCTTATGTCATTGACTGATGATTTATAATAGCTGTCACCTGAATATGCTGTATTTACTGTATGTTCCCCTAAAGGCAAGTTAGATATTGTGAATGTTGTTTTTGCATCATTGACAAATTTAGTTTGGGTTATTTCACCAACAGTTACTGTTAAATTTCCTTTAGCATCACTTGGAAGTTCAATTTCAATTATTGCATCACTGCCGATAAAAGTATTGTTAACTGTTACATTCATTTGAGGTTTTACTTTAGACTCTGAAAATTTGAACTCTAAATCAACATCCCCTAAAACAATGGATAAATTCCCTTCAGAGGAAGTTAATGTAAACAGAGCATTTGCCATTCCATAGTTTAGTTTTATTTTGTCTTCACTGGATACTCCTCCAGCAGTTAATATGTTGAAGTTTACATTTGCTAAATTAGATGCATCATAATAGGATATCTCACCTTGTGATGTGACCAAATTATTTAAATTTAAACTGATTAATGCTTTTTCTCCTTTATCCAATATGGAAGCATTAGTTGTTGAATTTAAAAACAACCAATTATTGCAATTAGAAGTTGAACTAATTTTTGGAGCAGTTGATAGATTATCGATTGTATTTCCCCACCAATTATTATCACAGTAAATCTTTTTTAAGCCTGTTGAGGATTTGGAATTAATTATTACATCATTTGAATTTTCATGTGAATTTCCTAAAAATACACAATCAGATACATAAACTTCAGTTGAAGTTAGAATCACTGCTGAATATTTTCCATAATCATTATTGTTAATAAATACTGTTGATTTTACATCCAGTAATCCATTATTTGCCAAGCAAATGCATGAAGCAGAAGTTTGAGAAGATTGTGAATAACTAGCAGTGTTATTTTCAAAAACACATTCAAGAACTGTTAATGCATTTGATTTTTTGGAAGATACTGTATATTGAATACATCCATCCTTGACAACATTATTTGAGAATGTTGAATTATAAATTTTTGAAT
The DNA here is from genome assembly GCA_017434525.1 of Methanobrevibacter sp. Taxonomy (GTDB): domain Archaea; phylum Methanobacteriota; class Methanobacteria; order Methanobacteriales; family Methanobacteriaceae; genus Methanocatella. The sequence continues at coordinate 4,151 of JAFRFD010000132.1, forward strand.
TTTCTCCATCGGCAGATTTTACAAGAGAATTTGAATTAATATTGATATTAGCAGTGTTTCCATCAAAAATTGAGGATTCTATTTCATAGTTATTTGAACTTATTAAAACACCATTGTTATTAATAAATTCTATATTTCTAGCTTCAAAAGATCCACCAGTTTCAATGAGAGTGCTTAATGAATTATCGACAAATCGACAATTTTCAATTTCAAGATTTCCGCTATCCTGTTTAATAATTCTGGCACTTGAAGAGGAAATGACATTGTTTTCAAAAATTAGATTTTTAAAAATAACATCAGCATTTTCAATGTTGAAGATTGTATCTTTAGAAGATATGACAACACCATCCTCACCTACTATTGTCAGATTGTAATCAATATTTATATTTGTATCTGAAAATGTTCCATCCATGATTAAAATATTTTGAGAGGTTTTTGCAATCTCGCATGCTTTAGTCAAACTTGCAACTGGACTTTCTCTAGATGAGCCGTTATTGCTATCTTTTCCATATTTTTGTGACACATAAATATACTCTTTAGGCAAACCAACAGAAACTTCATTACTTTTACTATTTGATATGGATGGGACAACATAAACTTGGCACTTTTCGAGATTTTTTAAATTTAGAGTAAAATTTAACCCTGTGATTGTCTTTAGATATTGTCCATCAACATAAACATCGAATCCTGATTTCTCCAAAATATCTGAATCATAATATTTTTCATTCTTTAATTTCGCATCAATGTATAATGTTACCTCATCATCCACCTTTTCACCAGCTTCGAGTTTAAGTTTGGAGAATTCTATGGAATTTCCCAAATAACTATTGTCACTGATTTCACAGTAAGATGAATAATCAAGATTAATTACCAGAACCTCGCCCATTCTAGTGTGGTTAATGAACCTATTACCACTAATCACCACATTAGGTGAACCGTAATAAGAACCTTGAGAAATAGCACATATAGCACTACCTATAGAAGCACTGTTTTCTATAAAAGTAGTATTCAATACAGTAAGATTACCTTCATCCATAAATGATATTGCACCACCTCTACCTAAACCGGTAGTAGACTCTTCAGTTAATGCCCAGCATAAGTTCTCATTATCCATAAATAATGAATCTTTCACATATACATATGGAGCATGCAGATACTTACTAGCCCCTATTGCACCACCACCATTATTAGTGGTACAATTGTTACCAACAAATATAGTATTATAAATCTGCAAGTAACTATATGTATATAAAGCCCCACCATTCCATCCGGCAAGGTTATCTGTAAAATTTGAATCATAAATAGTTGTATTGGCTCCACCATGAGTATGTATAGCACCTGCCCACCAGAAAGCAGTGTTTTTATAGAATGTTGAATTTTTGACTACCAATACTCCACAGTTATTTATGCAACCCGGCTCTGTTCTAGCATAGTTTCCTTCAAAGTATGAATCTGTTAGTTCCATACGTGCTCCGGTACATAATTTCGTAGCATCATCTTTTGGATCATAAATGCTTATGCAACCATAATCAGAAGTAATATTAGTAAAAGTACAGTTAACCAGACTAGCAGTTCCTCTTAAAAGATGTATTAATGAAGAATGGCCTCCGTCTATGGTTGAATTTGTAAAATAACAATTTTCAATTATGTTAGTTGCATTTCCTGCCATTTGCAGAAATACTGCATTTGGTTGGTATTTAGTTGAAATCCATTTAAATGTCACACCTTTTAAGGTTATTCCAAATCCTGAATTTTCAGGCACATCTATTGGTAAATAACTTATATCTCGAGCATTAGGAGAAGAATCACCAAAATAAGCTCCGGAACTTCCTAAAATAGTTACCTCATTATTCACTTTAATCTGATAGCTTTCATCAGATGGATTTGTTGGATAAAAATTTGTATTCTCTTTTAGTTTCAATACATAATTCTTATCTGATTGTGAACAATAGTATTGCAAATCATTCCAATTTTCAACTGTTATTTCATCTGACTGTTCGCCAATCAAATCATAAGACGAATTATTTAGATTTATTTCAAGGGATTCATCAAAAACACTATCCAAAGTCGTGTTATCTGAATCACTAGCGGATACACTGCCAATAGCAAAAATAAATATTAATGCTATTAGAAATATTAAATATTTTTTATTTGACCTCATAAATACCAACCTAATTGATAGAATATAAAAATATATATGTTAAATTAAATATTTAAACTTTTAAAGTTTATTTGAAAAAAATTAAGAAAACATTTTTAAATTAAAAAAACAAGTAATAACATATATGAAAGGATGTTATTGTCTAATTATCAATTTAGAAAACAAAACAGAAATCAGAATTGGTAAAAAACTAGGCAAACTCAAATTCGATAAAGGATACTACATTTATGTAGGGTCTGCCATGAATTCGCTTGAAAACAGATTGAACAGACACTTAATGAAAACTAAAAAACTTCACTGGCACATAGATTACCTGTTGAAAGAAGCAGAAATTACTGAAATAATCTATAATGAAAACAAAAAAGTGGAATGCGAACTGTCACAATACCTCTCAACAAAAACAGGTGGAGTCAAAGACTTCGGGTGCTCTGATTGTGACTGCAAAAGTCACCTGTATTATTTTAAAAATAGAAATGAAGCTATTGAACATGTGGAAAATGCCTATAAGTCAATAGCTATGGAATTTGAATATTTTAGAATATGAAACCTTTCTTTTTCTTGTGTTTATATGAAATCTCAAATGCTCCAAGAGCCAATTTCTTTAAAACATCCAAATCTTCATCGCCAATGCCTACAATGTTTTCCCATTCAGATTCCAGGCCTGCAATTTCATCTAAAATCTCCAATCCTTTAGGTGTTAATGTGCAGTCATAGGCAAGTCCATTATCGGGATTCTTATCAATTTCAATCAAACCGTTTTTAGCCAATTTTTCGTATTTTTTCAAATACAAACCCAAATGCATATTAAACAGATCATCCTTGTCGGCTTTCTCATATTCCCTAATTCTAACCTTTTTGTGATGAGGTTTTTCATGTTTTTTTACTTGTTTTAGAAGTACAATTTGACTTCTGTGTAAAAAAATGCTTAGATTTTCGCGCACATAAGTCATCTTGGACTCTTCAATAATATCAACTAGAGAAGATGCACCCATATTTTCAATTGCTTTTATATGCGGATGTGCCATCAAATCACCTCATTTCATTTGTCCAAATATTCCTCTCATGATTCCTTTTGTAACTTCACGGGCAGCAGTATTTGCAGCTTGTGAAACAGCCTTTTCAGCCATTCTTTGAGCTTCTGATTTTTTAGCTCTTTTACCCTTGGCCGGTTGTCCTCCTCCTAAAACTGTTCCTAAAATATCATCCAAACCAAATGCAGGTTGTGCTGGAGCCTCTTTTGAAGGTTCACTTTCTTGAGGAGTTATTTCAACAGGAGTCTCTTGTTTTTGCTCTATTGCTTGCTCAACAGCTTCCTTAGTTTCAGGAGCCACTTCACTTTCAATATTCGGATTGGAGTCAATTTTATTCAGTAGCAGTTCATATGCGGATTCAGGGTCAACCGGATCCCAGTATTTGGATTTGAGTTCTGATAAATTGATTAGTTCAGATCTCATACCATCATCAATGGCGCCGATGAAACTTTGCGGAGGAACTATATCCACTTTTTCAACAACAGTAGGAACACCCTTTTCATCTAAAACGGATACCAATGCCTGACCGATTCCAAGCTCTGAGATGACATCTACAGTATTGAATTCAGGGTTTGGTCTGAATGTTTCTGCGGCAACTTTAACAGCCTTTTGGTCTTTTGGAGTGTATGCATGAAGTGCATGTTGAACACGATTTCCCAGTTGTGCCAGGATATCATCAGGAATATCTGCCGGGGATTGTGAGATAAAGTATAATCCAACACCTTTTGACCTGATTAATCTGACTATTTGCTCAATCTTTTTGCCGAATTCAGGTGAGATGTCATCAAACAATAGGTGTGCCTCATCAAAGAAGAATACAAATTTAGGCTTGTCCATATCGCCCACTTCAGGCATGTTCTCAAACAATTCGGACAGCATCCACAAGAGAAATGTGGAATAAATCTCAGGAGAAAGTGATAGCTTTTGTGAATCCAGAATGTTGATGATACCCTTTCCGTTTTCATCCACTCTTATAAAATCATTCAAATCAAGTGCAGGCTCAAAGAAGAAATCATTTCCTCCTTGGTCTTCAAGTGTAATCAGACTTCTTAATATTGTGTTTGCTGATTTTTCAGCTATTGCACCATATTCGCTCTCATATTGCGCCTTATTTTCAACGACATGATTGATCATTGCCTTCAAGTCTTTTAAATCAATGATTGGCAAGGAATTGTTATCTGCAACCCTAAATACAATATTTAAAACACCGGATTGCGCTTCTGATAAATTTAATATTTTGGAAAGAAGTACTGGACCCATTTCGGACAATGTTACCCTTACTGGAAGACCCTTTTCGCCGAACAAATCCCAGAACTCAACAGGATATGCCTGATACTTGAATCCCTTAGCTGCAAGTCCATACTTTTCGACATTTGTTTTGATCTTTTCAGTTTCTGAACCCAACTTGGCAAGTCCTGAAATGTCACCTTTCATATCCGCCAAAAATACTGGGACTCCCATATCTGAAAATGATTCAGCCAAAGTTTTTAAAGTAATTGTTTTACCAGTTCCTGTTGCACCAGCTATTAGACCATGTCTATTAGCTAGTTTTGGTAATAAAAACACATCAGCATTCTCATTACAACCGACCAATATTTTATCTTCCGCAAACATTAGTTTTCACCCGTTTTCAATTTTCTTAATTAAATAGTTTGTTTTTTTAACTATATTATTTTTATTAAATGAACTTGATATTCTCTTAATCGCATCTAAGTTTTTGACAAAATTGTCCAACCATGAGAAAATGTCTCCCGGATAGACCTGAATCTGATACTTTCTAAAGAGTTTGTTTGAAATGTCTTGGGGGTCCTTGCCCTTGAGACGTTCATGGATAATGACTTCAGATATTCCCCTCTGCATGCAACCGCAAAACGGCCTGTCCTGACACCTGCATTGCATAAAATCGCTTTGAAAAGCAATCAATGCATCCTGGAATTTCTTATCGACCTTCTCTATCGCTTCGCCTGAAGAAATTATGTCCAGTGTGGATTCTGCAAACAGCCTTGTCGAGAACTTGATTTTAAGGGCATTTGAAATCTGATTGTGAATGACACTTGAGAGATATGCATTTTCAAACATCTCCAAGTCCATCGCCATAGCCAAAACCAATACCTTCAGCTTGTCATATTTGTCCTTTTTCTTATACATTGGAGAAAGTCCGACATAACGTTTAAGGTAATTGTAATCGTTTAAAGTATTTTTAATGAATTCGGCATCCTCAATTGACAAAAATGATACCGATGTTGCACGCCCGTATTTTGTTACATTCAATTTGTTTGATGGTGACCTGTCAATCAATCCCAGGTCATCCATTTCATCGACAGCTATCTTTATGCTGATTGGAACATCAATGTTTTTATAAAACCTATTCAGTTCATCCATTGATTTAATGGAAGTTGAGGAAATGTCTGCCAAAATCTGCTCGTAGGCTGATTCCTCATCATATTCAATGTAAACATCCTCACTATTGCTTTCCAATAGCTCCAATGCCATTGCCTCTTCAGATTCGCCTGCAAAGTCATTGCCGACTTCAGGTATCAGATAAACAATACCTCTATCGTGATAGGACGGCCTTCCTGCACGTCCAAGCATTTGTGAAAACTCATTCGGATTAATCCACTTGTTTCCCATGACAAGTGAGTCGAAAATTACCTGTGAAGCCGGAAAATCAACCCCTGCAGCAAGAGCGGCAGTCGTAACGACACAGGAAATTTTACCCTTATCGAAATCCTTTTCAATCTTTTCCTTTTTATAATAGGACAATCCCGCATGATATGCCTGAGCATTTACACGTTTGTTTGTTAAGAAATTGGCAATCTGATGGGTTTTACGCCTTGAATTTGTAAATATTATGGTTTGGCCCCTAAAGCCTTTCTTGGATTTGGTATTGAACTCCTTATGAACCAATTTTTGCATAAGATGGCGCTTTTGGGACTCGTTTCTGACATACACCAAATGCCTCTCCAGAGGAACCGGCCTTTCATCGTATTTGACAAGCTTCATATTGAATTCATCAGCTAAAAATTCAGGGTTTTTAACGGTAGCCGAAAGGCCAATGATTTGAGTTTTCGGATATAAGTTTTTCAAACGCTTGATTAAACCGTTAAGGCGTGTTCCACGGTCCTCATCATCAATCATGTGAATTTCATCTATCAAAACAACCCCTAAATTAGATAAGGATGATGAATTTCCATTCCTTAAAAGATAATCGATTCCTTCATAGGTTGCAACTACAATGTCTGATTTTGATACATCGGAATCCGGGAAATTAAGCTCACCCTTAGCTTTTACACGATTTCTTCCAACCTTAATGGCCACTTTTAGACCTAATTTGGAGTATTTCTTTTTGAAATCGCGATACTTTTGATTGGCCAAAGCAACCAACGGAGTTAGAAAAACGAATTTCTTGCCTTTCAAAGCTTCAGTAATTCCCGCAAGTTCACCAACCAATGTCTTACCGGAACCTGTTGCGCTGACAACCAATAAATCTTCCCCTTTAAGAAGTCCTTCCTTAATGGCCAGGTACTGAACCGGCAGCAGTTTGGTGTTGCCTGAGTCAAGAAGAACCTGTTTGAAGTCCTTAGGAATCTTCAGCCTTTTCATGTCGACCGGAGGGATGATATGTCTTGACTTTTTGGTCCTGTCGAATAACGTTAGGCTTTTATTCCTTATCGGATCAAAGTGAGGATCCAAAACAGACAAGGTCTTTTCCAAACTTCCTGTTGACTCCAAAGTCTTTTTAAGGTTTCTGAAAATTGCTTTGTCAAAACCCTGAAGCTTCAACTCCTCCTTAATGGTATCATGAGCACAATCCTTACAGATTAACTGATTATTATATTTATAAGAATAAGAGGAATTTACGATAGTGATGTTTCCCTCAAAAGCACAAAAATCACAGACTTGAGTCTTTCTGACCTTAATGTTAAGTGATTTTAAGAACTTTTCCACCTTTTCATCAGGTGTTGCCAAAAAAACAGCCTGGGAGCGAAGCAGTTTAATGACCTCTCCCGGAGGCATCAGTTTTTCATTCAATGTGGAATTGTCATTGAAATTGTAATCTGCAACAAATCTGGAAATTGATAATGAATCGCCTTCATGTGCAAACTTGATGTTTCCAACAAATTCCGGTTCCCTTTTATGGTTTAGAGCACCTTTCGGAGAACCAATCGGATATAACCTCCACTGTTTTTTAACTTTCTTTAAAACTAGCATTGTATTTAAATATATTTTTAATGATTAATAAGCATTATACGAAAATTAATACATTACCTCATATTATATTATTAGGCAGAAAATGAGACCCTGTTCCCAATTCAATATTTCAAACAACCAATAGGGATTACTTTTATACCATCCTCCCTTGTAAATGCATATTCTCCACCCGTCAATATTGCTAAAAAGGATGGTTCCCGAATATATTTTTTCTTTTTCATATTCTTTTTTAATAAATTACTTAATTTAAGAAGATTGAATGCTGCTTTTTCTTCTTCATCACTACCTAATTTAATTTCAATTAACCCATATCTCCCATCCCTTAAACGAAGAACACAATCCACTTCAAGACCATATCTATCCCTATAATACGTTAATTTACCTCCATAACGATTTGCATAGATGCTTAAATCTCTCATGCACAAATTTTCAAACAACAAACCTGCAGTTTCCAAATCATTATCCAAACCAGTAGGATTTAAACCCAACGATGCTACTGCAATAGAAGGATCAACAAATTGCTTTTTAGGGGTTCCCCTGATTGCTGTTTTTGATCTGACATTTGGAGACCATACACCAATATTTTCAATGACAAATAATTTTTTCAAAGCTTCAATGTATGAATTATATGTGGGATAAGACATGCTTTCAAAATTATCATTAATATCTTCCAAAATAGTTTTATCCATTGCAGGTGAAGAAACATTTCTTGCATATGATTTTAAAATAGATTCCACTTTACTTTGACTTCTCTTTACCCCATCGATTGAAGACATATCGTTATATGTAATTGCATCCAAATAGGAATATACTACGGATAATTTTGATTTATTTGATTTTTTACTGAGACTGGCTGGCCATCCACCACGACATATTGCAAAAAACAAATCATTGACTGTTAAATCGGATTTAATTCCAGTAATATCTAAATTGGGATTATTGAACAAATCAATCAATGAAATTTTTCCATTGGATTCCAGACTCTCATACAAACTCATAGGTTTCATTACTAATCTATGAATTCTTCCAGCACCAGAATGTGAAATTTTAGTTTTATCTATTACTGTGGATCCAGTCAATATGTATAAACCATCTTCTCCAATTTTATCAACACTATTCCTAACTACATCCCATATCTTTGGTGCTTCCTGCCATTCGTCAAATAATATTGGTTTTTCACCCAACAATAATTTTGATGGATCAAGATTCATCCATTTCAAATTATTCGGATTATCCTGAAATTTTACAACTGTTTTAGCAAATTGTTCAGCGGTCGTAGTTTTTCCACACCATTTTGGACCTATAATCGAAATTGCACCAATCGTGTCCAAATAGAATTCTAATTCATCATCCACACAACGATTTAAATATTCTTTCATTATAACCACCAACCATTTAACTATTTGTGATAATTTACTTTAATAATTTGTGGTAAATAACTTTATTGATTTGTGATAATTTACTTTATTGATTTGTGATAATTTACTTTAATGATTTGTGGTAAAACATTAAAATTATTTGTCCCTATTGATAATGCCAACAAGAGAATCACTCTTAGGATTAGGAAAAATACCTCTTTTCCTATCCTTTCAGCACCCCTTTTTGAGATTTCTTTCAATTGCTCAAAGGAAAGTCTTGGTCTTTCCATATAATGATTATCACTATAGATTCCTCTTCTGACATATCTGTCAATCAAATCAAAGATGGATATGCCTAATCTTTGTGAGTTTTCTTTTAGTTTTGTTTCCATCATTTCATCAAATAGTATATTATATTTTTTCAAACAATGCAACACCCCATGACCAATAATTTTCAATTTGGAGGTTTAAGAGAACATGAATTACCAACCATGAAATTATTACATATATCATAATTAGCAATACTTCATATATAACCTTACCATATACCCTTAAACAGCAATTAAAGAATAATTATATTTCAAAATATTTAAACCTTTCCATACAAGAGTTAAATTTAAATAGTATGGTTTTTTGAGGTCAATTTTACAAAACAAAAGCAATTTTTAAAAAAAATAAAATTTGACTATTCCATATAATCGGCTGCAAACATGTTTGATTACGCAAAGCTTTATATAGCATCATGGGCATAAAGAATACGCATGTCAAACAAGGTAAAATTTTCAAAAACAGACGCTAAAATGAAACAGATGATAGGCCGCAAAAAAAAGATATCTTCAAAACGAATTGATACCTATGATTTGGTATTTAGAGAAATACATGAATTAACGGGACTTACTCCAACTCAAATAATTGAGATTGCAAAAAAAGAAGAAAAACCATTCATTACAGAAGATGGTCTTGTTGATATTATTGACATCAATGACAGACGTATTACTCAAATACAATATGAATATGATGCTGATTTAAGAAATAATCCAAAAAATGGAAGAACGCCTTCCGAAAAAACATTGAGGTTGAAAGGGTCAACTTATAGATCCTTTCTAAAAGAATTTGATATACAATTACCAAAACCAATAGAATATGACATACCTAAAAAACAGGTCAGAGATGATGAGATTCCGTCATGGGAAGATGTTCAAAAAGCCATGACATTAGCCAAATCACCAAGAGACAAAGCGGCCATAGCATTTGCTGCAACAACAGGAATAAGAGTATCAGACATCGTGGGATTTAAAATAAAAGATTTAATCAAAGCATGTTCCATATATTTTAGCCCAAGCGAAGAACACACAATAGAAAACTTACTTGATAAAAATCCAGATAACATAATGCCATGCTGGGAATTTACACCTAAAAAAACAAAGAAACATGAGAATTTAGCCATCACGTTTAACACTGCAGAAACAACCAATTATATCTTCGACTATCTGAAATATAGGATTCATCTTGACAAAGAAAATGACGGAGACGGTAAATTAATGGATGACGACCCATTATTTGCAAGTCAAAGGGGTAATTTTCTACATGAAAACAGACTGGAATACCAAATAAGATTAATCAATGACAGAATGGGTGGTGAAAAAGATAGAAATGGACTATATTCAAAATTCAGATTACACAATCTACGTGCACTATTTAAAACAACATGCAGAAGAGCATTCAAAGAAGTGCAAATAGATTCAACAAAAAATTTCGATGGAGACATAGTAGATTTGTTTACAGGACATTCTTCAGAAGGTTTAAGACATGTTTATGAAGCAGTTCCAAGAGACAAACCTGAAAGCTATCTTAGAAAAGCATATGAAGCCATATTAAACCATTTAAGTATACAACCAACTGAAGTAAAAGACTTTAAAACAATTCATCGTCAAGAATGGGAAAAAGAAAAGGACGAAATTGAAAAACGTCAAAATCTCCAAGAAGTTGAATACAAAAGAAAGATGATTGAAAAAGACAAACAAATCAATACTCTGGAAAATAAGCTAGAAGAAGCTGAAAAAAGAATTGATGAAATAAAAGATGAAGTGAATCATAAAAAATATATCCTGCCAGATGCACAAATAGGTGCAATAATAATGGAACACATAGGCGTGAAATCTTCAGAAGACTACCTCATATCATTAATTGCTACAAAAGAAGCCTTCAAAGATAAAACTAGCTTTGAAAATACTTCAGAATATCTTGACAGATTAATCAGGAAAGCAAAAGTCATTATAAATTTATCTGATAAAGATTTAATGGAGCTTCAGGTTGAAACTGCTTTTGAACTTGCAAAGGGAGAACCAAATTACACCATAATCCAAATAATGGATGAAGTAATCGAAATTATCAACAATAACAACATCCCCGAAATGAAAAATATGTCCCGTTTCGACCTACAAAACGCAATCGAATTCCAAATAATCAATTCTGATTATGATATGGAAGACCTTACTGATACTGACAAAAATGCTATTGCAAGAGATGTGATCCTGAGTTACATTTAATTATGTGAATCTTTTAAATTTTAATAATAAATTCCCCAAACACTACTTTATTATGCCACAACAAACATTTAACCGCATCATAGATAAACTTTAACAATAATACTCGCCCAGTATACATACAAAAACACACATTTTTCGAAATTTAACTGCACCCTAAGCCATGCTTTAACTTGTTCTAGATACAGTTGAGCTGTTACCAGCTATTTGCAGCATCAATTAATGTTTCTTTTATAGCATCATTTTTGATGTTTCATTACACATTTAAAACGACCTTTAAATTTTTCAAATAGATATGTAATCTCATGTGAAGTAGTTAAAAACAGCCATGATTTTATTAAGATTATAGTTCAGAAATCATTAATAATTTGTTTTCTTCACTATCTAACTCAACAGATGTTTATTTCTTTGATAAGTATACTACTCCCTAATTAAAAATCACATTTATATAATTACAAATAATTGTATGTTCTGATAAAAGTATGATTGCAATTAGCACTACTGAAAAAATAATTAATGAATTAGCAATCCTTTTATCCCATTTAGATAGTCCATTATATCCATAATTATCCAATAACTCCCATTCTTTTGTAAATGCATAAACTGGAAGATATTTCTCTAGATAATTTATTATATTGAACTTAGCTTCATTTAAAAGTTTATATTGGTCGATATGGTTCTTCCAACTAAAAGAAACAATAATTACAAACAAAATAGGCACAATTGAAAATAAAACATGACAATTAATAGATAAAAATGTAATTATCCCATACAATATTGTAATAAGAGACAAATAAAATTTATTCATATTTTCTCTTCGAGTTCCAATTTCATTTGTTGTTTCAACAAGTAAACGATATTGGGAAAAAATAGTTTTAAAGTCATTTGAATAACTATCATTTAACAAAGCATCCAAAATCTCTTTTTCAACAATATCCCTATGATTTTGTCTCATCTAAAAATACCTTCTTATTGCATCAAATAAAGATTGGGAATTCCAATTAACCATATAAGCATTATTTGAAATAAACGTTGGAGTATTTACATTTCCTCTAGGTTTAATTCCTATAATAGGTTTATTATATTTTAATGCAATATCCATTTCAGTATTAATCCATTCACTATATACAGCATACATACCAGATAAAATAATCATGCCAGTAGAATTTTTTATATTATTTTCGATTTCACGTTTAAGAGCATAATTAGATGAGGGTGTCTTAGGATCATGCTCAGGAACACTCATATTCTTCCAATTAAAATTATCATCTAACCATTTTTCAATTTTATAATAATCATTATTATACTTCCAAGAATGACTTATGAAAATATTATATTGTTTCATTTCAATATCACTTCCATTTAACTAAGTACATAATAATATGTTATTAAGTCGTATAAATATTGTTCGATAACATACGAATAACTATTTATCACCCACATATCCATAATAACATTTTTTAGATTTTCTACTATCTAATTACCATTTCAATTATAATAGTATCAAGTAATTGTATTTGCATTTTATACTTCTATTTATAATAACGAAAATAATTTAATACAAAATTTACATAAACATGAATTAATAATAAAATGGTGAGATTATGAACAAATATGTAGAATTTGTTTCAGATGAAGATTTTTTAGAATGTGTTAAACATGTAATTGATTTTTACTTATCTGATGAATATCAAGAAGAACCCCTGACAGTTTTAAAAGAAAGTAAAAATGATATTGATGCTATAAAAACAATATTTGATATTACAGTTAAACAAATTGGTTTCGACGGATGGGCAAATAAAGAAATGGAAAGACAACAAGATAAGACCATTAACAATAAAATTGGTGAATTCCACCAAGAACTTTTAGGTAAAGTTGATGGATGGGTTGATTTGGGTATTGGTGATGAAACAGAAATTGATCTTAAAAAAGAAGATAATACTGTTTTTATCGAATTAAAAAATAAGCACAATACTATGAATTCATCATCAACAAAAACCTGTCGTGAAAAACTGGAAAATGTAATTGAACAATACCCTGATGCAACTGCATATTGGGCATACATCATTAGTAGAAAATACAGATCTGAAAATCGTGTTTGGAAATATCAAGGAAGAGAAGATGAGAAAATTAGAAGAATTAGTGGAGATTTATTATATGAAATGATTACTGGTGATTCAAATGCTTTAGAAAAAGTTTATGAAGCAATTCCTAAAGCCATAGTTGATTTATTAGGTGAAGATTACAAATTACTACCTTATGATGAAAAGCTGATGAAAGAATTCCAAGAATTCATATATCACAATTAAAATAAGGTTGTTTGACCTTCTTTCCTTTTATTTTCACCATTTAAAGCTTTAATCACTTCTTTACCCACAGCTTCAGCAACTTTAACAGCAACTGCATTACCAATTTGTTTATATTTAGATGTTAATCCACCTTCAAATTCCCAATCATCAGGGAATGATTGAATCCTAGCATATTCTCTTATAGTGAATGGCCTTACTTCATCAGGATGACATCTTTCAGTTTGTTTTTGACAAGGTGATGTAGTTAATGTCAAACAGGGTTCATCCCATGATATTCTTCTTGCCATTCCTCTTTTTCCACCACCTGAATAAAAACTTTTACCCATATATTCTTTTTGAACATCTTCAGGTAAATCAATCCAACATCCTCCTGGTGGAACAAGTTCTAAAACTTCTTTTTTCTTATCTGAATATTCAGTACCTTCAGATTCAGGAACATCTTTTAATGCATCTCTAAGAGTAGGTTTACCTTCAATTTTTTTTGGATAATTAAATATTATTCCATCTTTAGTTCCAACAAGAAACATTCTTTTTCTTTTTTGTGCAACACCATAATCAACAGCATTTAATACTTTATATTGAACATCATACCCCAATTCATTTTCCAATACATTTACTATTGTTTCCATGGTTCGTCCTTTATCATGTCTGACTAAACCTTCCACATTTTCGATTATGCACATTTTAGGATTAGTTTCTTTAAGACATCTAGCATAATCAAAAAATAAAGTTCCCCTGGTATCATCAAAACCCAATTTTTTTCCTGCGTAAGAAAATGGCTGACAAGGTAGTCCCGCTACGACTACATCTGGATTATATTGTGTAAAATCAACTTCTTTTATATCTGCATGAAGTACATTCCAATCAGGCCTATTTTTATGGAGTGTTGCTACGCAATCTTTATCTATTTCTACAAGTAACTCGTGTTCTAAGCCTGCTTTTTCAAATCCTAATGCCAATCCACCTGCACCAGCACATAATTCTATAACTTTTATCATGATTACCACATTCTATGCAAACTATATTTCTGTATTAACTAATATTAATATCTACCCAATGATATTTAAATGTTACTTTTTTAACTACTAAAATAAATCAAAAATGTTATTTAATATAATGGCCACAATATTAATTATGAAAATTAATGAAGAAACAAAAGTTAGAAACCAAGGAGAAATATCCCTAATCACAACAATACCTAAAACCTATGTTAAAGCATTGAACATAGAATCTGGAGACACATTAGAGTGGGTACTTGATACTGAAACAGAAACATTGGAATTGAAAATAGTTAAAAGGTGATTGAGATAACCGATTATTTTGCATTCACTGATGAATCAAATCATTCTGATGGAGATTACAGATCAATTGCTTTAGTTGAAGTGCATGAAGATATTATATGGAGTTTGCAGTCAAAATTTACTTCAATTTTAAAAGAGCATAATGTGAAAAAAATTAAATCATTCAAATGGATGAAAATTCAAAATAAAGATAAATTTAATGCATTAAAAGATATATTGGAATGTATTTTTCCATTACTGGAAGACGGACAGATGAATATAGAAGTTATCATTTGGAATATCTATGATTCGAAACATAACATTCCTGGAAGAGATGATACTAAAAATCTTTCTTATATGTATGATAAATTAATTAAAGATTTTGCAGAAAGAAATCTTGATGATAACGATCAATTATATATTTTTTCTGATCAAATTGATTCAATAAATTGGGAAGAATTAGAAGAAATAATTTTTAACCAAAATATTCAAATTGAAACATATATCGAATCTTTTGATATTATAATTGGTTCTAAAAAAGTTCATATTCAAGAATCATCAACTAAAGATGATCCATTAATACAGATTGCAGATATATTTGCAGGATTAGCTAAATCTTCGTTTTTGGATTATGACAAATATGAACTATGGTTAACTCCAGGTCAACAAACATTATTTGGATCACCAGAAAAACTATCAAATAGAGAAAAATATAGATTTCCAATTTATAAATTAATTTACGATTGGGGGAAATCTAATGGTTATGGAATATCATTAAACTCAACAAGAGGTTTTGTAACGCACAACTTTAAATCACCATTAAATTTTTGGTTTTATAGACCCCAACATAAAAATGACAAAGCACCAATTAAAGAAAAGTTAAAAGACAAATATGATTAACTACTCTAAATATTCAACTATCTCATCACCAAGACTAGTGAGGCGATAAATTCTGCCCTTGCGCATTTCAGGATTAATGCATTCGGCAACACCAGTTTCCTTTAACTCTTTAAGCACTTTGGAGATGTGGTTTGTTCTGATTCCAGCATCATTTGCAATTTGTGTTGGTGTCTTTACATCATCTTTTAATGCTTTTACAGTTTTCACACGGTAAGTGCTGATATTTACATAAGCGTATTTTTTTAGTGTTTCGTCATCGATAGTATCACAACCCTTCCTTATTGAATAACTCGGTTTAAATATTTAAGTTTATCTATACGTGGAATGCAGTAATTTATGATTTATGCAAGTAGTACGTAAATGGAGAAGGAAAAGATCCGTTAAACTAATGCCTGAAGAACAAAAGCATGAAATAAAATAGGCATTCACATAGAATTATTATATGTAAAAATTTAATAAAAAAAGAATAGAAGTAACTGCCGAAACAATTACTTTATTTGAAAATAATTTTTTATCCAAATTATCATTTAGATTTATCAATATATTTACTGCTTGGTTCCGCATCAGGGTAATTAACAGCATTAGGATTATTAGAATAATATTTCTGACTTGGACCTAAATTTGCTAAAATGTTTCCATTATCATCAACAGTATAATAATATCCATCTTCACCCATAATAGTGTGGGTGCTACTACTTGTTCCACTTTTCTCAACAGGTTCGGCTTCAACAACTTCTTCTTTAATTGTTAATTTCTGTGTTGCATTGCTTGCTTTGAAATTATCATTTCCCTCATAAGAAACGTTAACAATGTATTCTCCCTCATTCAAATCCAAATCCATATTGGCTTTACCTTTAGAATTGGTTTTCACAACATCATCAACAACTACATTGCCGTTGCTATCCTCTATTTTAATATTAACAATTTCTTTTGATATTGGAGTTTTATTCAAATCTGTTAATTTTATTGATAATTCTCCACCTTCATTTTGTTCATCATCACTTGTAATTATAAGTCTAGTTGGTTCTTTAGCATTTATTGGATTTAATAGTACAAATCCAATGGCCGCTGCAAGAACAACAATTATTACAAGCAAGATAATGATTATATTCTTGTTTTCCATAACACTACCTCTCAAAAAGAAAAAAAAGTTAGTAGAGTGCAGTTTGCACCTACTTAACAGTTAATTTTACTTTTATGGCTAACGCATTATAGTATGAATTACCACCATACATTATTTTTGCCTTATACTTGCCCTTATTGGTTAGTTTGGTGAGTTTAAAGGTTGCATAACCTTTTTTGTTGGTTTGGGCAGAGTATAATTTTCCGTTGACTTTAATGTATACCTTGGTGTATTTCATTTTTATATTTTGGTTGGTCAGCAGTCTTATTGTGTACTGTTTTTTCTTGTCTGACCTTTTGAATTTCTGTGCTTTGGCAATTATTTTTGGAGTTGCCTTATACACTTTAACAGAGCCTGTAGTGGTTGACTTTTCATATTTGGCGTTTCCGTCAAATGTTATTGTTGCAGTGTATTTTTTGACAGGAGCCAAGCCGTTAGTTGAAAATTGGACTTCACCATATTTATTTGTAGTTTGAGTATCAGTTTTACCATTTGAAAACGTAACTGTTACTTTAACATCTTTTATTGGATTTCCATCACTGTCTTTTAAAGTTGCAAAAATGTATTTACCACCATTATAAACAGTAGTAACTCCAGAAGCAGTTATGTCATTAGATACCAATATAGTAGGAATTTTATTAATATTTAATTTTGAAACAATGTTTGATTTAATATAATCTATTGAACCCATAAAATTAATATTTAAATCATAACTTCCTGATTGTAACCCATTTGTCTGAACATATACTTGACCATAATTGTTAGTATTTAAAACAAAATTTGATTGACCAAGAGTTATTAATATTGGTAAGCCTAACAATGGTTTTTTATTATTATTAAGTAAAGTTATTATTAAACTTTCATTTGAGTCGAATAAAATATTAGTATTAGAAATAGAAAGAGTAGTTGCATTTTTTTCTCCTTTACCAAATTCTAATATAATATAATTTATTGTATTTGCATCAAATGAATTTTTATTTAATATTGCATTAGGTAGATATGAAGAATCATATTTTCTAATAATCTGGTCATAATACTCATTAATATAAAAATAATAAAAACTAGTTTTAATATTTCTATCAACACTATTTTTTAAGTAATTAATATAATAAGTATCATTTAAGAATAATAAATGCTCTACATGAACAGTATCTACTACATTTGGTTTAACAGAAATATTTTTTAATGTGTTTCCCCACCAATTATAATTAGCATCTACTGCAGTATTCCATGGAACAATGAAATATTCACCAACATCTTCAGTATTTAATAATATAGAATCTTTAATTGCACATGATTTAGATTTAACTAAAATCACTGCTTTATATTCATCACTTTTAATAATGGAATTATTAACAAAAATACATCCCACAATCCTACAATTAGCACCATATATTCCTTGTGAAGATTGTCTATAAAAAGGATCGTTTAAATATATTGCATTTCCAACATTATTAGTAAATATACAATTTTTAATAATCATTTTATCTGCATAATTGAATATCACACCATTAATACGACGATTCTTATCAAAAATACAATCAGATATGCTACAACCTTCTATCCCATATACTGTTTTAACACAATGCATATCTTTGTTATTCCTAAAATAACAATTATTTACTTGAATATTAGATTTTGATAGATATATTGCGCAATCTCCATAATTATCTGTGAAGTTTGAATTAGTTATTAAACCATTTTCCCCATTCCAATTAATAAAATATTGATAAACATAATTACCAGAGTGATCATTCCAGTCCCCATGAATATTATTATTTAAAAAAGTACAATTATCTATTACTCCATTTGCTCCCTTCCAAACTATTAAGCTAGAACCTTTCACAATATTTGAAAAAACAATATTTTTTAGAATAACATCACTTGAAGAAACAGTAATTGATGAATTTAACATATGTCCTAAACCATCAATTGTTATAGGTTTGGTAATTGACAAACCACGGTCTCCTAGGTTATAATTTTTTTCTAAAGTTAAATCGCCTCCTGAAGGAGTATTATCTATTTTATCCTTTAATTCCGAATAATCACTAGATAAAATAGTATCTTCTCCATTTCCTAAAATATCATCCTGTTCTTCAGACATCCTCAAATTATCATTAGAATGACTTTCAACAACCAATTCATTATCAGTACCATTAATTGCAATAGTATCTGCATTATTAGTAGCACTTACTGCCGAAACAGCAAGTAAGCAAGTAAGAATGATTGTTAGTATCATTATCTTTTTATATCGCATAATGTTTTCCTCCTTAAAAAAGTTATTAATTGATATATATTTATTCACAACATATGTATTAATATTTATGGTCATGTGAAAGTAGCAAAATAATCAATTTTATGATTAATTATATTGATAGATTCACCAACAACTATCAAAATTATTAATCAAACATGAAACTAAACATGATGGTTTGTAAAAATAGGCATGTTCCAGATGATGAATGTATACGAAAATATAAAAAAATAGCGGCAGATGCGATGTTGCATCTACTTTAAAAAAATACTTTAAACCGGTGCCCCCAGTTGAATATTTCCTTGCGAATCACGGCCACCATAAGTATGTATTCCATCACCGGCCATTACATAATAATTTCCGTCAGGAGTTTCGAGAAGTCCTAATTCCTGTTGTCTTTCAACAATCCTATAAGAACCAATAGTTGGCGAATAGCTTGAATACAAACTCATGTCAACACTATTTTCTGTACTGGATTCTTTGGTTTCTTCTTTTATTGTTAATTTTTGTATTGTGTTGTTTCCAGCGTATTTTTCATTTCCACCAAAAGCAACAGTAACATTATATTTTCCTTTTTTCAAATCCAAATCCAGATTTGCTTTGCCTTTGGAGTTGGTTTTAACTGTTTCATTGACTACCACTTTGCCTTTGGAATTGGTTATTGTGATGTTAACTGTTTCTTTGGATATTGCAGTTTTATTTAAATCCGTTAGTTGAATTGATAGTTTTCCACCTTCATTTTGTGTCTTGTCACTGGTTATTTTTATTTCTGTTGGTTCTTTTGCATTTATTGATTGTGTGTACAATACTCCTAGAATAGATGCCAGAACAACAATTATTGCAATTAATATTATGATTATTTTTTTGTTTTCCATTATTTCACCTCATCTATGATAGGTTCCTGTATTTGGGTCAATTGCAGTATAACCTCCTACATCCTCTCCATCTATAATCAATGGAATATAATGCCAGTCATTAGCAATTGCAAATTCACGAGTTTTTCCATAATGATCCACTTCAGGCCCATATTCAGGATATATTCCACCATTAGGGGCGTACTTGCTGGAATGTGTTGTGGTTGATGTTTGTTCTTCACTAACTAATTCAGTAGTTGCTTTTTCAACTTCAATACTGTCTGAAAGAGAACAAGCAGAGTATTTGCCTTCACCATTGAAAGTGCATTCAACAGAGTATTTTCCGGCTTCTTCAACTTTCAATTTAGCTTTACCTTTAGAATCAGTAGTGATATCTTCGTCAATTGTCACACCATCTTCATCAGTGAGTTTAACATTGATTGTTGCATTAGATAATCCAATTGCTTCTTTATCTGTCAATACAACAACTAATGAATCACCCACATCTATTGTATCATCAGGAATCAGCAATCTAGATTCCTCTTTAAGCATTGGAATTGAAAGCATTGCAACACAAACAATAAGAATAGCAATTACTATGCATAAAATAGCAATAATTGTTTTTTGATTACTCATATTTTACACCCATACTGTGGCTTTAACTTTATATATGTTTAGAACATTATTAAAAGAACTAGTAGCTCTCCAGTAGTTTCCATTAACATTAACTGTTATTGTTTTGCCATCATCCGTATAAGCCACATATTTTGCTTTAAAATTATTAAATAATTTACCATTCTTGTAAACCAATACATCCACATGAGAATGTGTAAATCCATAATAATCATCATAAAGATATTTATAGGTTTTAACTGAATAAGCACCATAACTCTCACTACATTCTGTATTTAGTTTTACAGGCACTACAATTGTGAATTTAGTAATTTTTTTATTAACAGTAGTTTTAGTAGTAGATTGTGAAGAATATATAGTTTTAGTAAATGATTTTTTAACAATTATTTTAAATTTAGTTGAACTAGCTTTGATATTTTTATTGCCCAAATATGTGGCTTTACAATTATATGTTTTTGTTTTAGCAGGTGTTTTTATTGTTACTTTTGCAACACCATTTTTGATTTTAGCTTTGTATATTTTACCATTGATTTTAAACTTAACAATTCCAGAATTAACCTTTTTTGTTCCATAATGAGAATAAATTTTTGCTTTAACAGTAACTTTTGATTTGAGTTTGACTTTAATTATCTCTGAAACATAAACATCACTGTCAGCCTTAACAACATTAATAACAAACTTGGAAGATGATGAATCATAGATATTATCTCCATCATAAAATACTGTGCATATATATTTTTTTATTTTAGATGGTGTTTTAAACATCAATTCACCAAAACCATCTTTAACATTAACATTATATGATTTTCCATTAATTTTAACAATAACTCTGCCAGTTATGCCCTCATCACCAGTTTTTTTAAATAGATGTAATGATATTGACTCTTTAAAGTTTTTAATTAATTCTGTGTTATAACTATATACTTCTGTTGGTATCTTTCTAATGTTGACTTTTGATTGGGAAACAACAACTCCATTTTTATCAACTATTTTAAAATCATAATCTCCTAAATCAAGAAGTGAAGTAGAAAACATGTATGAATAATTATCATACTTTAAATAATCCCCAATTATTTCCGAAGTATCTAAATTAATGCTTTTTATTAATGAAGAACTTCTATAAACCTGTAATGACCCTTTAAAGTTTCCTTTCCACCCATATGTAATGTTTTTATTGACTCCAGGAGTTGTATTTACAGAATTAATATACATGTCTTTAAAAGCATTATCAACATAGATTGGTGTTATATTAATAATGTTCTTATTAACAACACCACAATACCAAGTAGTAACATTGTAACAACCTGCTTGAATATGTATTTTAAAAGTGGCATATCCTTGTTTTTCCGTTACTGCCTGATATGTTTTATCACCGATAGTAAATGAAAGTTTTAATCCTGAAATAAAATTATTGCCTGCATCAGCTGCACGAACTTTATACTCCACAGTATCTTGATAATTCATGGTTAAATTATCCGTTTGAAGAATTCTTTTTATCACAGTAATCGTTTTCTTTATTGTTTGATTATAATATTCATTATAAAATGTTACATCATGTCTTCCAAATGGAACAAACATAGTTCGTGAGAAATTTCTTTCATTATTATACTTAATTGAATAGGGGATATTTATGCCACCATCAACATAATATGAATTTTGGATGAAAATACTTGGTTTAACATAAATTTTTTTAGTAGCCGAACATGGAGCATATTTATCATTTCCATTATAAACAAATGTTATATCATGATAAGTATCTATAGGGAGATTAATATGGATTGCACCATTAGTTGCATTCAACATGTTACTTTTATCATTGTCAATATAATAGTAAAATGTATCTTTAAGATAATAGCCACCCTTCCTAACTTTCAAATGAACAGATATTTTACTATAAAACTCACTAGGAACAATATCAAAATAAGTTGAATCTAAATCACCTGCCAATAATTTATCATTTGATGTTAAAATTTCATTATTATTTTGTAAAACTAAAGTATAATCTGATGAATTTTCTTTAAAAATATCTTCAGTATCATCAATAAAACTAAAATTTTCAGAATTAGAATTACTATCTTCTTGTATTTCAACAGTATTACTACTTATACTTAAAGTTCCATCAGTAAGATTATCTGCTGCACTAACACTAGCCACAGTCAATAATCCTACTAATAATATAAACAATATTCCTATTTTTTTCATAAAATCACCATTTATTTGCTCGGCGGAACCACATCATTATCAATATGTCCAATTACTTTGTTTACTTCATCAGTTGTGTTTATTACAATATCTGCTTTAATATGTGTTGTATCAAAATAAGCTGCAATATTATCATCTGCTTTAGTGTACAAATCTACAACGTAAGTCATGCTGTACGGATACTCTTGGTGTGGATTGTAAATGTTATAATATTCACTGAAGGTTCCTGAACCGGCATCCTGTGTTTGGCCATCAGCATAAGTAATTTCAATATTCTGCAAACCGATTCCAGTTACACGTTCCAGATATTGATTTGGCATGAAGCTAAATTCAATTATTCCTTTGATTGGTCGCTCGTCAACACTGCCGCTTGAAACAACATTTGCATAGAAATATTTATGATCAAGATTAACACTGGTAACATCCACCGCATCAGAACCCAAACCATTTCCACCAGCCAATGCAAATACTAAAATCAATATTGCCAATAATACAACGATTGCAACAATCAATATTTTGACATTTATGCCTCCTTTATTTGTAGATTTAGCTTTATCAATAATCCTATCAACTTTTGCACCCACGGTTTCTGTTTCTAAAGGCTGTGCTTTAGCTCCACAAGCAGAGCAAAATTGAGCAGAAATATCTAATTCCTGCCCACATTGATTACAATATTTTTTAGCCATAAATCAACAATCCTATTTTGTAAATTCAGTAGATTGCGCCATAGCGGTAAGAGTATCTAAATCTAATTGACTAGTAACAATCATTATCATTTTATTTCCATCATTAAAGATTACTTCATTGTAGGGACCCACTGAAACTACATTCAGATTCCCATTTGTTGTTACTTCAGCACCGGTTTCCTTTTTCAGATTACCGACAAGTTCACTTACAAACTTATCATCAACTTCATCATTTTCAACAAATGTAATATTAATGTCATTAGAAGAGTCAGTATAAACTATTCCTCCATTATATGATGCTTCGGAATCTGTTGTTTCTTTAAACGAAGCTCCTTTTGGAATGTCCATTTTAAAATTGCCATCAAAGTCATGAGATTCCAATTCCACAGTAGCATTTGCAGGAGTGGAAGTTTCATTAGCAACATTAGCTGTTGTTTCTGTTCCTACATCTGCACTAGCAGCTATTGCTTTTGCTTCATTTAAATCTTTGTCAGTGATAATGTACATTTCATCACTTGAATTTACAACAACAACATATTTCCCATCGTTTTGAAATATTGTGAAGTTACCATCAGCTTTACCATCTTTCAGGCCTTGTGAAGTCAGATATTCTGCAAAAGTTCCTCCATTAATGTCGTCAAGTGTCAAGTATTGAATTTTAATCCCATTTCCATCTTCATATTGATGTCCATCTGCCCCAGCATTAGCCATCCAGTAGTTTCCAGGAACATCAAGTGTAAATTGCCCATTGAAATCATGTTCTTGTAAGTCCGCCGCAGCAACAGAACCCATTACCAGTCCAAATACTGCTGCAAACATTAGTATTGTTATTATTTTTTTCATATTGTATCACCCTTTTCCGCTTAAAATCATGTTTGATCCAGCTGCAAATATCACTCCAACAATTATGAGCAATAAGTATTGCCCACCTATCGCATTGTTTAATATTGATGCAGCAAATCCTCCCCAAAATATTGATATTACAAAACCTTTAAGGAATGCTGTTAGAAATCCGGTAATTGCACCAGCAATGCCTGCAGATACAAAATCATCACTCAGCAATCCTAAACCGATTGCAACAATCAATACCGCTATCGGAAAGCTCAGCCAATTTAAGTTTAAGAATAAACCTATAATACCTAATATTAAAGCAATAATTGTTGCTATAACTGCTAACACTATTGCTCCACCAAAGTCATCAGCCATAATATTCACCTTTATATAAAATTTGTTACAAGTGTGTTATTAATGTATAGTATGTGTGTTTTGCAATATATATCAATGCCTTTTTAATAGAACAAAAATATGGTATATGTGTAATGATGAAGAATTCTTAGAAAAAGTTGCATTTGTCCTAGCTTCAGAACATAGAAAAAACATAATTTTATTCATGAGCTACGATTTATACTCCCCTAAGCAAATAGGTGATGCAATAGATGTCAGAACCAATCACATTAGTAATTTGCTTGCCCAATTACGAAAATACAATTTGGTATACAATACAACACCGCGCATTCGCAAAGGACGCCTTTATTCATTAACTGATGATGGTAAGAGAGTATTAGAATATATAAGACAAAAAGAATAAATCATCACTACAACATTCACTTATATAATAACACAAAATATAATATACAAAAGCAGCAATGCACTAAATCCCGGAACAATCCA
The DNA here is from genome assembly GCA_017434525.1 of Methanobrevibacter sp. Taxonomy (GTDB): domain Archaea; phylum Methanobacteriota; class Methanobacteria; order Methanobacteriales; family Methanobacteriaceae; genus Methanocatella. The sequence continues at coordinate 29,371 of JAFRFD010000132.1, forward strand.
GCACAAGATTGCTATTATGATTGCACCAATAATCAAAGCTTCAAATACATTCATAAGTCATCACCTCCTGTTGTAAAATTAGTCATCTCATATTTGGATCTTTCAAGCAACTTTAACACTTGACCGCAAACATCCAATGCAAATCTGCCTTCATACACTATTATATCTTTGGGTCCTTGCATAGCCAAAACACGCAAGAACCCATTTCCATTCTCAAGATCATCAACATTGACATACAATCTTGCATATCCCAAATCTAAAACTTCTTCAATTCTATCTACAATGTCCAATGTTATTTTAACTGAATCCATAGTAACAACTCCTAAAAAATAATAATTGGTGATGGTTTAATTGATGTTTAGTCTATAGGAAAACCTAATTTGCGACTGCAAACCTTCCAGTATTTCTTAGCTTTCTGTTTTCCTCCAGGAACTTTAAGAACCCACACTTCATGGAATGAAATATTAGTTGCATCTGGGTTAAATACAACCTTAGGTTTCTGTACGGCAAGCTCTTGACCAAAGAACGTTTCATTGTAAAGCTTGTCAACTAAATCAAGTACAACATCCTCTTCTAAAAGATAATGTGTCTTTTCAAACACAATTTCTACAACTGGCTCTGTACTTGAAAGATATTCCTGATAAGCATTGTTGTAATTCTGATCCCATTTGTCTTGAACTTTCTTTAGCTCCTGTTTCCTGATTCGATTGTATCTCAAACGAAACATTTCCACATCTTTATCAGTGGTGTATGGCATGCGTAGGATGTATGATACACAATCTCTCCAACGATCTTCAGGAAGATATTTAACACCATCTTGTTTCTTTCTAGAAATGTGGCATGCTCGGAGAACATCTTCGAAGTCTCTGTCCAAATCATATCCTAAATTTCTAACTCTCCTATCCGCATTTGATGCTTTAGCATCATTCGCAGCACCAGATAAAGCTGCTGAAGCAATGGCTATTGAAGCTAACGCTAAAAGTAATCCCATATTTTCATCTCCTATTAATTATTTAGCTCACAGTTTAACTGACTTAAGAGCCATTGGTCAAGTTCGACAGTCTAATTACACCATAGTAAAGTAAGGTCTGTTATCGATAATTTCAAGATCAAATAAGCCTTCAACTGCTTTTTCTCTCTCCCATATTAGACGTGAAGAGATTGACTGTGAATCGCATACATAGTAATCTACTAATCTCCAAACACCATTTAAAAACTCATCAATCCTTACAGACACCATAAACTCATTTCCTTTCGGATTTATTGTAAATCTAAAATATTTCATTTAAATCACCCATTCCTGTATAATTTTCAGCATCTTATTCCTGGCAACAATTCCTCGCCTATGCACCTCTTCTGATTCCTGTTCAATTGGTGTAGGTCTTGCAGAAATGAAATCATCGACAATATGTGCTTCAGATCTGAATTCCTCAGTTTCCAAATAGTTCAGGACATTTTTAATCTTGCCAAAATGTCTTATGATCGCCACCAGTTCTGAATCCATTTGCCAAGCGAATATGCTATCATATGGGATTAAATCCGGCTCGAAAATCCTATTGAACATAGTGGCGCATTGCATTTCCCACATCTGCATCGGTGTAAAATGGATCTTAAACATATGTGGAATTAATGACACGACTTCTGAAACAGTTGCTTCCCTAACAATTACATGATCTATTAACTCACCATCGATGTTCAAGAAGTATACTGCGTGATTGGAAGCATTATCTTCACTAACAATTTCGACAAGGCAAGTTTCTTGAGGTACTGGTATTTTATTCAATTTCATAATATCAACTCCTTTATAAGACAGAGTAATCTCTGCAACATAATTTAATGGTAAATTTGGCTATTGATGGAATGGTATGTTCCTTTGCTAAAACTCTGCAACCTAATGTGATAACATAAATGTTCACAGGCACTTCATCGTACTTGAAATAATAACTTTCAGCTACGATTTGAAAAAATTGCAATGTTTCTTCGGTGACATCTTTGTGAATCAAGTCAATCACTACGGCTATTTCCCCATCATTCTGTCTGTACGCTTTGACTTCATCTGTCAAATCTTCAACAAACTCAACATCTGATTTAAAAAATTTCTGAACTCTTGCTTCATCTAATACTATATCTAACACGATATCAACTCCTAAAAAATTAGTTTGAGTAGTTTTTATTGACTTGCTCAGGTCAAAGTTCAACTTACAAATACTTTTCCACCATCTGATAAACGGCAGAACCGTGGAAATCGGCAATCTCTTTCACATCAATACAGCCATACTGCTCTAACTGGAAGCAAATGTCGTCACGAGTATGCTGGACTTTTTCATCCCAATATTCATCTGTAATGGCCGGATCGTTGACTAATCCTTTGATGACTTGATTTGCTTGAGCTTCATTTAATACAAAGCAGGATTCATCTGCTGAATCATCTTCAACAGCATTGTCCAAAATGTCATCCATAGATATATGTTCTCCAACGTTTACTTCATTGTCAATCAATTGTTCTAAATCCATATTTTCAAATTCCATTTGAATTCCTCCAAAAAATATTAGTTTAACGACATTACGGTCAGTTCATATAAAATTAGTGGTGATGGCAGTACAGTAGTTTTACAACAGTTTGAGTTGGTAGTTGTTAGCAGTGATGGTTTTATAAATTTCCTCTGCAACTTTAAGTATGTGTGCTGCAGAATCTTTAACAGCATCTTGTGCAGCTTTAGGTGACCATGAATTTATATAAAGCTTTGATTTTTGATTATCCAGCCCCAATAGACTGGTTACTAGATATGCACAGCTTTCTGCCTCAATTTCTGCTTGTTCTCTAGATATATCCCTTTCAAAATGACCCAATTTATTGTGAGCAACTTCATGAATTATAGTGGAGATCTTATAGTTTTCGGATGATTTTTCACTAATTCTAATCCATTCGGAGTTGGTAGCTCCTTTTTCTAATTCCAAAGGTGAAGATATGACTTTGAATTCCTTTTCAACAACAGTTTTAATTTCATCATAACTCATGAGTGCTTTTCCTTTAATGAAATCATTCCTTTGCAAAGGTTCACCATCAGTCTGACTAAGGTCAAACACAGTGAAAAACCTCCAAGTCATTCCAATTTCTTCTTCCTCATCTCCAGTCAGTTCATTGAGTTTTTTATATTTGTAGGGTTGCGGTCTGACCATTTTAACCCCCGATTCAGATTTTTTAACGAATCTGTTTACAGATTTCCACCTGCCATATGATTGGAAAATTTCAGGTTCACGGCCATATTTCAGATAGAATTGTCTAAATGCAATTATCTGATTATATAAACTGTAACCATATAAGCCCGCTAGATTACCCAGGTATTTGTCCATTTCGTCTGGATCCACAATTAAAGAAGGTATAAAATCTTCCATTATTGATTTAATTTCCTTTTTTAATTCATTTTGTCTTTGTTTGTATGCTTTTTTATCATAGCTCATAACAACACCTCAAAATTTAATAAATGGCAGTTTTTATATTGAGACTGCCAACTCAATAATAAAAATTCAACAATTAGTAATACTTTAAAATTTGAAAAAAAAATTATTCAATTTCTTTTATGCAACCTAACTTCCAGCACAAGCTGTCTTCAGCATATGGGCATCCTTTGCATTTGGAGTAATTCCAGTCACAATCTGGAATATCTAATGTGTACATTGAGTTATTGTATGCAACAGCCATTTATTGCTCACCTCCTATACATCTGCATCCATTTTTCTGAAGACCTTCCATATCCAATGCTTCAGATCCATTGTAGGTACAACGAAACCCTTGTTCCCAGTGATAAAATTCATCTCCAAAAGGTCCAGTTGTAAAATCAACAACTTTAATTTCTTCATCTAACAAGTTTTCACAAAATTTACATTTACACATCTTAATTTCCTCCTTTAACAGCTTCTTCTAATTTTGTTTTGAAAAATTTCTCCAAATCGTACTCTGCATCTAAAATGCCATTTGGCATAGTATCATCACAGGCAATGTCATATTTTTTGCAAAGTTCAACTATCTCATTACAGTATTCCAAAGGCATAATATCTCCAGTATCGAAACCTTTGTCACTTAGTGCATCGGATCCTCCGACCATTTTAAAGAATGCAATTGCATCGTTTACTAAATCTTCCATATTATTCACCTCTTTTAATTTGAACAACAACCTCTTGGTCATTGCTTCCAAAAATTGTATCAAAACCAGTTTCAAAAGCATTACAATGGAATGTGTCCATAACAGAGACATTACCATCGTAATTATTTTCATATACTTGTATTGCTGCAATAACGACAGCATTTTCATCCAATATTTTCAAAATCATCGTATCACCAATTATACCAATGCACAGTACCTATCAAACAACATACCTGCCAATGTTTCCATATAACCTTGGTCGTAACTAATGTCAAGTCGGATTCCTGATAACATCAGCTCTCTGTAGGTTTCAACAAGGTATTGGACTCGTTCAAAATATTTTCTAATTGTTTTTGGATTGTCAGAAGTTTCCAAATCATGCCTGATTTGATTAATGTCTGCATCCAACGAATACATTTTCAATTCAAAATCAATTTTCCGAAATTGCCTTCTTTCTTCAAAATTCATATAAACCACCAGTTTTATTTAATAATAGTGGAACAGTTTTTTGTCTTGTTCCAGGACACATTCAACTGCCAAATACTCAATATAACATTGTTAATTTATGTTAGATTAAAAAATACTCGTTATTATCCAAGAAAGCCCGAACATCTTTAACAACTTGTTTAAGCAAAACTTTAGCTTTAGGATTGGTGTAATAACGAGATACATTGCTACAATAATTAGCAAAATCCAATAGTGAGCCATAACTCAATTTGTTGGTTTTATCGAAAGCATCCAACAATCTAAATGAAGATTTCATCTCATAAGATCCAAACTCCGCTACAAAAACTAACTCTGCAAAGCTATCAATAACTTTTTCATTAATGTGAGCTTCTAATTCTTTGTTATTTGGTATTTTCATCATTTGCCCCCTATAATATTCCAAGCTCTTCAAAAGAAATAGAAGATACTTGTCTTTCTTCAACAGTCATAAAATCCATATGGTCAACGAAACAATAGTAATCGAACACCATATTGTCCAAAGTTGTTTCTAACATTTTCAAGTTCATAATATCACCAAAAAAGAAATAAAGTTTGTAAAAAATCAAGTTACACATTTAGAAGTTGATATCTAAGCCATGCGGACAGATAAATCCATCATTGCAGGGAAAAGCTCTAATGCAGTTGGAGCAAAAATCAGCTTTCTTATTACATCTGGACACATCTTGTCCTTTGCAACGAAGGCCATTGCTTTTTACATATAGAAAATCTTTCATTCTTTCACCTTTTTATTTGATTGTTGATGTTTGCATGTGCTAAAACTCTCTCAAATCTGTGAGATTAGCACACACAGTAATATACATCACTCTCTCTTACGAGTGGCTTTTCTGGCAAAGGTGATTTTTTCTTAGGTGTCTCGCAGTTATTGTTAAAAAAAATAGCAATTTAAGGCAATATTTGGTGTCCTACTTCAGATTGGAAAAAATTTCGTTTATATAAGCGTTAGAATTTAGATTCCTATCTATGTGTAATGAAAATAATATAAAAAAAGAAGAAATAAACACCTTTACGGTGCGAATGGATAAACAAATGCAAGATATGGTGGCATATCTGCAAGAAAAAAAGTTGTTGAACAAGACAAGCATTATACGCTGGGCCGTAGCTGAATCATACCAACGCGAAAAGGCAAAGGAAATTAAAATTGGGGGTGCATAAAATGATTAACTATTTTTATCCAAGAGAAAAGGGCGACCGCATTTGTGGACAGGTAATCGATTATTATGTAAAAGACAAATATGGAAATGAGTTAATTGTTTTGGATACAAAGCTAAAAGATGCAGATTCGGGTTTATATGCCTTACCAGCACATGCCTCCCTAAAATACCAATGTGAAGATGTTTGGTATGATGATTATCTAGAGATAACTTATAAAGGTAAAAAATTATCAGAAAATGGCTGGAAAATGCATGATTATGATGTTGATCATTTTAAAAAGGGATGTGTTGGCTGGTATCTACGTATGGGTGAAGCACTAGATTTGAATCTGTCAGAAATAGCTGAAATAATGGAATATGAAAGTGAAATACTATAGAGATAATTATTTTAAATTATGACTATAGCGTGACTAAAAATAAATTAGTAATAACATAATGTGCCAGTAACTTTGTCCTTTGTTGGAGTTATGCTAGACAAAATAAAAAAAAGGTATTGCTATCCATGCAATAACATAGAAATCAGTAAACCTCAATTCCAAATTAACTATTTTTCTTATGTTATTTATAAATATATAGATTTTTCAGTTGTATTGGCATGGATTGCACACCATTATTAAAATTGGTGAAAAAATGACAATCGAAGGAATTCAATTTGCAAAAAATTATATACAAAACGAAACAGGATTATATCAAATAATTAAAAAGAAAAAAGACGGTGAAGTTGAAACAACATATGAATTGATTGGTAGAATCAACATAAAACAAATAATCATTACAAAAGATGAATTAGGATTATTTGAACCAGTATTAAGCTTATCATATAAAGATTTGTTGTATGATGAAGATAAGGAAATTGAAGAAAAAACTTTCAACGAACTAATACGATTATTAGAACAAGAAAGATTATTTAAAAAAAATGCAAAATCAATTAACTCAACGATGAATAAAATCATTATTCAAAGTATAGATGACAAAATATATGGTAAACCTTTAATCATTAAAGAAAAACGTGTTTTTAAAGAAGGATTTTTCATCAAAGATGGCAAAGTGGTTGAAAATACACCAATCACTGGTTTAAAACCAACAAAAGTAGAGATTGCAAAAGCAATTAAACTAACAAATCAACTTCTTAAAAACAGAGGTTCAGCAATACCTAATGATTGTACAGTATTTAGATTCATGTTATGGGTTCCATTTGGATGGTGTATCAAAGAGATAGGCAAATCCAAAAAAATGTATGGCTTAGTGCTTACAGGTGTTCCTAAAACCAATAAAACTGGCAGTTGCGAAAACTTCTCATGGTTATATTCAAATCCCACAGATAGAAACCAATCAGTAGACACAACATCAGTATTTGGTAGCAGATTACAAGAAAGCACACTGCCAGCAATTATTGATGAAGCATATACATTGCTATCGCGCGAGGAGATGCAGGATCCAATGAAAAACTGTATTTATAACAAGCAGACAAGGTCTACAAAAGATAAATCAAATCCTCAAGATACAATTAAATATCTGGCATTAGGATTACCAATATTCACAATGAATGAATATATTGAATTTAAAAGTTTTATTACACGTAGATACCACATTAATTATTATTCGGCAGATATGGTTGTAAGTGAAAAGGATGCTGATGAATTCGAAATTGAATATGCTCCTGAATTTGAAGATTCTCCTCTTAAAACATTAAGGCATTTAGGTAGGGCCTTTGCGGACAAGTTCATACCTTATGTCGAATTCCACTCAAAAGAGTTGTTTGATTTGGAAAAATTAACTATCAAAATTTTGAAAGAAATTGCAGAGGAAGTTGGAGAGGAATTTAATCCTGCTGTGTATGAAACACAAAAATCTATAGACAGTTTTGAAGTAGATAAATGCTCCACAATTAGATCAGGATTGAATAATCTGTTTAGAACAAATTACCGATATGCCATTAGTGATTTTACAACAAATGATTTTATTAGCTGCGCCAACAATGGTTTGATAAATTGGTTATATTATAGAAAAAACGATCAAGAATTTGTTGTTAATAAAAAAGGCTTTGAAAAAGAAGTCAGCAAACTTGTTGGTGAAAATCTTGATTATGAAACAATATTAAAAGAGTTGGATATTGAAGTTAAAAATATCACTTATGACTCTTCAAAGGTCATTTCTACAACAAGAGGCAACACTCGTGGTTTTATAATCCAACCCGAAGAGTTAATAGAAAAAGTATTTGATGTTCAGTACATTAAAGAAGATAAAAAAGCAAAAAATTAATTTTTTTTATTATTTACTAACTGCAGATAACATTTTTAACCTTTTGTTATCTGTTTGTTAGAAATTTGTTAGATTTTCAAAAATCCCTAAAAATTCTCTTTTTTTAAAATAAAGTCATAATATCTAATTAATAAATAATAATATAATAATAAAATAACAAAATAACATTATTTATATTATACATATACATTATATGAGGATGTAGGTATATGGGAAAAATATTATATGCACATATACATTTTCTGTTAGATGTTATGCTCCAAAAATTATTTCACAACCGGCCAACCACTAATTCTATTTTTCAAATCCGGCCACAAAAACATACATAACAAAAATCTAACAAATACATAACATGGCTTAACCCGCACTTTTTTAATAACAGATAAATGCATGGTAAAAATTATGAAACAAGACATATTACAATGCAATGTTTTACTTAAACCCTGCAAACAGGATTGTTCATGTATATGGAATTATGTTAGAAATTATGTTGGCTTGAGCAGTGACGGTATTTTAACCATAGATACCATGATATTGAGACTATACAACAGTTAAACAATCTAGCCATGCCTGAATCTATTTATTCCCAGATGTGCATAGGTATCAATTGTAAAAATAGATAATTTCTATTTTAATCATCAAAGCCGCAATATTTGTTCGATTGCAGCGAAACAAAGATTGGGACAGCTTGGCCTGATGCATTACTGGGCGGAGTTTGGTCGTATATATTTACTGTTGGGATGGGTTAAAAGTGTATGTTGGAGTGCATTTTATTCAAATAGTTTTACAATAATAGATGAAAATATGTATGTTATAATTCCTGCTATAAATCCAAATAATAAAATACAAAAAATTAAATTTGCGGCATAAATCCCCTGAGAGTTTGGAATAAGACAAATTTGTATATCGATTAATAAACCAACAAAAATTGCTATTATCCACGATAAACATTTAATTTTAGATAATCTAACTTCATTAAGTTCATCTTTATAATAGAATAAATAATTCATTATTGTTTTATCTTTACTATCAAAGTTATCTTTTTTTGAGATATTATGAAATATATTGCCTATGACATATGTTGGAATTGCAATTATTGATCCGATAGTTATTCCAATAACAATCAAACTTAATAATGATGTATTGTGATTTTCCGGATTGATTATATTCCCTATAACAACAATTAAAAATACAATTAATGTCATAATTTTTGTTTTGGATAATCTAATTTCATCTTCATCATTACGATAAAATAAAAATGATATTAAAGAATTGATTTTATTTTTAGCACTTTCATCTTGCTTTTCATTATAATTATGATCCAATAATGAATTTTTAAATGTTTTATAATTAATACTACTTTCAATGACTTTTAAATCATCCATACAATTATAATCAACATTTTTTAATGTGTTGAATGTAATTCTTATGTCTTTTTTAAATCTGAAATCAAAATAGGTAGTTTGTTTGATAGTTCCTAATTCATGGTTGATATATGATTGGAAACAAGCTTTTTTAGAGCCAAATCCGGATATAGTTTTTATATCATAATAACCTAAATCAGAGATATATTTTTTGTATGCTGATATAAAATTAGCACCCTCATATTTAATTCTATCTTTAGAACTGGACAGTTCCACCATTAGATCACATGCCCCATCCTCTTTTGCTAATGCAATAACACAATCAGGAGCATTATCTGGAATGTCTGCCAATAAATAATATTTTGGGAAATCAAAAGAGACTCCTGCTTCATCTATGTGCTTAGTTTTAACATTAGAAAAATCTTCTGTTTGAACAATTGTATCATCAATTTTTTTATCAAAATCAAAAAATATTTTGCCGCATTTTATACATCGTAGTGTTGGTTTTTTTACTTCAATGCCACAATGGGGGCAGAATTTGATTGGAAACTCAGAGTCAAGTTCATTTGACCTGTATGCATCAGTTGGTTTGTGCTTTTCAGAAGGTAATCTTCCACCACCATATTCATATTTGCCTTTGAATTGATCCATAGCTCCACCAGGAGTTTGATTATATCCTTCACGAAAGCTATTATATTTTTTTACATAATGTGCTTCTTTATTATAAAGATCTGCTTTTGTTGCATTAGGTATTTCTTCAAGTATTTCAAATGAAAATGTATCCCCTATATCATGGTCTTTTTGCATTCCTGAATTGTGATGTTGCCCTTTGGCTAATTCTCTAAGATGCCTATTCCACCTAGATTCTATATTTTTGGCTTGACCAACATAAACTTCCCCAGTTCTGTCATTTGTTATTTTGTAGATGCCTTTAGCCATGGTGCCTCCAATTAATAGTCATCTTTTTCTTTATCTTTTTCAATTATTAAATAACATAATTCAGCAAGATATACATTGTTCATCCTATAAACAACTTCAGGGCTTGGATCCATACAATATTCATCTTCAGGTATTTTACCTTTTTCATATCTGCGAATTTCCCGTATAAGTTTATCTCGTTCTTTGATGATTTTGTCTAAAGTTGCATTTTCTAATGCTTTTCTAAATGTTGTTGGATCTATCATCATTGACATCATCCATCTAGTAACTTTTTCTTTGCAATAGCAAACTCATCCTCTGTCAGCAATCCTTTCTCATACATATTTCCCAGTCGTTCCAACTCGTCCATCAATGAGTTGCTTTCTTGCTTTGTTTCTTGCGGTTCTGCAGTTGCGTGTTCAAGACCCCAGTAGACTTATTAAAAGAATTTTATTTAAACAACCTCTTCGATGCAAAAACTTTCACCAGTGACATATTTATTGTCTATTGGTACAGTTTCCGCTTCTACATCATCATTAACAAAATAACCTTTAACTGTAACTGTTTGACCTTCC
>JAFRFD010000133.1 GCA_017434525.1 Methanobrevibacter sp.
ATATAAAGAAGTGAACTGCACCACCATTACGAGTTGCAGTGTTGCCAGTAAAATTACAATTTGACACAGTACCACCCCCCATGTTAATAGCACCACCACCAGTTGCAGTGTTGCCAGTAAAATTACAATTTCCCACATTACCATTATTCAAGAAGTAAACTGCACCACCCCGAGAGTTAGTACCCGTTGCAGTGTTACCAGTAAAATTACAATTTGTCACATTACCATCACCATTGAAGTAAACTGCACCACCCCCCATGTTAATAGCACCACCCTCACCAGTTGCATTGTTGCCAGTAAAATTACAATTTGACACAGTACCTGAACTACTAAAGTAAATTGCTCCGCCACTACCATCAAAGTTTGCATTTTTAATAGTTAGATTTTTAAATGTTACGCCAGAACCAGTTACATTAAATGCTCGGATATTTGACCCATTCATGTCAATTACCGCACCATTACCATTGATAGTAAAACCATCATTTCTAATTACAATTGTCTCACCATCACCCTGTTGATAGAGATAATAACTTTTTTTTAAGTTTCCACCATTATTAAAAATGTCATCACGTAAGTCTGAATAGTTTCCTTCATTTGCTCGCAGTATTTCACTATTTTTTTGGGCACTTAATGTTTCATCATTATTTGTTTGTGCCAATATACTGTTTTCGCTTGTATCATCAGTTATTTCATTTTTTAAGGATAAAAGCATTTGGCTGTTATCTTCACTTATTGATGCATTATTCGTGTCTGCAGCACACGACACAGACATAGCAAATACAAAAATAACAATTATTACCATAATCTTTGCAAATTTCATTTAGTAAAACCCCCATTATAGGAATATAATTATACAGCTAAGTAAAAACCATATATTAATTAATACTTTAAGTTCGCAAAAAACATGTTTGCTTAAAGCATATATAATTATACAGTTATTTATTTAATTAATAGTATAAATACATGCCCTATAATGGTTGAACAAATAATTATTTTTTAAGAAAATATAATGGGTTTGTCCGTTAATGAATAAATCTGTTTCGATGTGGGCAAAAGACCCGAATGAAATTGAAATTTCACAACGACCAATTATTACAAATAAATCCATTACCCACAATCATAATTGCCTTATTTTGATTTGATGATTAATTAAAAAGATGTTTTTACAATTTAATAGTTATTTAATGCCTTTTCTTTTAAATTAAATTAGATATCCTTAATTTCTCACGATTATTTTATTAGCGTATTATTGATATTAATGTAGAAAATTAAAAAAATTAAAAGGTCGTATTTCAAATGTAGAGTATATAAAAAGAGTTATATAGATATTGGGGAGAAAATGTTTAATAACGACCAAAAACAAAACCTCCCCATTTATTATTTTTGGGGAGTCATTATATTTAAATTATATTGTTTTTTGTCGGTTTTAAAAAAGAGTTATAAAAGGTTGTTTGATAATATATGGCTTCTGTTACTTCAGTACAAAGAAATATGGAAACTAGATTTACAATAGAGTTGATTGGTGATAATTTAGATAATAATCATATGTCTAAGATTATTAAATGGGCTGTAAATGATTTTAAGAATAAATATCCTCTTCTTTTTACTCGAGATTATGCTGGTGGTAGAAGGCCTGATTATGAGTGGGAAGAGTTATTGGCCTTTGAAATTTATTCTGTTTATAGTAATAAGCGTACTTTAAGAAAAAGAGTTGAATGGATCTCTGATAATAGTGAATCAGTAAATTATATTCTAAATAATAAGAGTCCGGGAAAAACAACACTAAATAACTTCAAACTTGAAAATCCTTTATTAATCATCGAATTTTTCCAGTATACGATTGATTTAGGCATAGATTTGGGTTTAGTGGGAGGTGAAATTCTAGTTGCAGATAGTACTAAAATTAAAGCTTTTGCAAATGAATTTAAAACATTATCCATCGGACAATTAGATTATTTATTAGATTTAATCTATGATTTGTCTTTTGACACCAGTAAGAACTCTAAATGGTCATTATTGCGTAAATTCTTCTTTACAGACAAATTACCAAAAAAATTAGGAGATTTAGTTAAAGAAATAGATAAAAATTTAAATCAACATGGCATTAACTTATTAAAAACAGCTTTACAATCACAAGAGAATCGTGATTGGGTAATAGGCTGGTTAGATGAATTAGTTGACAATTATGATGGTAAAAAACGCGTTAATCTCACAGATCCAGAATCACGAAAAATGAAAATGAAAGACGGCACATCAAGGTATGCATACACATTACAAACCGTACGTGATGTAAAAACAGGTTTCACAGTTTCACAAAGAATTACACAAGAAAAAAATGATAAAAAAACATTAATACCAATAATAGATGATGTAATTTCAAATTTAGGAAAAACACCACGATACATTTTGATTGACAATGGATACTGGGACATTGAATCATTGGAATATTCATATTTAAGAAACATTATACCAATTATACCAGACCTAAACCAAAGTAAACGCCGTAATGGGACAAATATCTCTAATCCGTACGCTAAACACAATATGTTATTCGATCCTGTTGGGGAATATTATCAATGCCCCTATGATAAAATAGAAAATAGAGGAATTCACAAAATACGCGGCGAAAATAAAAGAGTATTTAAATCCACCAAATGTCCAGAATGCCCATTCCACAACAAATGCGCAGGAAACAGCAAATATCGTGTTTTCCACGAATCCACCCACCCATTAATTTTAGAATTAAGAAAAAACTTCATAGCCTCCGTTGAATTATCCATATACCAATACCGAGGAATATACAGCGAAGGAGGATTCGGAACATTAAAAAACGCAAGACAATACCCTGATTTAAAAAGAAGAGGAAAACAAAAAGCAGACATAGATTTAAAAATCGAATCAACAGTAGATAACCTAATAAAAATACGAGACCACCTAAAAGCAACACTCATAACAATACCCTGAAAAAAAATAAAGACACTTACCCCCCCATTTTTAATTTAAAATTCACTCAATTATCACAAAGCCAATCAGAGTAAGCAAAACTTTTCATAACCTTTTCCTATAAAAATACGACCCATATCATAAAAAAAGAAATAATAATCATCACAATAGAATCAATAGAACAAAAATATAGTTTTAAAATAAAACACCTCATGAAAAAAAAATATATTGTAGAATGAAAATATAAAAAATCAAAAAATCAAAAAATTAATTAACGGACAAACCCTGTAGTATGGAATGGATAATGAACATTAATATAATATGATTATACTTTATGTGTGATTATTTAATTTATTTAAAAATCCATAGATTTAATTTATAATTTTGATTAAATCAATTACTGAAAAAATAGATTTGCATCATATAAAGTTAATGTGTTTAATCAAATATATTAGTCATTAATTCCATTTTGTAAGAATATGAGTTAGTGATAAATAAAATTGGAAAGTTAAATTCATTATTTGGAGGTATTCATATTAAAAATTTTTCTAAGAATAATAATTCTACTGATTTTAAAATAAATTCCCATTTATCAGAATCTCAATTAAACATTTTTTTACATGAAAATATTAAAGATGTGGGTACAGGTTATAATAATCCATTTAAAATAGAATTCAAGAATAATTATTCTTCTAATGAAATTAATAATGCTTTATTGAAATTATTTGATATATATCCTATTTTGAAAGCACGCATCATAATCAATAATGATGATTTTCCTGTATGCTCTTTTGATGCGGAACCTGAAATCAGTGAAGGATCATTAAATGATGTAAAATCTTTTGTCAGGCCTTTTGAATTGGAAAAGTCATTATCTAGATTTTTAATTGTGGATAATATCTCTGCCTGTTTATGTATGGATATTCATCATTTGATTTTTGATATTAATTCGCTAAACATTCTCTTGAACAGTCTAAATTCCATATTGAATAATGAAGATATTGATTTTGTTGATGATGGCATATTGAGGCAAGTTTCATTTGAGGAGAATATAACTTCTGAATATATGGATGATTCTAAAAAATTCTTTGATTCCATGTTAGTTGATAAAGATGAAGTTTATGAGTTGTTGCCTTCTATTAATAATGAAAATAATGATTTTCTATATCATGACACTTTAAATATTGATAATAAACATTTAACTTCTTTTTTACAAAGTCATTCTTTAACACATAATCAGTTTTTTGCAAGTGTTTTCGCATATACTTTATCAAGATTCACAGGTTCCTCCAAGGTTTTATTTAATTTGATTGATGATGGAAGGAAAAATGTTGATTTATCTGAATCTGTGGGGATGTTTGTTAAAATATTACCTATTCTGATGGATTGTACAGATAATGATGTGGGTTCTTTTTTCGAATATGCTTCAGATTTAATCAATTCAGTAATGAAATGTGATATGTATCCTTTTAGAATTTTAGCCCATGAATATGATTTAAATTCTAATGTTCTATTTAATTATTCTCATAATATTAATAATACTCAAATTGACTCCAATATAGAAGAATTAAAACATGACCTTCAAAATGATTTATCATTCAATATTTTCAATTCTGAAAATAATCTGGAAATTAAGATATCATATTCCAATAAATACTCTAAAGAACTGATTGAACGCTTTGTAAAAACCTATAAATTAATTTTAAATGAAATGATGGATGTTGGGTTATTGTCAGATATTGATTATTCAATTCAATCTGATATGAATTTATTGGATAGTTATAATTGTACAGAAAGTAATATTGAGTTTAATGATGTTTTAGATGCGTTTAATTATAATCTTTCAAGAAATCCTAATAATAAGCTTGTTGCATATAATGATAAGTATTATACTTATGGTGAAGGAGCATATTTTGCAGATAGAATAGCTAAAGAATTATCTGATTTGGGTATTGTTGCTTCAGATTGTGTGGGCTTTTTAGTTCCCCGTTCTGAATTATATATGTTTTGTGTCTTGGGTATTTTGTCTGCAGGTGCTGTCTATGTTCCTTTGGATGATAATCATCCTGATGAGCGTTTACGATTTATGCTGGATGATACTTCTTCTAAAGTAGTTATTGTTTCTGATGAAACTTATGATCGTGCCAAAAATTTAACTGAGGATGTTGTTTTATTAAATATTTCCGATATTGTTAGGCAAGGTATTGAAACGAAATATAGCTTGCCTGTAATTTACAGTGATTTGGCTTCTGTTTTATATACCAGCGGTTCTACTGGCCGTCCAAAAGGCGTAAAAATTACAAGGGATGCTATCTTAAACAGTGTGGAATCCTATGCTGATAAATTTAATATAACTGATGAAGATGTCTATGGTTTATTCGCTACAATTGGATTTAACACAGCTTCGCTTGCAATATGCCAAAGTTTTTATTCAGGAGCTTGTTTATCAGTAGTTCCGGATGAAATAAAACTTGACATGGTAAAATTAAATGATTATTTCACACAACAGGGTGCTACTCATACTCTAATTACAACGCCTGTGGGAAAACTTTATCTGGAAACTATTGAGGAATCTCCATTAAAGGTTATTCTTCTTGCCGGAGAGAAATTGGGAGAATTTGATAATCCTAATAATTATCAATTTGTAAATGCATACGGTCTTACTGAAGTGTTTTCGTTCATTACTTCAATATGCAATACTGAAAAAATAGATTCATCTTCGATTGGTAAGTGGAATTTAAATACTAAGATTTTTATCTTGGATGATGAATTGAGACGTGTGCCTGTTGGAGCAGTTGGGGAGTTATGCATTTCAGGTTATCAGATTTCAGACGGATATCTAAATAGAGAAGAGGAAAACAGTAATGCATTCGTAAAAAATCCATTTGACGATAGTAAAGATTATAATGTTCTATTTCATACAGGAGACATGGTAAGAATATTGCCTGATGGAACTTTGGGCATTATTGGACGTCGAGACAGCCAAGTAAAAATCAGAGGAAACCGTGTAGAACTCTCTGAAGTCGAATCTGTTATTCGTCAATTGGATTATGTGACTGATGTCAGTGTTCAGACAGTTAAGAATGAGTCCAATAATGAATTGGTGGCATACGTTGTTGTGGATAATGACTGTGATGAGGAAAAGCTTAGGGAGAATGTTCTGGAGCATGTAGGTGAATACAAACCTCCGTTTATGATTCCATCATATGTTATTAAAATTGATGAAATTCCATTGAATGTAAATGGTAAAGTGGATAAGCGTGCATTACCTGACGTTAATCGTGATAGCTTACGTGCAAAATATGTTGCTCCAACAAACGATGTGGAAAAAAATATTGTAGGGGTATTTAAACTAATATTTAATCAGGATGACATAGGCATTCTTGATGACTTTGTTCGTCTTGGAGGAGATTCCTTGACAGCCATAAAGGTATTGTCATATCTTGAGGAATATAATTTTTCAGCAGCTGATATTTTAAGGTTGCGCACACCAAAAGCTATTTCTGAAAATATTAATAAATTTGACTTTGATTTAAATGTGTATTCTTTAGAAAGTGGTTGTCCTTTAAATGAACCTCAGTTAAATGTTTATTTGGATATTGTTGCTCATGATAAAAAAGATTCATATATCATTCCGCATAATATTTCTGTTTCTAAAAAATATGGTTTGGATGAATTGGTTGATGCTTTAAATGTGATGACTGATGTTCATCCTATCCTGACAATGAGGGTAAGTGATGAATTTGAAGTTCCTTATTTGGTTAAAGGCAATAAGCCGCAAATCTCTATTGATAATGATATCGATGAGAAGGATATTAAGGAATTTATAATTAAACCATTCGATTTAAGTGATTCCTTATGCAGATTTTTAATTGTAGAAAATGATGATGCATATAACTTATTTGCTGTTTTCCATCATTTGATTTTTGATGGATTATCTGTTTCTGTATTTAAACAAGATTTATTCGAAATCCTTGAAGGTAAATCTATTGCTGTTGATGATTCATTCTTAAAAGTATCTGCTTTCAACACTCAAATAAAAGATACTGAAGAATTTAATATGGCAGATAAATTTTTCGAGTCCTTGTTGGCAGATAGTGATGATGCGGGCATTTTATTGGAGAGCCCATGTTCTGACGGGCCCGGAACTTACATTGCTGATTTGAATGTGGACATTGAAGACTTCTTAAATAAATATTCTGTTAGTGAGAATGTTTTATTTACAAGTGTTTTCGCTTATACATTATCTAGATTTGTTGGCAGTGATGAAGTATTATTTAATATTATTGATAATGGACGGGACAGATTTAACAATTTGGATGCAGTTGGAATGTATGTAAATACAATACCGTTATTTGTCGATTGTAAAAATCAGGACGTTTCTTCTTTTATGGATTATATGTCTGATTTAGTTTATGGTGTGATGAAATACAATTATTATCCGTTTAGGGTATTGGCCAATAAATATGATATTAATTCAAATATAATTTTCCAATTTGTACCTGATTGGTTTAAGAATGAAAAGACTTTCAGTGAAGATAAGTTTGATAAATATATTGCCGAAAACATGATTCGTGATATGGATGATGTCATCACTGATTTCAGTTTAAATGTTATTCAAAGCGGTAACAGTTATAAGTTAAGTTTTAGATTTTCTGATAAGTTTTCTAAGAATTTGATTGAGCATTTTGCTGAATCATTC
>JAFRFD010000134.1 GCA_017434525.1 Methanobrevibacter sp.
ATATTCATTTCCTAAACAAATAGAAGAATTCAATGAAATAACAGTTGATAATGAGTTTTTAAATGCCGTTGAAGATGAATATTATCCTATAGATAAAAAGAAAACAATATTTAAAAAACAATTCCTCAAAAAAGCTATCTTTGGCATATCAGCAGCTACATTATTAATAATCACTTCATTAAACCTAGATATCATTTCTAAGGATAACAATATAGACATCATTGATAAAGAAGATATTGTCGATATTAAAGATTCGAAAGAAATAGTTTCAACTATAAAAGATTATAGTCTTGTAGGCTGTTGGAGTAACGACACAGAATTTTATCGTTTCTTAGATAATGGAAATGGCTATTATTATAATGGCCAATATGTATCAATAATTAATTGGGAAAAAAGTGAAAATGATTATCATATCTATGGTGGGGGAATCACAAATATTGATTCTAAAAATCATATAATTCAATATTGGTCAACTGACTCTATAAGTGCGAGAACTGAAGATGGCTTATATCTATCATCAGATAAAGCAGGCACATTATTATATAAGCCTACAGAATCAAAATATGATGATGAATTTATTGTATCTTTATTAAACACTCCTTTTTCTGAAAGAATACAAGGCTTTTGGGAAATAAGTTCAACCATTAAAAGTTCGCCAAATATAAGTGATTTAGGACCATCATATTTCATTTTCGATGGTACAAATATGATAAGTGATATAGGCAGCGATTCTTATAGTTACTATAAACACTTTGAAATGCCTTATACAATTAAAGATGATTATTTAGTAATAGTTAAAGGTGAACATAATTATGAAATAACAAGTGGTAATAATACCTACTCATATATAGATGATCAATTTACAATTTATTATTTCTTAACATTTGAAAATGAATATCTTCTTGCGGATGTTTTCTCAGGAAGTCATGTTTTAGTAAAAGAAGATTGGCCATTCTAATATTATTTATATCTCAATAATAATTACCACCCGTGATAACGGGTGGTTTTCTCTAAGCCTATAAGGCTATTGGTCTTCACCACGTCTCAAGGCGTTGCTTGAAATATTATATATTCAAGCTCTATTGTGTATTACCCCTGTTGGGATTTAACTCCTAAAGGAGTCTTGTTTGTGTTGGCTTTTCAAAAGGATCCTTGTACTCTTTAGCACTTAGTTTATCCAAAACTATGTCTGCTTTCTCTTGATCTTGCACATACTTTACAATTGTCGCTTCGTTTAAGCCAACGGTTGATACATAATATCCTTCAGCCCAAAACTTTCTGTTGCCAAACTTATATTTCAAATTGGAATGATTCTCAAATATCATCAAAGATGATTTTCCTTTCAAATACCCCATAAAGTTTGACACAGACATCTTGGGTGGGATTGACAGCACAAGATGCACATGTTCTGGCATCATATGTCCTTCTATTATCTGCACACCCTTATATTTGCATAGTGTTGATATATACTTTGAGATATCCTTCCTGATTTGGTTGTATATCACCTTGCGGCGATACTTGGGTATAAATACAATGTGATACTTACACATCCATCTAGTATGAGCTAATGAATTGTGTTGATTTGCCATATAATAGTAATGTCACCTTTCCTTTCATAAAATAGAGCTTGAACAATTCTATTTTAAGGAAAGGTGACATTATTTGTACAACAGATATCGCATACCCGCATAGCGGGTAGTTTTTGTTCCTCACGGAACTGTGTAAACACTCTATAAAA
>JAFRFD010000135.1 GCA_017434525.1 Methanobrevibacter sp.
TGTCAAGTTAAAATTGATAAAAAAGAGGAACTTTGATAAAAATTAATTTATTTTTGTTCCCCTTTCTATTTTATTTATTATTCAGCAACAGTAACTGTTACAGTCCAATCTTTAGTAGTCGTTCCATCTTCAGCAGTTATTGTATAAGTTACAGCATTAGTAAAGTCATTTGCTGTTGTTCCACTAACTTGAGCTGTAGAACCAACTTTAGCAGACGCATCTTCAGATAATGTAAATGTTGCAATTAATGCTGTTACGTCTGTTCCATTTGGAACTTCTACGCCAATAGCTGCATTTTCACCATCTATAGTTCCTTCGCTTTCTCCAATAACATATGTTAAGATTTCAGCTTCGCTTTGGTCTGCCATATCATTAACAATATCAATCATTTCAGCAATTTTTGTTCCTAATGCACAATTTTTAAACATTGGACAAATGTCGTTGTTAATTTGAGAAATAAGAGTACCACTAATTTTGTTTACAGTTTTTTCATTTTTGCTGGCATCTAATATACTATTTATAATAGAAGCAACATTTGTTGAATCTGATGCTCCACACATTTTATCTAATGAAGAAGCTTGGGCATCAGTTAATAAATCTCCACTATATTTAGTTTTAGATTTAAGATTTGAATAAATAGTATCAATAATTTGTCCTAATTGTACTTGGGCTGCAACTGGACAACTTTTATCAATACTTTCAAATGTTGTATCATTGTAAGTATAAGCCATTGTAAAACCTCCTTATTATTTAATTGTTATAGAATCTTTAGAAACAAAACCTTCTTTAACTTCATAACTATCTTCACTAATACCAATAATCTTTGATTCAACATTTCTTAATGTTTTCATTGGCGCTTCTAAAGTATGGCTTCCAAATGTTCTTCCATTAACAATTACTTTAGTACCAATCTTGATAGTTTTTAGTTTTTCTTCTTTAACTTCTGGTTTAGTTTCTTTTACTTCTTCGATTTTTTCAACCTTTTTTGTTTGGTTCTTTTTATTTGCCATTTAAACCATCCTTTCTTTCTGCATAAGAAGGGAATAACCCTTCATTATGCTTTCTTTATATTTGCCGTATTCATTGCTGCCCAAACAACGTATTTACCGTTTCTTTTTGCGCTTAATACAGCTCTATCACCTTTTAATTCAGTAATATAATAATAATCATCATATTGAACCAATTTTTGTCCGGTATAACTTACTAATTTAGTTGGCACAACTCTATCTCCAACAGCAAAACCAGCTGGAGCAGTATATGGAGAAATTGAACTTTCTGCCATCCAACCTAAATCACCGGTTGTATTATATGGATATGGATGCCCATCGGCTCTTCTAGTAATATTTGTAACTTTATTAGATACAACCCTACCAGGATTGCCTCCATCAGCATTACCATATAATTGACCATTAATTACAACCTTATCCCCAATGTTATATTTATAAGTTGGTGTCGGAGGTGTAGGTGGAGTTGGAGGTGTTGGTTGTGGTTCATCTCCATAACCATTTAATTTAGCTTCTTTAATAATTGTTGGGTAATCTTTATAAGAAATATCTGTATCAAGATTTTCTCCATACCCACCAATTCTTCCATCGGAAGCTGTTTGCCACATACCATAAGAAGTTACATATTGTGGTTTAGAACCATATCTAGCAACCCACTTATCATAATTTGTTAATTGGTCAATATTCATTTTTTCTTTAAATCCTGAAATGTCAGATGCATAAATACCTACATAGAATTTCTTTGCTTCTAAAGTTTCACAGAATCCTTTAATTGCGGCAGTTACTCCGTCTTTCTTTCCAACTTGCCAATGAGAATCTTCAACGTCCATATAAACTGGATATTCAAATTGTTTTCCCTTTAAGCAATTTTCATATAAGAAATTTGCCTCGGCGATACCTTTTTCGCGTGTATCGGCACAACTATACCAACAGCATCCTACAGGTATTCCTTTCGCTTTAGCCTCTGAATAAAATGTCTCAAAACTAGAATCTTTATTATAATTTACTCCAGTTCCCCAACCAGTAAATCCACCTCTTAAAATAACAAATTGATTGTATTCACTATTTTTAATTGCATCAAAGCTAATTCCCGCTTGATAACTAGATAAATCAAGTCCTTTTCTTTCAATTGTTGGAGTTGGACTTGGTGGAGTAGGAGTTGGTTCTTCATATGGTTTAATATCACTTTCATTCATCCAACCAAGGTCTCCTGTAGTATTATATGGATGTGCTGCACCAACAGCAATTCTTGTAATATTAGTTACTTTATTGCTTACTGAACCACTTGGATTGGCAGCATTTGAACTAACATATAAAGCACCATTAATAACTACTTTATCTCCTTCTTTATATTTGTAAGTTGGTGTTTGTGCTGGATATACAGTTGTCCAATTATCACTTGATGCAATCCATTGTCCATCTGAAATTCTATAACATTTATATCCGCTTGCATCAGCAGTTTCATAAAAATTATAATATCCTTTAGATGCAAAACCTAAAATGCTTTTATCAGTTCCTGCTCCAGTTCTAACTCTAAGGTCAGAAATTTTAACTTCAATTTGGTTTTTATAAATATTTTTATCAACATTTGGTGTAATTCCACTTGAACTTCCATCTACCCATTTTTGAACATCATCTGGCAAA
>JAFRFD010000136.1 GCA_017434525.1 Methanobrevibacter sp.
GAAGATATCTTAAGAAGAAGATTACAAACTATTGTATACAGAAAAGGTTTAGCTCGTACTCCTAAAGAAGCTAGAATGTTTGTTGTACATGGACACATAGCTTTAGATGGTAAAAAAATCAATTCACCAAGTTATGTAGTATTAAGAGGTCAAGAAGATGAAATCGGATTCTATCGTTCTTCACCTGTAGCAAAACAAATTGAAGAGTACAACAATAGTAAGGATAATAAAGCTAATACAGAGGAATAAAGGGTGTAATTATGGCAAAAGATGAAAAATGGGGTATAGCTAATATTTACTCATCATTCAACAACACTATTATTACTGTAACAGATATTACTGGTGCTGAAACTATTTCCCAATGGTCTGGTGGAAAAGTTGTTCGTGCAGACAGACAACAAGCTTCACCTTTCGCAGCAATGGCTGCAGCAACCAGAATAGCTGATGATGCTAAAGAAAAAGGATTTGTAGGATTACATATTAAAGTAAGAGCTCCTGGTGGAAATGGACCTAGAAGTCCAGGACCTGGTGCACAAGCTACTATTCGTGCTTTAGCAAGAGCTGGAATTAAAATTGGTAAAATTGAAGATATCACTCCAATTCCTCACGACGGTACTGGAAGACCGGGTGGTAAAAGAGGAAGAAGAGTATAATTGGAAGGGTTTAATATGGAGATAGAAATAAAAAGTCAAAGCGATGATGAAATTGTTTTCATTGTTCGTGATGCAGAAGTACCTTTTATTAATGCTATTAGAAGAACTGCAATGGCTAATGTTCCTAAAATAGCTATTGAGGATGTAAATATTATCAGAAATGATTCAGCAATGTTTAATGAGGTGCTTGCACATAGACTTGGTTTAACTCCTTTAGTTTCTGATTTGGATGCAATAGAAGGTTTATTATTGCCGGAAGATGATGGATGGTTTGAACCTCAGGGTGTTGCATTTAGTTTAAATGAAGTTGGACCTAAAGTAGTTTATTCTAAGGATTTAATATCTTCAGACTCAAAAATTAAACCAGTATACGATACAATTCCTATTGTTAAACTTAAAAAAGATGAAGTACTTAATGTGGAAGCTTATGCAAAAGTAGGTTATGGTAAAAATCATGTAAAATGGATGCCAACTACTGTTTGTGCTTATAAACAATATCCGGAAATTACTTTTAATGATGAAGTGGACATTGATTATGATTGTGCTGATGCATGTCCTAGAGGTGTTTTAAAATCCGATAAAAGGTCTAAAAAGATTAAAATTTTGGATATTGAAAATTGTTCTATGTGTAAAAGTTGTGTAAGATCTTCTATTAACAGGGCTGCTGCAAATGGAGCTCCTGATAAAAGTTACATTAACGTAGGATATCGTGAGAATGATTTCATATTTAGAATTGAAACTGATGGATCAATGCCTCCTAAAGAGGTATTATTAGTTGCTTGTGAAAAATTAGGTGAAAAAGCAGATAAATTTATCAGTTTTAGTGAGAAGGAGGAGTAAATAATGGTTAAGAAAATTATCAAAACTAATCCTAACCTTATTGAACTTATTAATAAACTTAATAAACAATCAAAAAGTGAAGATGC
>JAFRFD010000137.1 GCA_017434525.1 Methanobrevibacter sp.
ATTTTATATAATTATGAAAAGTAAAAAGAAAAAATATTAAAAAAAATTTTAAATTAACTATAATAAATTAAAATAAATAAAAAAGAAAAATAAGGTAAATTATTATGGAATTGTACCTGGTGCTTGCATTCTTTTCTTAAGAATACATTTTTCTCCTTGGTTTCCACCAAGAGGGTTCTTTTGAGTTCCCATGGAATTCATACAACGAGCCATAATTGCAGAACCAAGAGCAAGTCCATCCTCTACAAACACTACATCGTCGAATTTGTCTTGAGCATACTCTAAGATGAGTTCAGGTTTCTTACCAGTGATACCAGCTCTACCTGTAACACCTAAAATGGAACCATCAAGAATAAGTCCCTCTTCAAATGCCACATCAAGAACTCTGTATACAATATTTGCACTTACATGGTCCATTGTAGCAAGCAAAGTAGGTATTCCATCATCCTCATAGATTTTAGCACCGATATCAATCAATCCATCCAATCCGTCAGCATTGTTACCAACATCACAACCGATTAAGCAAGTACCTGCCGCTTTAGCACCAGCAGCGTCTAAAGGAACAGTACCAAACCTATCGATTCCTTCAGGAACCTTACAGATGTTAATGAGTTCATGAGCTTCCTTAGCATATTGCTTAGCTTTTTCCTGATGTTTCTTGCCATCAGCTTTTTTAAGCAATTTAGGGTCGAATATATCCAATGCAGCACCATTCTTTTGGTCAATTTGCTTGGAACCTTTTGCCAAGGAGTCTGAAATTACTCCAGCCAAACCCAAGAAGTTTCCAACAGTACTTGCATAAGGTTCATCATTATTTACAATCCTACCTGCCAAGGTAGAACCAAAGTCTAAAGATACACAAGGATTTCTATAGTCTACTTCAGTCCATTTAGCACCTAATTTAATACCTGCAGTAACAAGTTCCCCTTCCATCTCATTTGCTACAACTTCTTTTCCTTTTGGTGGAACTACACTTACTACAGCACCATCAAACATTACATTATCAAGCAATGTGTATTTTTGAAGTCTCTTTGGAAGGTGTGCTGTTGACATAGCAGGAGCCATTTTTGTATGGGATATGCCTGCATCAAGACAACCGTCTGCTAAAGCTTTTACCATTTGCCCTACTTCCTGAGTAGTAGCAAAACCTGCAGTTACACCAGTGGATCTTACTACAAAGTCTAAATCTTCATCCATATCCATATGGGCTTTTTTAAGTGATTCCAAAACAGTATCCTTAATCATATCTGCAACAGATTCTTTAGAAAGTTCAATACCCCAAACTGTTTTACCGAAGACTTCTTCTCCAGGTTTAGGAGCTCTAACATCCCTTGTCATATTAACTGTTTTATTAATTAAATAGGATTGGCTGTTATTTAAATTTGTAGCCATGATAACACATTTTGTAGTGGTGTTTCCTAACTCTACAGAAGCAGTTACATAATACTCATCAGGTTTTGCTGCCATAGCACCTGGACCTTGAGGTCGAGCCCCTGCTTTTAAAATACTTAAATCCCTTGGTTGACTTTCAGCAATAATTGGCTTAGGTCCTTTGTTAAAAATTTTATCTAAAAAAGACATATAAAATCCCCATATTATTCTATATAATATATACTATTTTCATTAAATAATATAAATTTTGTTAAATAATTTTGATAATTATTAAAATAGAGTGAATGAGAATTAGATCTAAAATTAAATTGAGATAAGTTAATAGAAATGTTAAAATTAGTAAAAATAAGATAATTGTAAAAATAAGTTAAAAATAGAAAAAATTTATAATTTGAAGAAGATTAGATGAAATGAATCATCTAATCTCGGACCCTTTCAAATTATAATAATAAGTTCAATGGGTGTTCTTCAATAGGTTCGGTACCGATATCTTTTGCAGCTTCAGCAATCATAATATCTGCCATACCACAAGCTGGGAATGCGAGTCTTGAGTTTTCGATAGGACCGAAAAGTACGAAGTCTCCACCAGCCATTTGTTGTACGATGTTGGAACCTATATCACAAACAGGCCATGCTTCTTTGTGTTCTTTTTTGTATTGTCTTAACCAATCCCATGCGGAAGGTACGTTGTGAATACCGGAACCTACAGGGTATCCCCATTTAGCTTTTACAGCGTAGGAAGTTCTTACTGCAGGACCTGCACCTTGTCCTAAAGGAGTTACTGCTACGTCCATCCATGGTTTGGTAATTCCACATCTTTCTGCCATTTCGAGAATACCTTCATCGATTACAGATCCACCAGTTTCCCAGATTTCGAGTTTACCTGCTACACCAGGAGTCATAGGGTTGAAACCTAAGAGAATGGATGCGTCGATGTCGGAGTTAGCTACAGCTTCAATTTCACCAGGTTCAGCTGCCATACTTAAGGAGTTGTATACAGCTCTTTCAGCTAATCCTACTTCTTGTACGTATTCTACACCTGCAATTTTTGCAGCTGCAGCAGTTGAGTCAATAAGGAAAGGTTTGTCACAGATGTCTCCTACAAATTCTAAGTATTTAACCATAGCTTCTGCAGTAGCACCGAAAGTTTGTACAACACAAGGGTTTCCGGTTACATCAGACATTTCTTCCATAGTTTTAATTAATCCTTCAGCAGCGTCTTTATCAAAGTCTCCTGCTTTTTCATCACTAATAATTTTGTGTCCGCCGTAAAAGATAGTTCCTGCTAAAACGGTAGGGTATTCTCCAGGTTGTCCTCCCATTTTTACTCCAGCAATATCTACGACGAGTTGTTCTTTATCAAATCTAAACATTTATAATCCTCCAATTTAGATTAATCCTGCCATAATAGTACTCATTGCACTTACTAAACCAAATTCAATGGACACTATTAAAATTACAAGACCTAAAATTATACCATATAAAATACCAATATCTCTACCGTTTTGTTGACCTAAACGTTGGAAGTATTCCCCAACAGCAAATTCTACTTTTTCTTCAGCTTCATCTAATTTTTGAGTTGCAGCTGACATATCGTCGGTAGATACAATAATTTGAGGTATTGATTGTTCTTCAGACATTTTTTACACCTCTATAATCCACATAATTTAGCTAAGTATGGAATAACAACAGCTAAACAAAGAGCAATTCCAATACCGATAGCAATTCCAGAAAATCTGGTGCTGATTACGCCAGCGAATAATCTTCCTTCTCTGCCTAAGAGCTTAGCACGGTATTCTACATCACTAGAAGCATTTTTAATACCACGAGTATTTGGTTTGTTTGAAAATTTAACCATAAATAAAACCTCCAGTTTATACACCTACTAATGGTGCCATTAATAATAAGAAACCGATTACTAAAGTAAATACTAATCCAATCATAATACCTTGGACTTTACCTGAATAGTTACCTGCCATATTTCTTTGTACAGCACCAACTAATTTTACTTGAGTATCAATATTTCTGATTCTTGCTTCAAGTAATGCAGTTTCTGGAGAGATAGGACGAATTTCTTCACCATCGTCGTCGTCGTCATCTCCTTCTTTCACTTCAATAACCATAGCATCTTCTTCAAAAGCACCAGGATCTTTTTCGATACATTCTTTTACTTTTGCTGTGATTGCTCCACCGTCTTCGTTATCGATCATGTCAACAAGCTCTACTTGTTGTTGGAATCTTTCTACACCTTCCATAGGAATGTTTTCTACGAAAGGAATTGCACCGGTAGCACCAGTGATTTTTTTCTTTTCAGGGTCGCAACCATTTTCGTGTAATGCTTGGATACTTTGACCAGTAATGTGACCTTGTACTTCTGCTCCACATAAGATTAAGAATCTGATGTTTGGGTTTGAAATGATGTTTGCTACAACTTTTTCAATACCTAAGTTTTCAGTTTTACAAGGTCCAGCGATTGCTGCTCCAGCAGCAGCTGGGATATCTTCATTGTGTGATGCTAAAGTAGTTACAGCAACAGGACTTTCTGGGTCCCCTACAATGTAGTCTCCACTTACTACAGGCCAATTATCAGCAGTAGGTTTTTTGTCAGCCATCTATAAAACCCCCATAGCTGTTAATATAGGCATTGCTGCCATAATAAGGAACATTCCTATAACAAATCCATAAACCATGTTGGTTAATTTACCTGCAATTACAAAGTTACCTTCTCTTCCTGGGAAGGAACCTAATGGAGCAGAGTTAGGATCTAAGGAATTCATTAATTCATCAGCAGCTGCTTCGACTTTTGCGATTTCAGCATTAATTTCATCCATTGAAAGAATAATTAAATCTCCACCACCAGCTCCGAGAATACCGGTTTCTGCGTCAAGATTTAAATTTAATTCAGGAATAAATTGTATTAAAGGTAATACCATCTATAACAACCTCCTTATTCCTCAACTTTTGGCCATAAACCAGCCCATTTAACAGATGCTGCAGCTTCACAGGAAGCATCAACAAACATCTTAAATGAGATGTACCAACCGATAAGTCCGACAATTAAAATTGCAAACCATGCGTATCCTCCAGCGGAAATAGCAAGAATACCAGTAATAATCATAGTTAAGAATGCAGTAGAAGCACCACATTTAAGAGTTCTTACTTGGTCTTCGTTTGGTCCTAAACATGCGTTGAATGGGTGTTGGATAGCCATAGTACATAATATGTAAAAGATAGCAATAAATCCAGGAGCAA
>JAFRFD010000030.1 GCA_017434525.1 Methanobrevibacter sp.
CTGTAACATTACAAACTCTTACTTCAACGGTTCTTCTGAAAAAGTAACCAATGGAGGAACAAAAGAATACGGTACCAAAGCAATTAACCTTATGGGTTCCCACGATATCACAGTAAAAGATTGTACCTTTGAAGGACAAGTTCTTGACGGTATTTCCATTGCAAGTAACTCCGGTAACAACATAATGACTGGAAACACTTTCATCGAAAACTGTTACGCTATCTACTTCGGTGGAGCTTCCACCCAAGGATGTGTAATTGCAAACAACACATTCATCAGATGCGGATGGTGTGAAGATGCAGAAGGAAATGTAATCTTTAAAAACTTACCTGTAATCAGTACCCAAAAAGCAGCAAACGGATATGTCATTGCAGACAACAATGTTGAAGCTACTGAAGGGTCTATCTTCATGAAAGCTGAATCAGGTAACACTGCACATGGATACCCAAGTGCTATCGGTGACATTAACATCACTGGAAACACTTTAACCGTAGCTAAAGGTGCTAACTCAGCAACCATTACCTTCATGTACATTTTAAGTAACCAAGGACAATTAAGCCCATATGCACCTATTGACATTAGTGGAAACACCATTGCAGAAGGCGTAACTCCTGTAACTGTATGGTATGCTGACTGGGGTAGTGAAACTAACCCTGTTTTCCCTGCAGCCGATCCAGTAGCTACTTCCATAATCATTAAAGACATTTCCACTGCAACCAAAAAAGTAACCATTGAATTGGTAGATGTAAACGGTGCAGCACAAGCTGGAAAAGAAATTAGCTACTCTATCAACGGTGGAGCAACCCAAACCGGTGAAACCGATGCAGACGGTCTTTTAACCATTGATGTAGCTGAAGATGGTGTAATTGCTCTTGCATTTGCTGGAGATGAAGAACTCAAAGCAGCAGAAACCAGCATTAACTTTGCAAGCACTGCAGTTAAAACTACTCCAACCATTACTGCAAGTGCAATGACTGCTACTGCAAAAATCGCTAAATACTACACTATTACCTTAAAAGATTCCGCTGGTAACGCATTAGCTGGTGAAAGCGTAACCTTCTACTTTAATGGAAAAACCACTACCGTTAAAACTGATGAAAACGGTAAAGCAAAACTTAGCATCAATGTTGCAACCAAAGGAAATTACCAAATTGCTGTATCTTACTTAGGTAATGATAAAAACAATGCAGTTGTAGCAGCTAAAAACATTAAAGTAAACGTACAAGCTACCAAAGCTACCTTCAAGAAAGCTACTTTAAAAGTGAAAAAAGTTAAAAGCGTAAAATTCACTCTTAAAGATTCCAAAGGTAAAGCTATCAAAGGTAAAAAAATTACCATTAAAGTAAATGGTAAAACATTCAGCGCTAAAACCAACGCTAAAGGTGTAGCTACCATTAAAGTTAAAGTTGCTAAAAAAGGTAAATTCACCGCAGTTGCTAAATTTGCAGGTGACAACACCTACAAAGCAATCAGCAAAAAAGCTGTATTTACTGTAAAATAAATTAACTGATTTTGAAAAGTAATATTATTACTTTTCTCTTTTTTTATTTTTTTAAAACATCCAAAAAACTAATACTCTTTTTAATGGATCTTATCTAAAAATTGAAACCACAGGTAATTTAAAAAATTATAACAATTGTTAATCTAATTAAGAAAAAATTTATAAAAATGAAATGCACATAAATTCATATAGATTATAATATAATATGAAAATATTATCAAATTTTAAAAAATAATGAAAAAATTTTAAAGCAAAATTATTATCTATTTAATAAAATAAAGTAGGGAACGAGAATGAAAAGAAAGAATATAATATTAATTTCTTTATTTTTAATAATTGCATTGATTAACATAAGTATAGTCTCTGCAGAGGATTTTGAAGAGGTTAATATAAGCGATAGTTTAGATGAAAATTTAGAGATTATCGATAATAAAGATATTGATAATCAAAATTACATAAGCCAAGAAAATGCAATAGATGATGAAAGCATTTCAGATAATGGTGGTGGGGATGAAATCTTAAAAAGCTCTAATACAGCAACAGATAATTTACAATCCACATCATATGTAGACGGAAAAGCGTATAATCAAATGTCAAATCCGACTATCCAAACTGCAATAAACAATGCAAAGGATGGTGATACAATCATCATCACTGGAACTGCATATGTTCACTGCCATTTCATAGTCAATAAAAAATTAACAATAATCAGCGAAGTGGGAACTACAATGAGCCCTTGCCCTTCAAATACTGATGGGTCCGGTGCACATGGAATATTCTACATAAGCCCTGAAGCAAGTGGAACTGTAATAAAAGGATTCGAATTATTGGGAAATGATCAATATTCCAGAGAAAACGACTATGGAATCTATATTAAAGGAGCAAGCAATGTTCAAATAGTCAATTGTTCAATAAGCACCGAAATTGCAGACGGAATAAGAGTGGCAAACGCTACAAATACACAGATTACAGATTCCATCATAAAGGATTCAAATATTGGAATAAACATTGTAGACAGCACTAAAACAATCATAAGGAACAATAATATCACAAACAATGCCAAAACAGGTATCAATATCTCTGGCAACACAAAAAACACAACAATCGATACAAACAACATTACCTATAACCAAGGTAGAGGAATAAGCATAACTACAGCAGATTACATTTACATATTGAATAACTTCATAGCATTTAACCAAAAAGATGGAAGCGGTGCTGGAGTCTATGTAAACTGCAATATAACAAAAATAGAGATATTGGGAAATTTATTTAGACAAAACGGCCAATATGGTGTTTTAAATGACTACCGTACAAGAAACATGGGCTGGCAGAATGGGGCTGAAAAGCTAGAAGTGGTCAACAACAACTATTTCATGGGCCATACTGAAAGAACTGTATACCATATTGAATACAAATCATCCCCTGAAGGATCATTTAACTATGATAGCGGAACCGACACATACATATTTGTTGGTGAAGGAAATGGAAACTTTGATATTGACAAAACCGCGGTATACTTAGTATATGCATATCTTATAGATGAAACCATCTGCGGAGCTACCCTTTATAAAGCGCCTAATATCGCTTGGAATGATGAAAACCGCAACCTGCAAATAAGCGAAATCACCCAAGTCAAAAAGGGAACCTATCAAGTGTCCATAACAGATGCAAAAGGAAATGTTGCAACAGATTTAAGTTCAATTTATGTTACCTTCTACTTGAATAAAAACAATACCGAATCCCTACCTCAAGAAGGAGACATTTTTAAAACCGTTTTAATGAAAAATGGTGTTGCAACAGTCAGCTTTAGTGAGAAAGATTATCTTGAAAGCGGAAACGTATTGCTTGCAGTATTCCCTGGACTTGTTGGAAAGACAACTGTTGACCCTCATGCTAGTTTCAATATAGCTGATGACCAGCTTCCTAAAGATAGCATAAACACTAAAATAACCGTTTCCAACATGAACACTTATCCAAACTCTGGAGCAAGCTTTACAGCTACAATAAGAGATGAATATGGAAACCCATTAGCAGGCAAAACAATCAAAATTAGCTTAAATGGAAACACATACACAAGAACTACAGATGCAAATGGAAAAGTGAGCATTCCAATTAAACTATCCAGTGAAAAAACTTACACAATAACCGTAAGCTTCAATGGAGATGAGGAATACAATGTAAGCAGTGCAAAGGCAAGCATTGCAGTTAAAAGAACTGGTCAAAAAATAATCAGCTCAAACAAATCCTTTGCCCCAAATAAAGTCAGTTACTACACCTTTACCTTAAAAGACCAAAACAATAAGGTAATTGCAAATAAAAACGTCAAAGTAACAATTAACAAAAAAACATACACTGTAAAGACAAACAGCAAGGGAATAGCTAAAGTAAAAATCAAATTGGCTAAGAAGAAAACATATAAGATCACTATAAAATCTGCAAAAACAAACAAGTATAAAGCTGTAACAAAAACAAACAAGATAACAATTAAAGTATTAAAGCAAAAAATAGTCAGCAAAAATGTAAAATATGCTCCAAAAACAGTGAATTACTATAGCATTACCTTAAAGGACCAAAACAATATTGCAATAGCCAATAAGAAAATCACTGTAAAAATCGGAACAAAAACATACAATAAGAAAACCAATAAAAATGGAATCGTGAAAATCAAAATCAATTATTCCAAGAAAAAAACATATAAGGTAGTGATAAAGTCTCCAAAGACAAAACAGTACAAGGCTATTTCAAAAACAAATAAGATAACAATAACCAGTTTGAACCAAAAGATAATCAGTTCAAACAAGAAATACACTCCAAAGGTAGATGCATATTATAGCATTAC
>JAFRFD010000009.1 GCA_017434525.1 Methanobrevibacter sp.
ATCAATTGTAATGACCGGAGTTACCTGTCTGACCTCAAATGACCTGTTAACCTTATCAGTGTTGTTGACATTATATTTGGCATCACCGGAGTAATTAGCCCAAACTGTGTAATTATCAGCAGCCAAACCATCAACAATCCAGTTAACTTTACCCTCTGAGATTGGCAGAGTTACATTTCTGGTCTCATTAATCCTAATAGTAATATATCCAGTTGCACCAGATGTAATAGTCACAGTAATATTGGCTTTTTGGCCATAATCAATATCCTCAACTGAAATAACCATAGTAGTGTTCAATTTAGACATTACAAAGGTTTCGGTGTCATTATAGCTTGACTTGTATTGATTATCACCAAGATAAGTTGCATGGACATAGTATGTGCCGTTACCGAGACCTTTGATTTGGACAGATCCTCCACCTGTACTGTTCAATTCAATTGTGTAGTTTGTACCGTTGACATTGACAGTCACATGTCCTGTAGCATTGTTTTGGACTTGAACTGTGATTGTAGCATTGCTTCCGACAGTATTTCCGGTTGCAGTCACATTCAATTGTGAATTACGTTTGAGGACTTTAAATTGATCTGTTGTATGATTAGCTGCGTAGTTTGCATCACCAATATAGTTTGCATAAACTGTCTTGTTTCCATAAATCAGATCAGATAATGTGAATGTCGCATTTCCGTTTGCATCAATTATTTCTGTTTTGTTGATTCCGTTTATTTCTAATGTAATGTTTCCGCTTGCACCGGCAGGAACGCTGACAACAATGGTTATAGTGTCCCCTACATAGATGTCATGAACATATATGGTCATTGGAGTCGGATTAACAACATGAGCAGGAGGATAGACTTCAAAGTCTGTTGAATTGACATTACCATTATAGTTGGTGTCTCCGGAGTATGTCACTTCAACTGTGTAGTTTTCACTTGGAAGAACACCTGCATCCCAGCAGTATGTTCCGTTTACAAGTTCAACGTCCTCCAATACTTTGTAAGTATCATTGATTTTGAGAGTTACTGTTCCTGTCGCATCTGATGGAAGTATTACGTTGATTATGGTGTGATTTCCATATGTTACGTTATCAACATCAATCTTGATGTCAGGAGTCACTTTAGATACATTGAACAGTGTTGTATTTGTGCCTGAGAGGTATTTTCCGTCTTCATAGAAGTATACTGTCACATTGTATACTCCTACTTTAAGGCCGGTCACATTGATGATTACATTACCTCCTTCAATTTCACCATAGTATTTGGTTCCGTTGATTGTGACCTTAATGATTCCTTCAGCATCATCCGGAAGAGTTATGTTGAGTTTTTCTGTTTTTCCGTAGGTAATGTTGGTCATGTTAATGTTTATTGTTGGCAGGTATTTGCTTACAAGGAATGTGTCCTCTACCCTTCCTCCGGTGAGGTTTTTGTCACCGTCATATATTACAAGCACATAGTTGGTTCCTTTCGGAAGGTTTGTTACATTTAATTGTGCTCTAGATTCATTTAATGTTACATTATATGGCTTACCGTTGACATAGATTGTAACATTTCCAGTGCCGTTTACATTAACTGTTACATTTATGGATTCTGTCTCGTTTATCATTATGTCGGACACATTGAGAATGATTGATGCGGGATCCTTGTGAAGCATTGTAAAGTCTGTTGAGTTTGTGCTGTTCAGGTAATTGCTGTCCCCATTATATGCTGCATTGATAGTGTAGTTTCCAGGAGCAATGTTGTCAACAATAATAAAACCTTTACTGTTATTAATGTCCACTGTGAAGGTTCTTCCATCGATTTCCAGAGTCACATTGCCTGTAACATCAAGAATATCATCATTGAAGACTGTAAGATTGATGTACAGGTTGTATCCTTTATCCTCCACATCAAATGTTATGTTTGTTGGTAGCTTGTCTACAATGAAAGTGGCAGTAGTTCTGCTTGGCAGATAGTTGTCATCACCCCAGTATTTGGCAAGAACTTCATATTCGCCGGCAGGCAGGAATTTACCCCATTTTAAGCTACTTACATTAATTAGTCCACCTTTATATTCACTGTCAAGAGTTATGTTGTCATAGAATGTATCATTGATATATATTGATACGATACCTGTTGCCGGTTCAACCATGGACACGTTTATTGTAGTGTTCTGGTGGTAATCGATGTTGTCTGCATCTGCATTAATGTGTGATGCTGATTTGGTACCGTATACCTGTTCAATATAAGTGTAGTAATCCTCATTTGTCAGGAATGCGAAAACATTGATTTGATTGTTGGTGGCTCTTAGGATATCTCCGAATTTTGAAGCTGACATGCGTCTTTGAGATGAGCCTGTTGTACCTACATTAATAACTATCTGACCGTTTACATCTGTTAAAATTTCATTTCCATAATAAAGTTGATTGTTTTCCAAATCATAGATTCCAATTGTAATGTTTTGACCTGCTTCAACCATTGAAGAGGTTGTTGTGGCAGTTAGTGAATCTGTACCTGTATTTGCAGTTCCTGCATAATCCCAATATGTCACATTACCCACAGCTATTGGAGTGGATGTGGAAGTTACATAAATCGCATTTAACAGGTTGTCCCATCCTTTGAATGTTATTGTAACCTGAGTATTTGCGCTGTTCACTTCAATGTCGAGTGAAGCGGAATTAGCCCTATTTTTGATGAATGAAGTGTTGGTTATTGATAGTGCAACATTTGTGTAAATTGCAGAACCCCTTTCAGCTTTGTTTAAAGTGAAATTTGAATTGTTGATTGTCAATGAGTAAGTGTCGGCATATATTGCACCACCATATTTGGCAGTGTTGTTAATGCAAGTTAAATTATCAATCATTCCTTCTGAGGCTTTCCAGTAAACTGCACCGCCATAATTGGTTGCAGTACAGTCAGCAATTGTTGAGTTTAATAATTTATTGTCTTTACAGTTATTTGCATTACTTGCTTTGATATATACCGCACCACCGTCTTTTGCAGAAGCGTTAGTTATGGTAAAGTTAACTAGAACATTATTTGCTGCAACCCCTTCATTTTTATTATCATCAGCAATATAAACCGCACCACCAAATTCTGTAGCTTTTGAGAGAGATATTGTAAAATTTGTAAAATTATTATTTGAACCCGTATTTGCATTATTGCCTAATATATAAAGTGCTCCACCCCATTGGGCACTTACATTATTCATTTTTACATTATTCATAGTGAGTGATGAAGTACAATCAATATAAATTCCTCCTCCACCTCTAGCATAATTTGAAGTGCCCTTAGCTATGGAATTGACAATTTCAACATTATTTAAAACAGTATTTGAAGCTGAATTTTTAAAGTAAATGGCTCCTGCACTTTTTGCTGATTCAGAATTGTTAATGAATATTTTAGTCAAGTTTCCATTGTTTCCTTGCCAGTAAATAGCACCACCATAACCACTAGAACGTGTATCATTAACAGTTACATTGAAAACAGTACCATAATTTCCTGTCCAATAAATAGAACCTCCATCGTTAGCATAAATGTTGCTGTTAATTGTTGTATTATATAACTTTCCAGAGCCACCAGTCCAATAGACAGCTCCACCGCCACCATTTGAGTGAGAATTATTGATGTTTGCAAAGTTTAAAGTACCGTTATAACCTCCCCAAGAAATAGATCCTCCAGCTCCAGAGCTCATTGAATCTGTAATATTGATATGATGAATATTAGTATTACTGCCCTCTACATAAACAGATCCACCATTGCCTTTTGATTCTGTTTTCCTGATGACTATGTTATATATATTTGAATTTGAACCATGGACATAAATTGAACCACCATTGCTTTTGGCATAAGAATCATATATTGTTGCATTTGCAAAAGCAATATTGCCTCCTTCCATATATATTGAACCACCAGATGTTGCTTCAGATCCATTGATATTAATATTCTTAAAGGAGGTATTTATGCATCCGTATAATGCTATTGAACCACCATATACCGCATAACAATCAGTGAAATTAATATTCTCCAAGATAGATGCATTTGTTCTTAACTGAAGAGCGCCTCCATAACCATTACCCGAACTTTTAGTTGTACAATTAATAAAAGTAATGTTGATTAATTTCATGACTGATGGTTGGTCATTTTGAACTTCATTTATAGACATGGCTCCACCACCGACATTTCTATCAGAATCATTAGCTAGGTTATTCTCAAATCTAGCATTTGTAATCTCCAAACCGAAAACCCTTTTTATTTTTATTGCACCGCCATATTGAGCAGAGTTATTTGTGAAATTACATCTATCCATGGTTATGTTATAATTATAAAATTGGTTACCATAGTAAGCTCCACCTTCTCTTGCATGATTGCCATCGAAAGTGGTGTTGATTATTGTAACATTTCTTGCATTTTCAATGTAGATGGCACCACCGGTTCCTGCAGTATTATTATTGAAATGTGAATTCTTGATAGTTGTATTCTGACAAAGTTCGGAACAAATTGCACCACCATGAGGTGAATAATTTTCCTCAAATGTACAATTGTTAATAACAGTGTTTCTAGCTAGCAAGTCACCCATTTCTTTAGCCAGCCCAATAGCTCCGCCACCTCTACGATCTTGACCTGATGAAGCATTATTTCCTCTGAAATATGAATTCTCGATTAACCCATGATTTCCGGTCCAAAATATAGCTCCCCCTTGAGCTTTGAAAGTGTTTGTTACTCCACTTTTATAGACGACAAAATTATCTATAAATCTAGAATTATTGATATATCCACCTATAGCGTTTGACCAGTAAACAGCACCACCATTACCGCCAGGAGCTGCAGAAGTGCTTGAAGCAGAATTATTTGTGAAGTTAGAGTTTAATATGCGTCCGTAATTACTTTCACCCCAGTAAACAGCACCTCCATCATTACTAGCATGGTTATTTTCAAAATTAGATGAATCTATCACACAATAAAGAGTGTTTATGTCAAATCTTACTGCACCGCCTAAACCTTCAGTAGCATTATTGTTTTTAAATGTTGAACCGTTAATTGTGGTATTATGGCAGTTGATCAGATATATTGCTCCACCACCAGTAGTTGCATAGTTATAAGTGAAGTTTGAATCAATGATATTTGTTAACAAACCATTTACATATATTGCACCTCCGCTGACGGATGCATTGTTGTTTTCGAAATTGGATGTTTCAACAGTGGTTTTGTATCCTTTAATGTAAATAGCTCCACCATACCCATTATCAACTGAACAGTTGGTGAAATTTGAGCCTTTGACTGTAGTATTTTCACCATCAATGTATATGGCTCCACCATAAAGGTTAGCGCCAGTTCTGTTGAAATTAGATTTAGTGATATTCACACCGTGACCTTCAACATAAATAGCTCCACCGATAGCACGATTATTATAGTTTGCATATGTTTCTGTGAAGTTAGATGATGATATAACTGCATAGTTACCTTCTACGAAAATTGCTCCACCACCATCAGTTTCATGACCAAATGCATTTGTTAAATTGAATGATGAACCAGTGATATTTGCATTTTCTCCAGTGATGTAAATTGCTCCACCAGATACAGTAGCATTTGAATCTGTCACATGTGAGTTGGAAATTATTGCGTTTTCACCAAGTATGTAGAATGCTCCTCCGTTTGAGGTTGTATTACTGTTGGTACAGGTTGCATTATTGATTGTGACATCATTTCCCTGTACAAATATGATTCCACCTTCTTGAGCCCTACAGTCGTCAAAGGTACAGTCCAATACATTTGTGCTATTACCTAAGATATACAATGCTCCACCGTATGGCAAGTCATCGCCATCAGCATTTAATGTAGTGTTTACACGGCAGTTTTTAAACTCTGATTCTGTAATATTTACATTGTTTCCTGTTACAAACATCGCTCCACCATTATATGAAACGAAACTATTTGTGATTTTTGTTTTGTTGACTGACATGTCATTAGCAGTAAGGGAAATGGTACCTCCTTTTGAATGGGAAGTGCCACCACTTATACCTTTGTTGTCTTCACAGGTAATGTTGTAGATTGTTCCGAAATCACCTTCCCAGTTGATTGCTCCACCGTCATCTAAAGCAGTGTTATTTTTAAATGTTGAGTTGTGCAGTTCACAATGTTCACCAAAAATGTACAATGCACCTCCATCTTTAGTGGAATTGCTGTTTTCACATAATAACTTATTGAGAGTTGCATTGTCACCTGCAACATAGATTACACCACCATAATTGGCACTGGAGTTTGTGAAATTGGAATTGTCTATTGTAGCATTGTTTCCTGCAATATATATTGCACCACCATCCTTTATAGCTCCAGTATGGTTGAATGTTGAGTTTATTACTTTACCCAAGTTTCCTTCAAGGTATATTGCACCACCATACTGTACAACGACAGTTCCCCTTTGGTCGTTTCTTTTGAAGTGAGAATTGGAAACTGTGTCGTTGTGACCTGAGATGTAGATTGCACCACCGTTTGAGTTTGAATATGTTTCTTTCAGAGTACAATTGTCTATAGTTCCGTTGTCTCCGCTTAGATAAATTGCTCCACCGTCACCAGGTGCTCGGCAGATTTCGAATGTTGAATTGTGGATGTAAACCTTGTGTCCTTCAACGTATATTGAACCACCGGAGCTTGCCTTACTGTTGTCGAATGTGGAATGTGTAATATTGTTGTTATCACCTTTTACATAGATATCTGCACCGATTGAGTCTTCGGATACATCCTGTGTGAATGTTGAATATTCAATTGTGTTTCTTTTTCCGCTGATGTAGATTGCACCACCGGAAGATATAGCTTCGGAAGTTTTATAGTGTACTGTACAGTTTTTGAAGCTTGAGCCTGTGATGTTGTTGTCATCACCTTCAATATATATTGCTCCACCGTAGCTTGGCACGTAGTAGTCGAGAGACTTATAGTGGATGTATCCGGTTGCTTCACAGTTTTCAAAGTCCACATTGACGGTTGCATTATGTCCTATGATGTATAATGCACCACCGTTTGTGAATGCTGAACAGTTTGTCATGTTTGAGTTCAGGATTTCGGAATTGTTTCCTGCCACACAGACCGCTCCTCCCTTGTTGTTAGGTGAGGAAATGCGGGTGAAATTACAGTAGTCCACTTTTGCACGGTTTCCTTCAATATAAATAGCTCCACCGTCACCGTCATCAATTGAAATGTCCTCAAATATGGAATGGTCCACTGTTGTATTCAAACCGCTGATGTAAATGGCTCCACCGTCTCCGCTGTATGCAACGGTTTTTGTAAAGTTGGAATAGGAAACTGTTGCATTTGCCCCAGTGATATAAATGGCACCTCCGCTTATGTGGGAGTTCATGGAAGAGAAGTTACATTCGGTAATGTTGTTATAGTTACCGTTGATGTATATTGATCCCCCAAATCCGGTGGAAGCATTGTTGTATGTTAAATTTGAATTTTTAATTGTGTTTTCCATACCATTTATGAAAATTGCTCCACCGGAGGCTAGAGCATAGGAGTATTTGAGGTTTGAATCTGTTATGGTTGCATTATGACCGTTGATGTATATTATACCACCGTTTGTGTTTGCGTGGTTGTGGGTCAGATTGGAGTGTTCCATATGGGTTTTATTACCGTTGATGTATATTGCTCCCCCCAGGTTGGATTCACCATACTCGAAACTGGAATGGGAGATGTTCATGTTGTTTCCTTGAACATACAAAGCACCACCAGTGCCTGTTGCATTATAGAAGTTAAATACTGACTTGATGATTTTAGCTTCATCTCCTGAGATATATACTGCACCACCATTACCTGTTCCCGGACGTGTCTGTATTGCATTGGCAATATTTGAATGGCAGTTTGTTAAGGTGGTATTCACACCACCTGCATAGATGGCTCCTCCGTTACCACCAATTGCATTGGTGATTGTGAAGTTGGCGTTGGTGATATTGTTGTTGTCCCCTAATACATATATGGCTCCACCGTTACCGTTTTTAGCAAAACAATATGAGAAATTGGCATCGATGTTTGTTTCATTTCCGGCAAGATATATTGCTCCACCATTGGTTGCGTTAGTGTATTGGAAAGTTGAAGCTGTAATAGAAGCATTTTTACCGCCCACATAGACCGCACCACCATTTAAAACCGCAATAGCAAATTTGAATCTGGATTTGGTAATGTTGGTATAGTTTCCTGCGATGTAGAGTATTCCACCGTTTCCGGCATTGCTCTGTGTGAAATTGGATTTTTCAATCACCGCACCGTCACCTGCAATATAGATTGATCCGCCTTTCGTATCGCCTGTGCTAGCTATCTGATTTGGATTTACACCGTTTTGAGAGAAGTCTGAGATTGTAACGTGAGTTCCGGATCCTTCAATATATATAGCACCACCATTAATAGCGTAGTTTAAGGAGAATTTTGAGTTTGTGATGTTTGCATCATCCCCGTTTACATAAATCGCACCACCGTTTGCGCTTGAAGCGTTGGTGTATGTGAAATTTGTATCTTTAATAAAAGTATCGTTACCGTTGATGTATACTGCACCACCTGAATGTTCGGAGTAGGAAAAGGTGATGTTTGTGCGGATTATCTTCGCATCATTACCCTCAACATATATCACTCCTCCGTCGGTTGTTGCATGGTTACGTGTCAGATTAACGTCGATTATGCGGGTTTCATTACCGTCAACATAGATTGCACCACCGTATCTGGCTTCACCATATACAAATGAAGCATCAGTGATGTTTACCTTTTCACCCTCAACAAATATTGCGCCACCGGAAGTTGCATTGTAACGTTGGAAATCGGAATATATGATTTTGGTATTGTTTCCTGCAATGTAAACAGCTCCACCGCTTTTTTTGGCAGTGCTGATATTGAACAGACAATCATAAATTGTACCGTTGACACCTTGCCATACTATAGAACCACCATTACCGTTAGGGCCTACAGCATGATTGGCAGTGAAGTTGGTGTGATTAGCAGTACCGTTGGAACCAATCCACATGACAGCACCACCGGCATTGACTGCCTTATTGCCTATGAACCTTGAACCTATCAGGTTACCATTACTTCCATAAACATAACCGGCACCACCATCATGACCAGCAAAGTTGTTTATGAAAGTTGTGTTTCTTACAACACCATAACTTACACGCACATAACCTGCACCACCGTCTCTGCCTGCATTACAGTTTGAAAGTGTTGAGTTGAACACACCTAATCTGCCCACATAACCTGCAAGTGCAGCCATAGCATTGGCGTTGATTGTGTTAAGGTATATTGCACCACCATCAACAGTGGCATTCTCACCATCAAACAGACAGTGGTCAATATGTGCTCCTACTTCAAGGTATATCGCACCCCCATAACTGGCAACATCATTAGTGAAGTTTGTGTATGTTACATCACAGAAAGTACCGGTAACATACATACCACCACCATTTATTGCTCTTCCATTATTGAAAGTGGTGTTATACACATTACCGTTTGTAATGTTTTCAAGGTATAATGCACCACCGTTACCGCCAGTAGCATTGTTGCCATTAAAAGTAGAGTGTCTTATAGTACCATCAGTAGTGTTTACCCATCTGATAGCACCACCATCAGTTGCAGTATTGTTTATGAAACGTGATAGTTCTACAGTTGATGAAGCACCTTTAAAGTATATTGCTCCACCAGAGGTTGCTGTGTTATTTGTGAAATTGGAATTTATCACATTTGCATAATTACCGTCCCAATATATTGCACCACCAAATGCATTATTACCGGATGCATTGTTGTTGATGAATCTTGAGTCTTTAATAATTCCATTAGGGCATTGCATCAATACTGCACCCCCACCATTATTAGTAGCGTTATTGTTTATAAAATCACAATTGATTATGCTAATCTCATCATTTTGAGTGGATCCGCCACCTGCGTGGAAAGCTGCCCCTTGAGAAGGTGCAGTATTGTTGATGAAATAGGAATCTGAAATAGTTAATTTGTTCATTTTGGATCTGAGCCTAATTGCACCTCCACCTGCATTTGTAGCAGCGTTGTTGGTGAAATAACAATTTTTAATGGTACAGTCAGTACCGTAACCCCAAGCCAAAGCGGCCGCTACGTTTGCATTGTTAAATGAGAAATTACAGTATTCAATGGCACCGCTACCTATGAACTCCACTGCACCAAATGCGCTAGTATGGGTTCCTTCACTGCTAAATGCATTGACAAAGTTGATGTTTCTTAATGTAACATCGCCTACTGCGCGATGAACAATTTCTTCACCGGAATAAATTGAACCGACACCAAAAATCCTCGCTACGCCGCTTCCATTAATCGTATGTCCTTGTCCATCGATAGTGATATTTTTATAGAATATTACTCCTTTCTTAAGCAAATCACTGTCGACTAGCTCGTTATAGGCATAATCATTTTCCAGATAAACAATGCTTCCCTCTACAACACTGGCATCGTTTATCTTCGCATTCAGTGCCGTAAATGATCCGTCATCTGTAGCAGTTAACACCTCCCGTTCAGTTGATTGCTGAAGCGCATTCACTTCAATTGTTTGTAATGTACTTTGATTGCCATTTGCAGATAGTGTAGTGTCATCTACGTTTTCATTTGCGGATACAAATGACAATGACAGAACAAAACAGATTAACAAACTCAGTATTATCAATTTATGTTTGTTTTTTATCATTTTTTTGCAACCTCTTTTTAATTTAATTTCACAAAATATAGCGAAAATCATCGCTTATACTAATGTATATTTTTTATATCAAGTAATATATAATGTTTGTCTATTAAAAATTTAAAAAAAAATAGAAAATA
Source organism: Methanobrevibacter sp. (assembly GCA_017434525.1). GTDB lineage: Archaea > Methanobacteriota > Methanobacteria > Methanobacteriales > Methanobacteriaceae > Methanocatella. Next base: position 10,794 of record JAFRFD010000009.1, read on the forward strand.
ATTAAATATTCCTAAAAAATATAAACAATTATGCAAAATTATACTTAAATAAATGAATAAAATAAAAATTAATGGAGATGTATTAAATCTTTTCAAAATGAAAAAACGAAAATTAAACCACATCCAAAAAAAATCATGTAAAATAATCATTACCCAATTTAAAATCAAAAATTAAGACTATGTTCATAATTATTAAAAATAAATATATATTATTCATAATTATAGAAAAAAATATACAATATAAATTATTAAATTTCGAATCTAATGTAAATTTGATTAATAAAACATAAAAGCGAAATAAGTTTGTTTCAATATATCAAAACAAATTAAAATCAAAATTTCATCCAAAAAACAATAATCAAACACCCGTGAAAAAATTAAAAAGAAAAAATGAGTTTTATAAAAAATTCTATTGTAAAAATCTACAATAAAATATACAGAGAAAAAAGTGAAAAAAATAAGAAAATTATTTTCTAAATCTTCTTAATTGAGTTGATCCAAGAGCAATCAATATCAGCAATATGACAAATATAGGATTACCAGTTGAATATGTGGATAGGCTTATGCCCTCAGAGTTCTCATCATTATCCGAATGATCTCCATCGACTATAATTTTTGTAACTGTAGTATTGGACGGATATTTCACATCACCTGAGTAATAAACAGTCACCTTATATTCACCTACAGCCAAATCAGACACGACAAATATTGCCTGACCGTTTTCAACTTTTTCAGTGTATGTTTTACCATCAATAGTGATTGTTACAGTTCCTGTTGCATCTTCAGGTAATTTTACAACTACAGTTCCGGATTCTCCCACTTTAATTTCATCTCCAATTGCTGAAATTGGTGCTTTTGCTTTTGATACAGTAAATGAAACACTTGTAGTGCTTGGCAAGTATTTTTCATCACCTTCATATGTTACTTTTCCGGCGTATTTGCCTGCTGCAATATTTGGTATCAATATTTTTGCTTTACCGTTGACAATGTATCCATAGTATCCCACACCATCGATTTCAATTAAAACTTTACCGGTCGCATCCTTAGGAACAGTTACAGTAATAGTTTCTGTTTTACCTGAAGTTATATCCTTAGCGGCTGCTTTAACATTTGATGGAACTTTAGAGACTGTAAATTGTCCTGTTGTTGCATTTTCACCATATTTGCTGTCACCTGGATATTTTACTGCAACGGTCTTTTCACCGGAAAGCATGCCTTCAACTTCAAATGTCGCTTTGCCATCTTTAATGGTTGATGAGTATTTCTTACCATCGATTTCGATAGTTACATTGCCTGTTGCATCATCTGGAAGGGTGACTGTAATAACTTCAACATCTCCGACATAAATGTCATTTGCTTCAACGCTTATTGGAGTATTCTTCTTAGGAATTTCAACTGTGGAATTAATTGTTTTAGGTAAGTACTCTCCGTCACCTGAATAAGTCACTTCAATATCATGAACTCCAGGTGTAGCATTACCTAAATCGATTACAGCAGTTCCGTTTTCAATAATTCCTGTGTAGGTATCGTTTCCTAATTTTATTGTTATGTTACCTGTAGCATCGCAAGGCACCCTTACAACAACGGTTCCGTTATTTTGGTCAATGACTTGAATATTGCTTTCAACCTTTATTACCTTAAAGGTGGTTGTGTTTACGCAAGGCAAGTATTTGGCATCACCATTGTATCTTGCACTTACTGTATATTCTCCTTTAGGAAGACCAGATATGACTATTTCTCCATTGCCTCCGCTGACTGCAACTGAGTATTTGTCCCCATCATTATATGGTGTGGACAATGCACCAGTATCAATGTTGAAGTTGTATTCTTCACCATCTATGACCAATGTTACGTTACCTGTTGCATCTGTAGGAACAGATACTCTGATTGTTTCAAGTTCTCCTACATAAATATCATGAGCTATTGGAATTACAAAGGACTTAACTTTATTTACATTGAATTTTGAAACATTTGAGCTTCCAATGTACCTATCATCACCCATATATGCAAGGTTTACGTTGTAGATTCCGCTTGGTATACGAGGGATTTGAGCTGTTCCGCTACCATTAGTCAGGTTTACATAATATCCAACACCGTCAATGTCAATCAGTACTTGACCGGTTGCATCTTTTGGACCATATACTGTGATTGTGACGTTTTCACCAACGTTAGAATCTTTAATTGTAGCGTTTATTGCAGAACTGCGTTTGAATACTTTAAATTGAGTGGTAGTTGCATTGTGAGTGTAGTATTCATCACCCTCATAAATTACAGACACTGTCTTGTTTCCTGCAGCCAAGTCATCTACAGTGAATGTTGCTTTACCATCAGTAATATTTTTGGTGTATGATTTTCCATTGATTTCAATTGTGATTTCTCCAGTTGCGTTTTCAGGAACATTGACTGTTATTGTAGCAGTATCTCCCACATAGATATCTTTAACATCTACGGTTATTGGAGCATCCTGCTCGCCAACCCTTATTGTTGCATCTTTTGTTGTTGCGTTGTGGGTATCATCACCGGAGTATATCACTTCAATGTCATGAGTTCCAGGAGTTGCATTGTTTAAAGTAACAACAGCAGTGCCGTTTATTACATCAGCAGTGTAGTTCTGACCATCAACAGTAACGGTTACATTACCAGTAGCATTATCACCAACAATCACAACGATTGTGCCATTGCCTTGATCAATTACTTTGATATCCGGATTTGATTTGGCTTTTTCAACTGTGAAATCATATATTGTGTAGTTTCCACCGTAATTATCATCACCAGGATATTCGACGATAACAGATTTATCCCCTGCAGTTAAGTTTTCAACTTTAACGATAGCTTCACCGTCTTTGATTTCTGCAGAGTATTTTTGACCGTCAACAGTTACAGTGACATTGCCTGTTGCATTTTCTGGAACTTTAACTGTAATTACTGTAGGTTCGCCTTCTTTAGCTTCACCAACAGTGACATTAATAGATGAATCATATTTAGGTCCATTGACAACAGTGCTTGCTGTAGCATTGGTGTGAGTGTCATCACCGGAGTAAATGACTTCAACTTCATGAGTTCCAGGAGTTATATTATTCAATGTAACAACAGCAGTGCCGTTTATTACATCAGCAGTGTAGTTCTGACCATCAACAGTAACAGTAACATTACCAGTAGCATTGTCCCCTACGACAACCACAACAGTACCATTACCATAATCAACAACAGTAAGGTCTGATTCGACTTTAGCCTTATCAACAGTCATGTTAGAGATTGCATAATTAGAGGAGTAATTATCATCACCAACATACTCAACAGCAATAGTATGATTTCCTGCAGAAACGTTTTCAACAGTCACAATAGCCTTACCGGTTTCAGGATCAACTGAAGCGGTATGATTTTCACCACCAACATAAACAATTACATCACCGGTAGCGCCAGCAGGAACTTCAACAGTAATAACAATAGGTTCGCCCTCCTTAGCCTCACCAACAGTGATATTCATTGGTGAATCATACTTAGGAACTGTGATAGTAGCCGGAACAGTGGAATTAGTGTGAGTGTCATCACCAGAATAGATGACCTCGACCTCATGAGTTCCAGGAGTTATATTATCCAATGTAACAACAGCAGTGCCGTTAACAACAGTAGCATTGAACTCCTTATCTCCAAGCTTAATTGTCACATTACCAGTTGCATTGTCCCCTACGACAACCACAACAGTGCCATTTCCATAATCAATAATGTTCATGTCAGGAACTTCTTTAGCTTTTGCGACAGTGAGATTGCCAATAGCATAAGCATCTGAGAAGTTGCCGTCACCGGAATACTTGACAACATAAGTCTTATTACCTGCAGTTAAACCATCAATAGTTACAACAGCAACACTGTTTTTGACTTCAGCAGGATATTCCTTACCATCAATAACTACAGTAACATTGCCTGTAGCACCAGCAGGAACTTCAACAGTGATTATTGCAGGTTCGCCCTCTGTGATTTTAGGGGCATCAAGCTTAATTTCACTAGGATATTTAGGAACTGTCACATTGCCTTCGACAGTAGCAGGCGCATGGGTGTCATCCCCATCATAGATCACAGTAACGTTATAAGTTCCAGGAGTGTTATTCACTAAATCAACATTGGCAGTACCGTTGATTACGGTTACATTGTATGTTTCATTTCCAACTTTAACTGTTACATTTCCGTTTTCAATGCTTGGAGCAACTATTGTAATAGTGCCATTGCCTTGGTCAATTACTTTAATTTCTCCCACTTCAACTGGAGCCACTTCGAATTTGGCAGTATCATTGCTTGGTTCGTATTTTCTGCATCCGTCAAATATTGCATCAACTGTGTAGTTTCCAACTCCTAAATCTTCAAGTACTAATGTTCCGTGTCCTCCTGATACATATACTGTATGGTTGTCTCCATTTACGGATACTGTTACGTTTCCACATAAATCGGCAGGAGTGCTTATGTTGATAACTGCCTTGTCTCCAACAGTGATGTTTTGAACTGTCACATTTACTGTTGAAGGCACTTTGGACACTTTAATGCTTGAAGTGCTGTTTGAAGCGAAGTATTTGTCATCACCCAGATATGTTACATTGATTGGGTAGTCACCGCTAGCCAGTCCTTTGATTGTAGCAGATCCTGTACCATTATTTACTTTTATTGCATAAGATTCATTGTTGATTTTGACTATTACATATCCTGTTGCGTTTTGAGGAACTTCAACAGTGATTACTGGGTTTTCTCCAACATCAATTGCAGGAGTGATTGTTGCATTTACTGTTGATGCGTATTTGTCAACTATTAATTTTGAGGTTGTGAAGTTTGCAGAGTGGTTTCCATCACCTGAGTAGGTTATTGCCACGGTCTTATTGCCATATGTAAGGTTTTTAATTGTGAATTTCACAACACCGTCAGTAATGTTGTCTGAAGTGTATTTTACACCATCAATTTCAACAGTGACATTACCTGTAGCGTTTTCAGGAAGTTCCACAGTGATTGTGGCATTGTCGCCAACTTTGATGTATGTGTCTGCATCAAGTCTGATTGGAGATTCTGCTTTGGTTACGTTGAATTCAGCAGTTGCAGTTGCTGTGTTGTAGTTTTCATTGCCGTTGTAGGTTACAGTGACATCGTATGTGCCTACAGCTAAATTGTGAACATCCAAACTAGCTTTACCATCATATTTTGGAACATTCCATCTGGATGCCATCAGTTTAATTACTTTTTGGCCGTTTTCAAGAGAGATTGTTTCGTTAATGTCAGTGCCATTGATTCTGATGGTTACGTTTCCTCTAGCGTTTACATGAACCACAATGTATTCGACATTTCCGTAAACGATGTTTTCGACTTCAACTGATATGATTGGATCTGCCTTTTTAACTGTGAAGTTGGCTTTTAAGTTGTTTGCTGTGAAATTGACGTTTCCGTTATATGTTACGTTGGCTGTGTAGTTGTTTGCATCCAATCCAGGAACATCAACGGTTACAATACCGTCAACTATTGGTCTTTCTTTGAATTCTTGGTCTCCAACCTTGATTGTTACATTACCTTCGGCATTCACGAAGACTGTAATGGTTTCGACTTCACCGTAAGTAATGTTTTGGACATCAATATGGATGTCTGGAGTGATTTGGCGTACCTTGAATGTGTTATTTGCGGTTGCAGCTTCGTATTTGTCGCTTGCAGGGAAGTATAATGTGATATTATAACTGCCAGCTTCAAGGTTAGCCAATGTCAGGTTACCTTTACCGTCCTTAATGAATGTTGTGTAGTTTCTGTCGTTTACTTCAACAGTGACTAAGCTGGTAATGTCATCTTTGGTTTCAAATTTAATCAATTCAATTCCGCCAACATCAATATCAGTTCCGTTGATTGTGAATTCAGGTTGATATTTTGAAATTGTAAAGCTTGAATTGGTTGTATTTCCATAATACTTGTTGTTTTCAATGTATGTGGCTGTTACGTTATGTTTGCCGGCTTTAATACCTGTTATGTTGAACTGTGCAACACCGTTTGTGATGTTTGCATAGTAGTGATTGTCCTCAATATCAAGCAATATTTGTCCGGTTGCGTTGTTTCCTACTGTTACGTTGATTTGTTCAACATCTCCAAGGTTGGCTGTGCTTATGCTTAAAGGAACAGTGTTTTTGTCAACTCTGAATGCTGAAGTGTCATTGGAAGCGTTGTAGTTTTTGTCACCATAGTATAACGCTTTCACAACATATTCATCTGCGCCAAGGCCAGGGATTATGAATGTAAGGTTATCTGCTGTGGTTTTGTGTTCTAAACCGTTTACGAATACGGAGATATTGCCTGTAGCACCAGGAGTTAATTCCAGTTCGATTGTGACATTGTTTCCAACTGTAGTGTTTTTGATTTCATTGATTGTGATTTGAGAAGCACGTTTGTATACATTGAAGCTGCTGCTTCCTTCATGTATGTATGTTCTAGGACCCGCATTTTCAATGTAGATTGCTTTTACATCATAGCTGCCTGCATCCAGTAACGGCAATGTCCAGTAAGCGGAACTGAAGTTTGTAAATGTGGAGCTAATGTAATCCTTAATAAGAACACTTTCATTTCTCATTACTTCACCGCTTGCATTGGTAATGATAACTGTTAAATATTTACCTGTTTGATCACCAGACAATATGACATTGACTGTCTTGGTTTCGAATACATAAATATCACCTGGAAGAACAATCAGCTCTTTTTCATTATTGTAAACTTCAAATGTTGTGTAGTTTCTGTTTTCAAGGTATTTTCTGTTTTCAAGATATCTTACAGTTACATTATACTTGCCGATTGCAGGAGCTTCAAGAGGTAATGTGCCTGTTCCTTCATTTACATAAACTGTGTATGTAGTGTTTATATCTCTGTCCATGTCCCATACGGTCACGTTTACTTTTCCGGTTATGTCGCTAGGAGCATGGATTGTAATGTTTACATCACTGCCATTGGAGATTATTCCATCATTGATTACTGTTGCATTAATGAATGGAGTTATCTTGGATACTGTGAAATTGGTATTATTGCTGCTAGGCAGGTACTGGTCATCACCGATGTATGTTACGGTCACATTGTAAAGACCTGCTTCTGTGACTTTAACAGCAACCCTGTCCTCTCCTGCAGTTAAGTTGATAGTGTAGTTGGTTCCGTTCACGTTTACAACAACATATCCGATAGCATTTGCTGGAACGGTAACATTGATGATTGCTTCTCCATCTACAGTCACACCTTCGCTAGCAGTTACATTGATGAATGAATCGCGTTTGTGAACTGTGAAGTTTTTGGTGGTTGAGTTATAAGCAAATTTATCGTCTCCACCATATATTGCCACAACAGTCTTGTTGCCGTAAGTGATGTTTGGAACTTCGAAAATCACATCGTTACCGCTTACAGACTTATTGGTGTAAGTTTCACCGTTGATTTCAATTGTTACTTGATTTTCGATGCCATCAGGTACAGTAACAGTAATGACTGCAGTGTCGTTCACGTAAACAGGTTCAGTTACATCAATGCTTAATGGAGTGTCCCTGTGAGATACATAATAATTAGCAATTATTGTTTTATTTGCATATTTAGGATCGCTTAAAGTAGCGTTAACCACGTATCTGCCAGCAATATCTTTAGTTACGTTAAATACTGCTTTTCCACCACTGACTGTTTTATTCAATTTGGTTCCGTTTACATCGATGAATACTTTGCCTGTTGCATCGCCAGGAACATAAACAGTTATTGTAGTGTTCTCACCGGATTTAACATCTACAGTAGATACATTCATTGGATAACATTTTACTTTAGTAACGTTCAATCCTTTAACCAGAGTAGTTGAATTGACAGTGTAGTTGGTGTCAGTTAAAGCATTGTAATTAGCTGTAATGTCGTATTCTCCAACTGGTAAAATGTCCACTGTGAATTCTGCAATACCATCATTAATAATAGCCTCGTATGGTTTGCCGTTTACAGTAATATTAATTGTACCAGTAGCAGTGTCGTTAATGTGGACAATTACAGTAGCATTTGTATTGGCATCAACAGTTACCTTATCAATGACGATGACCGGAGTTGCTTTAGTTACACTGAACTTCTTGGAAGCTGTATCATTCACGTTATATTTGTAATTGCCGTTGTAGACTGCATAGACAACATAATTGTCAACACCCGGATTATCAATGGTAATATTCACTTTACCTCCAACAATGCCGTAAGTGCCGAGAGAGGTAGTGTTTAAACTGAGTGTAATTGATCCTTCAACACCCTCATCAACATAAACAACAATGTTGACATCCTTGTCATAAACTGTATCTTTAACATCAATTATGACATCAGTATCCAATTTGGATACTGTGAAGTTGGTATTGTTAGTGTTAGGCAAGAACTGGTCATCACCGATGTATGTTACAGTCACGTTGTAAGGACCATCTTTTGTAACTTTAACAGCTACCCTGTCATCTCCTTTTGTAAGATTAATAGTGTAGTTGGTTCCATTAACGTTTACTATGACATATCCGGTTGCTCTTTCAGGGACTGTGACATTGATAATTACCTCACCATCAACGACACCATTGGTAGCATTTACATTGATAAATGAATTGCGTTTATGTACTGTGAAGTTCTCGGTAGTGTAGTTGGAGCGGAACTTGTCGTCCCCACCATAAATCGCTACAACGGTCTTGTTGCCGTATGTAATATTAGAAACTTCAAATATGACTTTATTTCCTTCAACAGACTTGTTGTTGTAGGATTCGCCGTTAATTTCAATAGTGACTATGTCTTTAATGCCATCTGGTACTGTGACAGTGATTACTGCAGTGTCGTTGACATAGACTGGTTCAGTGACAAGGATTGATATAGGTGTGTCAACTTTAGATACTGTGAAGAATGTGGTGACTACCCTATTCTCATAATTATCATCGATTAAAGTAGCATTTACAACATAAACTCCTTCTTTAAGATTATCTCCAAGTGAGAATTTGACCTCTCCATCAACAATGGTTCTGTTGATATGGTCAGTGCCGTTCACCCAGATGATTACATATCCTGTAGCGCCGTCAGGAACATTGACTGTGATATTAGTATTCTGGCCAACAGTAATGTTTTCAGCAGACACATTCATTGGGTAGCATTTGATTTTGGTTACAGTTACACCGACTTCAATGTATTTTGAGCCTTCAGTGTAGTTGGTATCGCTTAAAGCATAGTAGTTAGCGGTAACATTGTAGATACCTGCAGGTAAAACAGGAATCATGTCGAATGTAGCGACACCATCAATGATGTCTGCAGTGTAGTTTTGCTTGTTGACAGTAATGTTGATTGTGCCTGTAGCAGTATCATTGATATGGACAACAATAACTGCACTGGTATTTGCGTCAACAGTTACAGGATCTATTGTAATGGCAGGAGTTGCCTTTTCAACAGTGAAGGATTTGGATTCTGTTTTATTTGCATTATATTTGTAGTTACCTTCATATTCTGCATAAACTGTGTATTTTCCGGCACCCAATTTGACTGTTGTGTTGACTTTACCGTCGACAATTGCAAATGTTCCTATGAGAGTGTTGTTGATTTTGATTGTGATTGCCCCTTCCACGCCATCATCAACATAAACTACAATGTCTGAAGTGTTGTCATATACGGTATCGTTGACATCAATTGTGACATTGACTTTGATTTTGGATACTGTGAATAGGGTCTCAGCGAACCTTGGTTTATAATCTGTACCCTTGTAAGTTACATATACGTGATAAGTTCCTTCCCTTAAGTCTTCAGGATAGACGAATGCTTCGCCGTTGTTTACCTCTTTGTAATAGGTATCATCCCTGTAGCCATTATACGCTTCAATCTCAATTACAACATATCCGGTAATGTCCTTAGGAAGGTTTACAGTGACATTTCCTGTCTGACCTACAGTGATATTTTGAGCAGTGACATTCAAATCATTCTCAGTTAATGTCCTTTGAGTAACTTTATATGTTTTCATTGCCCTGCTTTCTTTGAAGTTCACATCTCCCTCAAAGAATACCCATACGACCCTTTTTCCAACGGCGTTGTTGAATTCAGTAGTGTTGAATGTTGCAGTACCGTTTATAATGTTGGCTTTGCGGTCAACACCATCGATGTTGATTGTTAAAGTGCCGTTTAAGTTAGTGGCAACGCCTCCTGTTGAATTCATGACTGTGATGTTTATGTATTCCATGCCTCTGATAGGAACATCATGAACTTTGACATCCAAAGAGGTGGCCATCTGTGATACTGTGAATGTTTTGCTTGCAGATGATTTTGTGTAGTTATCGTTACCGTTATATGTCACATCGACAGTGTAAGTTTTTGCAGATAAGTTATAAACATCCAGACTGGCCTTGCCGCTTTCATTGAGTACGATTGTTTCAGATTTGCCGTTTACAGTTATGGTTACGTTACCTGAAGCGTTCACATATACTTCAATATGTTCAACATCACCATAAACAATGTCCTTAACTTCAATGTCTATGGTTCTATTGGCTTTATAGACTGTAAAGTTTTGTTTGTATCTTGCAGAAGTGTGATTTGTGTCTCCACTGTATATTGCCTCTACAGTGTAGTTTCCGGCAGCCAAAATACCGACATCAAATTCAACTTTTCCGTTATCAATCAGTTTAGGATCCCCGTATGGTGTTCCATTAATTTTGATGGATACATTGCCGCTTACACAATCCGGAACTTTAATGACAATATTTGTCGGATTGCCATAGGTTACGTTGTCGACATCAATGATGACATCAGGAGTTACCTGTTTTACATAGAATCTTGTCATATTGGTGACGTTGTTGAATTTCCAGTCTCCTGGGAATTTAACAGTTACGTTGTGTTCTCCTACAGTCAGGTTTGAAAGCTCAAGAATTGCTGTGCGGTTGTTGATAATAGCTGAATAGTTTCCTCCGTTTACGTATATGTATACAACACCTTCGGTTTCGTTGAGGAATGTAATGTTGATAACCTCTGTTTGATTGTGGGTAATGTTTGTGACACCGATTGTGAATGTTGTGTTGTATTTGAGTACATTGAATTCCGCATCACCATAGTTTGCCTGCAAGTCTTTGCTTCCGTCATAGCATACAGTGACTATCTTATGTCCTGCAGGAAGGCCTGTTTTATTAAATTGAACTTTTGAATCTGTTAAAGACAGACTATATTTTTCGTTGTCAAGGTAAAGAGTTACATTTCCTGTTGCTTCAAATCCTTCAGGAGTGAGAATAGTGATGTTGATATAGACTGTCTCATCCACCATGATGTCTCCTGCTGTTGCATTAATGTCAATGAGGATTCTTATGTCCTGTTTATGATGCAGTTCTACAGTAGTTGAGTTGATTGAAGCATTATAATTCTTATCACCATCATAAACTGCTTTTATGGTATAGTTTGCAGGCAAGAGATCGAAGAATGTGACTCCGGTACCGTTTGTAAGATAAACTACCTTGGACTGTATAGGAGTTGTTAAATCCTTACCATAAACGTTGAGTGTTACGTTTCCGGTTGCATCAGCATAATATTTGCCGTCCCAGTCATCAACAATTGTAACGTTTATGAAAAGATTATATCCGATCTCATTGAAAGCTACTATTGTTATGTTGGATTGTGCTTTTGTTACATTGATTGGAACTGTTATGTTAATCTCATCATTGTACAGGTCACCCCAGTATTTTAAGGTGAGATTGTGTGTGCCCACTTCAAGGAACCTGTCTGCAGTGATGTTGGTTAGGATTTCATCACTGATTCCTTTGTTATTAGTGACAGATATGTTTCCTAAGAACACATCACCATAGTAGACTGAAACGATACCAGTAGCGGCAGGTAATCCTGTGCTTGGGGTGATTGTCACATTAACTGTTGCATTTCTGTGATATGTTACGTTGTGTGCAGTAGCTTCCATACTGCTAGGAAGTCTTGTAGTGACCTCAACTTGAGTGTAGTAATCCTCATTTGTAAGGCGTGCTTTTACATAGACGTTTTCAAATGAAGTTATGCCATCAAAGTCATTCGGAGTCAAGTGAAGTTCACCGATTGCATCTGTTGCGAAAATGTCATTTCCTACATTCAATTTATTGTTGTTGGCATCAAATAGCTCGACAGTTAGGCTTATACCTTTTTCAAGGGTAGGTTCTGCCTCCAGTCCGGATTTAGATTGGGAAGTAATTGCCTCGGTACCTGAGAGTTTAGTGTCATCAGTCCAGTATTTAACATTGCTGCAATATGCAGTATTTCCTTTAGTTATATACATTGCATTCAAGTAATTGTCCCAACCTTTCAAGGTTAAGTCAAGAGTGCCGTCAGGTCTGCTGAATGCCATGTCAAGTGAGCTGGTATTTGCCCTGTTTTTCAGTAATTCGACATTTGTTAAATAGAATGACTTTTCAGCGTAAATTGCAGAACCTTTTACAGCCTTGTTATAAGTGAAATTGGAGTTAGTTACATAGAGCACTTTATCGTTACCCTCTAAGATATAAATAGCACCACCCATCTCGGTTGCAGTGTTGTTTTCAAAAGTACACTGGTCAAATGTTTTTGCATTACCATAAACCTTATAGACAGATAATGCTCCACCCACATTAGCAGTGTTGTTTATGAATGAAACGTTTTTGAAATCAACTGTCTTAATTTGTTTAATCATAACAGCACCACCACCAAAGATTTCGTATTTACCAATACCCTGAGCGGTGTTGTTTATGAATTTTGTATTTTCAACTAAAACATTGCCCGGAACACTACTATCAGCAGATTGCATATACAGTGCTCCACCTTCTTTAGATGAGTAACAGTTCTCAAATAGGGAATCTCTAATGGTATAATTCGCATTTGGTCTTAAATACATGGCTCCACCTTGAGCCCATATGCCATTATTCTGATCACCAGTGGTAAAAACATAATCCCCTATAAAAATACAATTGTCAACCAATGCATGCAAACTTTTATCCCATAAAATAGCACCACCATCAGCTTTATGATTAATGCTAGATACGACTGAATTATTATAGAATTTGGAATTTTTAACAGTACCGTAATATCCTCCTTCAGACCAATAGACAGCACCGCCACCTTTTGTATTTAATTGATAAGTATTTGCTTTAGCAGTGTTATTTATAAATATACAATCATCAACAACATTATTTCTAGAACTATCCCCACCATACCAGAAGATAGCACCACCATTACCTTCCGCATCATTATTTGTAAAGTTAGAAGCATATACCCTGGAATTTGATCCGGTAGAGTACATTGCACCACCATGTCCTTCCCTATTTAATGTATGGGAATCATTAAATGAAGAATCACTTACAGTACAGTGGTCACCTTCAAGGAATATTGTTCCTCCAATAAATGCTTTTGATGTTTCAAATTCAGAACTTAAGATTCTAGTATAATCCCCTTCAATATAAACAGTTCCTCCTTCACCCACAGTAGTTGATACTGAAGAATTGTTGAAGATAGAACCTTCAATAGTAGCATTATTTTCATTAATGTAAATGGCTCCACCACGAGGATTGGTGTTTTCATATTTTCCACCAGTGACTGTAGAATCTGTGAAGTTGGAATCTTTTACAGTTGCATTGAAACCTTCGATGTAAATTGCTCCACCGCGATATTCAGAAGAAGTCTTATTGAAAGTGGATTTTTCTACCAGAGCATTTTTACCGTCAATATAAATAGATCCACCGTTGTCCGGAGCGGAACAGTTCATAAAGTCAGATTCTGTGATTGTAGTGTTAACACCGTTGATGTAGATTGCACCGCCTTCACCCTTAAGTGCGTTACCTACAAGACATCTCAAGAATGTGGAACCTGTGATGTTGGTGTCGTTACCCGCAACATAAATGGCTCCACCTTTAATGCCCAGGTTCTGGAGGCTTTCAGCAGCATTATGAATAATTCCCAATTGTGATTTGACATATGTAAAGTTATCTGATAATTCCGTAAAGTCACTTCCGGCATATGCATCTAAAAGCAAGTCAAGGTTAGCTTCAATATCTGCAACATTTACCATTACATCATACATTACATTGTTAAAGCTTTTGAGATTTGTTTGTGAAACCAACTTATCTAAATTACTTTTCAGAGCATTTACATTAGTTTTATAAGCCCCATAAGTATTTTTAATGTTTCGTGAATAAGTCATTAATGAAGAAATATTGTTATAAGCAGCTGACCTAACCTTATCATAGACATTATAAGTAGCATCATCAGGATTATCTGGAATGGACCTTAAACCTCCAATAATTATACTGAGATTATTTAAAAATTTATCATATGAACCGTCTTTTTCTGCGAATTTTACACAGTCATATACTTCTGTTAGATTGTCTATTGCATGATGAAGATTATTTACATTTAATTTTTTATCAACGAATATTTTATTAACAAGATTGTTTCTAATGGATTCTAATCTTTTATAAAGATAACTATTATCATTACCTAAGATATTTATATAAGCCATTTTTGTATTAAGACCATCATAAACAGGTTTTACCTTGCTGTTGTAATAATTATAATTATCACTGTCAATATCTGATAGCAATGAGATATAACTTGATAAGTCCAATGTATCCAAAAGCACACTATCAGTTACCATATTAGGCATAGCATTGTTAAGTTCAGTTAAATTTCCTATTGCATTGTGAAGATTATCCACATTCAAATGTCTGTTACTGAATATTTTATTGACAATATTGTTTCTGATGAAAGAGAGTGAATTATAAATATCACTGAAATTATCACTAAATCCGTTATGAATATCATTATTATATGCGATTATTCCATTAACTTTAACTAAAATATCCCTGATTGGGGATATGAATAAGTTAATGTCCGGAGTTACCCATGCAGCAGGGAACCCTGCACCACAGTCTATAAAGTCAACTGAAATTGTAGCATTGTTTCCTTCTACGTAAATTGCACCACCCTCATAGGTTGCGTTACTTAAAGTAATAGTTGAATCAAGGATTTGTGAATTTTCACTTTTAATATAAATGGCTCCACCTTTACCTGAAAGCGCATCTTGGAAAGCGGATACATCTAGGTTTTCATCTAATAGAGTATGTGAATCGCTGCCTGCAACTGTGTCGTTGAGGATACATCCCATAACAATAGCATGGTCCCCGTCAATGTAAATTGTACCCCCGTTTAATGCAATAGAGTCTGTGAAGTTGGATTTGTCGACTTTAACGTCATGACCTTGAACATAGATTGCTCCACCTTCCCTGGCTTCAGAATCATCGAAAGTACAGTTTATGATATTGGAATAATTACCCAATACATAGATTGCTCCTCCACCGTTAGCATAAGATTTATTGGTTTCGGCTATGTCCATTGAAACATTACAGTCTTTAAATTCAGTATCAGTAATGTTTACATTGTTACCAGTTACAAATATAGCTCCTCCTGCAATTAGAGCGTAAGTCTGTGTGAAACTTGATTTTTCGATTGATGTGTCGTTACCTGTAAGGGAAATGGTACCTCCGTTTGAAGAGGATCCGTTGAGACTTATTCCTTTGTTGTTTTCACATGTTATATTATATATTTTACCCTGGTTTCCGTCCCAGTTGATTGCACCACCGTCGTCTCCGGCAGTGTTGTTTATGAATTTGGAATTGTACAGTTTACCTCCTTGACCGGCAATATCTATTGCCCCACCGTCTTCAACGGAATACAGGTTCATGAATACACTGTTGTCCACTTTTACGTCATGACCTGTAATGTAGAGTCCACCACCATAAACTGCATCTGTGCTGTTTATGATAGAACCGTCAATGAGCGCTTCGTTACCTGAAATGTAGATAGCTCCACCTTGCGCTATAACTTCCGGAACTACCAAAGTATCGCTAACAGTTGAAATGTTTCTTAATTCTTTTGCAATCTTTTCAACATCATCAGATAAACCTAAAACGTTGTTAGCATCTATTGTGTGCAAGGTTTGATTAAATTCATCTAATAAGCTTAAAGCAAGAGTGATATTGGTTAAATTGAATAGGCTATTGTTAAATATGCCCTTGACTGTGTCATTAATTTTAATTAAGTCTGATTTCAATGTAGTTATATTATCTGCAGTAATTTCAGAAGTAGGTGTAAACTCATCAAGAACTTTAATCATTCCATCGATTTCAGCTGTGATATTAGCCGGAGTTTCAAGGCTTTGAGAAACCTCAAGAACATAATTCAATTCTTTTTCAATTGTTTCAAGGTCACTGATTAACTTGAGTGTGATGTTTTTGGCTCCACCAGGATTCAATGTGGAATTCAATTGAGTCAAGTTTGCATTCAACTTGCTTATGATGTCTAAAGCTATTGTTACATTGGTGCTGTTGATTCCATTGTCATTTAATACGTTATCAACAGCATTGTAAAGGTCCCTTAAAGTACTGTTCAGACAGGTGACATTTTCATCTGTAATATCCTCACCGATGACATTTCCGGTTTTTATTGTCAGAACATATTTAATCAGGTCATCTATGTCATATTTTATCTCTTTTACATTGTCCTTGAAGAACTTGTAGTCAACAGTCTTAACGTATGAATCCGCTCCCAATGCATGGGTATCGGTAATGTTTACTGAAATTGTTGCACGGTCACCTTCCACATAGATTGCACCACCCTGTGTTGCGTTACATTCTTCAAAGGTACAGTCTGTGATTGTAGTGTCGTGACCTAAAATGTAAATTGCACCACCTTCCTCAACTGAAGTACAATTTTCAAAGTTTGTAGTCATAATAGTTACATCATCTCCAGTAACGAAGATTGCACCACCGTCAGCTCCGGCGAAACTGTCCTTGAAGCTGGATTCAGAAAGTGTTACATCACCACCAGTAAGACAGATTGTACCACCGTTGGAGTTGGAATCCCCTGCACTGATACCGCTGTTGTTTTCACATGTGATGTTATATATGGTACCGTGGCTACCTTCCCAGTAGATTGCACCACCATCATCACCTGCAACATTGTCCTTGAATGTGGAATTGTGCAGTTCGGCATAGTCACCTTTTACATACAGTGCAGCACCGTCTTTAGTGATGTTGTTGTTGGTGAACTCAGATCCTATGATTTTCACATGTTCTCCTTCAACATAGATTGCACCACCGTCAGGCGCATGACATTCGTTGAATGTTGAGTCACGAACTTGTACATAATCACCAAGAATTTGGATAGCACCACCTGTTTCGGTAGTTACGTTACAGTCATCAAATTCTGAACCTGTGATGTTTACATAGTTACCGGTTACGAAAAGAGCTCCACCAGTGACTTTAGCATGGCTTTGCTTGAAGCTAGAGTTTGAAAGGGAGATGTTGTTACCGTTAAGACAGATTGTTCCTCCTTTGGAGTTACCGTGTGTGCTTACTCCACTGTTGTTTACACATGTGATGTTATATATAATACCAGCATCCCCTTGCCAGAAGATTGCACCACCGTCGTCACCAGCATAGTTGTCTGTGAAAGTGGAATTGTGCAGTTCACAGTTAGTACCATCAATGTAGAGTGCTCCACCGTCTTCGTCGACATAGTTTTTCTCAAATGTGGAATTAATAATCTTGTCTTCGGATGCTCCTTCCCTGAAGTGCACCGCACCTCCGAAGTTTTTAGCTGTGTTGTTGATGAATGTGGAGTTTATGATTGAACTTTGGCTAGCATCTATATCGAATGAAATTGCTCCACCATGACCTGTAAGATCTTTATTTAAACCGCTTGAAGTATCATGAGGATCATTGAATGTGTTGTTTGCAGTACCTAAAGCACGGTTGTTTTCAAATCTGCATAATTCAAATGTAACATTATCATTGTCCTGTAAAAATACTGCTCCACCACGGCCAAGAGCAGTACAGTCAGTAATATTAGCGTTATAAACCTTAATGTGGTCACCGGTAAACATTATAGCTCCACCGTCACCGCCTGTGGTATTGGTATCCCAGTGACTGGAATCCCAACCTGCATATTTAACTTTACCATCTTTATTTTGAGTTATATCTCCACCGTGAGCAGTGGTGTTTTTAATGATGATATTTCTGAACTCACCATAGTCACCGTCATAGTATATTGCACCGGCAGAACGGGCAGCCTCAGTGTGAGTGAAGTTACAGTCGATTACCTTACCGTAGTTAGCACCTGCCAACCAGTCAAGACCTCCACCGTTAGTACCTGAAGTACAATTCTCAAAGGTACAGTTATAGTAGTTTACATGGTCTCCACCAGTCATGTATGCTCCACCACCACGACGAGCGGAATCAGAGTCAATGAATTTACAATTATCTATAGTACCGTTGTCTCCACCCCAGTAAATGGATCCACCGTCACCACCGAAGTACTCATCAACCGCCCAATCGATTGGGGAAGGACCAGTTTCAGTGGTTTCATCGATTTTAAGCCAGAAGTGAGAATCTGTAACTTGAGATACATATAATTCATATTTAGCCTTTTTAGTTCCATCGTAGATTACAAGAACATATAACTTATTATCAGTAGCTGTGGAAGGTTGGTCCAGATCATATGCATCTGCACCAGTTACATTTATAACATCATCTAAACTGGTCAATACAGCATATTCTGTACTGATTACAACACCTAATGCTTTGTTTCCAGTGAAATTACAGTAAGTTACATTACCACCAGTACCGTCCCAACAGAATGCTCCACCATTACGTTTAGCAGTGTTGTTGTCAAATGTGGAATTGTATATTGTACCATTAATAGAACCGAATGCGAAGAATATTGCACCACCATCACGTGCGGCGGTGTTGTTGAAAAATTTAGAGTTTTTGATTGTACCATTTGTGGCACCGATATCAAATCCGATAGCACCACCATGACCAGTATTCCATTTGTTAAGTCTACTGGTTACATCTTTATCATTAGTATATGTGTTGTTTGCAGTACCTAATGCCCTGTTGTTTTCGAAAGTACATAAATCAAATGCCACATTATGATTATCCTGCAAGAACACAGCTCCTCCACGACCAGAAGCAGTACAGTTAGTGAATGTGACATTGTAAACATCAATGAATGAACCAGTGAACATAATAGCACCAGCGTCACCACCGGTAGTGTTGGTATCCCAGTGACTGGAGTCCCAACCTGCATAGTTAACCAGCTTGTCTTTACTTTGTTTTAAAGCACCACCATAAGAAGTGGTATTGATGATAGTGATGTTTTGCATGTCACCATACCAACCATCGTAGTAGATTGCACCTGCTGAACGTGCAGCACGAGTATTATTGAATATACAATTATATATCTTACCATAGTTAGCACCAGCCAACCAATCTACTCCACCACCATTTGTACCGGAAGTGGAATTTGTGAAGTTACATAAGTTATAGGTAACATTGTCAGAACCTGTCATGTATGCTCCACCACCACGACGTGCAGAGTTGGAATCTGTGAAACTACAGTTGTATACTAAACCTATATCACCACTCCATAAAATGGAACCTCCATCACCTCCATAGTACTGATCAATTGCCCAGTCAACAGGTGAAATGATTGATTCTGAAATATCAATTGTAGTTTCATCAAGTTTCAACCAAATTAGTCCAGTTCCATTATTGTGAGCGACATATGATTTGAATACCTTTTTGGTTCCATTGGTATAATTGAGCACAAATAGTTTATTTACATCATTTGATGTAGGGGTAACAGTTGGTAAAGTACTATTTTGAATGACATAAATATTTCCTAAAACCAAGTTGCCATTATCTTGAACAACAATTGATGTTCCCATATTTAAATCAAATGTATATTCCCATTCAGTACCTGTTGCTCTGTTGTTGGTGAATCTTGAATTTTTGATTGTACCATTTTGACCGTGCCAGAAGATAGCACCACCATTACGTTTTGCAGTGTTGTTAATGAAAGTAGCATTATTCACCAAACCGTCTTCTGCGCCGTCATGCCAGTCAATAGCACCACCATTGGTACCTGCAATGTTGTTTTCAAAGTAAACGTTCCAGAAGGTAGTGTTTTTATTACCGTGACTGCAACGGTCAAGGTATACTGCACCACCACGACCTCCGGCAACATAATTATCATTTCTTATAGCTTCATTTTCAACAAATCTACAGTTATCAACATCACCATTAATACCTGCCCAGAAGATAGCACCACCATCACCGACATTACCATAATGACCAGGATGTACACCTTTAGCAGTGTTATTGGTAAAGTTGGAATATGTTATATTACCATTATGACCTCTCCAATATATAGCACCACCATTTGCATTTGCAATATTGTTGTTGAATGTGGAATTGATTATCTTACCGTCGTGTGCACCTTCGTGCCAGTCAATAGCACCACCATTGGTACCAGCAATATTACTTGTAAAGTTACAGTTACTGAATGTTGTATTAGTACAGTTATCAGTAGCACTACCTTGGAGATATATAGCACCACCACGACCACCAGAATTAGTAGCCTCATTATATTTAGCCTCATTGCTGATAAATCTACAGTCATCTATAGTACCGTTAGGACCAGTCCACATTACAGCACCACCGTAACCGCCATAAGTCATATTACCGTAAGTATCATTAGCTTCTTTAATACCTAAAGCAGTGTTATTGGTAAAGTTGGAATATTTGATTTCACCACCAATACCAGACCAGAATACAGCACCACCAGACCTATTAGCAATATTATCCTCAAATACAGAATTTAGGATATGACCATTTCTAGCACCACGATACCAATCAATAGCACCACCATTAACACCAGCAACATTACCAGTAAATGTACATGTATCAAACTGAGTGTTATTACAGAGACCTTCACTACTACCTTGCAGGTATACAGCACCACCTTTATTAGATGCATCATTGGTAGTGAATGTACAGTTATATACAGTACCTTCTGAACCTACCCACATGATAGCTCCACCATTACCTCCATAGGTCATACTACCATAAGAGTCTTTATCCTCTTTGATACCTAAAGCTGTATTGTTGGTGAAGTTGGAATATTTTATTGTACCTATTGTACCGAACCAGTATACCGCACCACCACTACGGTTAGCAGTGTTATTGGTGAATGTGGAGTTAAGTACATAACCATAATGAGCACCTTTAACCCAATAGAGTGCACCACCATTAGAACCTGCAGTGTTGTTAATGAATGTACAAAGTTCATATTTGGTGTTATTATTAGTAGGGTCAGTACTTGTATTAGTTAGGAAAGATCCACCACCATATAGTTTAGCAGTGTTACTGATAAAAGTAGTGTTATATACATAACTGTCGTGAGCTCTAACTACTATTCCACCACCATTACCCGGATAATAAGGTGTAGTACCAACCACATCAAATAGACCTCTAGCTTCATTATACTTGAAGGTAGAATTATACATTTTGAAATTAGTACCTTGCATACCCACTGCCCCAGCAGAACCGTTAGCAGTGTTATGTTCAAAAGTACAATTGATAATAGTACAGTTGGTGAAACCATCCTTACTTGCAATAGCACCACCATTCAAACCAGCATAATTATCAACAAATGTGGAATGACTGATTTTTACATTATTGGCATCAACCATAAATACCGCAGCACCAGCACCAATACCATCATTACCATTGTTTAAAGCAATATTGCCCTTGAAGTAAGAATTGGTAATTGTACTGCCACTACCTCTAATGAATACACCTGCACCATTACCGTATGTAGCAGTGTTATCTATGAAATTACAGTTGTCAATATGAACTTCACCATTTGCAAAAATAGACCCTCCGTGACCTGTTTGAT
The DNA here is from genome assembly GCA_017434525.1 of Methanobrevibacter sp. Lineage (GTDB taxonomy): Archaea > Methanobacteriota > Methanobacteria > Methanobacteriales > Methanobacteriaceae > Methanocatella. Next base: position 32,541 of record JAFRFD010000009.1, read on the forward strand.
CACCATTTGGCAAAACAGTAGAATTAGCATTAACAAATGTAATTCCTTTCAAGGTTACATTAGCGTTCTGTGCAATAATAAATATTCTGGATTTGTGACTAGCATCAATGATAACATTGCCGTTACCGTTAATGACTTTAGTACCAGATATAATAATACCTTTATTGCCCAGACTAACATCCGTATCCATGTACGTATAGTTCTTGGTCAGCGTGATTTCTGACCCTCCATTTAAAATGCCCTGTAATTCAGTGAATGAACCTTCATTCGCATTTCCCACCAGGCCATTCGATTCGGAGTTAGGAAGTGCGTATGAAGAGACATTATCAACTGACAAGACATTACCGTCTGTGCTATTTGATCCACTGTCGACAGCACTTACTGCCTGCAGTGAGAAAATAACACATATTAATAATATAAATATTGTCAATATCTCTTTTCTATTCATAATACACCCCCTCCATTTGATGACATATATTTTTTACATATGTCTCTTTGGAGAGTCTATCGTGATATTTATTTTAGAATATCATAATATATAATCTTTTTCTTTACAAAAAATAGAAAAAAACTAAAAAAAATTCAGAATTAAATTAAAAAATTAAACAATGATAAACATAGCATTACTAATAAAATTACATGTAAAAAAATCGAATTTCATAATAAACCCAGTTCAACTCAACAATCTTCAACTGAAAAAATAATAATAAAAATCAGTATAATTATAGCAGATTCACATTGAAGATATAAAACTGGAGAGTATGAACATTTTAGTTGGAATTATATGAATGATATTTAAAAAAAATTACGAAAAATATTGAAAAACCATGCAACAAAATTTAAAAAATGCTGAAAAAAATTGCCATATTTTGATTAAGCATAGCAATAAAACCCATAAAAGTTAAAAATTAATTATACAAATTAAAATCAGTGATAATCACCACAAGACCACCACAAAGTAATATTAAAAATTAATAGAAAACTATAAAAAAATTAGAATACCCTCAATAATAGAATATAATTTTTACACAGTTTGAACATTGAATTTGAAAAAAAAGAAAAATAAGAAATCATGAAAAATCATGATTACTTTTTAAATTTTCTCATTTGACCTGAACCCAATACCAATAATATTAATATTAATAATATTATAGGGTTTCCGGTAGGATATTGATACAAACTTATTCCACCATCATGTTCAAATACATTAGTGGCATTAGTAGTATCATTTTTCTCTACAGGATTGACTTTTATAGATCCTACAGTATTACCCGGAAGATATTTTTCATCACCTGAATAGTATGCAATGATGTCATGTTCCCCAGCTTTCAAGCCAGGAATGATGAATATTGCCACCCCATCTTCAATATCTGCAGTGTACTGTTTTCCATCGATTTCAATAGTAATTGTACCTGTTGCATCTTCCGGAACATATACAATAATTTCACCATCTTCACCAACAGTGATTTCAGGCGCTTCAATGTCCACTTGAGGTTTTAACTTAAGAACATCAAATGTTGTTCTGTTTTCACTTGGTTTGAATAATATTGTACCCTTATATTCAACTGTAACAAGTTTTGTGCCTGCTTTTAGACCCGGTACGACCAATATTGCTTCACTGTTATTGTCAAGCGGAACAATGTATATTTCACCATCGACAGTTACTGTTACGTTTCCGGTTAGTCCTTCAGGGCCAACCTTAATGTTGATTACTGCATCTTCACCGACATAGATGTCATCGGCTGTTACGACAACAGTGCTTTGTTTGTCCCTTACATGGAACAGGTCACTTGTATCTACACTTGTGTAGTTTTCATTACCTGGATAGAATGCATATGCAGGATATGCGCCTACCGGCAAGTTGATTAAGTTCCAAGTTGCATTGCCCTTGTAGTCATGTTTTGTTGCTGTCAGTACATCAGTGGTTACGACTCCATTGTCAAGGGATATCATCACTGTTCTGTTGTATATTGTGACATATACGAATCCAGGAGCATTGACTGTTATGTTCGCCACTTCTATTTCGCCAACCCAAATGTCTTCAACCTCAATAGTGATAATCGGAACAACACGTGCTACATTGAATGTGCCTGATGTTGAGTTTCCAACATACACTCCGTCTCCGCCATACACGACAGTCACAGGATAGTCTCCTCCTGCCGGATCGATTATCGGCAAGGTCACCTCACCATTATTGATCGGTAAACCAGCATAAGTCACGTTTCTTACAGTGATGTTTACTGTGCCTGTTGCCCCTTTAGGTAATGTTACCTTGAGGATTTCATCTTCACCGTAAGTGATGTCATATGCATCAATGCTTATTGGAGTGTTGCGTTTTTCGGATGTCACATTGTCACTGGTATCATTGTTGTTTGTCAGGTTTGTATCGTTTTCCCTGGATTTTGCAAATGCGACGTTTTCAATTGTGCCGTTTGAAATGACACGTGCAGTGATTGTTAAGATTACGGTTTCACCGGCATTGAGATTACCTATTGATGATATGCCTGTCTTGTCATCATAGACAATTCCTTTGCGTGAGGATTCGAATGAAACGAATTTCAACAGGTCGCTTAGCTTATCAGTGACATTGACTCCAGTGGCATTGGAAGGACCGTAATTTACAACGGTTATTGTGTATTCTATAAGGTCATTCACATTTACCACGGTTGTGTTTACAACTTTACTTATTCTGATATCCACTATCGGAAGTGCAGTTACATTATCAGAGCTTCCATTGTTATTGGATTTGTTTGTATCATTTTCTCTGCTTTTTGCAATTACTATATTTTCAATAGTGCCGTTTGCGATAACCTGAACTGTTAAAGTCAGGACCACAGGTTTATTCACTGATAAATCACCGATGTGCCATATGTTTGTTGAATTATCATAATAACCCACGTCAGCTTCTGCTTTAACCAGTTTTACAAACGGACTTAATTTTTCAGTCACGTTAACACCGGTAGCGTTGCAAGGACCAGCGTTAACTACAGTGATATTGTATTCTACTAAATCTGTCACGTTCACGACAGTTGCATTTACTGTTTTATTAATCCTTAAATCGACAACAATCTGTGCAGTTATGTTTGTAATGTTAGCCACATTGTTTGAAGTGTTTGTATCGTTTTCAATGCCTTTGACTGTAACAACATTTGAAATGTTTCCTGCAGACATGACACGGGCCACAATGGTCAGTGTAGCATTGGACTGATTGGTTAATGTTCCGATATTTTTCCATGTGAAACCGTCATATTCACCAACAGTTGCATTGGATGAGACCATTTCAAGTAAAGGACTTAATTTCTCAGCTACAAACACGCCATGGGCATCACATGGACCATCATTCCTGATGAAGATAGTGAATTTGATTAAATCACCCACAACAACAGAAGAAACATTAGCCTCTTTTGTAATCTGCAAGTCAACAATATTCAAAGAGGTAATGTTAGTAATGTTAGCCTTATTGTTTGAAGTGTTTGTATCATTTTCAATACCTGATACTGTAACCACATTTGAAATATTGCCCTCAGAGACAACACGAGCCACAATAGTCAAAACAGCACTAGACTGATTAGTCAAATTACCAATCATCCAAGTGAAACCATCATAATCACCCAAAGTAGTAGTGTTGGAAACATACTCGAGATGTGAATCCAAAGCCTCACCAACAAACACACCAGTAGCATCACAAGGACCATTATTCCTAACAGTAACAGTGAACTTAATCAAATCACCCACAACAACAGAAGAAACATTGACCACTTTTGTAATCTGCAAGTCAACAATATTCAATGAAGTAATGTTAGTAATGTTAGCCTCATTGTTAGACTTATTAGTATCATTTTCAATACTGTTTACCACCACGACATTAGATATATTGCCCTCAGAGACAACACGAGCCACAATAGTCAAAACAGCACTAGACTGATTAGTCAAATTACCAATCATCCAAGTATAACCATCATAATCCCCAAGAGTAGTTGTATTGGAAACATGCTTAAGATGGGAATCCAAAGCCTCACCAACAAACACACCAGTAGCATCACAAGGACCATTATTCCTAACAGTAACAGTGAACTTAATCAAATCACCCACAACAACAGAAGAAACATTAACCTCTTTTGTAATCTGCAAGTCAACAATATTCAAAGAGGTAATGTTAGTAATGTTAGCATTATTGTTTGAAGTGTTTGTATCATTTTCAATACCTGATACTGTAACCACATTTGAAATATTGCCCTCAGAGACAACACGAGCCACAATAGTCAAAACAGCACTGGACTGATTAGTCAAATTACCAATATTCCAAGTATAACCATCATAATCCCCAAGAGTAGTTGTATTGGAGAAATGCTTAAGATGGGAATCCAAAGCCTCAGTAACAATCACACCAGTAGCATCACAAGGACCATTATTCCTAACAGTAACAGTGAATTTGATTAAATCACCCACAACTGCTGATGAAACATTGACCGCTTTTGTGATCTGCAAATCAGCATTGGTTATTGCTGTGACATTAGGAATGCTTGCATTGTTGTTTGTGTAATTGGTTTCGTTTTGATATGCGTGAACGACAACCACATTTGTAATGTTACCTGCATAAACCGCCTGTGCAATAATTGTCAAGGTTGCATTAGTTCCGTTTAACAGCTTAGGAATGTTCCATGTGTAACCGTCCCACTTACCGGCAGTGGTGACATTGCTGAGCAATTTAAGTTTATCGCTTAATGATTCTGTTACATATATGCCTGTAGCATCACAAGGACCGTCATTAAAGACTGTGATGACAAACTTGATTTTCTCAGTCACGCCAATTTCGGATGTGACGTTTGCCTCTTTGGTTATTCTCAAGTCAACAATAGGCAATACTGCAATGTCAACTTCATCCCAATTGTCATATGGATTGTTATCCTTTTCTGTGCTGTTTACAATAACCAGGTTTGGAATGACAGTTCCGTTTCTCATCACTAGAGTAACAATGGTTAAGTTTACACGAGATCCCTTGGACAGATTGCCTATATGCCAGATGCCTTCGGTTTCATTATAGTAGCCTGATTTTGTTTCAGCCCTAATGAACTTGAGGGCAGGATTTATTGTCTCGTTTACCATCACATTGGTTGCATTGCAAGGACCGTCATTGTAGACAGTGACTGTGTATTCAATGAAATCGTATACCTTAGCGAATCTGGAGGTTATATTTACATCCTTCATGATTTGCAAGTCAACAGTAGGAAGTGCAGTGATATTAGGAATGCTTGCATTATTGTTTGATGTGTTGGTATCGTTTTCTGTACTGTTTACGAAAACAACATTAGAAATGTTTCCGACTGAGACAACATTGGTTACAAGGATTAATTGCCTCCAATCGTATTTGTTTAATGTGCCGATGTGCCAGACACCTTCATCAACATCATAATATCCGTCCCATGTAGTCCAATCGGCCAATTCAAGATGAGGACTTAGGACTTCACTGACATTCACATTAGTGGCGTCGCATGGACCCCTATTGCGAACTGTGATTGTGAATACGACTGTATCGCCGACATATGTAATGTTACCGACATTGGCCTCTTTTTCAATTTCCAAATCGACAATAGGGTTTGCAGTGATATTTGGAATTGTCTTATTGTTGTTGGATTCATTGGTATCTATGTCATAGCCGAATATTTCAACGTAATTTGAGAAATTACCCGGTTCCATAACGCGAGCGACAATTTTCAATGTTGCATTAGCGCCTGCATCCAAATTGCCGATATACCATGTATAACCATCATCATATCTGGTGCCCGGAGAGGCAACATGATATTCTTCTTTGAGATTAGGGTCTAAAGCTTCAAGCACATAGACACCGCTGGTGTTACAAGGACCGTAGTTATGAGCTGTAATGGTAAATTCAACAAGATCGGAAACATTGACAACACCTGTTGTGACATTGACAGTCTTGTTAATTGCCAAATCGACTTTGGTGGTTGCAACAAGAGGGGTTATATTGTCGTAATTGTTGGACATGTTAATGTCATCATCATTACTTGTTACAAATACCTCATTTTCGATAATGCCTGAGTAAACAATTCTGGCAACAATAGTCAAGTTAGCTTTCTCGCCGACAGTCATGTTTCCTATTACCCATGTATATTTATCCTTATATACTCCTTTGGATGCGTTCCAACCTTGTTTCTTTCCACTAGGATCGGTTACATTATCATACACTTCACACATTCTAAGTTTATCACTTAAAGGTTCACGAATATAGACGTTAGTAGCATTGCAAGGTCCGTCATTGACTACAGTGAGAGTGAATATGAGCACATTAGTCACATTGACATCAGTGCCTACAATGTCGACTGTTTGATAGGTAGTTAAGTTGAAAAGACCAACAGTCTTATTGATTCTCAAATCAACAATAGGCTCAGCAGTAATGTTAGGAATGCTTGCATTGTTGTTGGATTTGTTGGTATCGTTTTCTGTACTAGTTACATTGACCGCATTTGTAATGTTTCCAAGTGAAGTCACGTTAGCATAGATTACTAATTTACACATACCACCTTTAGCCAAATCTCCAATATGCCAAATATGGCCATCATATGTTGTTCCAGGAGTTGCATCATGATGATACATATGAATAAGAGAGCTTAATTCTTCACTTACATTCACATTGGTTGCATCACAAGGACCGTTATTTCTAACGGTGATTGTGAAGATTATCTTATCTCCGTAATGAACAGAACCGCTTACATTAGCTTCTTTTTCAATTTCCAAATCGACAATAGGGTTTGCTGTAATGTTTGGAATTGTATCATTGTTATTAGACAAGTTAGTATCAATGTCGCTGCCATTTATTACAACATAGTTTGAGAAATTGCCCGGTGCAATGACGCGTGCAATGATTGTTAAAGTAGCGTTAGCTCCTGCATTCAAGTAACCGATATTCCAGATGTGACCGTCATATGTAGTGCCTGGAGTTGCAACATAAGTATACTCACCAAGATGAGGATCCAAATCTTCAATCACATAAACGCCCGCAGCATTGAAAGCACAATTATTGATAGCGACAATAGTGAACTTGACCAGGTCAGTCACATTGACAACACCAGTTGTGACATTGACTGTCTTGTTTACAGTTAAATCCACATGAACTGTTGCATTGAGCGGAGTGATGTTGTCCTTATTGTTTGAAGGGTCTCTATCAGTTCCGTTACCTGTCACAATGACGACATTTTCAATGATACCGGAGTATGCGACTCTAGCAACGATTGTTAAGTTTGCATAATCGCCAGCATTCAGATTGCCGATATACCAGGTGAAACCGTTCCATTCACCAACAGTGGTGACATTGCTGATTAAAGCAAGTTTATCGCTTAACACTTCAGTTACGGTAACATTTGTAGCGTTACAAGGACCATCATTGTAAACAGTGATATTGAACTGAATCACGTCAGTTACCCCAACGTCAATTGTAGTGACATTCACTGTCTTGTTGATTTGTAGGTCAAATAGAAGCACTGAGGTAATATTCTTGATTTCAGCCCTGTTGTTGGATAGGTTAGTGTCCTTTTCTGTGCTGTTTACGACAACAACATTGGAAATGACTCCATCACTTATCACCTGAGCATCAATTGTCAGGACTGCTGTGGATTTGTTGGCCAAATCACCAATATACCAGATACCATCAGTTACGTTATAATATCCGTTTGCTGTTACATTGTCAAGCAATTTGAGATGAGAGCTTAACACTTCGGTTACATTCACATTGGTTGCATTGCAAGGACCGTCATTATATACTGTAATGGTATATCTGATTTTGTCAAGCACATAGATTAAATCGGAAGTGACATTCACATCTTTTTTAATCTGCAAGTCAACAATAGGTATTGCGGTAATATTAGGGATTGTGTCATTGTTGTTTGATTTGTTGGTATCGTTTTCTGTGCTGTTTACTCTAACTGAATTAGTAATGTTTCCAACTGAAGTAACGTTGGCATAGATGACCAGCTGCCTCCAATCGTTCTTAGCCAAGCTGCCGATATACCAAATACCCTTATCAACATTATAAATTGTGTTTCCGGTTGCATTATAATGGTCCAACTTAAGATGAGGACTTAATACTTCACTTACATTCACGTTAGTTGCATCACAAGGACCGTTATTCCTAACGATGATTGTGAACATTATTTGATCTCCAAACTCGACAATACCTGAAACATTAGCCTCTTTGGAAATTTCCAAATCAACCACAGGCCTTGCGGTAATGTTTGGAATAGTGTAATTGTTATTGGATTCATTGGTATCGTTACCCCAACCAAATACTTTTACGTAATTTGAGAAATTGCCGACTTCCATTACACGAGCGACAATTGTCAAGGTAACGTTTTCACCAGCGTCCAAATTACCAATTACCCAAGTATTGCCACTATAGGTAGTGCCCCGACTTGCAACATGGGAACATTCCTCGAGATGTGAATCCAATGCTTCAAGCACGTAAACACCACTGGCATTACATGGACCGTTATTATAGGCTGTGATTGTGAACTCAACCAGGTCACTTACGTTGACAACACCGGTTGTAACGTTAACTGTCTTGTTTACACCTATATCAATGTGAGCTGATACACGAATAGGAGTGATATTATCCTTATTATTGCTGAGGTTAGTATCGATTTCATTACCGGTTACATTTACCTCATTTTCAATAATACCTGCATATGCAATTTCTGCAAGGATTACTAAAGTAGCTCCTTCTCCACTATTTAAATTACCGATATACCAAGTGTAACCATCATATGTAGTGCCTAGAGGTTTAACAATTTGGATTGGCCTGAGAATATCACTTAACGGTTCACAGACATACACACCAGTAGCATCACAAGAACCCGCATTATAAACCTCAATGGTGAACATGATTTTCTCAGTAATGTCAATTTCAGTCCTGTCAACATCAACTGTTTTTTTAATCTGCAAGTCAACAATGTTTACTGCAGCAATATCATCAACATGATCTTGGTTATTGGACAAATCAGTGTCTTTTTCAGTACTGTTTACAATAACTCCATTTGAAATGGTTCCATTGCTTATCACTTGAGCAGTAATGGTCAAGACAGCTGTGGATTGATTGTTTAAAGTACCAATATACCAAATACCATCAGTTAAATTGTAATAACCATATTCAGTCTCATTTTTAATCAACTTAAGATGAGGACTCAATACTTCACTGACATTCACATTGGTTGCATTACATGGACCTGCATTAAATACTGTAATTGTGTATTTGATGGTATCGGTCACATTAATGACCTTACCAGTGAAATTGGATTCTTTATCAATCTGCAAGTCAACAATAGGTAGCGCAGTAATGTTATCAATTTCATCTCTATTGTTGGATGTGTTTGTATCGTTTTCTGTGCCTGTTACAACAACCACATTGGAGATGTTACCTGCTGAAATCACTTGAGCCACAATGACCAAATCACGCCAGTCGTCTTTAGTCAGATTGCCGATATACCAAACACCTTCAGTTACATTATAACGGCCTCCACCCCATGTATTATATCTTATTAATTTAAGATGAGGGCTTAAAACCTCACTTACATTAACATTAGTTGCAGTACATGGACCTTTATTCCTAACAGTAATAGTGAATACGACCACATCAGTTACATTGACTGCCTTTGGATTTCCATCGACTGTCTTAGTGATTTCCAAATCAATTGTGTTGATAGCTGTGAAGTTTTCGATGCTGTCATTGTTGTTTGATTTGTTTGTATCGTTATCATTACCGAAGATTGCAACCACATTGGAAATGTTTCCTTCTGAGATTACCTCAGCAATGATTGTCAAGTTATGGACTTCTCCACTGTTCAAATTACCTATAATCCAAGTGGCTCCATCATATTCGCCGATGGTTGTCACATTGGAGACATGTCTAAGATGAGGGCTTAAACGTTCACCTACATATACACCGGTTGCGTTACATGGACCGTTGTTTGTAACTGTAATGGTGAATTTAACCCTGTCAGTTACGCTGATAACACCAGAAACGTTAACGTCCTTGGTGACTTTCAAGTCAACATTAGCTACTGCAGTAATGTTTTTGATTTTAGCCACGTTATTGGTATAATCAGTTTCGTTTTCAAATCCTGAAACGCGAACCACATTGGAAATGTTACCTGAATAGACCACTTTGGCAACAATGGTTAATGTTGCATTTGTGCCGTTTGTCATGTTACCTATATTCCAGGTACCTCCACTATACTTGCCTTGAGAGGTAGTGTTGGAAATTATCTGCAAGTGATCGTCAACAAGTTCCTGTACAATGACACCTGTTGCATTGCAAGGACCGTCATTGAATACTTCAATGTCAAATTTGATTACATCAAGCACCGCAATAACATCTTTTGTAACGTTGACCTTCTTATTGATGCGCAAATCGACAATTGGCACTGCTGTGAAGTTGTGTGCGGAAGCATTGTTGTTGGTTTCATTGATGTCCTTTCCAAAGCTTGTTACCCAAACAGTATTTGTTATAGGTCCCATGTGAACCACTTCGGCAATGATTGTCAATGTTTCAAAGTCATTCACATCCAACTCACCTATATACCAATAGCCACCTGTAAGATTGTATTCGCCTTTTGTCGCTTTGCTTTTGCTTAATCTAAGATATGGACTTAACCTTTCTGTCACATTTACATTATAAGCCACACTTGGACCATGATTTGTCACTGTTATTGTGTATTTGATGATGTCAGTGACATTGACATAATCCGCTGTGATATTGACATCTTTTGCAATTTCCACATCATCATATGGAAGCACTTCAAACAATGTCCAGTCAGTGTCTCCGGTATGGTTCAAGTCGCCTGCAAATGAAGCGGTCGCATTATACTTGCCTATGGCCAGGTCAGTGATATTGTATTTTACTCCGGTACCGTTTTTAACATCAACTGTGAATGTTGTATGTGCGGTATCGTTGAATGTAACTGTGACTGTTCCGTTCAGGTTACCCCATGCGCCGTCAGTCAACTCTATGAGAACTGTCTGGTTTTGAGCGTAGTATATAGGGGTGTATACATATATCTTGACGAGACTGCTGTTGGACAGTGTGTCCCTTAGATATGTGTAGTACCTGTCTGTCTTATGCACATATGCGAAATAATATGTTTCACCATCCTTGGCATCGAAAGTGTATTTGACCTTACCGTCCTTATCTGTAGCAAGGTCCGCTGTATTTATCTGCACACCTTTATCATCATACATTTCAACAGTGACATTGATGTTTACTTCCCTGTCGCTTTGGGTTGGAGCACTGTCAGCTACTGTCTTGCCGTCAACTCCCCAATATGTTACGTTGGTACATGAAAGCGGATTGGTGGCCTCTTGCCAGATTGCGTTTAGGAGATTGTCAAATCCTAAAAATATTGCACTGGTGTAATTATTGCCATCTTCATCCACACCGACATGCTTTTCAATGAACTTGTTTGAATTTGCCTGGTTGTCAAGAAGAACATCATTTGCTAATGTGAACCTGTTGACTTTAGTGACATATATTGCAGAACCCTGGAATGCAGTGTTATTGATTAAATCGCTGCCTCTTACCCAGCTTGATCCGGATTTGTCAATGTAGTTATGGTAGATTGCACCACCTTTCTCTTCAGCTGTGTTGAATTCCATAATGGAATCGTCTATTTGGATATGGACGTTTTGAGAGAATATTGCTCCTCCTCTTTTAGCGCTGTTATGCTCGAACTCAGAAGTGGATACGATAATATCGCTTCCGATACCATATAAAGCACCACCATCCTTATTAGCTACATTTCCTGTAAATGAAGTGCCGGATATACGTCCGGTTACCTTATTGAAGTATAATCCTCCACCCAAATCAGCATTGTTTTCATTGAATGTGGAATTGTAAACCCAAACGCTGGTTGAACCTCTATATCTTTCAAGGAAAACTGCACCACCATAGGAAGTTCCATCATCTGTTGAAGCGCGTGAGCCTTCAACAGTAATATTGTTCAATGTTACGGCATCCCTCAAGTAGATAGCACCACCATGAACATCACCATTGTTTTTATAAGCGCGTGCACCATCAATAGTGACATTACTCAATTCACCAATAGTAGTTGAATAAATTGCACCACCATCAGCGCTGTTGGTTGAATTGATTACTTCTGTCTGGGAATAGGTGATTGAAATATTGGTTATGGTACCAGGAGTACTGCCTTTCCAATATATTGCACCACCGTTACCGTTTGCATATGTGTTTGAAATGGTTGCATTGATTAAGGTACCTCCATATCCGTTCTGGTAGATTGCACCTCCTGCACCATTCATTTTCACGTTGGCGGAAGTCGCATTATCAATAATGATATTTGTCAATACACTATTGGAACCTCCGATGTAAATGGCACCACCATAATTGGTTTTTGCAGCAGTTTCATCGGTGTTTGCAGATGCTTCGAATATCCTGATATCATTCATGACACAGTTCCAACCGGCCACATATATGGCACCACCGTCAGATATTCTTGAACCGGTGGAATGTGAGGATGATTTAAATATTGTTACGTTATTCAAATAACCGTCAGTACCTTTCCAATATATTGCACCACCTTCGGCATTTTGTGTTGATGCGTTTTCGATTGACACATTGATTAAGGAACATTGAGCTCCTAATATTGCAATTGCACCACCAGGACCTTTAGCAATTGTGGAATTCATTACGACGGAATTTGAGATTGTGATATTGGAATCTCCATTTACACCAAGGAGAATTGCTCCTCCACCTTCACCATATTTACCATCTAAATCACCGACACGAGAATTGTAAATGTAACAGTGGTCGATTACGGAATTTTTAGCGGGACCCTCTTTCATCAATATTGATCCTCCACCGGCATTAGCCAGGTTTCCATCGAATGTATTGTTAAATACATATGAATTAGCCATCTGGTTTGCAATAGCTCCACCATATTTTCCTGCAGTGTTGTTATAGAATTGGCAATTGGACATGTTTAAATTATAACTGTTACCACGTTGGTCACCAGTATAAAGTGCTCCACCGTCAGCATTTGCTGTGTTGTTGATAAACAGACAGTTATTTATTTTACTGTCACGTGTTTGGAACCAGTTAAGAGCACCACCATGTCTTCCGGCCGCTGTGTTGTTGATGAAAACTGAATCCTGAATCAAACCTCCGGAACCTATATATCCAGCGGTGTTGGATGCAGTCCAGTGAATTGCACCTCCACCTTTGCTAGTACCATAACAGATGTTGTTGGTGAATGTTGAACCTATAATTGAATCGTCACCGTGTCCACCAATCCAGTTAATTGCACCACCCTCAGTGTTCGCCTCGTTGTGGTCAAACCATGAATAGTATACTGAGGCATTTGAACCACCGATATCCAAAGCACCACCACTTAGGGTCAATGCAGTGTTGTAGGTGAAATTGGAGTTGGAGAGAATTGTATCGTCACCGTGAACCATGATTGCTCCTGCAGTGTTAGCGGTGTTGTTGTTCAGATTACAATATGTGATTGTAGTATTTTGACCGTTGATGTAAATTGCACCACCTGTACCTGCCCGGGATAATGTGAAGTTGGAATAGGCAACTGTTGTTCCTATATCATCAATGTAAATTGCACCTCCAATATTGCTCATACCGACAGTACAGTTATAGAAAGAAGAGTTCAATATGTCTGTTTTCGCACCGTCTACAACTATTGCTCCACCATTGCTTTTAGCGGAAACGTTATCAAAGCTGGATTCTCTTATTGTTGCTTCATCCCCTTTAACATAAATGGAACCACCTGCATCTCTTGATGAACTGTTAATGAATGCGGATGTGTCAATTAAGGCATCTGCACCTTCAATGAAAATCTCTCCACCTTGGTATGCATTACCCCATTCAAACTCGGAATCTTCGATAATGGTTCTTTCACCCTTGATGAAGATTGATCCACCACGAGCAGATTTGTTCGGAGCTTTGTTACTGCTAAAGTTAGATGCGGAAATATGGGTGTCCGGACCATTGATATAAATAGCTCCCCCACCGTTGTTTGCTGAACTACCTTGAGCAATACAATCATCAAAATTACTTTCAGCTATTTGAATACTTCCTTCTGCAACATAGATACCACCACCGTTTTCAGTAGCGATACATTCGCTAATATTGGATCCTGTAACGGAAGCACCCCATGCGGTAAGGTAAATTGCACCACCGTATTTGGAAGTACTTGCATTGAATGTGGAATCCTCAATCCTTGCGGAGTTACCGTATGCATAGATTGCTCCTCCACCTTCGGCTGCCTTACAGTTGTCGAAATCTGATTCCTTGATGACTGCATCTGATCCTTCGATATAGATTGCTCCACCAAGAGCCTTATTATTTTTAGAGTTAGCTTCAGCGGAAGTGAAGTTTGACTTTTCGATGAGAGTATTTTCACCTTTTATATATATTGCTCCACCATTGTGGTTGGTAACCTTGCTTCTTAGGAAATTGCTTTCTGAAATGTTAGCATTTGCTCCTGCCACATAAATCGCTCCACCGTAATCCCTGGCGGTGATGTCTGTGAAATTGGATTTTGATATGGTTGTGTTGACACCGTCCACATAGATTGCACCACCTTGGTAAGCTTCACTGTCCTTGAAAGTGGAACTGTCTATGACTGCGTTAGCACCGCTTACATGAATGACCCCACCTAAACGTGAGTCACAGTCATCAAAATTACATCCTAAAATCCTGGTGCCCTCACCTTCAACCTCAATCGCTCCACCATGAGAATACTGATCTCCTAAAGCGTTACAACTGGTGAAATTTGAAAGGGAAATTGTAGCATTTGCACCGTTTACATATATTGCACCACCATTAAGTTTGGTAGATTTTGAATTTTCAAAAGTGTCGTTGACAATTATGGCATTCGGTCCCCATACAGCTATGGCACCACCATAATTTACAGCAGAACCTTCTGAGAAATCGGAATTTGAAATAATTGCATTTGCACCATTCACATTAATGGCACCACCGGTACCTCCCAAGGAAGAAACAGCAGTGTTTTGCCTGAATTTTGAATTGTCCACAATTGTGTCATTACCATCGATATATATTGCACCACCGACAAGACCTTTAGTGTTTGTAAATGATGAATTTGTGATGTTTGCATCGTTACCTGCTATATAAATGGCACCACCACGATGGTCGCCAACTGTTACATCAACACGACAGTTATTAAATTCAGAATCGACAACATGAGTATTGTTACCAATGATGTATATCGCACCACCATTACCATTGGTGGATGTACAATCGTCAAAGACAGAATTTAATACATTTACATCATTTCCTGTGATGAATAAAGCTCCACCGTCGACTACAGCGGAACTTTTAGTGAAATTAGATTTTTCTATTGTAACATTTGAACCTGTAAGACAGATTGTTCCACCTTTGGAATTGGAACGTGTGCCGTCTGTAGGGTCAATGTCGCTTATTCCCTTGTTGTTTACACATGTAATGTTATAGAGAAGACCATTGTCCCCTTCCCAGTATATTGCACCACCGTCATCACCAGCAGTGTTGCCGGTGAAAGTGGAATTGGACAAAGTACAATCGTCACCTGCAATGTATAAAGCAGCACCATCCAAATTAGCCTTATTGTTTGTGAATTTGCCGTTGTTGATGGTTGCATTGTTACCTTCCACATAGATGACCCCACCAGACAAGTTGGCATAACAATTATTAAAATCACAATCTAAAATTTTGGTATTGTTTCCAATGATATATATTGCACCACCGTTGGTACTGTTGGACCTACAGTCATCAAATATACAATCTAATACGTTAACATCATTTCCTGTGATAAATAAAGCTCCACCGTCAACTACAGTAAAACTTTTTGTAAAACTAGATTTTTCTATTGTAACATTTGAACCTGTAAGACAGATTGTTCCACCTTTGGAATTGGAACGAGTACCGTCTGTAGGGTCAATGTCACTTATACCCTTATTGTTTAGGCAAGTTATATTGTATAAAATACCATTGTCACCTTGCCAAAATACTGCACCACCATCGTCACCAGCAATGTTATCAGTGAATGTAGAATTGGACAAAATACAATTGTCCCCTGCAACATATAACGCAGCACCATCCAAATTAGCGCCATTTTTTGTGAATGAAGCATTGTTAATGGTTGCATAGCTACCATTCACATAAATAACACCACCAGACAAGTTAGCATTACAATTTTCAAAGCTACAGTCAAAGACATTTGTATGATTTCCAATAATGTACAGTACACCACCATTCTCGTCACGTGCAGTACAGTTATCGAATATACAATCAATTACATTATCGTTATTTCCGGTGATGAACAAAGCACCACCGTTATATCCTGCTAAACTGTTAGCAAAACTAGATTTTTTTACAGTGACATTTGAACCTGTAAGACATATTGTTCCCCCTTTTGATGTGGAACGTTTGCCTTCTTTTGGATCAATTTCACTTTCTCCCCTGTTTCCGGAACAGGTGAGATTATACATTATACCATTACTACCTTGCCAATATACTGCAGGACCATCATCTCCTGCAACATTATCAGTGAAGGTAGAGTTAGCTAGATTACAATTATCACCGGCAATATACACTCCAGCACCGTCATTGTCTGCGTGGTTGCCTGTGAAAGTTGTACCTTCGATGGTGGCCTTATCTGAATTACTGTAGATTGCACCACCATTATAAGCTTTATTTTCTTCAAAAATCGAATCTGTTATTTTAGAGATTATATCTGAACCACCCGCTACGATATAAATTGCTCCACCAAAATTGGTAGCGGTGTTATTAATAAAAGTACAATTAATAATCTCCACACTGGAACCCGGATTTACCTTGATTGCACTACCGTTTTCGCCGTGCCCGTTAGCGAATCTGATATTCTTTAAAATGACATGAGAAGCGTTGGTAATATTAAAAATAGCTATTTGGCCATCTGCATCAATAGTATGTCCTTGTCCATCAATGGTCATACTCTTGGAAATATTAATAGTCTGGCCAACACCATTGTACGTATAGTTCTTCTCTAACGGTAAATTTCCGCTTCCCGGAACTGCCTCGATATCTCCTTCGAGATCTGCGAATGTTCCGTTCGGTGGATCAGTCAGAATCTCATTATTGCTGTTTGCTGTATCTATGGTGTTTTCATCATTTGCAACAGACACGGTCATGTTATCAACAACATCGCTTGCTGATGCAATGGATAGAGCAGAAAAAAACACGGCAAACAAACAAAAAATAACAATTATCTGTCTCGTATTCATTAATTATAACCCCAATTTTATAAGTCTCATTTTCTTGTAAAATTGGATGTGCCTGTTATAGTAATTATATATATATTTAAGTAATATAAATGTTATTTTCCAATATAATAAAATATAATTAAAAACATTTCAGAAAGTGCCATAATTATTGAACGAAAAATGAAAATAAGCGTGCAAATAAAATAACATAATTGAATCTTAAAAAAAATAAGTAAAATTCATTCATTCTACAATATACAAAAAAAATAACACGTTTTGAAAAAATAGCACTTGAAAATTGAAATTTAAAAAAAAAAGAAGTGAAAAAGTAATCCTATTTGATTACTTTACTTTTGATGATTTCTACTCTTTTAAGAGGGTAGATTTTTTTAGCGTTGTGGTAAATTTCAGATGCTAATTTACCGTTTACACAGACTTTTACCAAATCATCGAATGATTTTTCAGCTGCTGCTTCTCTGAGTAAATCTTCAATGGTTTTTCTCATGAATCTTTGTTGGGAAGATTTAGCTCTTCTGATGGTTACAGCTAAAACTTGTAATTTTAATTTGCGTCCGTCTTTAGTTTTTACGATTGCGGAAGCGTCGATTCTGGAAGTTCCTCTTCTGATCATGCTTCTTACGTAATCGGTAGTGGTTTTGTGTCCGGTGAATTTTGTGTTTGCAACTTCACCTGCAACATTGTCTATTTCAAATCTGAGTTTGATGTATTGTTTTGAGAAATCTCCGGTTAATTCTCTCATGGTAACTTCTACGCCTCTTCCAATGAGAAGTTCTGGATCTTTTGCTGGAGTTTCTCCAATTTCTTTGTCTTCAAAGTTCACTGGTGTTTTAATAGTATACCAGGACTTTTCTTTCCATGTATCACGTACTCTACGTCTTGATTTTGCTTTTGCCATTATATCAACCGTTTAAATTTAATAATTTATTATATATAGTAATTTAGCGTTTCGCCATATAATTTTAAAATAGTCTTAAAACTTGTAGTTTACAAAATACTACACAAAATAAACTGTAAAAATGATTTTAAATAAGTATAGATTTACAATCGTTTATTTGACTATTGTGAGTTCTACTCACTTGATTTAAAGAAATATTTGTAATAAAGTTTTATTTTTTTAAAACCCGCCCATAAAGGTTATATTTACTTATTTTATTCATGATATATAAAGATTATTGAATTTTTAAAAATAAGACAAAATTTTTATGAAAAATAAAAAAATAAAATTTCGACCAAAATTCAACATTTTATAAAAAATGAATATTTGGCCCTAAAATTTGAAATAGAGCTTTTAAAATCGATTTTATAAAAGTTACAATAGAATGTATAAAAGTTTACAATATAAAATTTTTACACTTTCAAGAAAAAATTGAATTCATTTAGAAAAACTGATTAAAATCTATTAAATTACATAATATTGATAAAATTGTATTTAAAATAAAAAAATTACATTATAAATCATTGAAAATTAAATTTAAATAGTTTAAGAAGTATATAATAAAAATAAGAAAATTTAAGAGGTTTATAAATGTCAGAATTTCAAGAAGATATGATATTTAAAAATGTTAATGAGGAAGATGCAAGAATACTTTTAGATATCATAGGCAAAAAATCCAAAAAAGTCAAGATAATGACAAAAGAGTTACGTCAGATTGATCCAACAACATTTGTACCCGATATTATTTTAGAACTTGATGATGAAATACTGATTATTGAACTTCAATCAACCAAAGTCAGGAAAAGACATCATAAACGATTCCACATATATGTTGCATTATCCGATTTTAATTTTGATAAAATAGGCAAAGAAGTTAATTTATGCGTTTTTACAACTGCAGAAGAATCCAAAAAAATCTCATTATACGTAAACAAAGATAATAATTTCCAATACGAAGTCATTAACTTAGCCGATTATGATAGTAGTGAAATTATTAATACTATTAATTACAAAATAGAACACAAGACTGAAATAAACAGTAAAGAATTAGTATTATTTGCATTAGTTCCAATTATTGAAAAAACAGGAACTGTTGAAGATTATGTTGAATATATAGTTGATACATTACTCAATTTAAACGATTTAACACCATCAATTAAAGCCTTAGTATTAGGAATAGAATGGTTAATAGTGGACAAATTTGTAACCGATGAACAAACAAGAAACATATTATGTGATGCATTAGGTGATAGAATGAGTTTAATACACGAATACGCAATGAATAAAGAAAATAGAATTATTGAAAATTTACTTATTGCAGGCAATTCCCCTCAAAAAATTGCAAAAGATGCGGACATCCCATTATCTAGAGTAAAAGCAATTGAAAGAAAAATTAAAAAGTGTTAATTTTTCATAAAATTAACATGATTAATATATCTTTGTAAAACTTCATCGATTGGACCTTCATCCATTACAAGTTTGATTCCGGCATCGTCTGCCTTGATTTTAGATTTAAATCCATATTGAACTGCAATCAATACATCACAATCATCGCATGCTTTCAATACTTTGCTTCCCTGATGCTTTTCATCATCTGCAATTTCAACAGATCTCATTTCCACAAAACTTAATTCATCATCATACTCATAGATATAAAGTGATTTTCCACGGCCCAAATGCAAATCCACATTCTCACCGTCAGAAGACACAACAGCCAAACGCATTTTTAATCCCTCACCTTTTTGATTATTTTAGCAACATTACGTCCAAATAGCTTGATTGTTTCTATTCCTTCTGAATCTTCAAGTGCAGTTCCTTCCGGCCCTGCAATTACCATGTTCCAGTATGTGCTTCCCGCAACTATCATATTGTTGATTGCAAAGAACATGAGCATTTCCTGAAGTGTCAATGTAACTCCGCCACGTCTTGCAACAGCTATCGGACCACCGACCATCCAGTCGAGGAACTTGTCGCCACCCCTGGATACCTTTCCAATCCTTTGAAGTGCCGCCATGAGGTCCCCTCTTGCGGTTCCAAAGTATACTGGTGCGGCAGGAATGAAACCGTCAGCTTGACGTATCTTTTCTATGATTTCATCCAATCCGTCAGGCAATACACAGTTGCCCTTTTCTGCACATTTGCCGCAGGCAATGCATGACTGAATCTTCATTCCCCTCAATGAAATGATTTCTGTTTCAACACCTTCATCTTCAATTTCACGGGCACACTGCTCAAGAACGATTTTTGTATTTGAGTTTGCCCTTGGGCTTGCATTTAATAAAATAACCTTGCTCATATTATCACACTTAAACTTCTGCACCATCTAATGCATGATGGCAGGTGCAATCTGATGAATCATCAACATTTTTTATAAAATTGTATATCAGTTCAAGTAGCTCAAGTTCCTTTTCAGCCACCATTTCAAACACTTCATCGATTGTCAGTTCCTGCTCGGAGATTCCGGATGCATAATTGGAAACTATGCATACTGAATTGTAGCACATCTCCCTTTCACGTGCAAGGGTAACTTCAGGAAGTCCTGTCATTCCGACCAGGTCCCCTCCAAGCATCTTGAACATCTTGATTTCCGCAGGGGTTTCGAATCTTGGCCCTTCAGTACATACATATGTTCCTCCGAGTATAACATCACCGCAATCGGCCAATGTGTCCCTTAATGCAGGACAATACGGTTCTGTTACGTCAATATGTACCACCTTGTCTTCAAAGAATGTTTTTGCCCTGTTTTGTGAGAAATCCAAAAAGTCATTTGGGATAACAAAAGAACCTGGAGGCATTTCCTCATTCATTGAACCAACAGAATTGGTGGCAATTATTTTAGTGACACCAACTGCCTTGAGCGCATCGATATTTGCCCTGAAGTTTATTTTGTGGGGCGGAATGGAGTGGCCTGATGCATGGCGGGGAATAAACGCCACTTTTTTGGAAAAAATCTCCAGAAGTGAGACTTCAACCTCCCCATAGTCAGTTTTAACTGATTCGGTAGTGCAGGAATCTGCCTTTTGGGTGATTTCGTATACTCCACTACCTCCGATTATGCCAATCATTTTAACTACCCTTTACATACCGCAATCGGTTTGAGTTTGGCTACAAGTTTGGCGATGCCTGTGCTGTCTGATACTCTGACAACGCTGTCAACATCCTTGTATGCTCCAGGTGCCTCTTCTTCGATTACGTGTTTGCTTGTTGCCTTAATCCTGATTCCTTTTGATTCAAGATCCTTTGTAATTTCATCGGCATCATAATCCTTTTTGGCCTTTGACCTGGACAGTATCCTTCCTGCACCATGGGCAGTGGAACCGAATGTTTCCTCCATTGCCTTTTCTGTTCCATGCAACACATATGAAGCTGTTCCCATAGTCCCCGGAATCAATACAGGCTGTCCGACAGCACGGTATTTTTCCGGAACCTCTTCCCTTCCAGGACCGAATGCGCGGGTAGCTCCTTTTCTGTGAACCAAAAGGTCCTCTTCACGATTATAAACTTTATGATTTTCCATTTTGACAATATTGTGGGCCACATCATAGACTATGTCCATTTCCATATCCTTTGCTGATTTACCAAGGACATCCTCAAAGGTTTCACGAATCCAATGAGTCATCATCTGCCTGTTTGCCCATGCGTAGTTGGCCGCAGCCGCCATAGCCTGAATGTAGTCTTGAGCTTCTTTTGAATCTAGAGGAGCGCATGCAAGCTGCCTGTCATCAATCTGAATTTTGTACTTTTTGTATGCCTTGTCCATTACCCTTAGATAATCGGAACATACCTGGTGTCCGCAGCCCCTGGAACCTGAATGCACCATAACAACAATCATTCCTTTCTCAAGGCCGAACACTTCTGCAACCTCTTCATTGAAGATTTCTTCAACTTCCTGAATTTCCAAAAAGTGGTTTCCGGAACCTAAAGACCCCAATTGTGGAATTCCCCTTTTTTTGGCCTTATCGGAGACGATACTTGAATCTGCATCCACCATCTTTCCGTTTTCCTCCAAAACTTCCAAGTCCTCTGGCCATCCGTAACCGTTTTCGACAGCCCATTCGGCACCATTGTCAAGAACCTTGTCGATTTCGCCCTCTTCAAGTTTTATTTTGCCTTTGCTTCCAACTCCTGAAGGAATGTTTTTAAACAGCTTATCTGAAAGCTCGTCGAGATGGCCTTCGATATCTGCCATTGTCAGATTGGATTTAATCAATCTGACACCACAGTTGATGTCAAAGCCCACACCTCCAGGTGATACGATACCGTTCCTCATGCTGAATGCCGCAACACCGCCAATCGGAAATCCATATCCAAAGTGAATGTCTGGAAGACCGATGGAATATCTTTGAACGCCCGGAAGGCAAGCGATATTGATAATCTGCTCAATGGCACCCTCCTCCAAATCGTCGAAATATTCATCGGCAATGTAAAATCTTCCGGAAGCCCTCATTTTCTTATCATAGGTTCCCGGAATCTCATAAACGTTATCCCTAACTTTTTTAATCTCGTCTTTAATTGTCATAAGAATCACAAAATTTATTATGTTTTAATATTTGTCAGTGATGTTTAAATAAGGTTTGCTAAAAAAAGAAAAATTACGAATAGTTGCATGGACCGTCCTTCCACAAATCATGCATGCTCAAGGAGGATTTTCCATAAGGAGTGCAACTAGTGTCCCAAATAAAAAATTCAACAGTTAAGTTAAGTTTTATAACCAATGCCCTTAACTCCGACTTGATTAACTTAATGTCATCTTTAAAACCATTGTCAAAATCTTCCTGCAAAGCCTTAACAACAACCAAAAGTTGAGGAGAAAAAATAGGATCATCATCCAACTCCAAATGAACAGAAGCATAAGGGACATGTTCCTCCAAAAGAGGTTTGGCTTTATTTAAAAGTACAATTAAGCCCCTATGGTTACTGCAAATTCTATGAATTTCATCGAAATTTTGAAATGGGAAATCCTTTTGGACATTATTGAATTCTCTTTCAAACAACTCATCATCGTCATTTAAAGCATTAACAAACTCAATTTCTTCTTTAAAATCATTATTATCCATATAAAACACCCCTAATAGTTAGGATGATTTTTAAAATATTCAATGGCATCAGTAATTATTTCTAAATCTTTATTATAATCTTTTAAGAATTTTTTGAAATGAACAATGTTTACCTCGGCATTATAATCTGCTTCATTTCTAACTTTCCTCAATTTATTAAACAAATCAGAAATTTCATTTTCGGTAGTATCATCCGAGGATTGAAGCTCGATGAAAATATTTTTATGAACATCACTTGATTGACTTTTTAAATAATATTTGCCTTTCACATTAATCAAATATCTTCTAATAATTCCAAATACTCCATAATAATACCTACTAATGCCTGAGCGAACATATTCCTCATCATCACTATTTAATAATACCAATGCCAATATTACAAATTTCATCCAATCGAACATTTATTTCACCACCAAAAATTGCTTTGACTTTGAAATATTGTTCTCACGTGAGAATATTTACCTCAATTAGAAGTAATTCAACTTGAAATTTCAATCTAATATACTATATGGACCAATTAGTTAAAAAAGGTTTTGTTAAAAGCTAAAACAAAATTCTAAAGAAAAATCAATATTCATTTTCTAAACAATGCAGATATTCCCGCAATGATTAAAAATATTGCACTTAAAACATTGATGTAGTCTGATCCGATAATTACAAACATTGTAGCAATGATGAAACCTACGCCCGCTACATCCTCATTGGTTTTGACATAGTAACTAGAAACAATCCCTAAAATAGATGCTGCAATAGCAATTAGGCCTAAAAAAGGAGTGTGCACTTGTCCGAAATGCTCTAAAAATATTAAAAAGGAACCTGAAAATATCCCAATGATGGACCCTATCAAACCCATCACCATTTCAAAGGTCCTTGTTACGGTTCTAGTTCTTTTCATGTTTAATTATATGGTCATGATATTATATATAATTTACAAATCAACTATTGCCCGAAGCTTTACCCCGTCGGTTTCGATAACGTCCATCTTATGGAAAGTCACGGCCTTGATTTCCGTTTTTCTTTCATGCTTATCCCAATTGATCCCTTCACCTTTTATTGCTGCTTTAAGATGCAGGTTTTCATCGATTTCAACATGAAATTCGCTGAAAAGCATGAAATCAATCTCATGGTGGAACAGCAACTCCTCCAAATAATCATAAAGGAGAGATACCTTGTCTTCCGAAGTTATCTCAAATGATATTTCTGTTTTTGGACAAACACCGGAAGTGTCAGTGATTATGTTAAACATTGCGATTCCTGCATTTTCAAATGCTTCATTCAATGTTTTTCCATAAGCCCTAAATCCAATGTCGGCTGTCGCTTCGAAATACTCATACCTTTTCATGACTTTTCCCCAAAAATATTACTTATCAAATGCTCTCTATCTCTTTGTTTATATATGTACTTTCAACAATTAAAATATAGTGATTAATATGTTGAGAAATAAAGACACCACATTACAAGCAGATTTAAGAAAAAAAAGTTCAATAGTAGATGAAATGGCATATTACAATATAGATATTCAATCTTGCATGGTAATGCTTTTAGTAATAACAGCATTCCTATTATCTGTTATTTCTGTTGTTGCAGCTCAAAATCCATTTATTATCTAAAGGATTTAATTGATTTTACAATACCAAACCCTTAGTTGCACATTAGATAAAGCTTACCATGCAAATCTAATGTTAACAGAAACTAATTTCCCGCAGGAAAATTTAGATGTTGTAATCATCGGGGTTAAAACGCAATATGATTTGGCGGGAATTTCCCCTAACCCCTTTTCCTGTGAATTTGGTATCAATTAGCCTTACGAATTCCAGTTTATCCAATGTACGATTGAATGACGCATAGCTGCAACCGGTTTTTTGCTTGAATTCTTCACCTAAATCTCCAGCCGCCCAGATACCATCATGATTGACTATCATCTTCAAAAGATCCTTTTCCGCATCATTTAGGGATTTTAATGTTTCAGAAACATTGATTGACACCAATGATTCAATTGCTTTATCAAAGTGTTCCTGAGTGATTTCACGGCTGGCTGAAGCTTCTGCAATATTGCCGCATGATTTTAAAAGATTTATTCCTACTCTCAGATCACCATTTTCCAGAGTATACATTGAAATCTGCTCGAGAATATCATCGGACATCACGCCAGGGAAAAACCCTGCCTTTACCCTATCACCCAATATGTTTTCTATTTCGGAGTAGGTGTAAAGCGGAAACATGATTTCCTGAGGAATGAATACCGTATTTACATTCTTGTCGAAAGCGTATTTGAATTCCAAATCTGACAGGATTGCAAAAATGGATGTTCTCACACCGGGATACTCCTCATATGCCCTTAAGATATCATAAACTACCTTATTGGCGTGATTTGTTTGGAACAAGTAGTTAATATCATCAAATGCGATTACAAGGGATTTTTCCTTCTTTTGAAGTTCCTGCATGATTTGAGTATAGATTCTTGAGAACGGAACCCCTGTTTCTGGAGGCAAATGTCCGAACAGCTTTTTGAAGATTTGTGAAAATATTCCAAAACGGGTTGTATGAATCTGACAGTTAATATAAACGCAGACAACCTTTTCTGTTGTCTTTTCAACAAGCTCGAATACCTTTCTAATTGCAGTTGTTTTACCTGTTGCAGGTGAGCCTAAAATAATTGCGTTTGAAGGTTGTCCTCCCCTTATGGCGGGCCTTATTGCCATTGCCATCGCTTCCATTTGAGTGTCCCTGAAATTATAGTTTGGAGGCATGTAATCCGGATCAAAAGCATTTATATTTTGAAAAAGGCTTTCATCATACATCAAAATATCTTCAATTCCCATGTTATCCACTTGTTTTTTAAATTTATTCTTTTAAATTGAATATTTCAACATTCTCGTTTTCAGCTACCCAATTTGTGAACTTTTCTGCATAAACCAATTTTTTCTTTTTAAATTCATCTGCCTGACCTAAAGCGTCCGGAAGGTTTGGCCTTGAATATTTGGTTACGATATCGCCGAAGTCCATTCCCGCAAGGGTGATCTCTGATGCTCCAAGGGCTACTGAGAGAAATATTGCCCTGTCCCCATCGGTGAATCCTCCGAAGTTATAGAGATTTCCTACAGGCTGTGCCTGGGTTGTGCCCAATACATTATTGAAAAATGATGAGAGAGAAGCGATTTTCTCAATATTATCGCCATGCGCATGGATTGCAATGTTGGCCCCTCTGATGTTGGCAAGCAATATGTCATCAATATTGCCGTCCAAATCCGTTGCCACTATATCCGGAACCAGCTTCTCTTCAATCATTGCGGTTGTTGCGCCGTCTGCTGCAACCAATACATAATCTTTTAAATCATAACCCTGTTTAAGCATTTGAATATGCTCTTTTATTGAAGGTCCTGCACCGAATACGATGAATTTGTCTGAAAATCCTACAATCTCTGCCAAATCGTTTAATGTAAGACATCCTTCAGTTGACAATATTTCATCCAATAGTTTTGCAGATTCCTCGTCGTTTTCTCTTGAAAATCCAAAATCATCAAGAATTTCTGTATAATATTTTTCCCAGAGACCAAATTCCATACTTAAACCTCACTATATTAATTTTAGCTTTTAATGATTAAATAATTTATCCTTCTTCAACGGGATTAACTTCATGACCTGTGATGTGTGCATACAAATTATTGATTTGCCTTAGGGTGAATCCTACCATGAATGCTGAAATTACGGTTCCGATATAAACCGCACCGAAGACGTTTGTATACCACAGTCCGCACATTATCAGGGCGATTGTGACTGTTGTTGCATCGAAACCTATTTTGATTGTTGAAAATCTCCATCCGGTCACAATGGCCACCGCTTCGACACATCCCTCACCGGGAAGTGGTGAGATATTGGCAGGCATGTACAGAAATATCCCAAACGCTATTAAAAAGATGCTTAAGATTAAATACAAAAGATAAAACGGAACAGTATGTTGGAATGGAACGAATGAAACCAAAAACAGGGCAACATCGGTGAAGTATCCGAACAATATGCAGTTTATAAGCTGCAGCAATCTTTTTTTGTGAAATTTTGACCTTAAAATCAGGAATTGAATCAAAATCAATGCCGCATTGAAGAGAAATGTGGTAACTCCAATGTCAATGTTTGTTATCAAGGCCAAAGCATAAGAAATAGAGCTGACTGGAGTTGTTCCAAGTGTTGACGTGATGGAAAATGCCACACCCAGTGACATTATAAAAAGTCCACCGACAAATAAACAAATCCTTTTAAACATATATTAATTAGACTACATTATCTTATAAAAAGGTTATTGTTTAATCATTATTTAAGAAATTCAGGTAAATTTGAACAAAAAACTAAAAATTTCTAGAATAACACAATAAAAATGAATAAATCCATATATTAAAAATATTTAATAAGTATAAAGATAATAGATATACATAGCTGAAATTAAGCTAATATTTTGGAGGAATTTAATGAATGATATTTTATTAATGCTTCCTGGACCAACAACAGTGCATCCTAGAGTACTCAATGCAATGTCACAAGCTGTTGTTAACCACAGAAGCGCAAAATATGGTGAAATCTTAACTGAAACCACTGAATTGATGAGTAAAGTTTTCCAAACCCCAAATAATTCTTATTTATTAACTGGATCAGGAACTGCAGCAATGGAAGCAGGTATTGCCAACACTGTTGCTCCTGGAGAAAAAATGTTGAATGTAGTCGGCGGAAAATTCGGAGAACGTTTCATGAAAATAGCTAAAACCCATGGAATTGAAACAAAAGAATTGGCTGTTGAATGGGGAACTGCTGTTACTCCTGAAGCTATCGAAGAAGCATTGGAAGCTGATGAAGACATTAAGGCTGTAAGCGTAATCCACAACGAAACTTCTACCGGTGTTGCCGCACCTATCGAAGAAATCGGTAAAGTGATGAAAAACTATGACGCATTATACATCGTTGATACCGTATCCTCCCTTGGAGGAGACTACGTGGATGTTGAAAAGTTCGGAATTGACGTCTGTCTTACCGGATCCCAGAAATGTTTGGCTGCACCACCGGGCATGGCAGCAATTACCTTAAGCGATGATGCTTGGGCTGCAGTCGACAAAGTGGAGACCAATACTTTTTATTTGGATTTGAAAGCTGCAAGAAAAAGTGGAGACAAAGTCCCTCCTGAAACTCCATACACACCATCCGTTTCACTCACATATGCAATGAATGAAGCATTGAAAATGGTTATGGAAGAAGGACTTGAAGCTAGAGTTGCACGTCACCACAAAGCAGCTAAAGCTAGCGTAGATGCTGTTAAAGCATTAGGTTTAGAATTATTCGCTGATGAAGCAGTTTCATCTGCAACCGTGACCGCAGTCAAAATGCCTGAAGGAATCGCCGATGCGGACTTCAGAGGCACCACCCGTGACAAATACGGCGTGGAATTAGCTGGCGGACAAGATCACTTAAAAGGAAACATTTTCAGAATCGGACACATGGGAAATATTTCCTACAAAGAATTGACCCAAACCTTTGCGGCAATTGGTATGACCTTAAAAGGTTTAGGCGTAATTGATGATGCAGGCGCAGGTGTTGCATCAATCGCAGAATCATACTTATGATTCTGTTTACTTATTTTTTTAATTGAATTTCCAGTATAACTTATAAGCAACATTTTTTTCACACCAGTATAAGTTATAACTTTGAATTTACACTTGAAATGCACCTCTTCTGTTAAAAAGTTTAAGTTATAAGTTAAAATTTACACTTGAAATGGAACTTTTTTATAAGTTATAACAAAAAAGTTACACTTGAAATACATCTCTCATGAAAAATTAGAAGTTATAACAAAAAAGTTACACTTGAAACTTATGTCTATGCCTTAAAAAAAGTATTACTAAAATCAGAACCCAATAATAAAAACAGTTATACTAAAAATATTTTAAAGATTAACACCAAATATAATATAACATACATAGGATGTGAAACTATGGCAAATGATATAAAAACAACAGTAGACGAATTGCAAAAATTAATAAATATAAATAATGTAATTGGCCAACCTATTGAAACCGAAGACAAAGTCCTGATTCCAGTAATGAGAATGGGAGTGGGATTCGGTGTCGGTGAAAACATCACAGGACAAGAAGGCAGCTGTGCAGTGGGTGCAGGTGCAGGATTAGAACCAGTTACCATGGTAATGATTCCTAAAGAAGGAAATGACGCTGAAGGAGTACGCGTACTCAACTTAAGTAAAGGAAGCGAAGCCAACAAAGCATTAGGAGATTTAAGTTTAATCGTGTCTGATTTGGTGAAAAGCTACCTTGGAAAAGAAGAAGATCATGATGAATCAGAATACATAGAACCTGAATTCACTACAAAAGTTGACATAGAAGACGACGAATAGGAAATTCGACATGTTAAACATCCTATTGATGATTATTTTAATAATCATCATATTTATTATTATTTTACTCTATATTGGAGTTAAAATAGCTTTTATCTATGATAAAAAAGGCAGTGAATTGAAAGGATGTTTAAAAATACTTATTTTAAAAAAGATTAAAGTTTATTCTCTTGAATATCCCTCCAATGAAAGTGAAGAGGAAACCGAAGAGGATGAAAAAGAAGACCGTGACAACAAAAAAATTCTTGAATTGGCCAAACCCTGTTTAGGAGATTTTAAAGAATTCATCAAATCATTTACCAAATGCATTCACGTTACCAAACTTGAAAACCATCTGATTTTTGGTCTGGACTCATATGCAGACACCGCAAAATACATTGGATACATTTGGAGCATTTTAATAATAATCAACAATTCCCATAAAAATGCAAAATTAACAGCCGAACCATCATTCAACGGCAGTGTTTTGGATGCCAAAGGAGTAAATGAACTGGACATCAACCTTTTGAAGGTGATTCCCCCGGCAATAAAATTGATTTCAAAAAAGGAAGTCCGAGAATTTATAAAAGGTGTTAGAAATGGATAAGGATGTTGAAGAATTTATTGAAGACCTTTTAGAAATTAAAAAAATCGGCAGGTATGACTTCCGGGAAATTTATGGATTCACTTTTGTCTTCAAAAAGGAAATTTTCCTGATTAATGACCATAGGTCATCAGCTGAAATAAAACCCATCGGAATAATTTATGAAGAAAATGGTGAATATTACCTTGCACCCATAGGTGTAGTTGATGAAATAGAGGAAGTTATAAAAGAATTTGTAAAACAACAACTTAAAAGTAAAAATTGATTTGACTTCGTTAAATTGATTTTAAAGAATAAAAATTACTTATTTTTAAAGAAAAACTATATATAACTGTCTAAATATAATATAATCACCAATCATTAATGGAGACAGTTAATGGCTAGAAAAATTCATAAAATCTATGATATTCTTATGAAAATCATCATATTAATCTATGATATGGAGTTTCTGAAATATATTGGTATGGAACAACCCATAGCAGAAATATTGCAAACAGAAATGACATCACTTGGTGGAAAAACTAGAGTGCTGGATTTTTTGTGCAAGTTGGAAGATGATACATTATGCAACATTGAATTTCAATTTCCGGTTGCAAGACTAGATGATTTGAAAAGATTTTTTGATTACAATATCATGGCAGAAATAAGAAACGATTCCCTAACTGAAACCGTCATCATAAATTTCACAACAAGTGCTTCAGGCGAGAAGCAAACAAACATTGGAATAACAAAAAGTTTTCAACCAATGCAAATATATTTAGGAGATATCAATTATGATGAACGGCTAGAAAAAATTAATAACAAAGAACAAACAAATCAAAAATTAACTAGCAGTGAAGAAATCGATTTAATGTTAATGTGTTTGGTTGTTGATACCACTAACAAAACGGGAAAGCTTAGAAATATTTGCAAAATTCTAAAAAATGAAGAAATTTTCAAAAAAGATAGATTAGATGTGGTAAAATCAATAATCAAACTTGAAATAGATAACCTAATAACAGACGATGAAAATGAAAAATTCAAGGAGGGGATAAAAATGACTCCGGAAGCGGAACAAATAATAAATCAGGCTGTAAACCAAGTAAACAGAAAATATGAAATACTTGCAAGAGAAGAAGGAATAAAAGAAGGCAAAGCTGAAGGAATAAAAGAAGGCAAAGCTGAAGGAATAAAAGAAGGAAAAATTGAAGGTAAAGCTGAAGGGATTATGCAAGTAGCTAAAAATTTAAAAGAAATTCACACCCCTCAGGAAATATCAAAACTTACCGGATTGAGCGTTGAAGAGATAGAAAAATTATAGCAATTGAATTATTTTTCAGGAAGTGGAATATTTTCACTTCTAACTACAACCTCAACAACAAGCGGCCCATGTAAGTCAGATTCAAGTAAATATTCAAGATCACATATATTATCAACCCTGACGGCATCAATCGAATAGCTGGAAGCCAATTTTACAAAGTCAGGATTTTGAAGTTTAACCTGGAAAGGTTCCATCCCATAAAATTCCTCCTGCCATTGTCTGATGATACCATATTCACAATTATTTAAAATGAATACAATGACATCCAGATTATTTTCTTTAATAGTTGCAAGTTCCTGAAGGTTCATCTGGAAATCCCCATCCCCATTAATGACAATTATTCTCTCGCCGGTTGCAACATTTGCACCTATTGCCGCTGGCACACCATATCCCATAGGAGCCAGTCCTCCGGAGAATAGCAATTGCCTTGGCTTTAGGGATTTTTTAAGTAATGTTGTCCAGGTCGTATGGCTTCCTGCATCTGAAACAATTATATTGTCATCAAATTTATTCAAAATTCTTTTGATTGCCGCTTGAGGAGCCAAATCATCATCCAACCCTTCAATTTCGATTGTATTATCTATCTTTAATATTTCATCAAGCCAATCCGCCTTTTTAAAGCTGATTTCTAAAAGGAAATCCTCCACTTTTCCATGAATCGGATAATTGCCAACTAAAACATCCTTGTTTATGTTTACATGAATCAGATTGCCCGGAATTTCCGGCAGGGTTCTTTCACTGGCCTTAATTCCGAGTGCAATTATGCAATCCGCATTTTCAAATGCATATTTTGCCCGTGGTGTTGAGCGTATGCCCACAAGTCCCAAGTTCAAATCATCACTTTCGGATATTATGCCTTTAGCGTGAAATGTGGTGGTGACGGGAATCTGATATTTTTGAGCAATCCTTTCTATATTGTCCTTTTGGGATATGGCACCTGCACCCAATATGAACAAAGGCCTTTTGGAGTTGTCAATCAGCTCCTGGGCATCACCAATCTTGGAGAGGTCATCCTCACACAGGTAGCATAAGTCAAAGTCCTGGAACTCTTCACTTAAGAGAACATCCTTGGACAGGTTGATGTGAATTGGTCCTTTCGGCATTGTTTTAAGCTCATAAATTGCCGCCCTTAAAACATACATCGCCTCTGTACCGTTTAACGGATTATAGGATGCTCTTGTAATATGCTTGAATATCTCTACCTGAGGCAGGCTTTGAAACTGGTCTGTTCCTCTGTACCTCAATTCATTATCTCCAGTTATAACTAGAATCGCAACATTGTCCTTAAAAGCCGTACCTAGCGCCATTGTGAAATTCAATGCTCCCGGTGAAGCTGTTGCAATGCAAACTCCGATTTTTCCGCTTGACCTTGCATATCCGTCTGCCGCATGGGCTGCTGCCTGTTCGTGGCGTGTCAATATGTGATTTATTTTTGAATTTGACAATGCCTTGTAAAGCGGCATTATCTGCTCGCCAGGTATTCCGAAAATGTCCTCAATTCCATCTTCCTCAAGGATTTTTACGAATTTGTCGGCTACATTCATTTTTCAACCTCTTGATATGACCCGTTGTATTCACCGGAGCCCTCTACCGCAAACACTACCGCCTGAGCTATTCTATCGCCGGATTTGATTTTATATTCATATTCGCCGTGATTGTAAATCATGAACATCAGTGTTCCATAAAAGCCCGGATCTCCAACTGCAGTTTGAACGGAAATGAATGACCTTAACAGAGTTGAACGTGGCAGGTAAAGCATGGTATATCCTTTAGGAATCTTGATTTTCCTTTTGATGCTGGCCAGATATGCAGTGTGAGGCTTTAAGGTAAATATTTCACCTTCCATTTCCTTAATTTCAGGCAATTTCTTTTCATTGTCTATTAGGGAGCCGGCTGACTCCTGAGTGTAAATTCTATCCAGTTCCAAATCTATTCCTGAAGGCTGTACCAAATCCGCAAAATCCGGAAACAGTTTAACGAGTTCTTTTTCACCGAGCATAAATATCAAATCCTTATCAATAATTTATTTATATCATTTATATAATAAATTTTAATTGGTGATAAAATGCCAGTAATTACAATAGGTGGAAATGACGGAATAACATTAGAGAAAAAAAGAGAAATGGTTAAAAAAGTATCAGAAGTTGTTGCAGAAGCATATGATTTGCCGATTGAAGCAATAACAGTTTTAGTTCAAGGTTATGCCAAAGAAGACATCGGTGTGGCCGGTGAACTTTTAAGTGATAGGGAATAATTGTTTTGAAAATGGGAAATTCATATGAATTTCCCAAAGTTCAAACCAAAAAAGAACTTGGCATTTTTGTAAATGCCATATAACTATTAATAATCCGGACTATTTAATTTTAATGTAATAATCATCTTGTTTTTCAACCAACCCCAAATCAATCAGTTGACCCAAATTCCTATCGATTTTGGATTCGAAATTTTTTGACTTGTATCTGATCAGTTTCCTTTTAATGTCATCGAATGAGGTTTCGCCCTCGATTGCATCATAAACGCTTTGCTGAAATGGAGTTAATGTGAAAATTATTTCATCCAATGGGCTTTCCGCTGCATTTTCAAAATTCCAGTTTTCATCTTTGGTTTTGACGTTGAATTCCTCTTCCAAATCATTGATGCTGTCTTTAAGCAAATCCAGGTGAGGATAGCTTGCAAGACCATATTTGTGCTTTGATATTTTGGCCAAAAACTCTTCATAGGTTTTGTTTAAGTCAATGTTTCCATTTTCAAATGAGCCCAGTACATATACCTTATCATCAATTACTTTAACAACCCTATATGTGTCCGTATCATCATCAAATTCCGTTTGGCCGAACTCGTTTACATTCCAATTGTGGTCCATTAGGAAGTTCCTGACAAACTCCGCATCTTCAAGCCTGTCATAATATCCGAATATGTAATCGTCACCGGCAATCTGTTTTTTGATTACGAATGTGTCAAATACCCGGGTGATGTTCAGGCCATATCTTGAGTTGTTCGGATTTCTTTTGTGTCTTTTGATTAATTTTGATATTTCATCTTCACCAGGTTCCTGTTCATATTTGCCGAGCAAGTGGATTTTATCATCATGGACAGTTAGGATGAGATACTCATCCTCATTTTTAAGGGTCTGTGGAGTTCGACTTAAATCCCAGTTATTTTCAATGAGAAAATCCCTTATGAAAATGGCATCCTCCAAGTCGTTCACTTTGGCATATGTTTTGGAACTTTTAACTATTGTGCAGGAGTTCTTGTTTTGCCGGATGTATTTTTCACTCATTGATTTAATATTTGATTTAATATTAAAAAAAGATTGGGAGATGACATGATTTTTGAAAAAATGTGATTATTTAAAAGAGTTCAATTTCTTAAAAAAATTCCACCTCATTATGCTCCTTTTCCCATATCCCGCATGAGTGAGAGGTGC
The DNA here is from genome assembly GCA_017434525.1 of Methanobrevibacter sp. GTDB lineage: Archaea > Methanobacteriota > Methanobacteria > Methanobacteriales > Methanobacteriaceae > Methanocatella. The sequence continues at coordinate 67,534 of JAFRFD010000009.1, forward strand.
ATTTCAAGTGTAAAGTCTTAAAATTAAAATAATGATTAAATAAAGCTTAAACTGTGAAGTTATGCATTAACATTCCCCAATTTCAATAATCAATATAGAAATTTTTCCAAAGGCGGAACATGTGAAAAATCTTGAGTTACTATCAAAACATTTTCATACAATAACTCCCGAAACATTGCGAAAACCAAAAGATAAAACATGACAACAGGCTTTTTTCATGAATTTTCACCCATTGACTTATAAATTTTACATCGCTGAAACTTACAGTCCCAATCATCATTTAAAAGATTTTTCAATATTGTGATTTTTAGGGCAAAATTGAGAGTTATTTGAAAAAAAATTAATTCCAGAAGGTACATTTTATGACATTAGTGTGCCTTTTGCCATACACAACACACCACACCATGAAGACGTAAATTTTTTAAAAGTTCATCACCTCCTTCATGATCAGTCAGTCGAAAGGCAGAATTTCAAAAAATTCTGTGAAAAATCACTAATTTATGAATTATCCATTAAATCTGATTAAATTAAAATCGAATATTTAAAAGGGCCTTAAACATATATCTCCAGTCTGAATATTAGCATCTTCAAAAACAGTAAAGATAAATAAAATGATTTTAAAAACAATGAAATATTAAAATTCTTGAATATGAAATAAGATTTTTCAACATTCAAAATGGGATTTATCAGATTTATTGCCGTTTCCAATAATGAAAAATTTTTCCAGTAACTTGAAAAAAGGGGTTGATTTGGAAAAAATGGAGCAAATATTGTCTTGCTCATACAGACTAATCAAGACCAATATTGCCAAGAGATATTATCAATGTTAATGAAATTTTCAATTGATTAATCATTGCTCAAGTTCATCCTTGAGATGAGCAATCAATCCATCAACTTTTTCGATTTGAAGTTTGAATTCCTCCTCCCTTGGAGTTCCCTTAACTTTTTCAAACTTGACCTGTAAAGATTCCTTCAGTTGTTCCGCTTTTTCTATCCTTGCAGCGATGTTTGTTTTATCCGCCATGAAATCACCTTATAATATATATTTAAGGTCCGATTAGGTTAAAAAGCTTATGATTGCAGTCAATGAAAATACGCTCAAAACGACATTGGTGAATATTATCGATCCCATCAAATCCGCATCCAGACCATATTCTATTGCAAGCACCAGTGCGTTTCCCGCCGTCGACATCCCCGCCTCAATTATAGCAATATTGAATGCCATTCCCTTGATGTTGAGTAAAATCAAAAGCGCAAAAATAATTGCAGGAGCCATTACCAGCTTTATGATTGACACCACCACTGAATCTTTGAGATTGTCCCTGATGTTTTTAAAATCAAGCGAAAGGCCAAGAGCCAGCATAATCAGTGGGATTGTGGCCTGTCCAAAGTAATCCAAAATTGTTTCGGCAACATAAAACAATGGAATGTTGAAGACATTGAATATCAAACCGAAGATTACGCCCCATACCGGCATGAACAGCAATGCCTTTTTCAATACTTCCCTTGTGTTTCCGCCGAATTCTTTTGCCAAGATGATTCCATAGATAACTACCAGTGTGGAAGTTGACAGGTCATAGAACACCGCATGTAAAAATCCTATATTATCGAATACACCCAATGTTACCGGAAAGCCTATAAAACCCGTGTTCATGATTGAGGCTGCAATCATTATCGTCCAGGTAGTCTTTTTGGAATATCCGTTGGCCCTGCAATAGAGATAAGCAATGACAAGAAGAATTAAACTTGTAATTATCCCTAAAATCGGCAGATACAGCATGCTTGAGGAGACGTTTGCATCCTTCAAATTCATGAATATCATTGCAGGAAGCGTAATGTATAAAACGATTTTTGAGAGAAGTTCACGGTCCTCCTGTCTTAAAAAACCAACATATTTTAGAACGACACCAAACAGAATCATTACTGTTGGGACTAAAATAACTTCAATCGGACTTGGCATGAGAATTCTCCTAAAAATTTTGCTTGCTTTAAATATTTATCGTCAATAAATATAATAGTTATGCATTATACCCCTATCACGTTTAAAGAGAATCAATTTCAATTTCCTTGACATTGGAATTGTCCATATGACGACTATTTCTTTAAAAAGAGATATATCTCCAATAGGGATTTCTAAAAAGATCAGTCATCGTTGATGTTAATGAGAGATGCAATCAATTTATAGTGAAGGTTTATTGATATGTATGTTTTAATTGAACGTTGTTTTAATTAGATGAGGTTAATCCAAAAAAAGAAAAAGAAAAATAAGTGAAAGTTGATTCCACTTATTTCACGGTTATTTTAACTTTTAACTTCAATGCATTGTAACAATACTTGTCTCCGCCATACTGGAGATATCCTATGTAATATCCTTTTTTGGTTAATTTTTTGAGATTAAAGGTAAATTGACCTTTAGAATTGGTATAACCTTTATATTTTACATTATTAACTTTTAGGACCACATAGGCATTTTTCATCTTATAGCCGAGATCAGTTCTTAAGGAAAAAAATTCCAATATTCGGACAAATATTTCAAAAAAAGAAAAAAGAAAATAAGTGAAAATTGATTCCACTTATCTAACAGTTATTTTAACTTTATAGCTTATTGCATTGTAGTTTGAGTCACCATAGAAGTAAAGACGTCCAATGTAATATGCCCTTTTGGTTAATTTTTTAAGTTTAAAGGTGAATTGACCTTTATAATTGGTAAAACCTTTATATTTTACATTATTAACTTTTAGGACCACATATGTGTTTTTCATCTTATAGCCAAGATCTGTTCTTAAGGCTATGGTGTACTTTTTCTTCCAGTCATTGAGCCTATAGGTCACTTTTTTGGTATATATGAATTTTGGAGTTGCCTTACCTACAATGATTTTAGCTGCTCCTGTTGAACAGGTATAGTTTTCATCACCTGCGAATGTAATTGTCGGGTAGTATTTACCTGCAGGTAAGCTTTTTGCAGTAGTGACATATATTCTTCCTTTGGCATTGGTCACGCCCTCATAGGCATATTTACCGAACACGGCAGTGACATTTTTGCCCACAAGAGGGTTTCCGTTAGCATCTTTCAGACAGATTATAAGTGTGCCTTTAGTGTAGAAGGTGGTGACCAGCTTATAATTTAGAGGACTGACAGTGGTTTCCATCTTATTGACTGTGAATGTTGTATTTTTCTCATCAGCATCGAATATGTCGGTTGCTTTAAAGAATGCTTTTGCAACATAATTTCCAGCAGCCAAATCACTAATGGAAAGATTACCCTTACCGTCAGTTACAGCTACAGTGTAGTTTGAATCTCCTATTTGAACTAAAACATTACCTGAGAATGTTTCATTGGTTGTAACGGTGACTATTGCAGCATCACCATAAGTAACGTTAGCTACACTGATTGCCAATGCAGGGTCGATTTGATTTACAACATTGAGTAATTCCAATGCATCATCGGATTCCTCATCACCTTTGAAAACAACACTAACATGACTAGCACTTGATAATCCTCTGATTTTAATATAATTATATTCTTCATTATCGCATTCTATTACCCATAATTCTACAGCCTTAGATTCACCATCGGCTGTTACCTCAATAATACCCCAAACACCTTCTGGAATATTTGTGAATATTATTTTATCATCGGAGGTTTCAACAGCAAAATCATCTGCATCAAGAGTTTTAAAGACTACATTGCATTCAGCACCAGTACTGGCTTCAGTACCATTTTCATATCTTACTTCAACTTTATACGCACCGTTTAAATCTGAGCATCCGTCCAATTGACTTAAACGAATTGCCTTAGATTGGATACGTCCATCCCAATCGATATCGGCAATGTCAGCTTCGAAGCAGACAGTTGGATTTTCACCATCAAGATATATTAAAACTGTTACATTTCCTGAAATCGGGTCAACATATATGTTTCCGTCTCTTAAATTAAATGCTATTACATTTGGATCTTGGTCATATCCATTGTATATGATTTCATCATCACCTGGCATGATGATATTAAGATTTGGCACTAAGGAAACTTGGCCGATTAATGAAACACTGCCATAGGTAACATTCAAGTTATAATCGCCAGCGTCGAGATTTAAGTCTTCACAACCAATAACGAAACGTTCTAACTCATCATCATATGCACATTCACTTAAACGAATGGAGATAGGGTCTTCTGAATCATCGATATAGATGGTGACATTATCGCTATCGTCATTTGAGGTTATATAAATGAACTGTCCATATGGAACTGTTTTAGATGTAGGGTCAATTTCAATAGTTACATAGTCGTTCCAAGCGATTTGTTGTTTATAGAAGCTTATCTGATCGGAATCATCGTAAGACCATATAGGCCAATCATTTTCATCCTCGAAGACTTGAATGAATAAATCATATTCGCTCTCTTCATAGTCTGTTTTATTTAAATCATTGAAAGTGACTGAATAATGGACAAAAATATCCATATTATCGTCAGGATATGATGCTAAATCAGATGACTGCACGATATATTCTTCATCATCTAATTTAACTAAAATGCTTCCTCTAAAATCTTTAAATACTTTTAAATCAATGAATTTGGAATCGTTCCAGCCATCTCCCATAACAATCTCATAAGATTCGACATATACATCGACAGAACCTCCGATAAATGTAATCATGGAAGATAAATTAAGCACTTGATCGCCATCACCATTGTAATAGATTACCTCAATTGGATAAACGCCTTCATCAAACTCTTCAAATTTATCAACAGTTACACGGTATATGTAAATTCCGTCATCATCATCACTAGGATAAATTAAAGAAACTGTTTCATCACCTATAATGACCTTGACATAACCTTCATCATTATTGGCTCTTACTTCAGCTATTGATTCTGGTTCATCTTCATTAATATTACCTAAATCATAAATGGTGTAGTCAAATATGTCTATGCTTGCATTTTCATTTTCAGCATATTTTCTTTCAATGATTCTAACATCACCAGCATTATTTACATTAATTTCACCTATGTATTCTGCATAGAAAGTGTATACGCCCGCTTCAAATTCACCATTTAAGTCATCGAATACGACAACATATCTTATGAATCCTTTATCCCAACCAAGGGACTGATAGTCCATATCTGATAAATCACTGCTGAACAGCTGATTGTCATCAGCATCAGTTAATCTAATGGTTCCTTGATTTAAACCTTCAGGAACTCTGAACTCTACAATGAAATCATCATCAGTTCCATTGATGCAGTATTCGGAAAATTCAAATGGATTTCCAAATTCATAATAGTAATCATCCAATAAACATTCACCATTATCATCATAAATATCAAATGAATATTCTCCAAGTTCATCAATTCCCAATTCAGATAGATTAAATCCTATATACCCTCCGGCTTCACTTTCAGTGATTAAATGTGTAACAACATCATTGTCATTTACTTTAATAGTCATATTAGTGTTTACACTGGATATAGGACAATAAACTTGGAATAAATCCTCTTTAGAAAATATGGATGCTATTCCCTCATCGATGAAGACTCTAAATACTGTATTATCTACGACAGATAAATAAGTATCACTAATGATGAAATAAATATCCTCATCATTCCATTCATCACATCCATCTAGAAGGTGCCCTACATAAAATCCTTCATAGTTACCCACATCCAACTCTAAATCAGATACTTTAAAGCTCAAGGTAGTATTAATATCCTCGGCATTGATTGATCTTTTAAGTAATGGATGAATATAATCATTATCATAATATCCAATGACAATGGCTCCGTCTTCAAACCGGTCCAAGACATAAACATTAAGTAAAATAGCTTCATCATCATTAATATCTATTTCTTCGGTGTTAATATAGGAATCTATATCAATTATAACAGTTTCGGTTACAGTTTCGTTAATGGTGCCATCATCATTGTAATATGTGGCATTGATATTATATACTCCTGAAGATGGAACATTTAAATCGTTGGGGAAAAGATAATAACCATTATATGCATTGAATTTATATCTCATCCAGTTAGTATTGTATTCCATGTTTGAAAGATTGTCATCGAAATATATTTCATTGGTATCTGTGTCAAAAACAACTAATCTACCGGTATCCCTCTCTTTTTCTGTATTAAGTCCAACAACTTCTCTATCTTCACCAACAAGTATATTGCCCTCATCTATATAAAGAATTCCTTCATCATACCCTTCATTTTCATTAGAATCATCATTATTTGTTTCTTTAGGAAGAATTTCAACAGTTTTGTTAACGGATGCCCCAGAAGGATAATGGACTGCGGTTGCTTGATAAATTCCAGGTTCCACATTACCGTATATTTTTATCCATCCATAACCTCCACCGTTAATTCCGGCAGCATATGTGTTGCCATTGAAAGACAAGTTAACTACTCCGCTGTCATTAAATTCTCTTACATAAAATTCAAAAAAGATAGTCTCGCCTTCATAAACATCCTCCACATCCATATCTATAGAGGTTGAAAGGCCCTGAACATCATCTTCTGAGGCAGCAATTACTCATCACCACTCTCAGAAACTAAATCATCAACAGAAGCACCTGCAGATACTTCCTCTACATTATCGGTCGTTAGTGTTTCATTAGTGATTATATCATCAGCTGCACTAACAGCACCTATTGTTAAAATTGCCAGTAACACAAACGTTACAAGCATTATCTTTTTAAATTTCATAATTTTAACCTACTTTATAACTAAGTCAAATATTCAATTGAATACATCTTATATTTTTTTAAGACATTTTATATATAGATTATTATTTAAATCCGAATAAAATCAGTTTTTTTGGAAAAATAAGACAAAAAATGTCAAAATTATTATTAATAAATTAAACAGAATTATATAAATTAAATTATTTTCTAAAAAATAAACAAAATAAAATTAAATTTTAAGAAATCTTCAAGAATGGTTGAATTTGAGGGAAAATATTTCTTACATCAAAAAAAGGAATTAAAAACCCAATGAAATCTTTAGGTAAAATTTTATTTTTCAGCAAGAAATATAACCTGTTATAAGGCATTTTTTTTCATCAAAAGAATAATTTAAATAATAATACACATAAATAATCATTTGAGCATATGATGCTTATAAGTTAAATGGAGGGAACAGTATGGCTGAAAAAAGCAGAATTATTGCAATGATAATTTCCTTTATTTTTACTGGCCTCGGTATCGCATACTTGGGCGATGTTAAAAAAGGATTAATCCTGTTTGCAATTGCTGTAATTATAAACTGTTTAGGTTTATGGGTAGCAAGCGTCTTCGCATACATTGGAATGATTGTATGGATTATTGGGCTTTATCTAACCTGGAAAGAAGCTAACGAAGTTTGCGAATAAGAATAATTTTTTACTAAATTATTCTTTTTCTTTTTTGATAGATAGATTGACTAAAAACTTTTTTTGAGATTTTAACTATTGATTAAAATAAATTCAGAATACTTAAAGAATTCAACTATTTTTAAAATTTAAATGAATTTAATTAATCATGAAAACAATAATTCAGTAGGCAATTACATTGGTGAAAATACAATCAAAAAAATAAGTAAAAGGAAGATAGGATTAGCTATCTTCGGCAGGTTTGATTTTGGCCAATATAAATGCAAAGACCATCACTGCTATAATGATTATCAAATCAACCATGATCTCAAATGATTTTGCAGTTGAGAACAGTTGTATAATACCGACAGCCCACATTATGATTAAAACAATAGGAAGCAGGTATTTGATTACAAAAGACCATGTTTTACCAACTTTAAAGGTTGAAGATTCATTTAATGCAGGCAAGAAGTGCTCAACACCATAGAACCATGCAAATATGATACATTGAATGCCTATTAAAAGCAATATTCCAAACTCATTCACAAATGAATCGATGATTCCGACAAGGTAACTGCTGATTCCTGTTGTCAAAAGCAGGGAAAATGCACATCCTATAATAGACAGGACAGTTGCTGTTTTTTTACGTGACCATCCGAGTTTGGCTGAGGTTGAATTTAACATCGGCTCGAAAAATCCAAGTGCGGAAGTGACTCCTGCAAATAAAATTGCCAAGAAAAGCAATGGAGCTAAAATCCGACCAATAGGACCCATAATGTTGAAAATCATCGGAAATACTATAAATACCAGGCCTGTACCTTCAGTCACCAGCTGAACCATAGGGGTTCCGCCTGTAACAGACATGTAACCCAAAATTGAAAATACACCAAATGCAGTACAGATTTCAAAACCGGAGTTTGATGCAACTACAATCAATACATTGTCAATCAATTTGGAATTTTCAGGCAGATAGCTTGCATATGTAAGCGCAATGGCCTGACCCATACTCAATGAGAAGATGATTTGAGCGAATGCTGCCAGCCAGATATTGACGTCCAGCAACTTGCTCCAATCCGGAGTGAGCAGCGTATTAATACCGACACTGGCGCCAGGCAATATAAGCGCATAAACAATAATGATAGCCATGATGACAAACAATGCAGGAATCAATATCTTTGAAACCTTACCGATACCCTTATCAACGTTTCTATGTGAAATGAACCACAGTACAACCCACAGAAGGGCTACACAGACTGTTGTTGGAATAAGCAAAAAGCTGGCATTTGACAGATTAGAGCTTCCACCAACAGTATTTACAAAGTAAGCTGCAGTATCGGTTCCCCAGTTAAACGTGAAGCTGCTTAAAAGATAAACCAAGTCCCAACTCAGGATTACCATATAATAGATAGTTACTATAAAAACAAAAAGGACCAATATCCAAGCAATTATTTCGAATTTAGGATTGATCTTACGCATGATCTTCGAAAAGGATTCCTTGAAGCTAAATCCTACACCATATTCCAATATCAAAAATGGAATTCCCATAATGGCAATTGCTATAAAGTATGGAATGAAAAATGATCCTCCACCATTAGAATATAGTACATAGCTAAAACGCCAGATGTTTCCTAATCCAACAGCAGCTCCAATCATAGCAAAAATAAATGATAATGACGAATCCCATTGTGCTTGTTGACTCATGGTATTACGTTTATAAAACAATATATAATAATGTTTACATATTAGATTATGATGAACGTATTTGACAAATTTATAATGGGTGATACCGCAGGCATAGACTGGTGTTTTGAAAATAGGCATTTCATCCAAAGGCTTGATGAAAATGGACTTTCAAGAGAGTATGTCGTGGATTGCCTTTTCAATGAAGAGCCTATCAGCTGGGAACATATCGAAAGGGAAAAGTATGCTGCAGTATTCAAAGCTCCGCCATCAAAGGAGTATAAGGAAATTAGAGTAGTGATGGCATGCAAAGGCAACTCCATTGATCTTGTTACAGTAATGAGAAACAACGAAACAACAACCAATCGCCAAAATAAACAGTATCAATCAGATAAAAAGAAAAATATAGAAAAAAAGCGCTTAAAAGCACTGTCAAAAAGAAAATGGTAAAGGTTTATGATAAACCTTTAATTTGTTAATGATGCGCGTCCCATCCACCATAAAGGAACTGTTCGACAATTTTATAGGTAGTATCTCCAATAGAGTACTTGATGCCATTGCTTGTCATGAATTGAGCAGGATTGTTAATTCCTTTAAAGCTGCTAGGGCTGAAATTATCATCCCATGCACGTTTTAAATATCCGAATTTTGTAATGTCATTTCTGAATTTGCTCATTTTTTCGGATACCCATTCTCCAGTATACCATGATGGTGTAAGAACCGCATTGTTACTCTTAATAACTCCTCCATAATAGCTGTATGTCATCTCCTTTATTGTAGCGGCACATAATCCATTATAAATTGGCATGTAAACACAGTTTTTAGCTAATTTATAGTTAATACTATGTTGATTAGGTCCAATACCTTTTACAATCACTTTCCAACCGGCTGTGCGAAGCTTACTTGCAATATTATTTAGGAAAGATTTTGTAAATCCTCCATCCGCATCGATGATTACGGTACGATATTTGGTGCCGTATGGATTTTTCAATAACTTTACAACTACAGTGGAACTTGAATAGGTCGGTGCAAATTTATATCCGCCTTTGTATTTATAGCTAACAGTATAAGTTCCCTTTTTCAGACAAATTCTTAAGGATGCTATGCCCTTGGAATTTGTTCTTTCAACAAAATACTGCTTATTTACTTTAAATACGACCTTATGTCCTGAAAGTGGCATCCCATTAGATTTCAAAATAACCTTGAAATAGCTTCTAATGCCCGCATAAGTTTTCAGATTGTATCCTTTGAAATAGGTGCTATATTTTGAAGCAAAAGTAATCTTTTTATATCCGGTGACTGGATTGTATCCTGTTTCATTGAAAGTGAAATAAATCTTATGTCTGCCTTCAGATAAATTTAATTTTAGCTTTACAGCACCATTCTTGTCTGTATTCACTTTGGTTATGTTGCCATCGACTTTAAGATAAACTGATGCGTTGTTCATAGCCTTGCCCTGTCCATCTAAAAGGTAAACAACAAAAGTGTTGCCAGGAATGTAACTAGATTTTGAGACTTCACTAAATGAAGCGTTCTGCAGTGCTTGAGAACTTTCATCAGTGCTAACCACGCCTAAAGTGTCATTAACTTCATCGATAGATGGTTCTTCCAGTGATGTTTCATTAACATCTGCTGCGCAAACAGAACCTATTAAAAAAATTAGTGCTAATGAAAATAAAATAACCAATGTTGTATTTTTTATCGAAATTTTTTCACCCCATATTTTATTTTAAATATTGTCGTAAATATCAATATATCTAAAAGACTATATAAACCTTTTTAAAACCTAAAACGATTTAAAATATGTTAAATTACTTAAAAAAAGTGTAAATATTGTTAAAATTAAATCAATAATAGTAATTAGAATGAAATTTGGAATAAAAACCTCAAATAAGTTAAATTAAAATTAAAATTACTGACCGATTATCAAAAATTAAATATTAACTTTAACCCCCAGTTACATAGAAATAAAAAAAATTGATAGAATATGAAACAATATATATTGAATTCCATCAAATTTAAGATATTTGACTATAAAATGAGGATTTATACCAGAATTTAAGAGCATAGAATCAAAAAAGCAATTTAAAATAAATGTAATATAAATTTAATATGAATCGGAAATATAGAAAAAATATTCATAAAGACATATCATGCCTTAAAGTCTAAAAAAGAAAAAGAATAAGGATAAAACCTTATTGAAATTTAACAGTCTTATTTGCCACTAAACAACATGAGCCATTATATAAGATTGCTGAAGTTAAACATGTTGAATAATGAGTATCTAAATACTATCGCTCCATGTGCCCCACTGTATAATGCTTGTCTTGCATCATTTGATATGGTTGATGTAGGAAGCTTTGCAACATTCGAATCAGAGTAATATCCTTGAAGGCCTGTCCAAATTTCAGCGCCGTTTGACATTTTAACAAAGGCTGCTGTTGTTGATTTGAGCCAGGAAGTGCCGGAGTTATAATTTCCTTTATAAACCATCGGGATAATTACATCCAAATATTTACTCATTGTAGGAATATCCTGACCATAATAATATGTCATAGCTCCAGGTTCTGCCATTACCGCAGCAGAAACAACAATTCCAGGATAGCTCTTATGCAATTCATTTGCAGCCAGTTTTGTAAAGTAATTTATTGCAGCTGCACCGTTTTTATATTGATATGCATTGCCAGGGAATCGTATATAATCAAAATGAATTCCATCAATGCCCTCAATGGAAGCATAACTTTTTGCCTCTTTTATAATTGAATTAAACAGAGAATACCTGTATTTTCCAGAGCTGGTTACTGGAGAAATCCAGCTTCCATCATAAAAAGTCAACATCCATATATGAACATTGATTCCGTATTTATCGGCTTCTGTTGCGAACTTAGCCACACCATCTTTTCCATGTAGAGTGACTGCATAATAATTTAAAAATATTTGATTTACACCATTTTTAGCCATATTCTTAAGGTTAACTGATTTCATGTCTGATCCGAATAACCAAAATCCTCCATTAATAGTGAAACTTGGTTTGACCCATAGTTTATAATTATTGGAAACTTTTTTATAGAATTGGTCACCGGAAAAACTGATGGAAGCTTGATAAACTCCCATATTTTTGGTAATGTAAAAGTTGACATTACCATATTTGCTTGTTGTTTTAGTGTATGATTTTCCATCAACCTTAAGAGTAATTGCCTTGCCCACTACCGGATTTCCACGGGCATCAATACATTTGAATTTAAGCGTATGTGTTTTCTTTTCTACAAAACCTAATGAAGATTGTTTTTTCAATATAACTGGCATTCCTTTTATAACAGTTAGTTTGACCTTACCATATGCGGAGTCCGCATTGTTTGTCCCATAAAATATATATTTAATTTTATATTTTCCTGCGGCCATTTTTATTTTTAAGGTTGCCTTTCCGTTGGAATCTGTGTACTTGACAAATTTTTGGCCATTGATTTTGAAGATAATTCTTTTGTTTGCTAAATTAACTCCACCTGTTGTCAATTGAACAGTGAAAGGATTATAAAATCCTTTGTATGCTACATAATCTGACCCTTTAAGGGTTGATACGGAATTTTTAACCACTGTTACTGTTTTTGATACTTTTAAAGGGACATAGCCACTTTCATTAAACAGGAAATTTAAAGTGCAAACTCCTGTTTTAGGTAAGTTGACATAAACATGCCCGTTTTTGGAAGTGGTGTAATTAGAAACTGCACCATTTACAGTAACCTGAACAGTTTTGTGGGCTATTCCAGTGCCATTATCATATTTTAGCTTAAAGTCATAATCAGTATTGACAATGAAAACATCCCCTGAAGAGGTTTTGTAAGAGGTATTGACTGCCTCCTGAAAATCACCAGAAACATTGCCTTCTTCAGCAATTACACTCGATTCATAATCCGTCGTTATCGTATCATCTGTTTGGTTAACATCACTTGCACAAACAGCACTTACAGATAAAAATACTGCCAATATCATGCAAATGACAAATAAATTTCTATATCTAATATTATCACCTATTAACGTAATTTTATTCCTCAATCAAAGCTAAATCTTCATCATCTTCAGAGAACAATTGGTTTAGCATCCATTCAGCATCATATTCTTTGATATCGTCATATCCTTGACCCACTCCTAAAAACATGATAGGCTTTTTGATTACATAACCAATTGAAAGGGAAGCTCCCCCTTTACTGTCTGCATCCGCTTTAGTCAATATTACACCGTCAATGTCAATAGCTTCATTGAATTTTTTGGCTTGTTCGGTTGCATCATTACCTGTTAAAGCATCACCGACAAATATGACCAAATCTGGATTGGAAACTCTCTTGATTTTTTTCATTTCATCCATAAGATTAGTGTTTGTCTGCATTCTTCCTGCAGTATCAATCAACACCAACTCTTTTCCTTGGGCTCTTGCATGTTCTACAGCATCAAATGCAACAGCCGCAGGATCAGATCCTTTCTGGTGCTTGATGATTTTAACACCAACATTATCAGCGTGATATGTAACTTGCTCTATAGCTCCTGCCCTAAATGTATCTGAAGCTGCAATTACAGGAGTATATCCTTTTTTAAGGTAATAATTAGCAAGTTTACCAATGGTTGTGGTTTTTCCAGTACCGTTGATACCGACAAACATTACAATCAATGGCTCTCCTTGAGCTTTTTTCTCTTCAATCATTTCTGTCATGGATTTGCCGGGAATATCAATGATTTCTGCAACAGTATCTCTTAGTGCATTATATGTTAACTCAGTAATGTCGTTGCTTCTTTTGATTTTTTTACCGACAAGATTATCTTTAACACCTTCCACGACTTCTGTTGCAACTTCCATTGCAACATCTCCTTGCAGGAGCTCCATTTCGAGTTCAAATAGGATATCCTCTACATGTTTTTCCTGAATGGTTTTTTCACGAACAAAAGAGAATATTCCACCAGTGGCTTCACCGTCAGCAGAAACCTCCTCCTTGGATTTTTTATTTCTGCTCCAGAAGTGGGATTTTTCATCTTCTGATTCATCGCTTCCATCTTCAGGCATATCGTCCGCTTCATCTTCCTCAGAAGCATCTTCAGCCTTATCCTTATTTCTACTCCAAAAATGAGACTTCTTCTCCTCATTAGCTTCTTCGACAATTTCGTCATCTTCATCAGGAGCATCTTCAGCCTTATCCTTATTCCTGCTCCAAAAGTGAGACTTCTTATCTTCTTTAGATTCTTCGACAATTTCGTCATCTTCATCAGGAGCATCTTCAGCCTTATCCTTATTCCTGCTCCAAAAGTGAGACTTCTTATCTTCTTTAGATTCTTCCTCAACTTCATCTTCAGGAAGTTCTTCAAGGACATCATCGATTTCCTCTTCAACTAAAGCTTTTTCAGCTTCAGGAAGCAAATTAGATTCATCTTCTTCTTTTTCTTCTTTTTGTTTCTTACCGAAAGAGAAAAATGAGAATCTAGTACCTGTTTCTTCTTTAAGGTTATCCTCTTGCTCTGCTTCTTCGATAAGTTCTTCTTCTAATTTTTCACTTGTACGTGAAAATTTCTTTTTCAATGATTCAAACAAAAATAACCCAACCTTTTAGTTAGTTAGTTAAAATTTATTGATATATATTTTTATTATTCATACTATATAAAAAAGAAGATTAAATTTGCAGAATAAACTTTGAGTTTCATAAAAAATAAAAAAATAGAAAAAAAGAAAAAATTGTAAAATATTATCTCATTTGAGTCATATTGCCTTGAGCTGCAGCAGCAATTTGCTCAGCCTGTGCTTGAAGAGATCCAACAATGTCAGTGCATTGTTGTAAGTTAGCCAACATTTTATCTAAGCTATCTTTTAAATCTTCTTTTTGGCCTGCGAGTATCTCACGAGCGCCATCAGCATCTTTTTTAATGGCAATGCCTGAACCAATACTTACAATAATTTCATCAGTACTTTTAAGTTCGCCTTTAATGAAAGAACCGGCACCTACAGGTACGAAAGCTTCGACAGATTCTTTGCCTTCAATATCTTCCAATGTGGAAAATAATGCATCGACTTCAGCAATTGAAGCTTGAATCATTTCGATTTGCTGTTGAATTAATTCCGCTTGTTGCCTGTATGCATTGATTTCATTAAGAAGACTGTTCAATCTTTGTTGATCTTCCATAGTAACACCGCGCGCCTATAAAATTTCTTTTACAATAGGGTCTTGAACATCTTCAGGAGCAATTTCTTCAATTGAAGCAATTGAAATTTGATTCCTGTTAATACCATGTTTACTTCCGAAACGTGCATAAATTTTAGCTTCAATGTCAGCTTCACAAGTAGCTTTGTATTCTTTAGTAAATTTATGATATTCATCGCCCATTACAAAAGTACCTTTAACTCTGTAAATTTTTGTTATCATATAAAATCCCTCATGATATATTAATTAAAAATTATCATCTAAAAAGCCTAATGCTTCTTCAACTCTAGCCATTTCAGG
>JAFRFD010000138.1 GCA_017434525.1 Methanobrevibacter sp.
ATCATGAGCCACATATGGTTCCTCCAAATAGCCAATGTCATCATCTGTTAATGTCAAATCAACGGAATTGACTGCACCTTCAACATGATGCATTTTGGTGGCTCCTACAATCGGTGCAGTCACTTTTGTAAGCAGCCATGCGCGGAAAACACATTGGAGAAAAATTAGTATTGGACTCCATGAACATTGCAAAAGAAAACGGATTTCTAATATTGCAGTACAATGCTGTCGTTGAAACAAATCATGCTGCACGTCATTTGTACGAAAAACTGGGTTTCAAACAATTGGGAATGATTCCAAAAGGATTTAAAACAAAGGCCAATCAATTTGAAAACATCTGCCCTTATTATATTGAATTGTAATTTTAACGTTATACTGTTGGAAACATAGTAATTTAATCATTATAACGGCAGGTCTTTCTTTTGAAAATATAATATTCCTATGATATACAATATCACGCCCATTAATGCCATTATCATAAATTCTTGACCATATCCGCTATTATTTAATATGTCTGAAGGGTTAAATAAGGTATTTAATGTGAAATATTTAAGGAAATCCAATGAATCGGATAATTTAACGAACAAGCTAATTACAAAGAACATGAGTGGCAGCCCTCCACCAATCAGCAGTGAGTTTTTAGATGTGTTGAATATGCATGATGAACAGAAACAGATTGAACTTATGGCAAAATGATATAAAAAAACGCCAATATTGAGTGTTAAAAACATGTCAATATCCAATGCATCTGGCTGGAAAGCATTGGCAGCAGCAATACCTACAAATGATGCAATGCTCCACATCACTATTAAAGACAAAATCAGATATGAAGCACTTGTGATTGTGAATGTATGTCTGCTAATTGGAGTGGATAAAAAGCTTGCCATACTTCCTTTATCCACCTTTTCGGCCATCAACCTGTTTCCAACAACAATTGAATAAACCATTGGGAAGATAATTGCCATAAGGGCATAGAATGAATTAGACATAAAGCCTATTAATGTGCCGTTACCGGTTAAAATATTTGAAGCAATGGTTCCCTGAGTAGTATTACTTATTCCACTAATGGTTTCAGGCGTAAAGACATTACACATTACTGTTAAAAATGCACAAAGTACAAGAGTGAAAGCCAATAGGAACTTGAAATTGGATCTAACCAGATAATTGAAGTAAGTAATGTTAAACATGTTCTTCATCTCCATAAAATTTCATGAAATACTCTTCCAGCGTATGCTTCTCTTCTTTAAGGAAAGCTACCTCACATGAAGACAAATTTGAAATGAGGTCATTAATTTCACGGTCAGTGATTGAAATTATAATCTGCATTTCTTTTGTTTTGAAATCAGCATCAGGATATGCTCTTCTTATTTTATTGAAATCATTTTCATTTTTAAATTCGATTTTGTATGTTTTATTTTCTGAGTGCTTGAAATCCTTCATCACCACTTCTTTAATTAGTTTGCCCCTTTTGATGATACCAACCCTGTCGCAAACTTTACTTATTTCTTCAAAGATATGTGAAGATAGGATTATGGTTTTTCCATTCTGTTTTTCCCTTTTGATTAGCCTAATGAATTTCTCCTGCATTAATGGGTCAAGACCACTGGTAGGTTCGTCTAAAAGCAATATTTCCGGATTATGCATTAAAGCCATTATTATTGCGATTTTTTGCTTCATACCTTTGCTCATTTTTTTGATTTGCATATGGGTGTCTATTTCAAAATATTCAATCAGATCTTCTGCATAGGACAAATCATTGGTTTTTCGAAGTTTATCAATTAATTTAAGATACGCTATTCCAGTCATGTCTTCGGGCAATGCAATTTCTCCCGGAAGATACCCAATGTCTTTTTTAATGGCTGTTTTATCATTCCAACAGTCAAGATTGTTTATTGATAATGTGCCAGAATCAGGTTTGCTGAATCCCATTAAATGTCTTAAAGTAGTTGACTTACCCGCACCGTTAGGACCTAAATAGCCATATACTTCACCCTTTTCTATGCCTATTGATACATCAAAAACGCCTTTTTCATTGCCGTAATCTTTAGTAAAGTTTTTAATTGTAATAATCTGCATCAATCCACTCCCATCTCTTATTTAAACACACATAACCAATTAGAAGATTATAATTTCAAAGAGTTAACAGTTAATGATTTAATTATTCCATTAAACTTATCAATATCCGCTTGATACATATCCTTAAATAACTCTTCTAGCCACTCATCATTAATATTTAACATTTTTTCACTTATTTCAAACCCCTCTTCAGTTAAGGAAAGCAGTCTTCGTGTTTTATTATTAGGATCTTTAGTTCGTATTATGAATCCCTTGTTTTCAAGATTTTTTAGAGTTCTGGTAACAACAGGTTCAGATACGCTGAAGATTTCTGATAAATCTCGTTGAGAAATATTTCCATTGTCACCACAAACTTTTAATATATAAGGCAATTCAGATGGATTCACATTGGTTCCTTCCAGCTTTTTTTCAAAAAATTTTGTATGGCCTTTTAAAATTAAAGTTAATGCAGGAAATAATGGAATAAAATCTATCTTTTCAACTCGGTTTATCATGTCCATAATCTCATCTCAATATAAAACTTATCATGATAAGTTTATGAATTATGCTATTTAAATATTTTGTAAATAAAAGATGTTGGAAACATAGAATATGAAATAGATAAGGAATGTTTTCATGATAATTTTTGAAAGAATATACTAAAAAAAGTATACAAAATATAAACACCTGCTAAAAAAGGCCAAATTAATTCCTTAAAAAAAGACTTATTTTTTAAAAATATCAATATATTACGCTTAACAAAATCATAAAATAAGTTATGTTAAGTTAATAAAGAATAAACTTAATATTAATGACCAATAAGCCAAATAAGACCCAAATTATGTACAAATGATTTTGCCCGTATATGCTACAAAATATTTACTACTTTTAACTCTTACATTATAATATTTAGTGCAAATTCATATAAAAGATTATCAATAATTTTTTGGTGTTTTTTCATCTAAAATCTGCAGATTCCCCCTTCACAACTATCCCCACCATTATCATCATTGACCTCATTTTCACTTGTAATCTGGCTTAATACATTTTTGAAATCATTATATGACAAAGCTCCTGGAACTGAATATTTTCCATCAAAGAGATAAAAAGGCACAGCATGTATTCCAATTGAAAGGGTAAGCCCCTCATCTTTTTCAACTTCCATATTGAACAGATCACCGTCTAAAACTTCCATGATTTCTCCTTTTTCAAGGCCAGCACTACATGCAATGTCAAATAAAACTTGCCTGTCAGCCAATTTCAGATTTTTTGTGAAATAAGCATCGAACAGGAGTTTACTTAATCTTTCTGAGAGTTTTGCATCCTTTTTGCTTTGGGCAAGTTTCATTAGCCTGTGGGCATCACGGGTGTTGGTGTAAAGTGTTGATTCATATTTAAAATCGATTCCATCTTCAATTCCCAGTCTGGAGATGTTGTCAACTTCCTTTTTAGCATCCTGAATGGAAAGACCATACTTCCTTGCAAATCTCTCAACAGTTGTTGATTCGACATCACCCGGTGCATTGCGGTCAAGTTCAAATGCACGAAAATCAAATTCGACTTCCTCTTCAAGATTCAAATCTTTTATTACTTTTTCCAACCTAATATTTCCAATATAGCAGTAAGGGCAGGCAAAATCGCTCCAGCATGTAATTTTCATTTTCATTCCACCAAATTATTTAAGTGAATATTTACAATATTTAATTAATAAATACATGAGTAATTCTAAAATTACTTGGCGGTTGATTATATGGCTGAAAATAATATTTGCCCAATTGGAAATACATTGGATTTTTTTAACAGGAAATGGATATTCTGCATACTTTCAAACATATTCAGAGGAATGAAACATTTCTCCGAGTTTAAAAAGGCAAATCCAGAAATCAGCAACCATATTCTATCTGAAACTTTAAAGTATATGGAAGAAAATGATTTAATTAATAAAACCACAATTGAAGACAGCTCAAGAATCCAAACAGAGTATTCTCTAACAGAAAAAGGCCTTAAAACAAATAAAATTCTCTTTGAGATTACATCCTACTATTTCAATGAGCTGAATTATGCAGGATACAATGATAATGAGAAAAACGAAATTTTGGCAGAATATCAAAAAACATTCAATATAGAGTAATTCAAGAGTTACCAGTCTATTTTTATATTATATCCTACTAATATAGATTCATGAAGGACATTTTTGACAACTGCAAAATCGGCGATTTGAAACTCCAAAGCCGTATTGTAAGAACCGGCCTGTGGCAAACACAGCCCATGAGTGAAGTCTATGAGAAATATGAAAACATCGCTAAAAGCAATGTAGGTTTAATCATCACTGAACTGATTTCAATTTATCCGAAAGACAAGTTTTCAGAGTATTCAATTAAAAGCAACACCCCACAGTTCATGACGGAAGCTAAAAGACTGGCCGAAATTGCCCATACACACGATGTTCCCATTT
The DNA here is from genome assembly GCA_017434525.1 of Methanobrevibacter sp. GTDB lineage: Archaea > Methanobacteriota > Methanobacteria > Methanobacteriales > Methanobacteriaceae > Methanocatella. The sequence continues at coordinate 4,511 of JAFRFD010000138.1, forward strand.
TGGGCCAGATTGAATTCATTAAATATAACCGAGGAATTGACTTGGACATTGACATTAATGACCTGACAATGGAAGATATCCGCCAAATTCAATCAGACATTATTGTTGCGGTTCAAAAACTTAAGTTGGCAGGTTTTGATGGAATACAGATGGCATTGGGAAACAACTTTTTTCTCTCCAAATTAATCAACCCATATTTCAATCAAAGAACAGATGAATATGGAGGAAACACATTAAACAGAATGAGATGTGTATTGGAACTGATTAAAGTAATCAAGACAAACATTGATTTCCACATCAGCTGCAAAGTGAATGCATATGACGGAAGAAAAGGCGGAATCGATGCAGAAGAAAGCATTGAAATGTGCAAACTCCTTGAAAAAGTAGGTGTCGACAGCATTCAGGTTACAAAACCCCTATCTCCCCTGTACTTTACCAGAGAAGTTTCCGAAGAAGATGAACTGGTAAAATTCAGCCAAAAGCTGATTGAAAGCGTTGGCGTTCCGGTCATTTTGGGAGGGGGATTCAACAGTATGCAGCATATGAATGAAATATTAAACAAAACGGATATTGAATTGCTGTCAATGTATCGACCGTTTGTAGCTGAAGATGGCTTTTTAACATCATGGAAAACATCTGGAGAGGGCACATCACGGTGCAAAAAGTGCAACAACTGCTACAGGACCAAAACCAGCACATGCTATCACTATCCTTAAGAGATGCTGGTAATTCCGGAATTACTGACCTCTTTTTATACTATTTTGAATAATGTAAATTCATGAAAAGCATATTCGACAATACAACATTTGGTAGATTCAACCTGAAAAGCAGAATCATCCGATCAGGCTTGTGGGAATCTGAAAATGAATCCCAAAAGAATTTGACTCATGAAATTTTTAAAAGATATGGAAAACTGGCTGAAAACAATGTCGGAATAATAGTCACTGAGCTGATTTCAATGTATTCACATGACCGGTTCAGCGATTATTCCCATTATATCAACTACCCTTTCTTCATCAAGGAATTCAGAGAAGTGACAGACATCGCCCATGAATTTGACACACCGATTTTTGCACAAATCGGTTTTGTCAACTGCAATGTCAATGGAAAACAGATGATAGAAGTCAATGATTTGGAAATTGAAGATATAAGAAAAATTCAGGCCGATTATGTCATTGCAGCTAAAAAAGTCGCCTTTGCAGGATTTGATGGAATCCAGTTAAATATCGGGAACAATTATTATCTCTCACGAGTCATGAATCCTTTTGAAAACCAAAGGGAAGACGAGTATGGTGGAAATACGTTCAATCGTGTCAGGATGATTATAGAAATTATAAAACTGATAAAACAAACTACAAATCTGCATATTCACTGCAAAGTAAATCTGTATCAGGACATGGATGATTCATTGGAGATATGTAAAATCCTTGCTGAAAACTGTGCCGACAGTTTGCAGATAACTAAATTTTTATCCCCACAATACTTCAGAAAGGGACAGTCAAACGAAAACATGCTAGTTGACTTTGCAGATAATGTATCCAAAGAAGTTTCAATCCCTGTTGTTTTAGGAGGAGGCTGGACAGATATGGATACCATTCAAGAGTTGATAAATACTACCGATATAGAATATTTATCAATGTACAGGCCATTTGTCAAAAGCCAAAGCTTTTTAACTGAATGGATGGAAAATAAACACGGAAGTTCAAAGTGCAAAACTTGCAATAACTGTTACTGGAAAAAATCAAGTGTATGTATTATTGATTCCGAGGATTGATTACTCCTCGGCCACAAAACATAAACTTAACCAATCATGTGGAATACCCCGTGTCCACATCAACATTATTGGAAACATGAAAATAAGAAATAGTTAATGAATGTGTTCTAAATAATTTTCAAAGAATTTACTCAAAATATGCAGTTGATATACTGAAAAAACTATACAAAATATAAATACCTACTAAAAAATGTCAAATTAATTCCTAAAAAAAGACTTATTTTTTAAAAATATAAACCTATTGCGCATAATAAAATCATAAACTAAGTTATATTAAGTTAATGAAGAAAAAACTTAATATAAATAACTAATAAGCCAAATAACGCATAAATTATATACAATGGATTTTGCCCG
>JAFRFD010000139.1 GCA_017434525.1 Methanobrevibacter sp.
GAGACTGGGACTGCCCAATTTGCCATACACATCACGACCGTGACCGGAATGCGGCCATTAACATCCTTAATAAAGGATTAGAAATCGTCGGGACGACGGTGCAGTAAAAATTTCCAAAAATAAATAAACTATATTTTTTTGGTTTGCGAATCCCCGTCGTCAACACGACGGGGAAGTTCAAGGGATTATGATTTTGTTTTAAATCAACTGACACCATCATTAAATCAGTCATTTCTAACTATTGATACGAACAATGATAATATACTATCAAGAAATGAAATCAATTGTTTGGACTATTTTATATTACGAAAAGAAATTGATAAAATTTTAAAAGGGAAAAATATTGATAAGAAATTATCTAAATTGAAAAACAATACTTTTTATCCCCAATATAGAACTTATATAAACCTAAGTGCAGAAGAAAAAAATTACTTTAAAAAACGTTCTTTGATGAAATTAATGGATTATGCATGTGCGGCATCATTTAACTCTTTTGAATCACTTTATAAATATTTAAATAGTGACAATATTGATCAAATTGAGGAATTATATAAAAACATTGCTGAGTTAAAAAATGAAAACCATTACCTTAAAAAGGAATTAGATGAAGCTAAAAAACAATTGAAAAATGTAAATAATCTTAATGATGAACTTTTAAATTCAAAAAGCTGGAAACTCACCAAACCTTTAAGAAAATTAAAAAATATAAAATAAATTTTTAATTAATCCCGTGAATCATATTATCTAAACCTGTATGAGATTACTGTAAGTTATTAAGCACCACTTATCTTTTTAAGATATGGAATCCTGGAGCAAATCCAAATCAATCCCCAAGAGCACATAACTACAATCAAATAAATAACAGGCACCCATTTAAACGGATTTCTGTACATGATATTTGTAGTTTCAGTTATGGTCCAGATGAAAATGTAATGGGTCAGATACATTCCATAGCTGCAAAGGCTAATGGACACTATCACTTTACCAATCCAGGAATTCTTGATATATGAATATATCCTGCCTGTCAGAGAAGAGACATTGCCTTCAGAGTAAGAAGATGCGCTTTTAATAAATAAATATAGGCCAGTTGCTTGAAGAGCAAGTACAATAGATAATTTATATATGGTTCCTATCGACAGGGAGTGGTTAGTAGCGTAAAATGAGAAGAATGTTGAGATTATAAATAACAGTGCTCCGGCAATCATCAGTGATCTGTCACTTAATCTGAATTCCTTATTGGACAGATACCATCCCAGAACCATATAACCTAAGAACCCTGAAAAATACCTCAATTCAATGTTTTCAATAGGATAGTATCCGATTGAATTAAGGATTATTGTAAGCAACCAGAATGCTAAGAAAAATTCACAACCTCGGATTTTATATTCCTTGATAAATGAATTGATAACAGGTAAAAAGAGATATAGGCCAATCAACATCCAAATGAACCATACATATCCCTTAAATAGAACAAGATTTAATATAGTCGAAATTTCCAGTGGATCACCTAAAACAAAAATTCTAAAGATGATGACTATAAATATCCAAAATGCAAATGGGATGAGAATCCTTGAAAATCTCCTTTTAAAAAAGCTTTTAAGCTCATAATCCCTATTCAGGAGCAGTGCTCCACTTATCATTATAAACAGTTGAACCCCTAAATTACCAATGCTTCCTAAATATGTTGGAAATATCCAAAATAGAGTGTGAGGAGTTTGATTTACAGCAAACCATTTGCTTGTATGAACTAGGAGTACCAAAAGAATTGCCAATGCCCTTATCTCATCGAAATAGAAAATTCTATCTTTTACTTTATCCATATTAACAATCCATCATATCTGGAAAATTTCTACACTATCAAAAAGTAATTAGTCCCAATTAAACTAAAAAAAATAGAAAATAAATTTATGAAAAAAGAAAAAAGATTAGAATTTGAAGAAGTCTTTAGCCCAGCTGATTTTATGTTTTACTTCCTGAACTTTCATTTCATAGGATTTATCAGCATCACCATAGTTTTCTTCTAAATTATCTGCTTTTGATTCCACGTCCAATGTGTTTACTTTTACTTTTTCCAATAGGGATATTTCATCATAAATTGATTCTATTTCAGGCAATGCCTTATCTTTCACTTCAAAAAGCATGTCTATGGCATCGCCAACGCTAATGTTATTTGCTTCCAAATGATTAATCTTTTCAATTTGTTCATCAGTAAATTCAAGTTCCAATTTAACCATGTTTTTTCCTCTAACTTTTTATAATTACTTTTATATTTTTAAATAGTCATTTAAATTATTTTTCCTAAACTGGAAAAAATTTTTTTAGATTTTTATTGTTTCATTTTAAACTGTTTCATTAGAAACATTTATATTCTTATTTTGACATATAATTATACAGGTGATATGATGGAAGAAGAGAGTTCACAAAATCTGGTTAATAATTCGCCATTTATTGCATGGATTCACAATATATCTCTTAACCAACAGAAATACATGAAATCAAAGATAGAAGGTCTTGATTTTGACCATAACATGAGATATATAATCTTTATTTATGACAACCCTAACTGTTCTCAGGAAGACATAGTAAACATGTTCGGCCAAAGCAAAGGAAACATCGCCAAAATCCTGAGAAAGTTCGAGGATGAGGGCTACATAAAAAGGCAAACAAATCCGGAAAACAGACGTAAATACATGTTGAATACAACAGAAAAAGGCAATGAAATAGTTCCGAAAATCAGACAGATCTCAAAAGACTGGGAAAAGGAAGTCGGAATAACCGAAGAGGATTACAAGCTAAAAGAGAGAATCATCGAAATTGCCTTAAATGGAATGAAACTAATCGAGGACAAGTGATATTATGAAATTCGATTTGGAAACATATGTGGTATTTGTATCATTCATAACATCATTTTTTGCAGTATTCCTGTCTGCGGGAATAGTTTTGGGAGTTCCATCAATCGCAAGCGAATTTGGAATGAACAATATAGTTCAAAACTGGATAATCACCATAGCATTGCTTGTTGTGGCGGTCTTCACCCTTCCGGCAGGTCAGATTTCAGGAAAATTCGGTGTTAAAAAATCATTGGTAGCGGGAGTCTTGATTTTCCTTCTTGCCTCTATCGGTGCATGCCTTTCATTTTCCACAGAATCATTTTTATTTTTCAGAGTTATGCAGGGAATAGGAGGGGCATTTTCAAATGTCGCATCAATGGCCATGGTCGTGCAGGCAATCAAACCTCAAAACAGGGGAAAAGCTTTAGGATTTACAGTAACAGGCGTCTATTTGGCAGGTTCATTATCTCCAGTGATATGCGGATTTTTGGTTTATAATCTTGGTTGGAGATCAATGTTTTACTTTGTGGTTCCATTCTTTGTAGTCTGCATAGCACTCATGATTTGGAAGATTCCAGGAGATTGGAAAACATATGAAAACGATAAGATTGACTCAATCGGATATCTCATTTATGGACTGGGAATTTTACTTTTCATATATGGATTTACAAGTTTAATGAATATGACAGGTAAAATCTGTGCCGTGATAGGATTTATCATGCTAATTGCCTTTGGATATTATGAAACCAGAGTGAACACACCTGCATTTAACATGAAGCTATTCAAGAACATGAAGTTCACATCATCAAACATCGCAGCATTGTGCAGCTATCTTGCAATTGCGGCAATAACAACAATCCTGAACTACCATTTCCAATATGTCAGAGGATGGAATGCTCAAATGTCAGGTTTGATTTTAATAATCACTCCTATAATCATGGCGGTCATGGCTCCAAATGCAGGAAAGCTTTCCGATAGGATACATCCGCAGAAACTGGCCGCAATTGGAATGTCAATAGCCACAGTGACCTTGGTAATATTAATGTTTTTAGATGCAAACACACCACTTTACATTATTGTCATTGCAATGGTTCTGCAGGGTATCGGAATGGGACTGTTCACATCCCCTAACACCAATGCAATCATGAGTTCCGTTCCGCCAAAAGAAACTCCTAACGCTTCAGCGGCACAGTCTGCAATGAGAACCATCGGTCAGACAATGAGTCTGGGACTTCTGACACTCATATTTGCATGGGTTATGGGCAGCCTAAAGCTTTCATCCCAATATGCAGGTATGATAGTTCAAGCTTCACAACTGATTTGTCTGATTTGTACAATAATCTGCATAATAGCAATCTTCGCCTCATTAGTGGGCATACGATCAAAGGATTCATTCAATATATAAAAATAAAGTTAAAAGAGGGATAATCATGAAAATAGAATTTGAAACATATGTAATATTCGTATCGTTTATAACATCATTCTTTGCGGTGTTTTTATCAAACGGAGTAATCATCGGGGTTCCGGCAATTGCACAGGACTTCGCAATGAATAATGTTGTTCAAAATTGGGTTCCTACAATCCTGTTTCTTGTTGTAGCCGTTTTTACAGTTCCGGCAGGACAGATTTCAGGAAAATTCGGAGTCAAAAAATCATTGCTTGCGGGCATAACAGTATTCCTAATAGGTTCAATTGGAGCATGCCTTTCATTTTCAACAGAATCATTCTTATTATTCAGAATGCTTCAAGGCGCTGGAATGGCATTCCTGAATGTGTCTGCAATGGCAATGGTAGTGCATGCGGTCAAACCGCAAAACAGAGGAAAGGCTTTAGGTTTTACAGTGACTGGAGTATATCTTGCAACTTCACTTTCACCGGTAATTTGCGGATTTTTAGTGCATAATCTTGGTTGGAGATCCATGTTTTACTTTGTAATCCCGTTCTTGGTATTATGTATCATATTGATGGTTTTAAAAATACCTCAAGAATGGAAAACCTATGAAAAAGACAAAATCGACAAGGTTGGATCCATTTTATATGCCATTGGAATTCTGGCATTCATATACGGATTTACAACCTTAATCACTACAACAGGTAAATTACTGACAGTTTTGGGACTAGTTGTACTTATAATATTCGGATGGTATGAGTTAAGGCAGACCTCTCCTGTATTCAACATGAACCTCTTCAGAAACAAGAAGTTCACATCATCAAATATCGCAGCATTATGCAGTTATTTGGCCATTATGGTTGTCACAACAGTTTTAAACTACCACTTCCAGTATGTAAGGGGATGGGATGCCCAAATGTCAGGTATGATACTCATCATCACACCAATCATCATGGCAATAATGGCACCTAATGCAGGTAAACTTTCAGACAAGATTCATCCGCAGAAACTGGCAGCCATTGGTATCGGAATTGCCGCCATTGCCCTGGCCATCCTAACATTTCTTAATGGAGACACTCCACTTTACATTGTCGTATTGGCCATGGTTCTGCAGGGTTTCGGAATGGGATTGTTCTCTTCTCCAAATATGAATGCGATAATGAGTTCAGTTCCACCAAAGGACGCCCCGACCGCATCAGCATCACAGGCAACAATGAGAACAATAGGCCAAACAATGAGTTTAGGACTGTTAACATTGATATTTGCTTGGGTGATGGGCAGTCTGAAACTGGCTCCGCAATATGCAAGCATGATTGTACAGGCATCACAAACAATCTGTTTAATCTGTACAATAGCATGTGTCCTTTCAGTGTTCGCTTCACTTGTTGGAATCAAATCAAGCGACAAATTCAATACTGACAGACCAAATTGATAGTATTTACTATCAATTTTTCTTATTTTTTTAAAAGAAGTTATTTTTCCTGGACTATTTTTCCACTCATATGCTCAATGGTGATTTCATATACTTCAGTCCTGTCCAAAAGCCTATTGATTTCATCTACCGTGTCCTCATGAGATGGGAAAAACTTATCTCCCAAATATGTTAGGGCTTCAATCTTTTCATCCCTATCGGCCAATATCCTAATGTTTCCAAAGACAATGACGCTTTTGAATGTATACCACCAGCTGTCACTGGCCTTGACGCCGTCATCCAAAACGCAATATGAACATTTGGAATATTTAGTTACGGCATCCTTTTTGTGTCCTTTATTGGCTCCGTGGAAATATATTTTATCATTTACAAAAACGTGACTCATCGGAACTGCATATGGATAATCATAATCTCCAAGAAGAGCCAGAACTCCTCTAGGCTGATTTGTCAATATCTCTTCACATTCCTCTTTTGACAGTTCCTGCCCTTGCCTTCTCATATTTCTGAACATGATAATATATCTAACAAAACTAACAAATATAAATATATGTCTCAATTATCCTTTAGAAACGCCGAAGAGAGTGACGTCAGCTTGATTTTGGAATTCATCAAAAAGCTTGCAGAATATGAAAAAAGACTGGATGAAGTTATTGCAACAGAAGAGGACATCAGATACTGGGTTTTTGAAAAGCATCAGACAGAGGTTATTTTTGCCCTTGAAGATGACAAGGTGATAGGATTTGCCCTATTCTTCTTAAGCTTTTCAACATATATAGGCAACGTGAACCTTCACCTTGAAGACCTATTCATCGATCCGGAATATCGCGGGAAAGGCTACGGCAAAGCAATGCTTAAAAAGCTGGCAAAAATCGTTGTGGACAGAGGCTATGGAAGATTTGAATGGACCTGCCTTTCTTGGAACAAACCAAGTATAGACTTTTACCTCTCTTTAGGTGCTAAACAAAAGGATTGGAATGTTTTCCACTTGACAGGCGAGGAATTGGAAAAATTAGCTAACGAATAGCTGAATCTATAAAAATCAATATTTAAAAAAAAAATAAGAGTTAAATCCCTCTTTTTTAAAATAATCTTTTAAAAAAGAAGAGACTTGCTTTTGCTATAATTGTCTTGAATATTCCCAATTTCACTTCCGGTGCAAAATCATGATTTATCAAACCTGTTTCTCGCCAATATTGCCTATCCCTTTCTATATGGTCTTCATTTAAAGCAAATCTTCGCCATACATTGTAAAATAGGACATCCATGATTTTAGGAGAATGCAACTTTCCGGATTCAACATCTTGCCCAAATCGTTTAGCCACTTTATCGATCGCCTTTGTATCAAGACTATCCTTTCCACCACATGCAAAAGAGAGCTTATACACCTTGTTTACTCCCCAATGCCTTAATGTTTCATCCATATATTTTGCCACATCCTTATGGCCTGCGCCTGCAGTAGTTACAACAACCAATCCTTTTAGAGTGAAAAGTGCCGGCCTATGATATAAATATGCCGTATGGTCGATGTAATTTTTTAAAAGGGAAGTGACATTCATTGCATAAACAGGTGAGGTAATTATCAAACCGTCTGCATCTTTTAGCTTTTCTACAAGCGGATTGACCTTATCAAAATGAGGGCAGTTTTCCTCTCCATCAAAACATTTAAAGCATCCGTTGCATATTGGGATATTTTCTTTCATTAATTGTATCTCTTCAAATTCACCATCTAAGCTTTTTTTGATTTGCTTTACAACAGCCCATGTATTTTTCTTTCTTGGAGATCCATTAATAATTACATATTTCATTTAAACACCTAATTGTCCTTCTAAAACTAATTTTTCCTTGAATTCAAATTGCTTGTCAAACTCTTCAACATCATTTTCATCCACATTAAAAACATCGGGATTGTGGAATATCCCCAATTCTTTTGATATTGCATCACTGTCAAATATTTTAATCATGAAAAATGGGTTTTCATCATTGAAATCTGTTCCATCCAGGTAAATATTATATTTTGATGCGCTTTCAAAGCCAAAACGTGAGTAATAGTTTTCATCACCTATCACAAAAACATATTGATAGTCTTCAGCACGCTTTAGGGTATGTTCTATGAGTCTTGTTCCAAGTCCCTGGTTTTGATAATCCTCATCAATTGCTACAGGGCCCAAAACTACCGCATCAACAATTCCATTTTGATATTGGATTTTTCCTTTGGAATAGTTTATATGACCTATAATTCTATTGCCCTTTTGGATGACATATGCCAAATCCTTGATGAAACTTTCATCATCCCTTAATCTGTGCACAATAAGATGTTCAAAAGCGCCTGGTCGATATATATTCCAGAATGAATTTCTGACCATCTTTTCAACTTCAAAATAGTCTTTTTCACTTTCCAATCTTATTATCACATCATCTTCAGTTGTCTTTACTGAATCGAAGATTATTCTTGCATGTCTTTGTGTTTTTTCCATAAACTCCTTGAGGAATTTCTCATCGTCTTCAGGGTAATTTATAATGAAATGGTTATACAAAAGAAACATCCCATAATAAAAGAAAGACTCGGATAGTTGTCTTACATCACAATCTCTTTTTATCAGTCCCTTTTCCTTCATCAGATTGAACAGTTCCATCCAACCGTATATTGGAGCTTCGATAATTGCATCTCTTAGGAAACCCTTTACATCTTCATTGTGATAGGATTCGATGAAAAACAGTCTTGTTATCTTCATCATCTTGTCTTCATTAAGTTTTGTGAGAAATGCATCACATCCTGCCTTGTAAAAGTAGTCGAAACCCCTATCCAAATTTAGGGAAGCCTCCTCAATAGGTATCTCATCGCTTACCATTTCTTCAATGTAATAATCGAGAATGGCCTTCAATATTGATTGCTTGTTTGGATAATGGTTGTATATTGAGCTTTCACGAATTCCAACTTCGCTGGCTATCCTTCTTATTGAAACACCATCATATCCATGCTCTGAAAACAGATCTATTGATGCGTCAAGTATCTTATCCTTTGTCATTTAACGAACACCTGTTAGTTTACATTATCATTTATGACATCAAGGTATATAAAACTAACGAGTGTTAGTCTGATTCTCATCCCAAATCAGCTTGAAAAATGACACCAAACCGATGGCTGCAGTTATTATTTCTATGATTGAAGATGAAAAATCAAGAATAGCCAAGAAATAAACAATATAGAAGAATTCATTAACGATGAAGCTGAGTTTGATCCATTTAATCTGCTTGAGCATATAGTTGCAGACTGTTATTTGGACAATAGCTATTATAGGAAGCAGACCTATAAATCCCATGGTATTTACCAAAAGACCCAAAACCACAGACAAGATGATGAAAAACACTGTCCAGTTTAATGTCAGCCTGTCCTTATAGACCATCATGTTTCTTGTAGCTGCAATTGCCATTGTGGTGACGCCGGTCCAGGAATAGAAGAAAAAAGACGAAATCATCAATACAAAGGCATTTAGAAACTGATATTTGTATGCCTCCTTTTCGTTGTTGATGACCATGCTCAAAACGAGAAATATTCCAGCAATAAGAGATATTCCATTTCCGACAATAATGTTTATTGGTAAATTCATCGTTATAACATTTATATTTTTTAAAATAAATAGTAAACTTATGGAAATTACAGCCAGTGAAATGAAAAGGTCAATTGAAAAAATCTATGATAGACTCGACAGCGTAACACCGGTTGATTTTGATTGCGGAAAGCTATGTGGAGAGGTATGCTGCGTTTATGATGCGGAAGACTACAGAAACGAAGAGCTTGCACTGTATTTGCTTCCGGGCGAAGAGCTGATGTATGAGGATTCGCCTGATTTTGAACTTTACTATATCGATTCATCAGAAATCAAATACCCTCACTCATGGAAAGGCCAGATTTATCTGGTAAAATGCACAAACCCACCAAAATGCGACAGATCAATCAGACCAATACAATGCAGAACATTTCCGCTGATACCTCACCTTAACAAAAAGGGAGAATTCCATCTGATTTTTGATGAGTCCGAATTTCCATACAAATGCCCTATTGTCCATGACCACATAAAACTGAATGACGATTTCGTCAAAACCACCTATGAAATATGGATGATGCTTATTGCCAATCCCCTGGTTTATGATTTGGTGGATATGGACTCCAGAATGAGGGACAACAGAAAAGTTGACTACGAGATAGTTATATAACTATCATTGACACATACTATTACCATGTTAAAAAAAGTTATCATAATCCTATTGGCATTACTTATTTTCATCAATGCAGTTGGTGCAGTCGATTCATCCAATTGGACAACCGCCAATGTAGGCTATGAGACATTCAAAATACCGCCACAATATCAAAATCCATTCAAAAGCGACTTCAACATGTATGAATTTGACGAGGACATTGACGTATTCACCATAAGATACGTTAATCCGAATATAGTCAGCCTGTATGGATATTTCATTGAAAAGTATCCTGAAAAAAAGGTTAATGTGTCAGGCCATGACGCCATTCATTTCACATATCATGACAGACACGACGATACAAACAATTCCATTTTATGGTTCTCCAGCGGAGAGGAATTCTACTACATCACCTGGATAGGCCACAACATAACTCCTGAAATCCAGGAAATAGTTAAATCCTCATCACCGTCAAAATATTCTCATGATGAGTTCTATTCCATCTTGAAGGATGAATACAACACCTATAAGATTGTAGATGCAATCGATTCACAAAGGATAGACTATCCAACCGATAGCGGAAGCCATTCCTTTTTCTCTGTTGGAACAAATGGAGTTAGTGTTGGCGTGATTAATTAGAGAAGCTAGAAAGCTCCTCCACCACCGCCTCCGGAACCTCCTCCGGCACTTCCAAAGCCGCTTGAATCTGATGAGTTTGTACTGTGGGCAGCATCATAGGAATGATAGAATGTGTGATATCCGTAGTAGTGGTACATGAACACTCCATCGTCATAATCCTTGACATTTGGTATGCTGAGATTCATGGCTTTCTCAACACTTTCAGCTACGCCAAGAGAGGTTGCATAAATCAAGTACTTCTTCCATATAACTATTGATTCTGGAGGGTGTTCGTTAATTAAACTGTTGTTCTTTAAGAATTTCTTGAAATTCTTCCACTTCAGATAGATGACACGACCCTCTTTTGTCCATCTTCCAAAAATATCATCACGTCTGCTTAATATGAAATATGAAAATGCACCAACAATAATTCCAATCAGCAACAATATCCAATCACCGTCAAAGTCTAAAAAGATATATATCAAAAAGAATATTACTCCCAGTCCAATACCTAACAGACTGATAAATGAAGCAATGGTAGTTCCTGTATCATCAAAATACTTGCTTTTAACATCATCTGTCAGATATTCGTTTTCAACGGCTTCCTTCCATTTATCAAACTGATTTGTAAACCATTCTGCATTGGTTTTGCTGTCCATCCTGTCTTCAAGTTTGGACAAGTTCAAAACGCCTTCCTTATTTGCAAAATGAGACATTATCTTAACTACAATTTTTTCTCCTTCATCAAGTGTATCTGCACCGTCATTGACTGTCAACATTAGATTTTCATTTTCCTTATTTATGGAAAATACTTTTCGCTCAATCAAATCCAGAATTGTGGCTTCAAATCCCTTGATGTTAGGCTGGCCAAACGTATCATTGTCAATCATTGCATTTACGACCGCAGGAGGATCATCTGTAGGAGGTTCCCTTTCATATGCTCCATCATATTCCACCTTAGGCTCCCTTCCATACTTAAGATAGGTTCCAGCAAGTGAAACAGGGAAAAATATTAGAATCAAAGTCTCCAATGCAGAAGTCAAAGTACTCCAAAAGTTTCTTGAATTGATGCTGTCTTCCAGATTCTTCAAAATCATTTCACGGCCGTCTTGATTGACATGCTTTGCATATGGGGATGAGGAAAAATCACCAACCGGCATCAAAACAAGCAATTCATAATATTTGCCCTTAGATATTGAATTGGAATCCACCTCAATGGTGTTTCCATCGATTTCACTAGAATATGTCAGTTCTTCAGGGTTCAGGTAATATTCATTTCCATCACCATTAGGCAATCCTATCAGCGCATGGACTTTTCCAACACCAACGTCCCAGTCTTCACCCCACAACTTAAACTGCAAAGCTCCAACATCATTAAAGACTGTCACAACATTTTTCATGTCATATTCAATGAAAACTATAACCTTACAATCCCTTATTTTTTTGGTGTGGGCCTCATCGGAATAGAGATATATCTTAAGGTGCTGTTTGCCGTTTTCAGTTGTTTGCTCTAAGACAGGATAAGCGCCTTTGGCCGTGACTTTCACATTTTCAATGCTTTCCCCCTCTTTTAGAGGAATGTCCCTGTAAACTCCATTGAAACTACCTTCAAAATCATATAGGTATGCCTCCTTTACATGAAGCAAACCGTTGCTCAAAACATTTAACTCCAAATCAGCTTCCCTGATTGAGTAGGAATTATCGGCGCTTACAAGACTAATTGTTGAAAACAATATGAAAAATAAGCACAATATTAGAAATACCTTTTTAAAATTCATTTTAATCCCCAGTTAATTTCATCTAAACCGTTATCTGTTAAAAATTCATTAGCTAATCTGAAATGATTGGAACCCAAAAAACCACGTCTTGCTGAAAATGGAGACGGGTGTGAGGTAATTAAAACTAAATGATTCGGATTGGTAATCAACTCCCTTTTCTTTTCTGCCTGTTTTCCCCATAACATGAAAACAATCGGTTGTGTCTGCTCATTTAAAACCTTTATAACATTATCAGTAAATGTCTGCCAACCGCATTTGCTGTGGGAGTTGGCATTTCCGGCTTCAACGGTCAATACCGTATTTAACAGGAAAACTCCTTCTTTTGCCCAATCCTCAAGACAGCCCGAAGATGGTATGGGATAGCCATATTCATCATTGATTTCCTTAAAGATGTTTTTAAGAGATCTTGGTATCGGCCTTCCCTCAGGAGTAGAAAATGCAAGGCCGTGGGCCTGGCCTTCCTCATGATAGGGGTCCTGACCCAATATAACCACTTTCACATCACTTAAAGGAGTAAACTTAAAAGCATTGAATATGTCTTCATAGGGAGGATAAATAGTCTTTTGACTATATTCGCTATCGATAAAATCAATTATTCCTAAAAAATAATCCATTTTGTATTCATCTGCTAAAGCTAAATCCCAATCATTTCCTATCATAAAAATTAATTTATAATTTATGACAAATATAATTTTATGAAAAATTCTGAACGGGTCTTTTACTTTGACGTGCTGAGAGCAATGGCAATAATTGGAATAATCTTCTGTCATGTGTCAAAAGACTATGTCATGAAAGATATGGGAACATTTAATTTCTATATCTCAGCTTTTTACAATTGCTTTAGGGATTTTTCAGTCCCTATTTTTGTAATGTTAAGTGGGGCGTTGCTTATAGGTAAAAAAGATTCTTTAGTTCATTTTTTCAAAAAGAGATTGTCAAGGATTCTAATTCCATTCATCTTTTGGGCAATACTCACAATTGTTTATTCTTTTTCCTACATCAAACATTCAATTGATTTGAACAATGCAATAGATATCTTTTTGGGACATTCAGGAACAATGGGCGTTACCTTTTGGTTTATCTGGATGATAATCCTCGTATATGTTGGAGTTTTTATTGTAAATAAGATTATAGAATATGGAAACGGGAAACTTGAGTGCTTTGATAAAAAATTCATTACTATTTTAACAGTATTGTCAGCAGTTTATATTATACTCTACCAACAGCATGTATTTGGCTCTGCATACTACAGCACGCTTTTAAGCTATTACATTTCATTTTTAACCTTTGCAATAATCGGATATTACATGGCAAACACAAATTTCATGCAAACGAAAGTAAAAACAAATAAACTTGTTATAATAACCGCCATCATATCTGCAGTATCATATATATCATATATTTATCTTTATGTCGTTCCGCTCTCACTTGAAAATCATCACTTTTATTATCTGCCGTATTTTACGATTCAAATTTTAATAATTGCAGTATCAATATTCCTAATGTTCAAATACATCTCAAATACAGAATCTTTCAAAAAAATAAAATCAAAATATGGTGATGCAATAATTACATTAAGCAAATACAGTTACGGCATTTATCTTTGCCATTATTTGGTGTTTTTTTATTTAAAACGTTTTATAATTCCTTATGTCAATTTGTTATCCTTAAATTCGATAATTGCCATTCCGCTTTTAGTGGCTGTCATATTAACAATATCCATGATAATATTATGGATTTTGAATAAGATACCTTATGTCAACAGGATTACTGGCGTGAATTAGACATAAGTTTCAATGAACTTAACTATTTCACTTACGCATTGGCTTTGCTGATTTGAAGCGGAAATGTTAGCTATTCCATCTCCTGACTGGTTTCCATAATATGCAAATTGGCCATGATTGCCGCCGTTAATGATAAATTCTGTAAAATTATTTTTAAACAATGGTTTAGCTTCATCGTATTTGTCAACTGAAAATACCTTATCATTAGAACCATAAATTGATAAAACAGGTTTATTTATCTCCTGAGTTGGATATGATGCCAATAATATCAGACCGTCAATATTGTCGGTTTTGTTTACATATGAAGAAGCCGCAACTCCACCCAGGGAGTGGCCTGCCATGAAATAATGGTTATAGCTTGAATTTTTGATTATATCATCTGCACTGTCTTGGGCGAAAAATGCGAAGTTGAAAGGCATTTCAACAAGATAGCAGTCAATGCCCTGACTGGCCAGTTGAGTAAACATTGGCATGTATGAAGTGTATTCTACTTTGGCACCCGGATAAAAGATCAATGCAGTGTCATTGCCCTGTCCGTCCAAAAGCAGTCCGTTTGATGTTTTGACTACGCTGACATTATCAGTGCCATTCATATAATCTGTTGCGGTCTTTTCTGCATGATAATAGTCGGTCATGTAAAATATGCCATATCCCAAAATCAATGCAAAAATAACTATTATTACAATTTTAAATTTCTTGTCCATACAATCACAAATGCTAATTAAAAAAAAGATAAATAAATGAAAAGATATTTTTGACCTTTCATCTATTCGATCAGTTGACTGTTTGTAGTTTCAATTTTTTCAACAACTTTTTGACCCTCATCTGCCATGTCTGAGAACATGTTGATTGTTTCTTTCATTTTTGGAAGTGCTTGTTGCTTATATGTGCTGACATCTTCAATAGCCTGAAGGGCTTCTGCAAATGATGCCTTTAATACGTCAGGTGATATCATTGCCTCAGCACTGTGCTTTTGAATTTCGCTTCCTTGTTCCTTAAGCATATGGGAAGTTGTTTCAATGATGTTTTCTGTTGTTTCATTCAATATGTTGATCTTATCCATCACAAGCTTTTGGTCATATAGTGCACTTGCAACCATTACGCCAGTCCTTAGGGCTGAAACTGTTACGTTTTTAGCACGGTTTACACCACGGATAAGCTCTTTGTTGTTTCTTCTGATTACGTTGAGTGACACTATTCCTTGCTGGTTTACAACTATCATCTGTTGCATGTCCATGATTCTTTGCCTGAGAGGGAATAGGATCTCTTCACGTACATATGCAATCTTATCCGGTGAAACACCATTAATTTCTGCTTGCTGAATTTGGGCTTCAATTGATTGGTCCATATTTTTACCAAGCTCAATGTCTGCCAATAGCTTGTTGGTGACTTCTCTTAAATAGTTCTCTTCGTTTAAAAGTGTGACATTATCGTTTTGAAGTACTTTGGCACTGTTGTCCAATGATTTGATGATGTTTGAAATTGCAACTTCTGCCTTTTCATATTTTTCAAAGTATTTTCTAACGGGATTCAAAATGTTACCCAAAACACCTTTTTTGGCGAAATCGACTTTACTTGGGTCAAGGTCTTTCATTTGCCTGTCCAATTCCGCCAACTTGTCTCCAATGTTGTCTGCATCCTTGCCTCCTTTGGACAGGTCAACGAATCTTGTAGCCAACATTTCATTTCTTGAAGCGGATTTTGACATGTCATCCATACCGAAGTTATCGAGAGGTTTCAAAATGCTTTCGCGCTCTTGAGGATTATTTAAATCAGCTTCAAAAATAGCGGTAGCATTGCTATCTGCCTGATTTTTCAAATTGGAATTTTCCAATTTAATTTCTTCCTCTTTTATAGTTGTTTCAACATCATTTTTTATTTCATCAATGTCTAATGAAAATTCTGCCATTTTACCACCTTAATTTAAAAATTCAATTTTTCCTTGATCTATTTTACTGGTAAACGTATCAACTGCCTTACCATCTTTTATAATTTCCACAGTAACGTGATCCGGATTCGGTTTTTTAAATGTAGTATAATAACCAAAACTTATTGGATAATCTGTATCATAATAAACATTGGACAGTGTCTCGGTTTCATGACCGATTTCAGTATCATTTACATCAAAATATGTTGTTATAACATTATATCCCTGCAAATTTGAAGGAACTTTATTGAAAATTGCATAAGTATATAATGAATAGCTTTTTGGAGATGATGTGCTGCTACTGTATCCATTCACTTCAGTTATGGTCAAATCAACCTCATGCTGGTTATCGTCGCTTGCCTGATTGTTACCTCCAAGACCCATTGCAACAAATGCACATGCTGCAACAATAATTACAATAGCAATAATGACTATAAATATTTTACTATCTGAAAATATACCTCCAAGATTACTGGACCGTGATTGTTTTGTATCGCTGTTTTCAAAGAAATCATATCCGCAATTTCCACAGAAATGCGCTTGATTTGGCACCTCGTCACCGCATTCTGGACACTTTTTTGACATTTGACCACCATAATAATTATTTGATTTTGAGATTCAATTGATTATTCTTAATATTATTTTATCATTACCTTTTTTAAGTTTTTGTATATATAATGTTATTAATCGTCAAATTCCTTTTCAAGAAGGATTGTCACCGGGCCGTTATTCAGCAAATCGACTTTCATGAATGCCCCAAATATTCCTGTTTGAACTTCCACATATTCGCTGCACTTTTGGGTAAAATAGTCAAACAGCTCTGTGGCCCTATCGGGAGCCATGGCCCTGTGAAACGATGGCCTGTACTTTTTGACTTTTCCATATAATGTGAATTGGGGAACAAGCAATAGCTTGCCTCCAATGTCAAGGACTGACCTGTTCATTTTGCCTTCCTCATCGGGAAATACCCTGAGCTTGGCCACTTTACGTGCAAGATAATCGGCTTCCCTTTCACTATCATTTTCACCAAAGCCGACCAGAACCATCAATCCCTCATCGATTTTGCCTGTGATTTCTCCTTCAACTTCCACACTTGCATGTGAAACCCTTTGAACTACCAGCTTCATTTTGCAAATTCTCCCAAGTAGTTTACAGGTTCTCCACGTTTCATCCTGTCGTGATATTCTGCAGTTGCAGAGAAAAGCGCATCTCCTGCGGAGTTGAGTGCGGTTTCACATGAATCCTGAATAACGCCAATGATGAATCCGACAGCAACGGCCTGCATGGATACGTCTGCACCTATTCCAAAGAGTGAACATGCCATTGGAATAAGAAGAAGTGATCCTCCAGCCACACCTGAAGCACCACATGCACCTAAAGTTGAAATGAGACATAATGCAAGTGTTACAGGCAGTGGAACTGATATTCCCATTGTGTGACATACCGCAAGTGTCATGACAGTGATTGTAACGGCCGCCCCTTCCATGTTGATTGTGGAACCTAACGGGATACTGATGGAGAAGAAGTCCCTGTCAAGTCCTAGACGTTCACACAATTGCATGTTGACCGGAATGTTTGCAGCTGAACTTCTTGAGAAAAATGCAGTAATACCACTTTCCCTCAAACATGTAAATACCAATGGATATGGGTTTCTTCGGGTAGCTACCGCTGAAATTATCGGGTCTGTGACAAATGCTACAAAAGCAATACAACCCACTAAAAGGGCAATGAGCTGGCCGTATTGTGTAAATATTCCAAGTCCGCTTTCGGAAACGGAGGTGAACACCAATCCCATAATACCTATCGGTGCAAATTGGATTATTCCGCGAACGATTTTGGTGACTGCATCTGCACAGTCTGTTAAAACATCCTTTGTGGTATCGCTTGCAACAGACTTAAGGGCGATTCCAAACACGATGGACCAGAACAGTATTCCCAAATACTGGCCTTGAGACAGCAGTTCTATAGGATTGAAAAAGATTCCCAAAATCATGTTGGACATGACTTCCCCAAGACCTCCTGGAGCGGTTGCAGTGCTTGCAGCTGAAAGATGTATTGAAACAGGAAATATGTAACTGCCCAATACAGCAACTACCGCTGATAAAAAAGTACTGAACAAATAGAGAACAATAACTGTTTTGAATCTGCCACCAATGCCGCTTCTTGCTTTTGATATGGCTGAAGCCACCAAAACAAATACCAGAACTGGAGCAATAGCCTTAAGAGCACTTACAAATAATTCCCCTGGAAAGCCAATGACTGTCCATTGAGGAACTAAAACACCCAATATTGCCCCTATAATTAAACCGATTACAATTTTTAATATCAGACTGGATTCTGTCCATTTTTTAATAAAATTAACCATAAAAAAATCCCCTTACTCAAATTCATTTAAGGATTGCAATACTTCATCAGTAGTTTCCTTAACAATACTGGCGGCTTGCCTAAATTCATTAAGTTCAAAATCATTCATATGAATCGGAACTATCATTGCAACACCTTTTTTGGATAAAACCGCCGGTACACCCAAGGATACATCATAAACATCACCTATTTCTCCTTCCAAATAATTGGAAACAGTTAGAATCTTATGTGAATCAGTTATTATTGTTGAAATAAGGTTTGAAATAGCATATGATGGACCATATTCTGTAGCTCCTTTTTTGGAAATGATAATGTTTCCGGCATTTTTAAGTCTATTGACGAGACGTGGAACTTCAATATCCACTGCCTTTACGAAATATTTTAAAGGAATACCTCCAATAGTAGTTGAACTTAACAACGGCACCATATGATCGCCATGCTCACCGATGACACGAGTATGAACTTCAGAACTGTTGATGTTGATTTGTCTTGAGAAATATGCCTTAAGCCTCAACGAATCCAAGTGGTTACCAATACCAATGACCCGTTTTTTATCAAATCCTGATGCCTTAAGTGCAACAGTTGTCATCACATCCACAGGGTTTGTTGCGATTAAAATGATTGCTTCGGGAGCGTGTTTTGCAATTTCGCGTGCATAATTGTCCACTATCCTAGCATTGGGAAGTGCCAAATCCCGTCTGTTCATCCCCTCTTCACGAGGTATTCCTGCAGTAATCAATACAATTGCAGAATATTTCAAGTCTTCAAAATCGGAAGTTGGTGTTAGCAAGCAATCAATGTCTTCTGCAGCCAGTGCGTCATACATGTCAAATGATTCCCCTTTAGCCTTATCAACGCTTTCGGGTCTTGCAAACAACACAATTTCGTCAACCGTATCTGCCCTTGCAAGGGTAAATGCAACGTTTTTTCCGATTACTCCAGTTGACCCCATAATACTTACCTTTACCATATTAATTATATTGTGTTTTTAAATAAAAATAACTTCCTAATCAACAATAGTTTTATTAACTTCGAACAAATTAATATATATAGACTAGGTGAAAGAATGACAGAAAATGAACTGAAGCTAGAAACCAAATGCTATGATGCCAATGAATACGGATACCTTTACGGACTGAATCAAAAAATTCCAGATGAGGAATTTGAAAAGGTGAAACCATATTTCAGAAAATTCAAAAGAATGGACTTTGTAGAGGGAAATGTACAGGTAACCGGAAGGCCTGAAGGGTGGAGATGCCTTGAAAAGGACGTATCCAAGGTAGAGGAAATATTGGGAATTACAAACACCCTAGAAAAAAGGCAAAACAAAATTAAAGAAGCATTCAAGGACCCCATCAAAAAGGCAAACCTCAAGGACAAGTCATACGAATGGCTAAAAATTTTATTTGAAAGGACAGGAACCAGACCTGAACAGGACCTTTCAAGACTTGCAGTTCATTCCACAAAAATGTATGATCCACAGGACAGCTTTAAAAAAGGATTTGAAAATGGGGAAGGAGAACTATTCATCTACACTCCCCATGGAATGTGGTATATCATCAATAACAGTGGTGAATTTTCAGATTTGAGCCTGAACAATATCAACATACCAAATGGCGGTGCTGTTGGCCACAGACTGATGTATGACGATTTGATAGACAGACTGATTAGAATATACACTGAAGAGAATGAATACAGCGGTGAAAAACTATACTAACTTCACCCATCTTTTTTTATTATTTAAAAATTATTAATTGTTTTATATCATAAAAAACTAATATCTACATGATTGAAAAGGTGGCTTAATTATATGCAAAAAATCATAAATGCGCATTGTCATATTTATCCGGAAAAAATAGCAGAAAGAGCAGTGATGGGAATTAGGGATTTCTATGATTTGGACATGTCCCTAAATGGTAAATTAGATGATTTAATAAGAGACGGGAATAAGGTTGGAGTGACACATTATTTGATTCATTCCGTTGCAACCACACCAAAACAGGTTAAATCAATTAATGAATTTATCGCAGAGTCCGTTAACACCCATCCAGATTTGTTCACCGGCTTTGGAACCCTGCATCCTGACAGTGATGACATACAAGGAGATTTTGACCATCTCATTGAACTTGGCCTTAAGGGAGTTAAGCTTCATCCGGATTTCCAGCAGTTTGCAATGGATGAAGAACGTGCATTCCAAATCGGTGAAGTCGTAAGTGAAGCCAAGGTGCCAATGCAGGTTCACTGCGGAGACTTCAGATACAATTATTCAAATCCCGAGCAGATTAAACCATTTTTGGACGAATTTCCTGAGATTCCATTTATTGGAGCTCATTTTGCAGGATGGAGCATGTGGGAAGACGCTACCGAAAAATTGGCTGGAACTCCTAATTTATATGTGGATTTAAGCTCTAGCCTATATGCACTAACCCCTGAAATCGCACTGGATTTGATACATGCATATGGCTCTGATAAGGTCTTATGGGGTTCAGATTATCCTATGTGGGAATGCGACAGTGAAATGGCATATTTCGATAAGATTGACTTAACCAAAAAAGAACGCTCACAAATCCTTTATGAAAATGCAGCTAAATTATTAAAAATAGATTAGATTGTGACATTTTGTCACAGTTTAAAAAAATTATTCTTTTGTAAATGCTTCAACGGCAGGTGGTGTCAATAGACCCTTTGAAATCATGTCTTCAACTTCATCCCAGCTGAACCATCCATAATCGTCATGCTCTTCGCTGATGGTGACTTCATCGCTCTGGCAGGTTACTTTCATGATTAACTGAATTGATTTGACTTCCTCATTTGTTTTACATGCAGTATAATCCCTTCTAACAACATTTAAAAGTGAATCGACATCTACTTCAAGGCCTGTTTCTTCGAGATATTCCCTTTTAAGTGCATTGTCAAAGTATTCACATTTCTTAACCTTTCCGCCTGGAATTTCCCATCTTCCGGCATCATGAGCTGATTTTGATCTAATTTTTAAAAGCAGATACTTTCCATTGAATTCACAGATTCCTCGAACAGCCAAACCCCACATGGTTGCCATATTAAAACTTCCTAAAAAAAAGATAATTAAGGGAAATGAATTCCCTATTTTTTCATTGCCTTTTCAACGGCCACTGCTACAGCTACGGATGCACCGACCATCGGATTGTTACCCATACCTATCAGGCCCATCATTTCTACATGAGCAGGAACTGAAGATGATCCGGCAAATTGGGCATCGGAGTGCATTCTACCTAAAGTATCAGTCATACCATAGGATGCAGGTCCTGCAGCCATGTTATCCGGGTGCAGGGTTCTTCCTGTTCCTCCGCCTGATGCGACTGAGAAGTATTTTTTGCCTTGAAGTATGCATTCCTTCTTGTATGTTCCGGCAACCGGATGTTGGAAACGTGTAGGATTGGTTGAATTACCTGTAATGGATACATCAACACCTTCCAAATGCATGATTGCTACTCCTTCACGCACATCATCTGCACCGTAGCATCTTACTTTGGCACGTTCACCATCTGAATATGCCTTTTCCTTAATGACTTTTACTTCTCCTGTAAAGTAATCAAATTCTGTTTCAACATGAGTAAATCCATTTATTCTTGAAATGATTAATGCGGCATCCTTTCCAAGACCATTCAAAATGACTCTCAATGGTTTTTCCCTAACTTCATTGGCAGAGTTTGCAATACCGATTGCTCCTTCTGCAGCCGCAAAACTTTCATGTCCTGCAAGAAATGCAAAACATTCACTTTCATCGCTTAAAAGCATAGATGCCAAGTTTCCATGACCAAGACCAACTTGTCTGTCATCAGCTACACTTCCAGGAATACAGAATGCCTGAAGTCCTTCACCGATTGCCTTTGCAGCATCGGATGCCTTGGTGCAACCCTGTTTTATAGCAATTGCTGCTCCAAGGGTATAGGCCCAGCATGCGTTTTCAAAACAGATTGGTTGAACGCCCTTTACTATTTCATATGGGTCAAATCCCTTGTCAAGACAAATTTGTTTTGCTTCCTCAAGGTCTTTGATTCCATATTTTTCAAGTACCGGAGTGATCTGGTTGATTCTTCTTTCATAACTTTCAAATAAACTCATTCTACTCACTCCTTGGGTCTATTTTTTTAACTGCATCATCGAATCTTCCATATTGTCCTGTTGCCTTTTCAATAGCTTCCACTGGATCAACGCCGTCTTTGATAAAGTCCAGCATTACTCCCAAGTTGATGTATTTGTATCCGATGATTTCATTGTCTTCATCAAGGCCTATTTCTGTAATGTATCCTTCAGTGAGTTCCAGATATCTTGGGCCTTTTTCTTTTGTTGAATAGATTGTTCCGATTTGACTTCTGTGGCCTTTTCCAAGGTCTTCAAGACCAGCGCCTATCTGAAGGCCCCCTTCTGAAAATGCGGATTGGGTTCTTCCGTAAACAATCTGTAAGAATAATTCGCGCATTGCGGTGTTTATGGCATCACAGACCAAATCTGTGTTTAAAGCTTCAAGGATTGTTTTTCCAACTAAAATTTCACCAGCCATTGCAGCAGAGTGAGTCATTCCTGAACAGCCTAAAGTTTCAACCAATGCCTCTTCAATAATACCTTCCTTAACGTTTAGTGTTAATTTGCAGCATCCTTGTTGCGGAGCGCACCAACCTATACCATGAGTAAAGCCGGAGATATCTCCAATCTGTTTTGCCTTTACCCATTTTCCCTCTTCAGGGATTGGAGCAGGGTCATGATTTGCACCTTTGCGAACAAGACACATGTTTTCAATTTCTGTAGAATATATCATCGTTTTTCTCCAAAATTTGTATGTTAAAATATATCTGTTTTTTTATTAATACTATTTTTGGAAATGTCTTGAAAATGTCAGGAAGAAAATATCAAAAATATATTACATAAGGCAAATATTAAGTATAATGAAAATTATAAAGATTTTTTAGGTGAATAGTTATGGATTTCATACTTGTTTTAGCAAAAATCGAACCTAAAGAAGGTTGCCAAGATAGTATCATTGAAGTTTCAACAGAGTTGATTGATGAATCATTACTTGAAGAAGGCAATATCGATTATCAATTATTGAAACCTATAGATGGTGACACTTTAACATTTGTTGAAAAATGGGAATCTTTAGATGCCCTAAAAAGGCATATGGCTTCTCCTCACTTTTTAAACTTCTCTGAAGATACTGAGGAATTTGTTAAAAATATGGATATTCAAGTTATAGGTGCCGATGAGCTCAACCTATAATACTATTTTTTATTTTTTGATATGAATAACACCTTTTAAAATAATATTTTTTAGTTTGTTCTTTTAATATTTAATAGAATTAGTAATTTAAAAAGATGTTTTTTTGATTAACTATTCAAATAATTAATCAATGCTTTTAGGATTTTGATGAGAATTTTTCTTTGAAAAATATCAATTGACAGTGATGCAATCGTTCGGACAGATTGCCATGCAAACCTTACATCTTTTGCAAACTTGAGCGTCACGAACGGTCGATACCTCATCAACTATAATCAAGACATTGTTTGGGCAAGCTATTGAACATTTCTCACAGCCTCCGCAGTCCTCTGTGTTAATGTCAATATGGCATTCTTCAACAACTTCTTCCTTTTTTTCTTTCTTGCCTCTTTTAAAAAGTGAACCTAGACCCATACTTCTAAGTTTATAAAAAATAGTAATTAAAATTATCTAAAAAAAAGTAGGGATTAGGTTTAGAATTTCAAACCTAACTCATAAGCCTCTTTCAATTTGTCCTCTTGCTCTTCGGCCACGATACCTGCAGGACCTGCTGAACCAGCATCTACATGGCCTATAACTTCATATCCCATGAATGTGAATGGTGAGAATTTAGTAAGTTCAATGTAGTCTGCATAGGTTCCTTCTGGCTGATTTTCGGTAAAGATCAATGCAGCCTTACCGGATAGGCTTTTATCAGGGTTTTGACCAATTGCATAGAACCTGTCAATAATCAGTTTTCCTTGAGCTGACATTTGACCGTAGTAAATCGGGGTTGCAAATATTACTCCATCAGCGGCTACAAGTTCATCGATGATTTTGTTTCCATCATCCGCCCTTACGCATTCAGGGTTTTCGGCACAGTACATGCATGCCTTACATGGTGCGATTTCACAGCCTTCCAAAAAGTATTTCACTACTTCTCCGCCGTTCTCTTCTATTCCTTTTATCATTTCATCCATCAAAACGTCACAGTTTCCGCCTTTTCTAGGGCTTGCTTGAAGTGCTATAATTTTCATTTAAACTACTCTCCATTGTTTAACTATGTTATATTATTTTTGATTAATTATTTAAATCTATTCGACAAAAATAGATATATGAAATTATCCAAATCCAAAGTGAACAGTTATCTTAAATGTCCCCGTGAATTCAAGTTTCAATATATTGACGAAATTGAAACAAAACCCAATAAATACATGGCTTTAGGAAGCGACGTTCATTTGATTGCCGAGAAATTCACCGACAAATTTGAAGATGATCTTGACGGTGTGGACATTCAAAATGAACTTATTAAGGTTGCACATGATTTGGATTTGGGATATGGCCTTGAGGAACACATTGACAATTTGGGATTGTTTTTCAAGGAGGTCTTTGTTGATGGAAACTATAAACTGTTTTCAAATGAGGAATACCTCATCGATAAAAAGCATCGCTTTTCAGGCATCTGCGACATTATCCTTGAGGATGAAAACGGCCAATTGGTCGTCATTGACTATAAGACAAGCAATTCCAGTTCTTTTTCCAAATACCGTCTTGAGCTATGTTACTACAAGCTGCTTGTCGAAAACGTATATCATAAAAGGGTTTCCGGCGTTGGAGTGTTTTTTACAAAAAATGGGCGCTTAAGAATTCTGGATGTGTCCAGTGAAGAAAACAAACGTAAATTCCTAAGCTATTCCGAAATAGATGAAGCCATTGATACAATGTATAAAGTGCGCGATAAAATTAATAGGAAAGAGTTTCCACGCCGAAAACAGTTTTTATGCAAGTATTGTACTTATAAGCACATTTGTGAAGATGAATTCTATTTTTTCCGATAATCTGCATAATTATTTAAGATTTTTTAATGAATCTTGCTTTTTTAACAACAGTTGCTTCTGCATTATCTTTCAACACTATTCTTTGAGCCTTATGCCTTGATGATTTGTTTAATTGGAGGTTTAATTTTAATTTGTCTGGATTCGCAAACTATTGTATCCCCAATTATTCTATCACCAATTTCAGAGTAAGTTGGCACAATTACAACTCCTCAAGAATACCTTGTTTAATTAATTCAGCCATAATGTCATTTACATCGAAAACATCAATCCTTAATGCATCTGCGATTTCTAATGCATCGGCAACTTCATGTTCCCTCATATAATCAATTACTTCTTCTATTTGTTGAGTATGGGGAATATCTCTCAAAATAATTGCATCCTCATTTTTATCCAAATTATTTAATAGGCAGTTTTCAACCAGTTCATCTATTTTCAATCCGGTTTTGTTGCTTTCTATTTCTAATTTGTCCATTAAATCTGAATTTAGAGTAATTGAATTAGCCAATATCATCAACTCCTAACTTTTGATTTAAAAATTAAAATATCCAGATATCTTGTATAATAGTTTCTATCATGTGTCTATTAAATATATTGTAAGTACACAACCGTGCTAAAGCACAGGTTCAAAAGCTAAATCAACAAAAAAATGTCATGTAACTTCATAATTTAAATGTATTCAATCATCAGAAATGGAAAACACAAAAAAATAGAAAAAATCAGTTAAAAAAAAGAAATGAAGTTTTATGAGGATGATTCCTCAACTTCATCAAAGTCAACCTTTTCACCAAGAATCTTAAGTCCTACATATAATAGAACGATACCTACAGGAAGTGAGAAGTAGAATGGAACTCCAAGTCCTGCAGGGATGTAACCGACAACGATTGTAATTATTGCCACAAATAGGGCATAGTACATCTGAGTACTTACGTGGTCAATGTGGTTACAGCTTGTTCCCATTGATGAAAGGATTGTTGTATCTGAAATCGGTGAACAGTGGTCCCCGAATATTGCTCCGGTGAGTACTCCACTTGTACAGACGATTGTAAAGGACATGTCTCCTGAACTGATTGCCCATGCAAGAGGGATAGCCAATGGCATAAGGATACTCATTGTACCGTAGGAAGTACCGGTAGCAAATGAAATCAGTGCACCTAAGATAAAGATCAATGTAGGTACAATGAATGCAGGAATTGTGCTGCTTAAAACACCTACCAGATAATCTGCAGTACCGATTTCACCGATAACTCCACCGAGTGACCAAGCGAGAAGCAAGATTACACCTGTAATGACGATGGTTTTCATACCGCCAACCCATTCGGATATTGCATCTTCAATAGATAGGATTTTTTGACCGACTGCCATTACGATAGCAACGATTGAAGCTAAAAGTGCTGCTTGGAAAAGAGCTACGGATGCATCGGATTGTGACAATGCAGTGAAAATACCATTGAATGACAATGGGGAAGATTTCATGATTGCGATAAGAGCTTGGTCTTCTCCACCTAAAATGGTAGTGTATCCAC
This sequence comes from Methanobrevibacter sp., assembly GCA_017434525.1. Lineage (GTDB taxonomy): Archaea > Methanobacteriota > Methanobacteria > Methanobacteriales > Methanobacteriaceae > Methanocatella. Next base: position 26,915 of record JAFRFD010000139.1, read on the forward strand.
TCCAATAGAATGCGATGAGCGCACCTATAATCAGTGTACCGATTGGAATGATTGCATTCCATACTGATAAATTGATTCCTTCAACCGGTTTGATTTCATCAAAACCAGGTGCTTCAAGTACTTTAACTGCTTCGTCTTCTTTTCTAGCACGTGCTGCTTGTTCTGCTTTTTTCATTGGTCCGAATTCATATAATGTAATTGCTGAAATTACAATGAAAATTAAAATGAAAATGTTATAGAATCTGTAAGGAATGGTTTGTAAGAAAATACCGAATCCTGTAACATTTGTTACGCCAACAGATTCAAATCCTGCAGCGATTAAACTGATTTCTAATCCAATCCAAGTGGAAATGATTGCAATACCTGCAACTGGAGCAGCGGTTGCGTCCACTACAAATGCTAATTTTTCTCTAGATACTTTGAGTTTGTCCATTACCGGCCTCATGATTGGACCGACAATCAAGGAGTTTGCGTAATCGTCGAAGAACACACATAATCCTAATAACCAAGTAAATAATTGTGCTTTTCTTGGAGTGTCAGCTCTTTTTGCGAATGCATCCGCAAGAGCCTTTGCCCCTCCCATTTTAGTTACCAATTGGATGATACCTCCAATAAGCAAACATTGAAGAACAATACCTGCATTCCAAGGGTCAGCCATACAAGTAATTACTTGTGAACCTAATTGTAAAAACGCGTTGACAGCTGTGGAAACAATATTCAAATCGTTTACACATAACATGAATTCCCCTACAAATACCCCAATAAACAATGACAGGATGGTTTCCTTTGTAATGAAAGCCAAACCGATAGCTACAAGAGGAGGCAATAGTGTCAATATACCAAATCTGATAGCGTTGTCATCATTTGCAGGTTGTGAGGAAATCCATAAGGATAATAAAAATAGAGCTATTATTGAAACAGCTGTAATTAAACCTATTTTCACATTTCTTTCCATAATCACACCATTTTCCTAAAATTTTAATAATTCATGAAATTTATTGATATAATTTTTTAACAATATTTTAAAAAATGTTCATTTTATTAAACATTGATTTTAATATAATATTGATAAAATCTTAATTATTGAATTATCTAGTAATACTTTGTTGTTTTTAATATAAAAATATTAATCAATTAATTTTGGGAAAATATACCAATTATTAAATAGTTTGAATTAAATATCAATATAATAGGTGAAAAAATAATGAAAAAACTTTATGCTTTACTAGTGATTTTAATCATTGCATATATCGGCATCAATGTTGCCGCTGACAACTTGAATCTAACCGGAGATGATGCATCAACAGTCACTTCAAACAGTGCCGTTGCAGGAAACGCCAGCGCTCCTAAACTGAACAACTTCACTGACACAAAAGTCAATGACACTACAGTAAGATACAATGATTCAAACAACATTACTATTTATCTCAATAAACTGGACAACGGCAAAAAAATTGAGGACATCGTGAAAGGATTGGATCAAAGCAAATACACATCCAACCAAACTATCGACCAGAACGGAGTGACAACCTACTTCCTATACAACGAAGGTTCCGGAACATACAGCGCCGATATATACTTTAACAAAAACAACCAAAACTACTTGATTACAGGAAGCGCCATCAAATATGAAAACAGCGATTACTTCATCAATCACTGTAAAAACATCATCGATTCAATTGGCGGTTCAGGCAGTAGCTCAAACGGTTTAAGCAGATGGTAATTGTCCAATTGCCATTTTCATTTTCTTTTTTTAAGCGAGGTAATTCAAATGAACATACTAATTATTGGTTCAGGTGCAGTCGGAATAGGTCTTGCGGCATCAATGCTATCACAAAATGCAGACATATCAATTTTTGCAAGGGGAGAAACCGCAAAAGCCATAAAGGAAAACGGAATTAAAAGGTGTGGATTGTTCACCCATTATACATTCACAAAAGATGAGCTTAAAGTATATGAAACATACGAAGAAATTCCTAAAAACACCTTTGATTATGTCTTCATCACATCAAAGACAACTGCAAACGATGACATTTCACAAAAATTAGACATCCACAGGGATATCCTAAAAGACAGCTTCAAAATAATCATCTTCCAAAACGGATTTGGAAACGACGAGCCGTACCTCAGATTCTTTGACAAAACACAGGTCTTCTCGGCACGTGTGATCACAGGATTTACCAGACCACAAAGGCATGTCAGCGAAGTTACAGTATACACAGAACCGATACTAATAGGATCGCTTCAAAAGCAGGACCCGAGTGATTTAAAAGATGTGGCAGACATGATTACCGCTTCAGGAATTAACTGTGAACTGACAGATGAAGTGGACAAATACCTGTGGGCCAAAATGCTTTACAACTGTGCCCTTAATCCTTTGGGTGCGATATTGGATGTGAACTACGGAAAGCTTACTGAAAACGAATACTCCAAGGAACTGATGAACTCCATCATAGATGAGATCTTTGAAGTCATTAAGGCAAGCGGATATGAGACATTATGGTCAACTTCCGAAGAATACAAGGACATATTCTACTCAAAACTCGTTCCAGACACATATAACCATTATTCCTCAACTCACCAGGACATCAAAAGAAAAATAAAAACGGAAATCAATTCTTTAAACGGCAAAGTAATTGAGATAGGTGAGAGAAATAATATTGATGTAAGTACAAATAAAATTATCTACAACCTAATTAAATCAATAGAAAGTGACTTTTGAACCAAAAGGAAACTAAAACTTTATATATGTGGAAAATCTATATAGTATTGTTCATATTGTTATATACTATTTTTTTATAATATGAACAATGGTGATGGTTGAAATGAGCATTCGTTTGTATTCCTTTAGTGGTGTTTAGGAAGAGAATGTTCATTTGTTTTTAAAAAACTTATTTTTACAGAATTATTTTAACGTGATTATTATGAGCGAATTAAAAGAACTTATTGAAAAATTTATTGAACTTGACGATGATTTAAACGAAAAGATCGAAGCGTACCTTGAAGAAAACGACGATATCGATGAAGCGTTTGAAAACGACAACCAAAAACAGATTGAAGAACTTGCTGAACTCTACCATGAGATAGAACATGGAGTATTCAATGAAGAGTTCATAATTGTTTCAAATGCATCAAGCGAAGACAAGGAAGTTGTTGCTTTAATCATCAGCGATGAGGATGACGAAGCTGAAGAATTTGTAATCCCGGCATATACTGATGAGGCACAAGCAGAGGAAGCTATTGAAGTATTTAAGGAACAGTTCGGCGAAAATGAATTCAACTGTGACAAAAAAACAGGCAGTGAAATTGTAGCTGACCATCATGAGGACGACGACTTTGTAGGAATTGCAATCAACGCCCCTCAATGGGACTTTGTAGTTCACCACGAAGATGTTCATGACTGCAGTGATTAGATGAATCCTAAAGATTACGAAGACTATCAGAAAAATAATGTGAAGGCTTCAAAAAGCCAGCTAAAAGAGTACATTCAGGTTTATGCGGACATGGTAAAAAAGCTCAAAAGTGAAGATGCACCTGAGCTTGCAGCCGTAAAGGAAAATATCAAAAATGCATATCCAAAAGAGATTTACTTCACACTAGTTGATGAAATCGAAAGGCCAGTTAAATTGACTTTGACAGAAACCAGTGCGGAATACATCATCCCTATCTTTACGGACATTCGCGAATATGCAGTCGGCAGCGCCAAAATATCTAAACTGTTTCTGGATGACCTTGAAATGAAAGTCTTAACACCCGATGACATTTCACAAATGGCCCAAGAGGATGCCCATTTCCAGGGTTTTGTAATCAATCCCCACTCACAGAACTTCAATATGGATAGAAACGGGAGCTTTTAGATGAAATTCATATGCCCAACTATCGGCGAAGACCATGAAAAGGATTTTCTGGTTACCGGAAGCCTAGAAGATTTCAGAATAATTGTTTTTTCCGATCTGGAAGAGTATCAAAAAGGATTTGACTATTTGAAATTGGTTGACTATGAACCTACAGAAGTATCAATCGAACTCTTTCAGGAACTTTCACGAAATGATGAGGAGTTTAGCGGAATAATCTTAAACCCTCATGATGAAAATAGACTCATTTCAAAAAAAGAGCTATTGGAAATGCACTAAAGTTAAAATTTAAAAAAATAGAAAGTTTGTAGGTGGAAATCACCTACTTTAATTTATTAATTTTTTTGCCAAATCAGATTTTCAATGACTATACTCAAATTAGAATATAGCTAGTATCCTACCCAATGACCTGCATCATCGTATCCCGGCTCATCCATGTCAATATACCCATTATCGCCGACATGATAATCAACCAGACCATATTTATTAGCCATATACCTGTCAACTTCAGCTTGACTATACATAGGGGTTCCATCAGACTTATAAGCATAAGCGGAAGGAGTACTGGAGGAAGATGAGGATGAACTTTCAGCAGCCTCTTCGATTTTAATTTTCTGTGTAATAGTGGAACTTTTGTATTTGTCATTTCCACCATATGAGATGGTAATGGTATATTCACCGTCACCCTTGTCAAGATTCAATGTGCCGACACCGTTTTCATTGGTTACCGCAGAATGATAGTCAGATGACCCGTCACCGTCAGTTACTGTTATATTCACAGTTTGGCCAACAATCGGAGATCCATTAGCATCGGTTAAGATAATCTTAATGGAATCGCCTTTGTTTATGGTGGCGTTGCCATCATATTTTAATTGAGTTTCCTGTTTGTTTAGATTTGGCATTATTGCAATCATGCCTATTAAAAGAGCTATGATAACAACAATTAAAGCTACAATAATAATCTTATTATTATCCATCATATCACCAAATGATTATAACAACATATTAATGTTGTGTCAAATCGGTATTTAACAATTACTATACTATTGCAATTATAATGGAAAAAAAAGTTTTTGAAAAAAAGAAAATTGTCAATAGGATGGTGATGTTTCTTGTCTGATATGCCAAAACAGATATTGTTAAAAAAAAGAATTATTCCAATTCCTCTTCATCCTCTTCAACAATATCTCCTTTGATATAATACTTATACCTATAAGACATCTTGAATCCGCCTTCAACTTCTCGTTTAGGCCTTCTTTTACGTCTTATGTTAGGCCCATTCATGTCCTTGAACTTTTCCTGATGGGCTTTGATTAAATTTTTATTTTCACGATAATAAGTAGGTTTTTTATGGCGATTATGTGGTGCCCTATACATTCTTTTTCTAAGTAACCGCCTGCTACTTGTCACACGCCTTATCACAAAAATCACTTATCTGTTTCTGTTTTTGTTTTTTGTTGAAGATTTATCTAGCGTAGCTTGAATTTCATCAATTCTTTCAACTACAACTTTAATTGCCTGTTCACCTTGACGGGTCGGATTGATTCCTTGTTCAACAAGCAATGCATCTCTTATATCTCTTAGTCTATCAATTGAATCAATTTTCATGATTGTACTGTAAAACATGAATTTTCCTCCATATATAATATAATTATGATTTTTATAATAAAAAAGATTTTTGTAGGAAACTATATTTCTGTGAAAAAAAAAGAAATCATAATATGTTTACAAAACAGCAGGTAATCTATTTGGCGGGAGGTTGCTTTTGGGGTGTTGAAGCGTTCATCTCCCGTTTGAAGGGAGTCAACCAAACTGAAGTGGGATATGCCAACGGCCATGACCTCGCACCAACATATGAAAAGGTATGCAGCGGAAAGACAGGGCATGCCGAAACCGTCAAGGCAACATATAATCCTGAAATCATCACATTGGAGGAGATTTTGGAAAACTTCTTTAAAATCATTGATCCCTATTCTAAAAATCGTCAGGGGGCTGATGTCGGCACCCAATACAGAACCGGAATCTATTGGCAGGAAAGCTCACAAAAGGACATTGTATTGAAATTCCTTAAGGGCAAACAATCAGAGTCTCCTAAAAGAATAGTGGTTGAGGCCCGTGCGATAGGCAGTTTCTATCCTGCAGAAGCATATCATCAAAAGTACCTTGAAAGGAATCCTCAGGGCTATTGCCATATTGATTTAAATTTAATAGACGATGAAGAATTCGACCACTTGTCCAAAGAAGAGTTTGAAATAACACAGCTTGCTATGACAGAACCGCCATTTAGTGGAAAATATGATGACTTTTTTGAAGATGGTGTGTATGTGGATGCCGTAGATGGTGAAGTTCTATTCTCTTCAGATGACAAATTCGATTCAGGATGTGGGTGGCCGGCATTTTCAAGGCCGATTTCAGATGACGCGGTAACAAAACACAGGGACTTTTCATACGGCACGACAAGAATTGAGATAAGAAGCGCAAAAGCCAATTCCCATCTGGGACACCTCTTTCATGACGGACCCGGAGGGTCTCCAAGGTACTGCATCAATTCGAATGCCTTGAGATTCATACCAAAAGAAGAATATAACAAAAAATATAAAGATTAGATACGATGAAAATAGAAGAAATCAAACATCCGGAATTGAAAAATCATATTCAAATGATTTACATGCATGGTGAAAACCAAAACCAGGAAGCCATTGACAGAACCGAAGCTGAAATCAAGGAATACATAAAAGACAAATGCTTCATAATATCTGTTGAAGATGAAAAGCCCGTTAAAATTCCATATGCAAATGACGGAGAATATCTTGTCCCAATCTTTACAGATGAACATGAATACGAAATGGGAATGCAATACTTTTCATTAAATGTAATGGATGAAAACAAGGAATACATCATTGAAAAATTAGATTATTTTAAAAAATTAAAGGAAGATCCTAATTTCTTAGGATACATCGTAAATATAGCAAGAGTAAGTTATATAATCAACCTTACTCTTTTGTGAACTCTTTTTGAATGTCTTTGACAATCTCTACAAACCTTTTTGATACCTCATCGTCAGGAGAGATTGTTGCAATTACACCATCTTTGTTAGGCGAATCGGATACGTTCTCTTCAATTGGCAAATCTCCCAAGTAGGTGATTTCCATCTCTTCAGAAAAAGCCTTTCCATTGCCTTTACCGAAAATATGGAGTTTTTCATCACAGTGTGGACAGATATAATATGCCATGTTTTCAATAAGTCCGATTTTTTGAATGCCCATTTGCTGTACCATCTTTACACATTTCAAAACATCTTCCTGTGATACGACATTCGGTGTTGTCACCATAATAACTGCATCCGCATCAGGAATTGTCTGCAATACAGTCAAAGGTTCATCTCCAGTGCCCGGAGGATTATCGATTATTAAATAATCAAGATTTCCCCAATGACAGTCGGAAATCAACTGTTTGATTGCACCGGTCTTTTGAGGTCCTCTCCAAATGATTGGTGTATCGATGCTGTCCAAAAGGAAAGCCATTGACATTACCTTTAGGCCACTAGGAGCAACTACCGGAAACATTGAATGAGCATATTCCTGTTTTTTAGCTTCAATGAATGCCAATTTTTCTTCATCATCCTTGAAATCCTTGCTGGCAAGACCTTCTTCGGTAATTGCCTTGAACTGTTCAAACTGATTGTTGTGGAAATTTTCGCCGTATATCTCCAAGCCCAACATTTTAGGGATGTTTGGCCCATGAATGTCCGCATCTAAAATTCCTGTTTTAAATCCTAAGCTTTGTAAGGTCTCAGCGATATTTGCTGCAACGGTGGATTTTCCTACTCCTCCCTTTCCACTCATCACAACAATCTTGTGCTTGATTTGACCAAGATTTTTAGCAAGCCTAATCTCTTGTTCTATCATTTGTCTTTGTTGTTCGGGAGTCATCTGACCCCCATGACCATGATGTCCATGTTCTGGCATTTTATCATCTCCGATTAGTTAAATTTTTTACTTACTTCTTCAACAGCAAGTATTAAAGGATCTGTAACCATTGATACAGGTGGCGCATAAGCAAATTCCATGTTGCTTAAATCAAAGCAGGTCAATCCTTCAGTAATGGCCAATGTCATTGTATCGATTCTTTCAGCCACCCTTTCTTCAGCTATGATTTGACAACCTATAATGGTTCCGTTTCCATCACAAATGACCTTGATATCCATTGGTTTTGCATTAGGATAATAACGTGCTCTTGTAAGAGCCTGTACCTTTTGTACAACAGGCCTGATTCTGTTCTGTTGAGCGAAACTTGTAGTATAACCTACAGCACCAAATTCCAACTTGCCGACTTTTGATACCATTGAGTTCAATACAGGGTTGAATCTTGACTTTTTGCCGCAGATTGTACGTGCCAATGTTTTTGACTCTCGAACAGCGGTTGTGCCCAATTGGGAAATGGTATTTGAACCTAAAATCAGGTCTTTTGATTCTACACAGTCTCCGACAGCATAAACGTCTTCAACTGAAGTTTCCATCCTGTCGTTTACAAGAATAGCCCATCTTCCTATTTCACAGCCTGCCATTCTTGCAAGATCCAATTCTGCCCTGACCCCTGTTGCCATGATGACCATGTCCGCATCATATAGATCCTCATCACCGAAGCATGCCTTTTCGACCTTTCCGTCACCGATTAATTTGGTGATTGGTTTTCCCAAGACAACTTGGATTCCTTCCATCTCCAAGTATTTTACCAATATGTCGGACATGTCCTTATCGAGAGACCTTGGAACAATTTGAGGTAACATTTCACTTAAAATGACATTCAAGCCACGTTTCTTAAGGGCAAATGCAATTTCGATACCTATCAAACCGGCACCGGTTACGATAGCGCTTTTCGCCTCTTTCATTGCCTCTTGAACTCTGATACCATCATCTATGTTTCTGATTCTGAACACTCCATCCAATTCCACACCCTCCATAGGAGGCACGAACGGATTTCCCCCGGTAGCCAATACCAATTTGTCATAATCCATGACGGTTTGCTTGCCGTCCTTTTCATATGTCACTGTCTTATCTTGTGAATCGACTGCGGTAACCTCCGCTTCGACAATGACTTCAATGTTCTTATTCTTATAATCTTCAGGAGTTCTCATGACTATATCATCAAAAGATTCGATAGTACCAGAAAGTACGTAAGGAATAGCACATGGAGAATATGCCACCTTGTTATCTCTTGTGATTACTGTAATTTCAATATCATTATCTAATTTACGTATATTTGAAGCTGTTGATATTCCTCCAGCTCCTCCACCTACAATTACTACTTTCATTATAACAAAACCACTTATGATTTATAACAATTATATATTTATTAAATACATATAAAAAAGTAACTATTAACATAGGTTTTGTTTAAAAATGAGAGAGATTGAATTTAATTTAAGTGAAAATCCATTTAGGAATTTTTTGTCCTCAAGATATGCTATGTCTGCAAGGATTAATGTTGAAAAGATGTGGAATTGGTGCCATGAAAATGACAGGTCATTTTTTGTGATGAGTATGGGATGTCTGATGAATGCAGTGAATTCCGTTGATGCATTGAAAAGAAGAATAATAGATGGAAAAGTCATTGAATATGATTACCTTGATGGAGTTTGCCCCATAATGAACGAGGGAGAGGACATCTATAGGGAAATGCGCGTCAAAACACCACAGGAATTTGAAGACATCATAGAATGGCACGATTATGTAAAGGAATTATCTGCCAACATATTGTCCGGAAAAGATGAAGGTTTCAACTTGGAGATGGAAAAAAGGGATCTGACAAACATCGCCAACTTCTCATGCATCCCATGGGTGGATTTCGACATGATTACAAACTGCGTTGTCAATGGCAATGCCGTGCAACCCCTAATCACATGGGGAAAGGTTAATGGAAACCATGAGATGAGTGTGGCAATTACCGTCAATCATATCTTTGTCAATGGTCGAGAATTAGGTTATTTTTACGAGAATGCAAAAAAAGAATTCAATGAGATGATTTAACATCTCATCTAATTTTGATTTTATTATAAACTGCCAGTCCTCCATAACTTGTTTTGATAGAATATTTACCCTTTTTTAGATATTTGGAAGAAAACTTAAAGGTAGCCACACCCTTCTTGTTAGTGAAGACCTTATAGGTTTTGCCCTTAAATTTAAAGTAAACCTTCTTATATTTGACTACTTTACCTTTGGCGTTGAGGACCTTTGCACTGAATTTAATTGTTTTTCCTTTTTTAACGGAAATGTCCTGTGTAATTATAGTTGTTTTGACAGTCACTTTATTGGTTACAGTGAATCCCTTATAGGTGACTGAAATCCAATATTTTCCAGGATTTTGGGTTATTTTGAAAACAGCCCAACCATCATTACCTGTCCACACCTTTTTAACAGCAGAACCAATATTTAGATACAGTTTAGTGTTTTTGGCGGGATTTCCATAGTCATCAAGCAATTTAACTTTATAATAGTTTCCAGCACCAAAATACATGTAAACATTACCGTTTGAACTCAAACGGGCTTTGACATTGATGCTTTGGGTTTTTACCTCTCCTGTTAGAGGATTTGTAACATTAATGATATGGATTCCCGGATTCAAATCAATGTTATATGTCAAAATGCCTTTTTCATCTGTGCGTATCCTTTTGGATGTGCCATCAACAGATATTTCAACATCTCTATTTGCTAAAGGAGCAGCATTAAAATCATACAATGAAACCTTATACTGACTATTGAATGTATAGGTATCAATAGAAGGAAGATTTACTGTTTTAACAACGGATATGTTGTTTTTGATACTACTTGGAAGATAATTTTCAAATCCTGCAAAATCAACTTTGATTATATGTTTCCCAGAGGTCAGATTAATCGGAATTGAAGCTTCACCCTGTTTATTGGTTTTTAGAGAACCGCCATTATTGTCAATCACATAGCGGAGATTCATATTTGCAATTGGCCTGTTGTCATCACCAAGCAGTTTAACTAAGTAAGCGGAATTGCTTGAAGGATAAGTGGACATATCATCTGCCACTAATTTGGTTTCGGATACATTGATGCTGAAACTTGCAAAGGCTTCCTTGAAAATATAGTCATCATCATTCAAGTAAACGGAAATGTTATAATTGCCGTTTTTAAGATCTGTGAATTTAAAGGTATTTTTGCCGTTTTTCAATTCAATACGATCACTAATATTAAGATTGCTTCTTACATTAACTGTAAGGTCAACACTTGGAGATATTGCTATTTCAATGTCTACATCCCTTAATTTTTTGTTAACGTTGACTGTTGCGGCAACCTTGCTTCTGATTTTGAGATTATTTGATGCATTAGAGGCAATGTATTTATCATCACCCTTAAATGTAGTGATGATGAGATAATTTCCTTTTGCCAAATCGATTTTTACAGAAACCTTACCGTTACTGTCACTTTTGCCAGTTAAAACAGTACCGTTTATGTTGAAGCTGACTGTTTTTCCAGCAATCGGTTTGTTGTCTTCATCCAACAATGTGATAGAATAGGTTTCTTTGCTGTTGCTGTAGGTTTCAAAGTCGGATGCCCTTATTGTTGATTCAACAACACCTATGAAAAATGTCTTATTTGCATTACCATAATACTTTTGAGTATCATTAAATCCGACCTCAACATCATAGCGTCCATAAGTCAAATCATCCAAAGTAAAGCTGGCCTTACCATTGGTTAAGTTTACAATGCGTTTCTTATCATTAATGAAAACTTCGACTGCCTCATTTATATTTTGAGATGCAACTATATTTACTGTAGCGGTCTTTAGATTTGTTTCAATGTTCAAATCCAGATTAACTTTGACTTTGTTGATGTCAACTTCGGCAGTGTCAGTTGACCTTTCATATCCTTCGCCGTTGAATGTTGCGGTAATGTTAGTAATCTCATTTGCAAAGGAATGGGTTATTCTGGCAACTCCGTTTGAAACGTTGACAGTATAGTCTTGTCCGTCAAGATTAAATGTTACGTTACCGCAGGTTAGTTTTCTTCCGTATTCATCGACGACAACTGCTGTTATGTCTACCGGATTTTCACCTGTGGTATCACAAGACAATTCCAAGGTAGTGTTGATTTTATTCAACATGGTAAATGCCTTAATGCACAATACTGCCTCGTAACCTTCATCCTCACAAGCATCAGTCCAATCATAGCCCGGATTTGCATAAAATGAAATGCCTTGTCTGTATACATCAGAGATTACTTCATCCTTATAGGTACAATAAACCATTAACTCGTCATTATCCAAACTTGTAATATTGAAAACAACTGCAAAAGTGTCATTTGCTTTTAGAGGAATTAGTTTATTCAGATTTATGGTATAATAACCTGGTTTGGATGTTGAAGACTGATTGAGAACCAATTCATCATTTACATAAATGTTCAGTTCATATTCACTATTGTCAATGAAATATGTGGAAACCGCAGCCAGGTATTCATCCTCAGTTGCATTAAAGACATTTTTTATTGCAGCATGATTGTCCAGTTTCCAGTACATTGTCGGTCCTGCATAGTCATACTGATAATTCTTATCCAAACGGATAGTGTCATTCAATATAAATGTGAAAACTCTATCCAGATTCAAGTATTGGTCATCTTCATTGAAAAATACATAATTCAAAGAATCTGAATAATATGAGATGTAGAAATAACCATCTTCACCAAATTCACTTCCCCAGGTGTTTTTACAAATCCATGCTCCGTCACCAGGCGGAGTGATTCCGAAATTCTTTCTTGAATAGTTATCGTCCCATCCTACAAGAGCAATTGCATGATTAGGCAAATCAAACTCATCAGGTTTAAGTTTCTTATAATTATAGCTGGAATCGGTTTCATATGGTTTAGCCTGAATCCAATGAATGGAAGTGTCCACAGCACCATATCTTATGATTGCATCCTTGATAGTATCCTGATCTGACCCATTGTAGTTCATTTTAAGGAACAATACATTTTGAACATGCATAAAGCTATTTAATACAGGTGATACTCTTGAGTCAATTTCATATACGTCATAACTCTCATTTATCGGACCCAACCAGCTTAAGAGATATCCCAAGGTATTGATAGGATTTCCTGACTGAACTGACGTATTCAATCCATAATATGAATATTTCTTGTTCAAATTGATTACATTGTTTTCAGAAAAGGAATATGGAATACCTGTTGCTTTGCTAATGCATGATTCAAGCACTGCAATTACACTGAATGACCAGCAATAATCTCCAATGAATTGATTTGAAATAGGAGTAACAATTCCAGATTCACGGGGATCATATTTTTGAGGCAAATTGCCGTCGAATGAGTCATCAAGCCTCATCATTGTATAATTGCCGCTTCCTACAAAATAATCAAATGTTTGGGTGGAATACAGTTCGTTATTGATATATGAGATATTTTCCAGATTATTCTCATTGACCTGATATAGATATCCTGCAGTTCCATTATTGGCCCTATTATCTATAAATTTTGTTGAATCAATATCCAATAGACAATAGATTAAATATAATGCTCCTCCTCTGTCCGCATCATTTTCACTTAAGGTGGAATCGGCTATTGACAGTGCTCCGTAACTGTTATAGATTGCACCTCCATAATATTTTGCAGAACAGTTTTCAATTGAGGCATCATTCACTGATACATCTGAATCCAATCCTGCGATTCCCGCTCCAAAAGGAGCTTTTGCTTCACTGATGGATACATTATCAAGATTCAAATTTGATTCCAGTGAAAATATTGAACCTCCGATGCGGTCGGAATTGTCTTTTTCAAAAAGAGTATCTGAAATTTGGACATTATCTGAATAAGCCGCATATATGGAACCTCCGAAGGATTTGGCAGAATTCTTTTTAAATGATGATGAGGATACTGTCAAAGTAGTGCAGTTTTCAATGAAAATAGCTCCCCCACCACAATCTGCAACATTATTTTCAAAAAGAGTGTCTTCAACAATCATATTGGCCAGATAACCGTAGATTGCACCATTATCCGCCTTATTGTTTTTAAAGACTGATTTGGTGACAGTCATATTTCCGTTTCGAATGCTTACTGCACCTCCATATTCAGCCTCATTTTCCGTGAATGTACAATTATCAATCTTTAGATTGGACAATATGGCAGATATTGCTCCTGATGAATAATATGCAAAATTGCTTGTGAAATAGGAATTTTGAACATTTCCTATTGAATTGTTGATAAATATTGCACCGCCTTGGGCAAGTACATTATAGTGATAATTGTGAACGAAATTATGATTAAATTTACTGTTGTTTACATTTAGGATTCCATTGTCACAGTAAATTGCCGCCCCGAAGCAGGCATCCCCATAATGAAAGTCACAGCTGTCAATAGTGATTTTTGAGAAAGCATCATGCGCAGAATAGATTATTCCCCCATTATCATATTCAGGGACCTGTATTGTAAAGATTGAATTGGATGCATCCATTACATCTCCTACATTAAAACGCATGCCCTTGAAGGTCAGGTTTGAAACTGAAAATGTTCCTTTTGCATTGACGTTCAAGACCTCCTGATTGAAATTACTGGCGGATATTACTGTCTTTTCAGGATTTTCCCCATACAGATTCACATTCGCTAAATTAAGTCCATCGGAATTTAGAATATAGTTTCCTTCCGCAAAATAAATGTTAGAACCATCCCTTAATTTTGACGGATTGAAAGTGGAATAGGGATTTTCCTTAGATCCGTTACCATCGCTGGTTGCGGATGCATCAAAATATATGTCAATTCTTTCATCAGTCAAAACATCTGCCGACACATCAGTCTGCAGGTTCGTTTGATTTTCATGTGCAAAACTTCCTGGAATTATAATAAATAAAATAAACAATAATATGAAAATCATCAATATTTTATTAAAATGTTTAGACATTTTTAATTACTCCTTATATGTGAAGGTCAAAATTCACATTATACTACATAAACTTATATTTTTCATATTATAAATAGATGCAAGAAATAATCGGACGACATATATACTTGTTGAAAATTATTTCGCGATTTGAATCGGATGTGGAAAATAATTGAAAATTCAATTGATAAAAATTGTTGTAAAAAAATAATCCCTAGAATAATGGCATGTAACATAAATTAAACATGACCGAAATAAAAAAGAAAAAAAGATAGTGAGATGAACACTCACTAATAAACTGTAATTTTTACTTTCTTCATTGAACCGGCGTAGGTGTCACTTCCTGCATAAATAACCTTAGCAATATAAACGCCTTTCTTATTAAGGTTGGTTATCTTGAATGTTGCCTGGCCTTTAGAATTGGTTGTTGCATAGAAGTTCCTACCGTTTACCTTAATCTTCAACACTTTGCCCGCTTTGAGATAGACTTTTCCATCTCTGGAAGAAAGTTTATAGGTTTTCAAAGTGACAGTGTACTTTTTGACTGTTGTTTTCACTTTATACTTAGCCTTATACGCCTTGACTACGGTCGGCTTCTTCATGATTTTGAAGTTGAATGCCACAAATGTAGCATTGTGTTTCTCATCACCTACATAGGACATCGCACACAGTGCATCCTGTGCAAGATAGGTGGAAATACCAAGGTACAAGGTACCGTTCTCATTTGTAGTGGAGTTGAAGACCACAGTCTTATATGCAAATGTTACGGTCGCATTAACTATTGGATCGCCATTGGAATCCCTCAATGTAAATGCATATAAAGCCCCTTTCTCACCGGCGGCAGTTTCAACGGCATATGTTTCGAATGTTGTGCCTTCGCTAACATTGAAATAACTTCCCAGTTTAGGAGGCGTTACAACATTTTGCAAGGTAATTGAAGTATTTGTGGCAAGCAGTGTCTCATTACCGGCATAATCGATAGTCACTTTTGATTTTGCAACGCCATTGATTGTGAATGAACCGTCTTCTGCAGTGTTAATGTATTTTGTTTCATCACCAATGCGATAAATGATTTCCGCATTTGCAACCGGTTTTCCGTTTTCATCAACCAGATAAGCGGTGATGTTCAAATCGTCGGCTATTGTAATGTTGGTCAGCTCGGTTGCAAGTTTAACCACAACTGGTTCTGCTTCCACATTAAAGCTGGAAGAGCTGTAGGTTGAGCTGTGGGTATCATCACCAGGATAGATTACAACAACGCTGTGATTTCCTGCAGAGAGGTTATCCAATGGATAATCGATGGTACCGTTTACCAATGGAACTTTCTCTTCCACTCCGTCAACGATGATTACAACTTCACCTGTTGCATTTGCAATTTCAACCTTGACTGTTGCACTTTCGCCCTCTTTAACATCACTTGGAGAGGTAATGTTTGCTTCTGCCATTTGCTTTTCAACATTTACTGTTTGTGTCACCACTTTTGCCTCATGGGTGTCGTCACCAGGATATACGATTACAACGCTGTGGTTTCCAGCACCCATTTCAGGGATGGTGAAATCGGCAGTTCCGTTTTCATTCAATGGTATGATGTTGTCAACACCGTCAATGATCACATGGACCTCACCTGTAGCGTTTGGAATTGAAATGTTGACTTTTCCGTCTTCACCTGCCTTGATTTCAGGAATTGTTACGTTTACCTCAGGTGTTGCCTTTTCAAATACCTCAATGATGAAGGAGGCTGCAGCGGCACTTTCGTATTTGTCGTTTCCAAGGTAGTTTGCTCTAACTTCATAAATTCCGGGAGTGTCGAGGACAACAGTGGTTGATTTTCCTTTGGCTAAATCAATTGCCACTTCGGTTTCGTTTAGTTTCACTACAACAACACCTTCATCCACATCAGCAGTTACTGTAATTTCTGTAGCTTGGCCTTGGGTGACGTTGGATGCGTTGACTTCGATTGAAGCCGGCAACTTGTCAACTGTGAATGTCCTGTTTGCGGTTGCCTTGAGATACAAGTCAGTTTCCTCAACGCTTGCAATTACAGTATGGCTTCCTGCGGCAATGTCTTCAATGATATTGGATTGCAATTTCACGCCGTCAACATAAATGACAACACTTGAATCGGAATCAGTAGTAACAACGATTGCTACATTATCTCCGGCTTTAACACCTATAATGTCATCAATTGTGATTTCAGCTTGTTTTTTAGCCACATCAATTACTCTGCTGGTTGAGTTAAGTTTGAATTGTGAAGTTTCTTGACTTATAACTTCAAGCACATGAGTTCCTGATGAAATATTTTCAATAGCTAAAATGCCATCTTTCAGTGTTTGTTTTACGCCATCAAGATATACTTCTAAAGCGTCGCCGTCAGAGGTAATTGTGACATTGACATCATCTCCGGCATAAATAACATCTGGATATTGAACTTCTATTGCATTGATTTTTTTATCTTTAGCTAAAATATCATTTCCGACGTATTCGTCTGATGGCAGATATTTATCATCACCAAGATATTGGGCTGAAAGTTTATAGTTTCCAGCCTTATCAAGAACAACACTTAAAGTTTTGTTTTCTGTAATGTTCATTGAATATTTTGTTCCGTTCAAGTTAATGACTACAATGCCTGTTGCATCATTTGGAAGGTCTTCAACTTTGATAAGTGTGCTTTCACCAACAGTGACTGTAGTTCCACTTACATATATTTCTGAAGGTTTTTTGGAAACAGTGAAGTTATATGTTTCAGTAGTTCCATAATATTCATCATCTTCGCTTAGAGATGCAACAATAAGGTGATTACCTGCAGTAGCTTTCAATTCATAATCTAAAGGTTCCCCGTCCATATAGACAACAAGATTAGAACCGTTATATTCAATATTGATTTTGATATTTGAGTCAGCAATTAAATCTCCTTCAATATCAATAACAATATTAGATTGTTTTTTAACTACATCAATTGTAAATTCAGTTGAATTAGCCACATATTTATCAGTTTCATTACTTTCCAATTTAATTGTGTGTTGGCCGGCAGAAAGGGAATCAATGACTACTTTACCTTCACTGTCAGCTTGTTTTACGCCGTCAACGTAAACATCAATGACACCGCTTTCACTTGAAGCTTTGATTTCAACCTTATCTCCAACCCTAATGTTTTCTGTTACATTTACACTTATGGCATTTTCATATTTTGGAAATGCCTTAACGGTTTCAGGATTGGATTCAGATGTTTGATATTTGTCATCTCCCTGATAGATTGCATAGACATCATAATCGCCTACCTTATCCAATACGACATCCAATGATTTTGTTTCGTAAATGTTGATTGGATATTCTGTTCCGTTTACATAAATTATCGCAAATCCTGTTGCATCTGTTTCATTTATGGTTAAAACAATAGTTGAAGTTCCTCCAACAATGACATTGTTCGCATCTGATATTGAAATTTTTATTGGAAGCCTGTTTACTGTTACTGTTACGTTGACTTCATCACCGAGATAATAATCATTTTCAGTAAACTTGACAGTAACATTGGCCACACCGCCTTTAACAGCAGTGATTAAACCATTCTCATCAACTGTTACAATAGCTTCATCAAGACTTACGAATTCCAATATGCGA
>JAFRFD010000140.1 GCA_017434525.1 Methanobrevibacter sp.
CCCATACCCATTGCAAGAGCTGCGATACCACCAGCGATACCACACCAGCATCCATATGCTACTGGTTCACCAGAAGCTGCCTTATTGATCATACGGTGTAAATGTCCCATTTGTGGAGCAAGTTGAACTTGTGAGTTAGGGTTACTTTGTGAACCGATGTCAGACTCTAAGTCCTCTGCAGCACCAGCAATGGTTGCTGCTGCACCCATTAATGCGACTACACCTAATGTAATAGGGTCCATATTTTCTTTTCCTCCTTAAATTTTATTAAATTTAATTATTTAATAAACTATTACGTGATTAATTTTCCTATTAACCACATTTAGACATATTCTGCTCAAATATAAAACCATAAAGACATAAAATAAAAATGGACTAAATAATGGACTAAAGCAAAATTTAGACCATTTTTAGAACATCTGAATGATTTTATACTTTATGATTATACCTCATAACTTAAACAAAGATTTTATAAATCAAATAAGCCAAGGCAAACCACTTAGCTTTTAATCTAGCTAGATTAAATCCTTAAAGTGTTAAGAATGAAATATTTGATGAATAAATCTAAAAATCTTAATAATTAAACCTGAATAATTAAAAAGATAAACCAAGAATTTTTTCAAGTTTACTTAAATTAAAATAAACTTAAAATTAATTAATTTAGAGATATTAAACTCTCTATATTCTATAATTTTTTTAAAACACTATATATAAGCTTTACTAAAAAATCTCAAATTTTATCAATTATTTTTAGCATTACCTTAATTTTAAAGCGATTTATCAAAATCAATTGAAATTAAATCCATTTAAATTAAGTTAAAATCTTATATTGGCACTAATTTTTTAAAATTTTTCTTATAAAATGCATTTTATTATTTTCAAAATAAATTGAAAAAAAATCCATTCTACTTTATACAAACAAATATCATATTGAAAAAAATAAATAAGGTAAAATCTATAAGGATAAAAAATCCTATAGATTAAAAACCTTATTTATATATTCCCGTTTACACCAAACTTATTTTGCTGGAATGATGATAGATCTTTCACCTGCAGGTTCGAATTCTCTTAAAGCACCTTTAGCAAATTCTGCTCTGACTTTAGTGAAGTCGAATGGCAAGTTCTTGTCAGCAAATGCAATTTTTACGAGAGGGTTAACTGCAAATGCGTCTCCACGAGCACTGTGAGGTGCTTGTGCGATACCTGCGTATTCACCTTGGTGACCTACGTTCATTGCATAGTTAGGGTAGTTAGGACCTCTTAATTCAAGTGGTAAACCTTCGTCGTTTCTGATAGCGAATACGTTAGCTGCACCACATTGATCTTGTAAGTCGTAACCGTAGAATCCTAATCTGGAATGTTGTTCTTTGTGTAAGTATTGTGCTAAGTACCATGCAGATAAACCGGTTTGTGCATTACCAGTTGCGAATGCAGTGGAAATACCTGCAGCTGCGGAAATAACAGCAGCTCTTTGAGAACCACCGAAGTGAGTTTCAAGTAAAGCTGGGTATTCTTCGTATTGTTCTAATGAGTAGAATGCTACTTCAGAACCTACGTCAAGAACAGTGTCCATGTTGTTAGGTGCGGAACATAAGTCTCCGTATTTGTCTTCTAC
>JAFRFD010000141.1 GCA_017434525.1 Methanobrevibacter sp.
CGTTGCAGGTCCAAAATTAGTAGTTGGAAGATTATACAGACCTGAAGATTCCAGAAGAGGTGTTACTCAAAAAACTAAAGTATTAAGATCAGAATCTGGTTTCTCAATCCCAAGTTGTCCTGCAACCGGTTACAGATACTCAAGATTAGGTTACGGTACTGTTGTAGAAGCAGCTATGCCTCCTCTTGAAGCAAAACACACTCACGAAGAAATTGCAACTATTCCAATGATTGATATTCCAGCAATGCCATTATTTGGTAACAACTGGTTTGTAATGGAATATGCAAAAGAAAATAATATTGAAGACTTATCCGCATTTGTTTCTGCATGGTTAAAAATCTCAAAAGGTTACGGAATTAAAATCGTAAACCCTTGTGGAAGTGAAGCATGGGGATGGGGTATGAACGTACACGGTGTAAATGATAAAGCACCATACTTTGACGTAACTTCCAAAGAAGTAATTCAAGCTTTAGCAAAAGCTAACGAATACTTAAACTTACCTCACTCTATACACATTCACCCTAACGATTTAGGACACCCTGGAAATGTTCCAACAACCATTGAAACTATGGATGCTGTTAAAGACATTAAGAAAAGTTCTAAAGCAACTATTAGGGACCAAGTTATGCACTTATGCCACCTCCAATTCCACTCTTACACTGGAAACAGTTGGAGAGATGCAGCTTCCGGTGCAGAAGAAATTGCAAAATACATTAACAAAAATGATCACATTACCTGTGATGTAGGTCAAGTTACATTAGATGAAACCACTACCATGACTGCAGACGCTCCAATGGAATATGACTTATTCAAATTATCTGGTTTAAAATGGACCAACAAAGATATTGAATGTGAAACTGCAGCAGGTATCATTCCATGTATTTACTCAGGTAAAAGTCCTGTTAACTCTTTACAATGGGCTATTGGTCTTGAATTGTTCTTACACATAGATGACCCATGGAAAGTTTGTTTAACTACTGACCACCCTAACGCTGGACCTTATACCAGATACCCTAGAATTATATCTTGGTTAATGAGTAACCAAAGAAGAACTGAAATGATTGAAAACAGAGAAGTTCACAAATGGGTAGAAAAAAGAACTACTTTACCTACTATTGACAGAGAATATGATTTCTACGATATTGCAGTTATTTCAAGATCTGCTCCTGCTAGAATCTATGGATTTGAAGACAGAGGTCAACTCACCCC
Source organism: Methanobrevibacter sp. (assembly GCA_017434525.1). Taxonomy (GTDB): domain Archaea; phylum Methanobacteriota; class Methanobacteria; order Methanobacteriales; family Methanobacteriaceae; genus Methanocatella. Next base: position 1,210 of record JAFRFD010000141.1, read on the forward strand.
TGGTTACAGAGCAGATATTGCAGTATATGACATAAATCCTAATGATATTGACCCATCCAGACAATATGCTGAAATCGAAAAAGGTTTCAATGTTGCTGACTACACTATTAAAGATGGTCAAATCTTAGTAAAAGACAAAGAAATTGTTAAAGTTAAAGAAAGTCAAAACATTTGGGTTAACGTAAAAGGATACGAAAAACAAGAACAAAAAGTTATCGATGATATCATGCCGTTCTTCACCCAATATTACTCAGTAAAATGGGAAAACTATCCAGTACACGACCATTATCTATCTAACCCAATTAGAGTAGATGTTGAAAAATAAATGGGGTGTTTAGTTTGAAAACAATTACATTTGATCAAATAAAAACTTCTTCAATCGCTTTAGAATTCGATGAATTAATTCCTGATGAAATTTA
>JAFRFD010000142.1 GCA_017434525.1 Methanobrevibacter sp.
AAAAGAAATACAAAAATTTATAAAAAAATTATCCAAAGACTTTGAAACAACAATAAACCACATTAAAAATCCTGAAATACCAAGTACAAACAATTTAATTGAAGGATTCTTCAAAACAACATTTCCCGGCAAAATAAAAAAGATATATAGGACTGACAAAGGACTCAGAATACGCTTAAAACTAAGCCAACTAAGATGGACAAAAAGAAATGTTTTAAAAATCAAATAAGAAAAAAAATTCATCAGTAAAATTTTAGACAGTGGCGTCAAATGCAGCCATATTAACTTTATACTTATTTTTATCATCCGTAATTGCAGATGTAATAAGAATAATATGGAAATATTTACTTAAGGACAAATATTTAAATTTCATCCCAAAGTACCATAAAAAAGGCATTTTAGCGTTGGTTATTTTTGCAATTATAATAATTAGTGGCATTTACGGAATGAACCATATTGAATTAACAGAATATAATTTAACTACAGATAAGATAAATAACGAATCTTATTCCATTGTTTGGGTTAGTGATATTCATTACGGAACTGTTCAAAATCCACAATTAGTTAAAGAAAGCATTTCCAAAATAAATGACTTAAAACCGGATATGGTTGTTTTAGGTGGGGATATAGTCGATGAAAGAACAACCAAAGAAGACATGAAGGAAATATTTAAAGAATTAGGAAAAATCAATTCAACATATGGCACATATTATATCTTTGGAAATCACGATACACAACCAGATTCAATCGACTATGAAAATGGAAACAGAACATTCAGTGATGAAGAATTAAATAAATCAATAATTGATAATGGGATAAAAATTTTAAATGATGAAAAAACATCAATCAATGATGACATTGTCCTGGTAGGTAGAAGCGATGCACAATGGGAGGGTGAACATGATAGAATTGACACAGGTAAAATACTTAACGAAAGTGATTTATCCAAATATGTTGTTGTTTTAGACCACCAGCCCATTAAGTATGAAGAAAACACACAGCAAGGTGCTGATTTACAACTTTCAGGCCATACTCATGGCGGACAGCTATTCCCATATTCAATTTTTGAAAGCTTAACAGGTCATTTAGTTTATGGTGAATTTCATTTTGGAAAAATGGAACTAATAATATCATCAGGTTTGACAGGTTGGGGATGGTCAATGAGGAATGAAGCTAACTGCGAATATGTTTTAATCAATATTAATTAAAATTAAATCTAAACGCACTATCATATAAATGCCAAAATCATTTAAAAATCTTGTTGCCCGTATACTATACAAAATATAATGTACTTTTAGATTTTACATTATAATATTTGACTCATCACCATTAAAAATCTTTTAAAACTGCAAATAGTACAACTTCATTCATTACCCTTCCTTCTTTTTTATATATAATCAGATATTAAAAAATCGATAATGTTTCTGTGTTTTAATCCGCTTCCTGAAAAATCCAGTTTATCCATACTTAAAACATATTTGTCAAAGTTGTCATTGATTTGTGCAAGCCCTGAAAATTCCCTTTCAATTGTTTCATCATTTTTTAATTGATAGGTTACTTGGATATGAATTTTTTCTTTGTCTTTTGTGCAAACAAAGTCTATTTCTTTTTCATTAATTATTCCTATGTTTACATCATATCCTCTTCTGAGTAGCTCCATGTATACTATGTTTTCAAGGATGGAACCCATATTTTCTATTTCACCATATTTTGCTTGGTAGAATCCATGATCAACTATGAAATATTTTTCATTGTGTTTTAGTACCTTTTTTCCTTTTATGTCCATTCGCTGAGCCTGATGTATAAAGCATGCATTCTTAGAGTATAAAAGATAATCAAGTATTGTGTCTTTTGATATCTTTCGCCTCTCATGTTTCATATATTTGACTATGTTAGTTGCTGAGAAGTTTTTTCCAAGATTCATTATCACATAGTTAAGAATTCTGTTGAGCATATCGGTGTTTCTGATGTTATGTCGTGCAATAATGTCTTTTAGAAGTATTGTATTGTATATGTCACTCAAATAAGAGTATTTATCTTCAGCTGCAACTTGTTGTATGGGTGGCATTCCCCCATATTCAACATATTCCTTAAATAAATCATCCAAATCGCTTACATCTATTTTTTCTATTTCTTTTTTGTATTGTACGAATTCCTCAAAAGAAAAGGGATAGATATTGATTTGATAGTATCTTCCAGATATTAATGTAGCCATTTCACCGGAAAGCAGTTCTGAGTTGGACCCAGTAATGTAGATATCGCAATCTAGGTCCACCCTATATGCATTTATACTTTTTTCCCAGTTTTTAACATTTTGTATTTCATCAAAAAGAAGGTAAACTCTGCCTTTAACATTTTCAGTTAGTTCGATGATACATTCATCAAGTTGATTGAAATCTTCAATTTTATTGTATTTCATTGATTCAAAAGAGATTAGAAATATGTTTTCCTCAGATATTCCTCTATTTTTAAGTTCTTCACAGATACTTTTTAATAGATAAGTTTTACCACTTCTTCTAACACCAGTTATTATTTTAATAGGATCTTTATCTATTAATCTCACAATTTTGTTTAAGTATAATTCTCTTTTAATCATAATGCTATCCCCAATGATTTTTTTATGTATAGTTTGTATTTTAAAATATATAAATTTTGTCGAGTATAATCTACAAAATCATCAATATTGATATAATTATAGAATACAATCGACAATATCATTAATTTTAAGGAAATCATCGAACATAATCGACAAAAAATATTGGAATAGAAATACATTATACTTACACATTTAAGTAATTTAGCTTTTAAATTACAATAATTTTCGCTTTAAAAATGAAATATTGCCAATACAATAAATTTATTAAAAAAATGATAGTAATCATTTAATAACTGCAAGAATTGACAAAAAACCAAAAAATTCATCCAATATATTGAATAATCCCACATCAATTAAGAGGATATTAAATATAATTAACTTAAAAAAAACAAGACGCCCTTTTCTCACTGCCATTGCCTAAAAAAATATTTATCTATTAATAATGTAACTAAAACTCAAAATCTGTCCTAATTTCTAATATATTTTCACATTCCTCAAGTATATTAACCAATCTTTCATCCAAATCATCATGATTATCCGATAATCAATTTCACCCAATTCACTTTGAATTGAATAAGCAAGGTGCTCCTCATCTAAACTGAAATATGCATTAATATTTTCCTCATTTCCCCTAGCATCAAGCCTAATCCATTTATTCAAATCTTTTATATGCAAAGTGTTTAAAGCATGAATCATATAACCTTCATTTGCATCATATGCTCTTGTAAGCAGTTGATAACTGATGCCTGATGGGATTTATTTGCCCTTAGAAGTGCTGCGAGAAGGCATGACTTTGTCCAGCATATCGCAGTTTTATTTTCAATCACTTCACTTGCAGTTTTCGAAACCACATCTGTTTTAATGTTCCATGAGTGAGGAATTTCATCCCTAACAAAGATATAACTTCTTTTGATATAATCCCGATTATCTTCAGACTTATTCATTAATTCCCGAACCTTATCTTGAATAAGAGGATTCATGTAATCAATGCTTGGTGTTTCGATTAGATAATTTTCCATTGAATCTCCTATTTTTTTAATGAAATTGAATTAATAATAAAATCAAAGTAAATATTTCATAAGTCAATTAAAGTCCCTTTCTTTTTAAGTATTGTCCCTTGTTTTGAAACCCTTTTGTTATCATCAATTACTATTAACCGCTTGCTTTTTGAATTGGAATTTTATTGACTAAAAACATTTTCAGTTTATTCTGAATCCATACTGCAATGAATATTGAAGTATATGACAATATCCAAAGACACAGAATAGTTAAATAAACATTTGTTCCTATTAACGGATTAAGTAAAAGGAAATAAATTTGCATAAAGGGGCAATTCAGCAGATAAATATTCATGGAACGGGATTCACAAAAATTATAAAATCTTGATTGATTGAGCTTATCAGAAAAGGAAGTTCTTGAAACTGCCATAAATATGAAATAAAACAATAATGCACCCAAAATATTCCTGATATAATAAACAACAGTATTATCAATATTTGAATAAATGATTAACCCCAATACTGCAAACAAAGCTAATGAGATCATGCAGTATATTTTTGAATTCCAGTTCTCAATTTTTTCATTGAAATGATATAATAAAATTCCAACAAAAAAAACAATGAAGAAAGGACCTGATTGTGCTATACAATAATACTGAATATCTAATAAAAATAGTTCAACACATGCTGCAGTAATAACTGTTAAAGCACCAGCCACAATCAATTTTTTTCCATCCAAAAGATTTCTTATAATTATGAAAAATAATGTTGCCCAGAACAATGGCAATAAAAACCATAAATGATCCTTAAAAACTCCAATACACATTGCTATAAAACCACTTACAAAATCAGTGTGTAAAGGACGGCCAAAAGTAGGTATATCGAAAAATGTATATAACGGAACAAGCCAAAGTGCACCATATATAAAATATGGCCAGATTAATCTTTTAACTTTATTTTTAAGCATCTCCCATCTACTACGAGGATGATTTCTTGTAGACAAAAGAAATAGAAATCCAGAACATAAAACTAAAGAAGGCACTAAACAGTCACCAAGAAATGTTGTTAATGTAATTACACCAGGTGAAGCAATGCCTGCATTTAATGGCCAAAAAGGACTTGGATTTTTATAAAAAAGCATACAATGATAAAAAATAACCAATAGAATAGCAAATGTTTTTGTTTCAGATATGGCAATATTTTTTGTATAATTATTAACTTTGCCCATATCTTTAACTAGGACAGTTCCGTATTTAAATTTAGTGTTTATTTAAGCATTGGACCCATCACGGTTTTGTTGCAATTTTACAAAAATACCTCAAACATTTTTTTAGAAATAATGACAACTATTAGTTTAACATTTGAACTTCCCCGTCGTGTTGACGACGGGGATTCGCAAACCAAAATAATATAGTTTATTTATTTTTGGAAATTTTTACTGCACCGTCGTCCCGACGATTTCTAATCCTTTATTAAGGATGTTAATGGCCGCATTCCGGTC
>JAFRFD010000143.1 GCA_017434525.1 Methanobrevibacter sp.
AATATCTAGGATTAAAAAAGTATAACATGTTTTTTTATCAAATAAAAGCATAAGCTAGATAAAGAAATCCCCGAGTAATTATACTCGGGGATTAAGGTACAGGAAGGATTTTGTTTTGTTGTCATGTAGATCCTTGACTACATGGAAAATGTTGGTCGGGTAAGGCCGTCGCTTGCCTAGGACGCAAACGGCTACTTACCCGGTGAAGGACCAGTGTCGGCCTGGTCAGAGCCCCGCGGAACTTCCCCGCTCGGTTTACATTATAACAAATTTTGCCTATTTGTCATTACTCTGTTGCTCCAACAAAAAACTCCCTTTCGGGAGAGTGTTCTTACAGATTTATATTCATCAATTCCTTCTCGAGAAAGGAGTTTGACGGGCGGTGTAATGCGGTTTGCTTCACACGTTAAATAAATCTGCGTGCGAGCCGGTATCAACTAGAGTCAAAATTAAGACATCGTTTTGAATTTTATAGATTAGTAACCAATTTAGCTGGATGTGGCATTCGTGATAGCCTTTGAATCTGCCCTTCAAGATATGGTCTTTGTATTTTTTCTCTAGTTTTTCACCGCAGGAAAGCTTGTAAACAATATCATCTAGCGACCTAAAATGTATGATAAATTTCGGCGTTGGGGTCTTTCGCTAACGCTTCCGCTTCTCCCATCGCCTCAAGAAGTTCTTTGCTTGGGCGTGGCCTTTTAATGCGGGAAGAAATGTTACCAGTATTAACGCATTGTTTCAAAAACATATTCACGGCGCCAGACATGCTGGTGCCAAGCCCCTCAAAAAGCTCGTTAGCTTCTTCTTTAGTCTTTTTATCTACTCTAATTTGGATTGGTATAGTGGTGCCTGTACTCATATTTTTCCTTCGTTGTTTGGCTCCATCATGCTACAAAAACATTGCAAATGCAATAGTTTTGTAGTATAGATTCGAGTCATCAAACAAACCACAAATTAATCTATTAGCTTCTAATAATCATGTTGCTAGACAGCATGTTTTTGATTCTCTCTGGATATCCATTAGTTTTCTTGTCCCAGCTATTAACATACACGGAAAGAATGTACCTAGTAGCTTCATCTTCTGAGCGACCGGACGGTTCCCTATTTTTGCCCCAGTCACATTGAAAAGGCAAATTACTTCCATTCGGGCGTAATTCTTTAATTCTTTTCAGTGAGGTCCAAAAGATATCGCTTGTATCGTTTTTATTAACTATAAGAAAATAATAATCGTATCCGTATCTTAAATTGTCGGCAAGCATCTCATTAAAATTATCCCAATCGACTGGCATGTCCTTAATCCCGGTTAGTGCGTACCCCATTCCGATTTTCGAGGAAAGATTATCTGCTGCCCTATTATCAAGGTCAGACACCTTTATATTCACATATATTTCTTGGTTGTTTTTTCGAAAACCAAAATCATACCATGACCTGATGTTTGGGACGTCAATTTCTTTTGGATATTTTTTCTTTAGTAGATTAATAATTTGATCTTCATTGGCAATTGAATTAACTCGCCCATCATCATTTGATGCTACTAGAATGAGGCTTTCTAACGATAAGTAATTGACCATTTCATCTAAATAGCGTTCCATCTATCGGTGCCTCCTGTAATGATTTTTGAGAAAACATATATCTGCCACCAGTCATAAACCCAAGTTTTTGCCAATCAACCTCATTTAAATGAGTAACTGCTTTTTCAAGATTGATGTTTTCTTTGGGAAATAGAGCCAAGATGGAACCGTCCCATTTTTTACATTTGTTTAGAAAAAAGGGATTATTAAGTCTGGTCCTACAGTTTACATAGATTCTCTTTCTTTTCTCCTCGAAATTGACTGGCCTGCCCCACATAAACCAGTTCGCCTCGTCGAATTTCTTTATCTTTCTATTGATTAATGTCTCTTTGTATTTTTCGAGTTCTGGTGAATACTGCTGATAAATAAGCTTCCTTAACTCCCCTGTCTTTCGTGTTTTTGAGCAAACAAATTCTTCTCCTTTTTCGCTAATAAAAAACGCATCTGCGCCACTAACGGCCCCAACTTTAATATCAAAGAAATCTCCAATTCTGTTACTAACACCTTCACCAACAAACGATATAATTCCGTTATTAATTATACTGATTAATTCTCCATCTAAAGTTGTTGTCTTTCTACTGAAATTGTCTTTTTCATATCTAAAGATACAGACGTTTGGACATGCACCTTCGAAGAACTTCTCGTCTCCGTAGTCATAATAATGAGTGATTGTGCCGTTCTTGAACAGTAGTTCATTAACATCTTTAGCTGATGTTTGTTTGATAAATTCTCTTGGAACAATAAATATTAATTCTCCGTGAGCCTTAAGGTGATGAAAACATTTTTCTATAAAGTATATATAAAGGTTAGCTTGCACTTTGATGCGTGTATTTTTTGGTTTTTTAAAAAGCGAATTATCAACATAGGGTGGATTACCGATAATGGTATCGAATTTCTCTTCCGTTC
>JAFRFD010000144.1 GCA_017434525.1 Methanobrevibacter sp.
AAATTGCGGAGCCGCCATTATATTTGAACCTTTTGGAGTAAATCAATTCAAAACGATAATAGTTTGGGGCTCTATCACATTTTTCCTTCATTATACAGCTATGACAAACAAACACCGGAATAATCGTGACATAGTTAATCTGTGTTACCCTTTATTCCATGAAAACACTATACTATTGTATATAAAGGCGAATTATGATACTATTGATTTGTAACAAGAATCGCCCTGAGGTTAAGAAAATGATTAATGAAAAAGATGTTAATATGCCTCTAGATGCTGACGAAATCAATGCCCTTGATAACTCTGATAGGGATAATAACGAGGACAATGATGACTCTGACATTATTACGATCAATCTAGCAGAATGCGGAGCAATTTCGGCATTGCAACAAGGAAGCGCACAGTTATCATCTGTTCAGAGAGATTACATAAGAACAATTAGTTCAAACGCGCTAAAATCATTTGAAGACAGTATCAAACTGTCATTCAAGCCAGCCTTCTCCGAAACTCTTGGGAAGTTGACCAAGGAAGCATCCCATATCGATTTGAGCAACTCGTTGAAACCGATGATGGAATCCTATACAGAACAGATAAAAGCGCTAAACACTCCTTTGATATCTGATTCTGTAATAAATGCATTTAAAACAATCCAGTTCCCTACCTTAGCTTTTTCCAAATTGGTTACACAAACGCCAATGATACAAACTATTACATCTGCTATGGTTAATATGGATTATCATAGTTGTTTTTCGATTGCAAATACAACATTAAAAAAGCCGCAAATTGTCGCTCCAGATATTGTGTTTTTTAAAATATCTGAATTGGCCAAGGTAATGAAGCCTAACCTTAATTATCCCCGCGGCCTTTCTACCTCGCTAAACAAGTTAACCAAGCTATCCGCCCTCACCATTGCGGATAATGCAGATGTATTCTACGACGTATCGGAAAAAGGCTTTTTTAGAGAGGGACACGACGATAAAAGTGCCATTCTTCCAAGCGAACTAAATACAATTTGTTCCGCAAAAGAAATACTAACTGATTTCGAAGAAGAATTTGTTTCCGAACAGGAATTGATGGATTTTATGTCAATTCTATTTGATACGCCCACATTCGCATCTGCTCATCCTGTAGGTAAAAAGATTTATCGTTTCATTAAGAAGCTTATGGATAAAGATAGTGAATATAAACATGGATTTGATAATGATGTGTTTTTTCATTCAAGAGCAAGAGGAATGACGGAACGGCCATTTGTTAATGATGAAATGCTACGTGCGCCGATTGGAGTTACTGGTCCAGGGAGGTATAATAATCCAGGAAGGAGTTATTATTATTTTGCTGATTCCGCCAATGGTTCAGAGCAAGAGATTCAAAAGCATAATCCGGGTAAAATAGTTCAGACGGTTAAACTGATTCCAACCAAAAGCATAGTGTTGCTCGATCTTTCCGGGACAATGCGGAGAGGGAAGACTTTCTTGCGTTATCTTCGTTTCCCGCTTTCTTCTGTAAATGATAAAACTCCAAGAGAATACTTGATTCCGTGTTATGTTGCGGAGTGCTGCAAACGAATCGGCTTTGAGGGGATAAAGTATTATGGTGGAAAAGAATATAGTAATTACGTTACATGGAATGACGGATATTTTCGATTTGCAGGAAACGTATGAAATTTCAGTTAATTCATTAGATACTATGGGATCAGTTTTTTGGCAGATAGTTGTTTGCACCCAAGATTAGCCGAAAAACCAGTGGGCGCTCAAACCTTGTCGGTCATGCTAAAAGTGCATAGATGCTTTAGCGAGAGCAGGTTGCCCATTAAATAACTGATGATAGAAAGATTAGAGCCGCTGCATTTTGAACTGCACCCCATTTGTTAGACATGTGATATAATGTCTATCAAGTGGGGTGATTTAATATGGCAAAAGGAATACCAAACAAGCGTTACACAGGCGAATTCAAGCAAAAGGTAGTTGAGGCAATCAAAAGAGATGGTCTT
>JAFRFD010000145.1 GCA_017434525.1 Methanobrevibacter sp.
AAACTCCAAAAGTATATAATAAAAAACTCCAAAAGTCTCCAATTATAAAAATAATAAGTTGATTAAATTGGAAAAAAAATACTTAAAACGTTACATGGATGATGATTTAGAAAGATATCTTAGAATGATTGGTGCAGTATTAATAGTTGGACCAAAATGGTGCGGAAAAACTACAACTGCCGAAAGACATGCCAAAAGTGTTATAAAATTACAAGACCCTAAACGAAAAGAAACATATAAAATATGGGCAGAATTTGATTCTGACAGATTATTAGAAGGCAATAAACCTAAACTAATTGATGAATGGCAAATGGCACCCGTCCTATGGGATGCAGTCCGAAATAGTGTTGATGAAATAGGAGGCGAAGGATTATACATTCTAACAGGTTCAACTGTTGTTGATGAATCAAAAATAATGCATTCTGGCACTGGAAGAATACACCGAGTCCTAATGAGACCAATGAGCCTATATGAAAGCCTTGAATCAAATGGTAAAATATCATTAATGGAATTATTCAACAATCCTAATTTAGATATTAATGGAATAACCTCTGATTTGACAATTGATGAGTTAATATTTGCTGCATGTAGAGGAGGATGGCCAGAATCTGTTGTGAAAAAAGATAAAGAAGCACAATTATTTGTTGCCAAATCATATGTTCAAAATATTTGCAACACAGATATTTCCGCAATTGATGGAGTTAAAAGAAACCCTGATAAAGTGAGAACCCTCTTAAAATCTCTCGCAAGAAATAATTCAACACTCGTTAATGATAAAACAATAATGGCAGATGTTAATGTAAATGAAAAAATGAGCAATGGAACATACTACTCATATATCAAAGCATTAAAAGACTTATTCGTTATAGAAGAGATAAGAGGATGGTCACCAGACATTAAATCAAAAACCTCAATGAGATCAAGAAACAAAAAAATATTTATAGACCCTTCAATCGCAATTGCTTCATTAAAAATGAGCCCAGAATCATGTGCTGATGATTTATTCTTGTTCGGATTTTTATTTGAAAATCTCTGCATTAGAGATTTAAGCATTTATACCAGCCCATTAGATGGAAATATCTATTACTACCATGACAAATCAGATATTGAAATTGACTGCGTAGTACATTTAAATGATAATAGATATGCATTAATTGAATGCAAATTAGGTAGTGAAAAAATTGATGAAGGTGCAAAAAACTTATTGAAAATCAACAAATTAATAGAAAAAAATGATGAACTAAACAATCCAAGTTTTTTAGCTGTTTTAACAGGAGGAGAAGTTGCATATACTCGCCCAGATGGTGTTAAAGTCATTCCAATAGGCTGTCTAAAACAGTGATTCATTTCTAAATTAATTTTTGTTGTAAATCAATATAGCTAGGTTCATTAACCTCTTTTACAACATCACCATCATTAACATCAGCAATCAGCAATGGTGAATAGGGATTGTGCAACTTTTGGTTCCTTTTGACCAGCTTCATATTACTGTTTGCATAACAGTATAGAAATTATCTACTACTTTTTCGATTTTTATTTCATTCATTACGAACGAATAATGCTTGAAAAGTAGGTGAATTATCTACTACTATTTTAATGAATTTTGTTTCATAAGTAAAGAATCAACCCGGTTCCATCAATTGACAAGCAAATTTATCAATTAATCTGAAGTTAAAGTTTATCCTTCATTTTTAAATAATACTTCATTTATTTGAAGTAACAGTATTAACTACATCTAAATGAAGTACTTCAAATTGATAATAAAAAAAATTAAAAAATTAGATTAATGGCTTAGGACTTTGAGTGAAAACCTGAGGATACTTTCTTTCACATAATCCATATCCAATATATTCCAATCTTTCATTGAGCAATCTTTTTCCATTTTCGGTCACTGCATACAATGGAACTTTTTTTCCAGCGTAATATGGTTTTCTCTCTTCAGCAGTTTCCCGTATGGTTATGGAAGAGCATCCTGAAATCACATCAGCATAATCAAATAACATATCCGCCTCTTTTTTGGAAACGTTGGTTGTATGTGCTACGAAAATATATATGTTGACATCTTCAGGTTTTGGATATTGCCTTAAATCCCTAACTATTTCTGTTGGAATAATTGTTATTGCAATGTTTTTATATCCTCTTTCAATTGCCATTTCAAGACCTTTTAATGGATTCAACTCTGCAGTTTCAGGATTTAAAACATTTTCTCTTCCAACTTTATCCAT
>JAFRFD010000146.1 GCA_017434525.1 Methanobrevibacter sp.
GACTCCTGCAATCGTTTTGGTTTTGATGACATTTCGATTGAAGGTTATGATGCAGACAAGGATGAATTTTATACGATTGATATTCCTGCACCGTCTCAGCTTGGTATTCAAAACATTACTAATGCCTATCATCAGTATTTCGACTGCGGAGAAGGTGACGAAGACGAAGTCATACATATATGCTTGATGAGGCAATAGAACTTAAAAAACGTATTGACAAGAAGTGTAAGTTTAAAACCTAAAAATAAGGTCAGCTGAAATATTATTTTATTTAATTGGTTATTGACAATAACCAATTAATTTACTATATTATGAAAGTAAATAAAAGGAATTAAAATGAATATTTCTAAAATGACTATTGATGAAATTATTGCTCTTCTTGATGGTGAATTGAAAGCAAGCTGCGGTATGGGTTTTGAATTTCGTTCTCATCAGATTGAAGCAATTAAAAATTATCTCAAAGCACACTATGGTTTGTTTAATATTACTTGTGGTGTAGGAAAGACATTAATACAGGCATGTATTATTTATCTTGAAATTTTACGTTGTAAAGAATTGGGTATTCCGTTTAAAGGATTATTTGTATGTCATCGTCTCATGCTTGAAGACCAAATTAAAGCAGAATATACAAAGTTTTTTGGTGAATTTTTAAAAACAGCAAAGATTGCAATTCGTGTATTAAATACAACAGGTGATAATTCACTTGAAAATATTGCCCGTAATGATATGGCTATGCCAATGGGTGAAGATGTTTTGTATTTTACTACAACGGCAAGTTTAAACGATTATGTTAAAAATCATACAAATAAGCATAAAGATGGATATGTAGAAATTGCTACACATATTTTTAAAAATTTAAGTCTGTATATTCATGATGAAGCCCATAAAGAAAGTTCTAACCTTATGGTTAAAACCGTTAAAGATGCAATGTCAAATGAAAATCAGCGTCATTTTTGGTTTACTGCTACTCCAGGCGAATATCTGACATGTAATTTACCGACTATTTCTGTATGCTCTTTTGCAGATGCTGTTGAAGCATATTATATTGTAAAACCGGTTTTGCATATTATTAAAGCACCGGATTTTGAACATATGGATGTTAATGCTGAAGCAAATTCTGTAATCGCTGCATTTAAACATTTAAAACGAAATAAAAAGGGTGAAGTTCCATCTTTAATTACATTTCACGATTCGGTTGATTCTGTTAGAAAAGTAGGTGATATTATTAATCAATTTAAAACACAGCATCCGAGATTTACTCCCACTGTTTATGAAATTGTAAGTGATAAAACCATTATTGATGAAAATGGTGGTAAAGTTTGGCTTGCTGGTATTCGTTTAAATGGTTCTAGATATTCTGATGGTAAGTTGTATACTAAGCAAGATATTTTGACTATTCTTCGTAATGATCATAATCCAAAAATTATTATGAATGCATTTATGTTAACAGAAGGTATAGATTTACCAGAAATTAACGGCGTTCTTTTATTATGTCAAAAGTCTGATGCAAGTCTTTATCAGGCAATTTCTAGAGGTTGTAGAAAGACTGCAGGCAAAGTTAATTTTAATTTGTATGTTACATCTGAAGATGGTATTAGTGAACGAGTAGAAACATTTTTGGGTGAACTTGTCAAATTTACTGATGGAAAGTTTGATTTTGGTGGAACTATTGAAGATATTAATAATGGTTCTAATGATGATGACGAAGATGCAGATTATCAAAATTCTGGTATTGCATTGCCAACAACAGCATTATATGAAAATGTAAAAATTTCGATTGCTAAGAAAAGAACAGAATTTGATAAGATGAAAATTCGTATGGCGCAAGTTGCAGATTTTAATAGTAAGATCAAAGTTGCATCAATTATGAAAACATTTCAGTTAATTCAAGAATATTCTGTTATTTGGAAAGATGAACCAGAACTAAAAGAAACATATCTCAATCAAAAGAAAATTTTTAGTTATTTGCCATCTTTTAATTAAAAAAGATAACTGAATCAGAATTAATTTAATATATGAGTTACAAAACTCATATATTTTACTATATTTAATAAGTAATTAAAAATGGAACTAAATAAATGAAATATCAACCTAATATTCCTAGTGAATTATTCAATAAATTTATTGAAAACTTAGGATATATACCAGAAGGACAATCTATTTTAGTTGTTAGAGATTTTTATACTGCATGTTATTTATCTATAAATAATAAAGTAACATTTGTTAGTGATGACCAAGAAGCGATTGAACTTTTTATTAAAACTGTAATATATAATCCTGAATTTGGAACAGATGATAAGTATATTTTTGTTAGAGAAAATATAAAAACAGAATGGTTAAATACAATAAATTGGGTAATAAAAAATATGAAGTTTGATGTAGCTATTATGAATCCACCATATGATGGAAATCTTCATTTAAAAATTCTTGAAAAAGTTATTCCAATTGCAAATAAAGTAGTAAATATTTCACCAGCAAATCAATTTTTTGCAGCAAAACGTTTATTAAAAGAATATCCAATGATTCAAAAATCTAAATTTTTGAAAAATAATATTGTTAATATTGAACTTATTGCTCCAGAAAAAGCAAGTCAAATTTTTGCAGCATCATTTGCTGGTCCATTGATGATTATTTCTTATGATAATAATTGTAAAAATGAATTAAATTATATGGATTATAATGTTGTACCTATAGAACTTCGTTCTGTTTTTGATAAAACAATTAGAAAATGTAATGATAAAAAAATACCTAATTTATATGATGAAATTTTAAAAAATACTAATAAAAAATTTATTTTACCATGTCCTGAAGTTCATGGTAATCAAGGAAAAAAAGATTGGGCTGAAATTACAAGTAGTAATTATGCACGTGCATTAAAGGCAAAACAAAGATGGAATTGGCATTTATCATTTGATACAGAAATTGAAAGAAAAAATTGTTATGATTCATGGCATACGCGTTTTCATCAATTTATTCATAATTTAATAAAAGCTGATAATTTTAATTATTATGGACAATTGCCATGGTTAAATGATTATAGTCAACCATGGACAGATAAACGTTTTTGCGAATATTTTGAAATTACTGGATATATTGATGATGATCATGCCGAACCAGATTCTGAATGGGAAACTATTTTAAAAACTATAGAAGAATATAAGTAATCTGTAAAGGAATATTATTTTAAAAACAGTTGACATTAATCAACTGTTTTTCTATATTATATAATATGAGTGATATTAAAAATCTTATTACTGCAAAAGCACATGACCCTTATAGGGAATTTGAAATTGTAAACTATCTTACTTGTATTGAAAATGCACATAAAGCTTTCTTTAAATTTATGGCTGAACAAGGTTATGAATTATATAAAAAGAAAGATTATTTACGTAAAGTAATTTCTGATTTTGCAAAAAAATTAAAACATGATATTAAAGAACAAGATTTATCGTTAGTCGATGGCCGTAATTATTTAGTCGCTCCAAATCTTAGTGATGATGATATTCAACGTCTTATTTGGAAATGGCAAGGTAATATTATGGAAATTATCGCCGGTTGGATGTTCATGAATAATTTACATCCATATACTGCTGATTTTACATTTGACGAAATGTGTGGCGATGATAGAAAAGATATGGGGGTTGATGGTTGGGTAAGGTCAACAGTTTGTCGTAATTTTTTCTATGGTATTCAAGTAAAATATAGATTTGAAAAAGATGTAAATTGGAATGATCAAATTACAAAATGTGCATTTTTGACAGAACAACGTATTAGACAATTATATCAAGATAATCAATTAACTGATGAAGAATGGATTAAATGGGGTAAACAAATTCAAAAAAGAGTTATTCTCGTGACAACTACTGGTTTATCTGATCTTGTTATTGATACAATTTCTAAAAACGTATTTTATGTAATTGATGAAAATATTTTATTACATTATTTAGGTATGGAAAATAATGTAAATCCAAAGAAAGTAATTTGGGAAAATCTTTATAACTATCTAATTTCATAGTTGTCTGAATAGAAATAACATTGAAGTAACCGTTGACTAAACTCAACGGTTTTTCTATATTATAAAGGTAATCAATACGGAGTTTATTATGCCTAAAACAACCACAGCAAAACGAATTAACGAAGCATTTGCAAATGCAATCAAGGTTTCTAACGAAGTTCAGAAACAAGTTGAACGTATCGAACAGGCAAAAAAGAAAGCTGTTGAGGCATATTGCAAACAGGTAAAAAATTATATCATGTCTGAATTGCCGGATATTACATGGTATAGTGAAGAGTCATATGATATGCTTAAAGTCGAAGACGTTGTAGCTGGTAAGAAGATTTATGATTTCCGTATTTTCTTCGACTGGAATGGCAAACGTTTTCGTATCAAGGCACAAGGAAAGAATTACTGGGTTGGTATCGAAACTGACGGATATTGTGATGTCTATCGTGATGTTAAGGATCTTTCCAATTTCAAGAAAATGATTGAAGAACTTTACAGTGAATGGGATAAACGTTATAATAAGGAGCACAAATAATGTATCTGTTCAGAAGAATTTCATTTGAAAGAAACATAACAAAGGGTGCAAAAGGTCGTGTAGATTTATATCAGTCTTTGAATCCAAATCTGAATTATCTCATTGGTTGTGCAAAATCAAATGTAAAAGCACTTGATGATAAATTACCGAATTGGCATGTAATTGAAAAGAATCCTGATCAAAAATATCATCCTGGTTGTGTTTTCCAGGCTGAAGGTATGACAGTATTTAACTGTGGACCATATGATGAAGAATTATATGAAGGCAGAACGAAAGTTTATATTTTCAATACTGATTATATTCCTGCTAATATGGTTAAAGAAATTGATGAATATAATATTTCATTTATGAAAGACCCGAATCAAGTTTATGCGGAAACAAACTAAGTGATAAGGAATATATCTATGGCAGAGAAAATGACAGCAGTTGAACGTGAAAACACAAAATTCAATGTAATTGAAGTTGTAACAGAATTCAATGTTCCTCAGTCTTCAAAAGTTGTATTGAGCAATGTTCGTTATCATGATTTACCGAAAAGGCTCGCAAAGTATTTAGTTCCTCATTTTAATAGTTATTACACTAGTCATAAGTTTTCTGAAAAAGAACTGACAACCAAATTTGAAAGTAAATGGTACGATATGTGGAAGTCAGAACAAAGAAATGATTTTGATGATTATTGGATGGGTAGCACTGCGGTTGATCATTGGTCTACTAAAGGCAAACATGCTATGCAAGCAAATCATTATATTTTCTTTCAAAAGGTTTAGTTATGAAGACATCTGGTAATACTGTTTGTATCAATAATGGTTTGGAAAATCCCGTTGAACTTTGGCATCTTGAAATGCTGCCAAATGGTGAAGAAAAAAGAACTAAGATTGGTCTTGTGACAAATATCACTGCATATTACCATGTTCTTGTTCAAATCAAAAAGAAACAGCTCGAAGGTTATTACTTCAAAGAACCAAGCGGAAGATCTAAAGTTCAAGTTATGCCTAATGGTAAGACATCCGATAATCCTGAATGGTTGTTTGGAAAGTTTGACCAATATCTTGCAGAATTGGTAGGATTTTAACAATGAAATTGTTTTTAGAAATCATTAAGACTCCATTCTATCTAATCGGTGTTGCTGTATTAGGATTTATTTGCTTAATAGAAATTTTAGAAGAAAAAGAAGAAAAACGTTACGAAAATCCATTGATGAAGAAATATGAGCTTAATAGATTTATCTAAATACAATTTTGACAGTCCTGAAATATTGAGACTTAATGAACTAATTGACATGCCATACGAAACAAAGCGTAATGATGAGATTGGTCGTTTAGGGCTAAGTCTTATTGATCATTATTACAAATTACAAACAAATATTGATTCTACAAGATTCCCAGGTGAAAAAATTTATTATTTTATAAAATGTACAGGTCATGTAAGTAATACAACTTTTAAAATGCATGCTTTGGTATATGAATTGCCAGACCATAGAGAATTTTCAGGTGAGTTTCGTAATAAATTTATATATTTGCCTGACCAATATCTGGATTTATCAAGCATAAATGGCTGGCGATTTAAAGAAACAGAACAAGAAATATATGAGCGATATAAGAGCGGTTCATTTTTGTGGCAAGATTATTTACGTCATATGCAAGATGAGCATGAACGTGAATATGGGTCAAGAGAATGGTAATTAAATTTTAACAAAAGGAAAAATAAAATGTCAGTAGCAAATCCAATCGCAGAAATTGCAGAAGCACTCAGAGCAAGAACTGCACAAGTAGTAGTATCAGAAGGAACTCACACGACACCTGCTTCTGTCGGTGGTCCTGAAAATATCCCAGCTACCCAGTATATGGGTTATATAGAACGATTTATTACTCCGAAGCAGAAAGAATCGTATTACATTGTAACGTTTGATATTGATCAACGAGATGCGGACTGTATTACCGTTTCGTCGACACAACATGGTAAGCTTGACAGTGATGAACTTATCCGTTTGTCAATTATGAAGCATTATCGTGAAATTGACGACTGGGATGGCGGTTGGTATAACCTCGGTCCAATGGAAGAATATATTTCTGATAATTATTTAAATGGATTCTTCTATGACTCCTGTAATCGTTTTGGTTTCGATGATATTTCGATTGAAGGTTATGACGCAGACAAGGATGAATTTTATACGATTGATATTCCTACTCCGTCTCAACTTGGTATTCAAAACATTACTGATGCCTATCATCAGTATTTTGACTGCGGAGAAGCTAACGAAGACGAAGATTAATTAAGCTGTCTGAAAGAATATAATAATGGGTTAGTTGTTTACAATGACTGACCTATTTTCTATATTGTAATTATAAGGAGTATTTATGTTCAGTTTTTTCAAACAAAAGAAAGAAACACAAGAACCAAAGTATATGTTCACTGTAGCCAAGATGAAGAAGAATGGCTCGTTTGATGACTGTCTTTATTTGAAGAACTGTCTTTGGAACAGAAAAACTTTGTTTGGTATCAACAAGTCTTTTGACCATTGGACTGAACGTAAAGACAAAGCTATGCTGTTTGCTGAATACACATCTGCTTGTGGTTTGTCTAACAAGATTGATGGAACTAAGGTCGTAATGATTAAGGTGTAGTATTTTGAAGTTCTCAGTAGCAATAACCAACCCTCCATACTCAAATTCTCTCCATTTACAGATAATGGAGGAAGTTGTTAAGCATTGCGATAAAGTTGTCAATGTAAGTCCAGTAAGATGGTTAGAAGATCCTATGGCCAGATATAAGAAGAATTCAGACTATAGCAAGTTTGAAGATTCGGTATCTAAGAAGCTGGAAGATCTGGAAGTATTAGATAGCAAGACATCGAATGGACTGTTTAACATTGAACATTCTGACTTGGGAATTTATGTTCTCGGCGATGGCGGATATGATTATTCTAAACTTTCTCAGCTGGATTCTATTTGTCAAAAGATTTTTGCTAAATGCGAAAAAAATAAAACAATGATGGATATTTCTACTGAAGAAGGTTATAGAGGACCACATGATGGAATCTTCGGAGTTATTAGTTCTCATAGGAGAGAATCGAGTAGACTAATTTCTGATAAGTATGAACTGTTTGTTACATATAGAGAAACTTTTGGAAATAAATTAATTTTCTTTAAGTCTGAAGAGGAACGTGATAATTGTTTTACATATCTTACATCTAAGACAATGAAGTATTATAGTAGTAAGATTAGAAAAAATCAGAGAGTTCCCTGGCAGTTTATACCTATTGTAGATTTTAACAAAAAATGTGATGATATTAGCTTAATAGAATTTTTTGGGTTTACAAAAGATGAATATAATGCTATACTTACATTTGGAGCTTAATAGATTTTATGACATCCAAAGAAAAATTTAAGTATATTCAAGATATATTTTTTGATAGCGGTTTAACTGACAAAGATGGTCATATGACTATCTTTGGTTATTATTATGCGACTGAAACTTTTGGGCAAGATGTAGCAAATAAGCTTAAAAGAATTTTTTGGCCACAAGGAGCATATGTTGTAAATGCATCTAAACAAGAAGATATTAAAGCATATGCTGATGGTAAAGAATTACCAAAAGATACAAAAATGTGGAGTCTGTTATGGTGGAATGAAATATCAGATGATATGTTTAATAACTTAATACAATTATTTGGTATTACTTCTGGCCGTTGGTCAAGAGTTAATGGATATTATACTCTAATGCGACGTAAGTTTGACGAACTTACAAGAGGTCAAGTGCAATATAATATGGTCATTAAAGAATTTTTTACTGAAGATCCTGATTTTGAATTATCATGGGGTATGTCACAGTATGACTTTACTGCACCAGAATGGACGGAATTAAAGTTATGAGTTACCCAGGACCATGTATTAGATTTTTGGAAATACCAACAGAATATAATGGTAGATTGTATGAGCAGGAATTGCTTGTGAAGGCATGGTCAGAAGTTCCTGATTGGGACGGTGAATATCATAATGAACCACCTATTGATTTTAGCTCGCCAGAATGGACTGATGTAGAATTATAATGAAAGCAGAGTTAATAAAAAATTTCGTAAAGCGTGAACTATTGAATAAACACCTAACTAATGAGTTAGGCCAACTTAGTCAATATGGTAAAGAATTTATGATAAATCATTTTCATTTACCAGAAGACAGAGTTCCAACGGATTTATTTGATGAGGTTGGAATAAGTTGTATTGGTTCACCAAGAGAAATCAGAAGCGATGTTGATTTAATGCGAGAAGCTGCAAACCCAAATCATTGGGTTCGTTTTCTATATCAGGACATAACTCCTGATGTAATTTATAATTTCTGTAATTTATTTGATATTCTCGCAAAAGACAATGCATCAGGTTATGATGTAGTCTGGGAATTAGGTGGTCATTGGTCAACTAGAGATTGTCCTGCTGGTGTTCCTATTGGAACATATGTTAATCAGCAAATTGAACGTTGTATATTTAAACAACGGTTAATGGAAAATTTACGTAGACGAATTGAACAAGATAGGGCTAGAATGAGATTTGCTAGTCGCTATCAATATGAACCAAATAGTGTGTGGGAATGGGGAGATAGAATGACTAGTATTCGACCTCGTAGAATGGATATTGGATATGATTTAGGATATGGAAGAGATTTTAATGCTTGGTCAACTTGGGATCCAACAGGTAGAATAATCAATCTTGAACGAGAAACACCTGTTGAATCTGGATTTCCAGATCCTGAACAAGAAACATCGAGATATTTCGATGCGGTGGAAATGGAAAAACGATATAAAGAATTTATTAAACGGATGGACACTCGTGATGATGACGAATGGGTTTATGATGATTTTAATCGAAGATGGATAGAATTAACTAAGAAGGAACCTGAAATTGATTTCAATTCACCTGAGTGGACTGAAGTTAAATTATAATTCATTGTCATTTTACAAATCATAAATAATTTGCTATATTTGTTATATGAGAGATTTAACTACAAAGAATGATGGTATTACTAGAAGCAAGGAACGTATAACCAAGAATGGTGAAGTTTTCACTCCTAAGGCTTTGGTTGAAAAGATGATGGATAAGATTCCTGCTGAAAAGTGGAAAGATCCGGAAGCTACGTTCTTGGAACCGACATTTGGTTCTGGTAATATGTTGATTTGTATGCTCGAACGTCGCATTGAATCCGGTGTTGAACCTATCCAAGCAGTCAAGACTTTGTATGGTGTTGAACTCATGCAAGATAATGTTGATCTCTGCAAGGATAGAATCAGAGAAGTCCTTAGGGCTAACAAGATTAAGATTGATAAGAAGGTTAACGATATTATTGATCATAACTTTGTTTGTTCTGATTTTTTCAAATGGGATTTTGAAAATTGGTGCTCAAAGGAAGAAGTAGTTGAATCTAACGGGTTGGCAGAATTTCTAGTTTAAATAAATTTACATAAAAAATTCAAATAAAAAGTTACATCGAAGTTCGGTGTAACTTTTTTTTCTATATTTGAATAAAAATTATTACAAAAAGGAAAACTAGATGAATTATAATATTGAATTAATAGAATTAGTTTCAAAGTTAGCTCCAATTCAGCAACAGCTTGGATTTGTTAAGGATGGTGATAGTGTCATTCTTAGAGCAAAGGAAGTAGCAACTAAGATTGCTTATAAGTTGGTAGCACCAGTTAGTTATTTTGATTATCCAGGACAGAATCTTAGATTTTATGAA
>JAFRFD010000147.1 GCA_017434525.1 Methanobrevibacter sp.
CATATAAATATTGTGAGCTTGCCTATATTCTTTTAAATACTTCTCAAGCAATTTAATTTCATCTTCTTCAAGTTTATCTAAAGTTTTCATAATTAAATATTTGTCACTTCATAGGGATAAACTTTTCGTAATATACTATATTTTGGTTTCAAATTTTTACGTTTCATAATACTAATCCTTGCAGTTGCAATTTTTAGTTTTGTATTATTAGATTTATCCCCTATTGATCCAGTTAATGCTTATTTAAGAGGCGCTGCAGTATCTGAAGCGCAACGTCAAATATTACAGCAATATTTTGGGACTAATGTTCCCCTACAGACAAAAATCTATCATTGGCTTTTAGATTTAATTCAAGGAAATTTAGGAACTTCTCTGATATATCGTGCTCCAGTAATAGATGTTATTTTTGAAAAATTCTATGCTTCTGTAGTGTTGATGGCAATATCATGGTTATTAAGCGGAATCATTGGTTTTGCATTAGGTGTTGTGGCCGGTAAAAATAAAGGGTCATGGATTGACAAAGCGGTTAAAGTTTATTGTTATGCAATTCAGTCTGCTCCATCTTTTTGGGTTGGAATGCTTATTTTAATGGTCTTTGCGGTTTATTTAGGATGGTTCCCAATAGGGTTTGGTGTTCCGATTGGTGTAAGAAGTACCGATGCAACGTTTATGGAATGGGCGTCAAGACTTGTTCTTCCTACATTGACGTTGAGTCTGGTTGGTCTAGCGCCAATTGCAATGTACACACGTAATGAATTAATTCAGGTTTTATCTTCTGATTATGTATTATTTGCAAAATCCAGAGGTGAAAAAGGTTGGGATTTAGTGAAAAATCATGGAATTAGGAACATATTGCTTCCAGCAATTACATTACAATTCTTGTCATTCAGTGAGCTGTTTGGTGGTGCTGTAATGGTGGAACAAGTATTTTCTTATCCAGGAATAGGTCAGACCGCAGTTGCAGCTGGTCTTCAAAATGATGTGCCACTATTTCTGGGAATTGTCGTAATCAGTGCAATATTCGTATTTGTCGGCAACTTGCTTGCGGATATTTCTTATTATCTTATAGACCCAAGAATTAAGGAGAGTGAGTTCAATGATTAAAAAGAAAAATGCAGATGACAAAAAGCAATGGTTTATATACTCTGCAAATCTTAGAACAAAAACTCTTGTCATTATAGCGATATCTGCATTGGTTATCGTGTCCATATTTGTTTGCGGGTATTTTGTGAGGGATATTCCATCAAGTTTTGCTAATGCAAATCAAATGCCTTCTCTTGAACACATTTTCGGTACTGATTGGATGGGAAGAGACATGTTTCAGCGTACAATTGCAGGACTTGGATTAAGTATTATGGTAGGTTTCATCGCTTCAGCGGTAAGTACCTGTATTTCCATAATATTGGGATTGTTTTCAAGTTTCAACAAGTTTGCAGATGAATGTGTTGCAGGTATAATAGACCTATTCGGTTCAATTCCACATATTTTATTAATAATTATAGTTTCCATCATGTTCGGTGGTGGAGTGTATGGAGTTATCATGGGTGTAGGTTTAACACACTGGACACCCCTCGCAAGGGTTTTAAGATCCGAAGTAAAAGAAATCAGAACCAAAGAATACATTCATTTGGCTCAAAATTTGGGAAAATCCAGAGTATGGATAGCGCTTAAACATATGTTGCCTTTAATTATATCTCAAATTATTGTTGGGGTAATTCTAATGTTCCCTCATGCAATTATGCACGAAGCTGCAATTACATTTTTAGGATTTGGATTGCCTCCTCATGAACCTGCTATTGGAGTAATTTTAGCCGAATCAATGAACTACTTATCTTCCGGATATTGGTGGCTGGCATTTTATCCAGGTGTGTCATTATTGCTTGTAGTATTGTTATTTGACCTTATTGGAGAAAATGTTGAAAAGTTACTCAATCCTGAAACTGCTCAAGAGTAAGAGAAATTATTCAATTTCTCTTTATTTTTTTTATAAGGGGTTAATTATGAACATTCAGATTAGAGAGATTAAAAATGATTATGATGAAATTTGTGCTGTTAAGTCTTTTTTATATGATCAGATTATGAAGGAATACGGTATAGGTCCCACTCCTGAATTTCATTATGATATTGAGGGGTTAGAGGAATATTACATCTCTCCTAAACGAAATAATTTTTATGTTGCATTTTGTGGCGGAAAAATTGTTGCGACCGCTGCGATTAGATTTTATGATAAAGATTATGAACTGTTTAGAGGAGTTTATTCCAAAGAGGATACTGCAAGTATCTGGAGACTAATGGTGGATAAGGATTATAGGCGACATGGTCTTGCACGCAAAATGGTAAATGAAATGGAGGAATTTGCTAAAAAAGAAGGGTATAAAAGAATATATCTGCATACTCACAGATACCTTGAGGCGGCACCTGCTTTTTGGGATTCTCTTGGTTATGAAATAACAATTCAAGAGGATGACTATGATGAGACAAACCATATGGTTAAAAATCTAGTTTAATTTAGGATTTGTTTTCCTAAAAACTTATTTTATATTGTGTTTAATATTAGTATAATGAAAAGAACAGCACTAAAAATCGGATATATCGGAACTAATTTTCACGGTTTTCAAAGACAGCCCAACCTCAGGACAGTCGAAGAGGAGCTGATTTACCATTTGCGAAAACTGGAATATATTGATGATTTGAAAAAGTCCAGATTCAGAATTGCGGGAAGAACCGATGCTGGAGTCCATAGTTTAGGCAATGTAATCAGTTTTCAGTCCGAAAAGGAGGTAAGGGTAAATGAAATCAACAATTCCCTTCCGGATGATATTCAGATTCTTGCAAGCGCTCCTGTTCGTTACGCATTCAAGCCGAGATATGCGCAGATGAGACAGTATCGTTACATGCTGTTCCAGGATTTGGATGTTGACAAGCTTCAGGAATGCGCAGAGCTATTCAAGGGAACTCATAACTTCACCAATTTTACAAAACGCTTCCAAAAGACCACAACAAGAACTATTGACGATATCAAAATCAGCAAAGTAGATCTGGATGATTATCACAAGAAGGAATTTCCAAATCTCCACGGCACTCTCTCACCAATATTCGTTGACATTTACGGCGAGTCATTTTTGTGGAACATGGTTAGGAAAATGATGAGGGTATTTATTGACGTAGCTAATGGAAAGATGAATTTGGATGAGGTCGAAAGATTGTTGAATCCTCTTGAAGACGAGCCAAGGGCATATATCAAGGTTACCGAACCTGATTATTTGATTTTAATGGATATCCAATATGACGGCATCAAATTCACATATGATGACTATGCCTGTGAAAGGTTTAGAAGAAATCTGGTTGATTCTCTGACAAATCTTCAAAAAAAGTATGCAATTCGTGAATCGATGATAAAAAGTTTGAATGAATTACACTAACTTTAATATAGTTAAAGTATATATTAATATTAGAAAGGTGTTGTAATGACAAGGGTGTATTATATTTTTGATAAATTTTCCATCATAACCATAACAATTGGTTTTATCTTAGGAGTTTTTTTAGCTTTTAATCATAACAGTTCAAATATATGGTTTGATGCGATTCCGTTTATTATTGTAATTGCAGCAATTATGACACTGCCTCCGATTATCGATTTAATCCATTCTGTCAAGAAATATGGTGAGAAGTTTTCTTGGCCGGCCATTGTAGAGGCTTTTATCCTTAATGTGTTAATGCTTGTTGTTTGCACAGCTTTCGGCATTGTCTTAGGATCATTTTATATAGGTAATTTCATTACCAATTAACTGCTTTTTTTTCAATTTTTTAAAATTATTTAAACTATTTTATTTAATATATTAATTGAGGGATTATTTATGAAGATAGCAACAATTTTAGGTACACGGCCGGAAATTATTAAGATGGCCCCAATCATTGCCGAAATCAGTAAAAGAGGCATTGACCAGATTGTTTTACATACGGGCCAACATTATGATAAGGAAATGTCCGATAACTTTTTCAGGGATTTGGAAATTCCTGCTCCAGATTATAACATCCATGTCGGGTCAGGCACTCATGGCAGACAAACCGGGCGCATGATGGAAGGAATCGAGGAAATATTGATGGAGGAAAAACCTGACATTGTGCTTGTTCAGGGAGACACCAATGCAGTGCTTGCAGGGGCACTGGTATGTGCCAAACTACACATTGCAGTGGGTCACGTTGAAGCGGGACTCAGGTCTTTCGATTTGACAATGCCTGAAGAGATAAACCGTAAAGTCGCCGATATCTGCTCCGCAATGTATTTTATCCCAACAGAACAATCCGCCATTAATCTCTTGGCGGAAGGATTTTCAAGAAAAGATTTAATCATTACAGGAAACACTGTCGTTGACGCATGTTTCAGACATTTGGAAATAGCTGAAAAAAGGGGATTCGAAGAGGAATCACTTAAGGACCTCGACATCGACAATATGGATAACATCCTGACATTGACAATGCACAGGGCGGAAAATGTCGATGTTAAGGAAAGGGTAACCAATATCATTGAGGCTTTAAAGGAATTAAGCGACATGAACATCATTTTCCCAATTCATCCAAGAACCAGACACACCCTTGAAAACTTTGGTCTGTTCGATGAATTGAATGACATGGACCATGTTCACATTGTAAAGCCAATAGGTTATCTTGATTTCCTGCTTCTAACCTCAAAATCAACATTGATATTGACAGATTCCGGTGGCCTTCAGGAAGAGGCCATTACATTGGATGTGCCTGCATTGACATTAAGGTACAATACCGAAAGGCCGGAAACCGTTACTGCCGGAGGAAACATCCTTGTAGGATCCAATAAGCAGGCGATTTTGGAAAATGCGAACAAAATCTTAAATGACAAGGAATTTGCAGAAAAAATGAAAAATGCAGAAAATCCGTACGGTCAGGGGGATGCTGCCGAAAGGACTGTTGATGCAATAGAAAAATACTACAGTGAAGGCCTGTTGAACATCACTGCTCCTGAAGACATTATGGATTCATTCACACGAAAAATGACTCAAATCGACACAGACATCACCGTCAGTGAGTTCGAAGAGAAAGAGGATGCATTGATACATATGGCATTTGATGGGGATGAGATGAGATTCCCGGCCGATGAATTAAACTTAAATGGTATGATGATTACTTATGACAAACGAGAATGATTCAATTTTGGTATTCGAATATTTTACGGCTTCCGGCGAAAAGGACAAATGCATAATTTCTGAAGCCGAAGCCTTGATATTTGCACTTCTCGATGATTTGGCAGATATACAAAAGGATGTGGTTTTAAACAAATCATATGAGGACATGATAGGTGATTTTAAAAATGTAAACCCTATTTTGATTGAGGGCGATGTTGTAGATTGGTTGAAGGAAAACGCATCACGCTTTGACAGGGCCATTTTCATATCAGCTGAAAACGATAACAACCTTTACAACATTACAAAGATTCTGGAAGAAAATGACGTTAAAACATACACTTCAACTGCTGATGCCTGTTTCAAGGCATCAGATAAGTCCGAGTCTTACGAAGCTCTTTATGATATAGTTCCACAGCCAAGAACCTTCAGATTTAAAATAGATCCAAAGGGATATTGGAAAAGGGCCATTGAACATCTATATGAAAAATGGCAGGCTGAAGACCCGCTCACAAAACTTAAAATAATAATAAAGCCTTTGATGGGCGTGGACTGCGAAGACATCGTTGTAATTGAAGACATTGATGATTTGACCCTTGATTTGGATAAGATATTCACTCCCGGTTCAAGAGTGATTGTTCAGGAATTCATTGAAGGAACCGATGTAAGCGTTAGTCTGATATCAGACGGCAAAACTGCCATTCCAATAAGCCTAAATCAACAGTTCGTTGAGCTTAAGGATGATAAGGGAACATATTTAGGTGGAAAATTACCGTTTGAAAGCAAATACAAGGATGAAGCATTCGAAATAGCCAAAAAGGCTGTTGAAGCTATTGACGGACTAAAAGGTTTTGTAGGTGTTGACCTAATCATCAATGCCGATGAAAAGGATGTTTATTCCGTTTATCTTTTGGAGATAAATTCAAGGTTCACAACTCCATATGTTGGTCTAAAGCAAATCGCCAACTTCAACATCGGAAAGACAATCGTGGATTTGATTGATGGTGAAATCGGTATCGATGATATTGACGTGTCTTTGGATGGTGAAATAGAGTTTAAAAAGTCAGGCGATGACTTAGAAATTAGGAGAATATAATATGAAAGTAGCTGGATTTGACATCGGCGGTGCAAACACCGATTTGGCGGTAATCGACTTTGAAGGCGATGAGATTAAAAACATTGAAGTGGATTTTGCATATCTGCCGATGTGGAGCAACAACGATGACTTGTCAAGGGTATTGCTGGAGCTGATTGAAAACATCTGTCCGATTGGCGAAATTGATGCGGTCGGAATCTCCATGACTGCCGAACTTGTAGATGCATATGACACTAAAAAGGATGGGGTTCTGGACGTGGTTAGAAAATGTGAGGACACATTCGATTGCCCGATAGCCTATGTGGGCATTGACGGGATGCTGTCAAAAGAGGAAATAGGAAAGACTCCCCTTAAGGCGGCCGCAGCAAATTGGATTGCAACAGCCCAAATCGCCACACTAATCTCCGATAACTGTATTTTCATTGATACTGGAAGCACTACAACAGACATTATTCCGATCAAGGATGGAAAGGAATGCGCAATTGGAAAATCAGACTTCGACAGGTCTGCAACAGGTGAGTTGGTCTACACAGGAACCCTAAGAACAAACCTTGCAAGCTTTTTGGACAAGGTGGAACTGAATGGAAAGGAATATAGGGTTGCATCCGAATTGTTTGCACAAACTGCTGACGTTTATACAGTTTTAGGTTTGATAGCTCCCGAAGACTATGTTTGCGATACATTTGACGGTGAATCAAAATCCAAAATCGACTGTGCCAAAAGGATTGCCCGTGTGGTCTGCGCCGATTTGGAAATGCTGTCAATGGATGATGTTGTTGAGATGTCTGAGTTTATCCATCAAAAACAAATTGAACAGATTGCAGATGGTCTAAAGCAGGTCGTTGAAACACAAAACTTGAATCTGATTGTAACAACAGGTCTTGGGAAAGATATTTTGGATAGGCCTGCAGCGGAACTCTTGGGTTTGGAAGTTAAATCCATGGGTGATGTCCTGACTGATGAAGAGTGCGTTGTGGCGCCTGCAGTCGGAACCGCAGTGATGATGAATAGATACTTGATTTAGAGTGTTTTTACACTCAAAACTTTTTTTTTAATACCACACGTCTTTCAGGCCAAGCAGATAAGCGCCGGTATTGGCAAGCAAATGAATAATTAAAGTCAATACTATTGCTATGACGACAAATGACAAACTCAGTTTAACTACAACTGAAACAAGTATCAATGCCACTATCAAAAAGTCCAGCTGATCTAGAAGAGGGGCTGGCTTTCCACGTCCGATTCCAAATCGTCTTTTTAAAAAGCTACCTATTGCGTCACCTAAAAGCGCACCAAAACCGAGTAGAAATCCGATTAATATTCCTTCAGGAATGTTTGTGATTATTGGTGTTGTGATGTATTGTCCAAAATTAGCTAAAATGAATGGAGCCAAAAAACCTTGAATGATTCCGGTAATGATTCCAATTATTGTGCCTCCAAGCAAGCCTCTCCATGTGACTCCGTCACCAATCCAACGAATGCCTTTGCTGTCGGATTTTCCGAAGTCAACCGGTTTGCCTCCACCGAAAACTAATCCTGCACCGTTTGAAAAGTATGCGGGGAGTATAAAATATAGTGTCATTACACATGTAATTAAAATCATTTGAATGTCCATCAATTCCTTTCTCCATTTTTTAATATAATTAGATATTATATTCAAACTAGTATTTATTAATTAACTTTAAATATTACATTACTTTAAATATATAAATATTATGTAAGTTTGTACTAATGATATTTTTTTTATTGTTAGTAGAGGGTGATTTGATTGAAATTTAAAGATACAAAAAGTTTATGTCCAGAATGTGGCAAAACTCTTGATGCGGAAGTTTTCAGTGAAGACGGCAAAGTCTTTATTAAAAAAACCTGTGATGAGCATGGGGAGTTCATAAACACATACTGGGGAGATGAAGATTTATATAAAAGGGCTGAAAAATTTATCCCATCAATCACTTCAGTTGAAAATCCTTCCGTTGAAGACATGGCAGGTTGTCCTGACAACTGTGGTTTATGTTCAAAACATGAAACTTCAACTGTTTTAGGTTTGATTGATGTTACTAACAGGTGTAATTTAAGATGTCCGGTCTGTTTTGCTAATGCGGCAGCTGCAGGATATAAATATGAGCCTTCACAAGACGAAATAAGGCAGATGCTTAAGAATTTAAGGGACTTAAAACCTCATCCTTGTCTCGCCGTTCAATATGCCGGCGGTGAACCTACAGTCAGAAAGGACATTGTCGAGCTTGTTGCAATGGCAAAAGAAGAAGGTTTCACTCATGTTCAAATAGCTACAAACGGTTTAAGGTTAGCTAGAAAAGAGGACCTTGCTAAAGATTTGAAGGCAGCAGGCTGTAATACCATTTATTTGGCTTTTGATGGTGTGACTCCAGAGCCTTACATTAACAACAGAGGTAAGGATTTGCTTCCATACAAATTGGATGCAATTGAAAACTGTAGAAAAGCTGGTTTGGGTGTTGTATTGGTTCCTACATTAATCAAAGGCATCAACGACCACCAAGTCGGTGAAATAATCAAGTTCGCATTTGACAACAATGACATTGTCTATGGTGTCAATTTCCAACCGGTTTCATTTGCTGGAAGAACTCCTGCCGATGAAGTGGAAGAGCAAAGAATAACCATTCCTGATTTTGTCCAGATTGTTGAAGATGAAACTGATGGTCAAGTTCCTTCCGATTCATTCTATCCTCCATCCTTTGTTGAACCTATTGCAGAGGTTATTTCCCGTTTGGATGG
Organism: Methanobrevibacter sp.; assembly: GCA_017434525.1. GTDB lineage: Archaea > Methanobacteriota > Methanobacteria > Methanobacteriales > Methanobacteriaceae > Methanocatella. Next base: position 9,004 of record JAFRFD010000147.1, read on the forward strand.
TGAGGATTCACCGAAAGTAACTCTGAACTGCCACCAGCACTGTGGAATTGCAACCTATGTATTTAGAGAAAAAACAGAAGGCGAAGGCAAAGACAAGTTAATTCCAATTACAGATTTCATTGATGTTGAAGATTTATTCTATAAACTGGAAGAATACAATGAAAAACTTCAAAAGGGCAAATTCGGTTCTCGTAAGAGGGTTCTGGCAGGTTTAACTGGAAACCTTCCTAAAATGGTCCATCCAAGCAAAACCCCTGAAAATTTGGATATTGTCAAAATCTTATTGAACGTATTTGCCAAAGGGGATTACGAAGCGCTGGGAGACTTCTCCAAAGACGCAATGCTTATTTCATGCATGCACTTTATGGATCCATTCAACTTCGATGTTGATAGGGTTAAAAAATGCGTTATCCATTATGCAACTCCGGACGGCAGGATTATACCGTTCTGTACCATGAACTCAAAGTATCGTCAAGCTGTAGAGCAGAAATTCGCAAAACCTTTAAAATCAAAAGATTAAAAATATTTTCAAATCACCAGAACTTATTTTTGTATTTGGGATTTCCAAATACTTCATTTTTTTATTAATTAATTTTACAGTGGTATTAATGGATATTATCAAAGGAAAAACATGGACTTTTGGGGAAAACATAGACACTGATGTAATCATCCCTGGAAGATATTTAAGAACATTCAATCCTCAGGATTTGGCGGACCATGTCCTTGAAGGCGAAAGGCCGGATTTCACAAAGAATGTAGAGAAAGGTGACATTATTGTAGCCAGTGAAAACTTTGGATGTGGTTCATCAAGAGAACAGGCACCGGTTGCCATCAAGACTGCAGGTGTTGATGCAATTGTCGCCAAATCATTTGCAAGGATTTTTTATAGAAATGCAATCAACATAGGATTGCCTGTCATCGTATCAGACATTGAAGCAAAGGACGGGGATGTTTTAAGCATAGATTTGTCCAAAGGCGAATTGATTAATGAAACCACAGGAGAATCAAAAACATTCGAACCGTTTAAAGATTTCATGCTGGAAATTTTGGAAGATGGCGGATTAGTTAACCATTATTTAAACGATAAAGAATAATTTTCATTTTTGAGGGATTAAGATGGAATGTCCAATTTGCGGTAGTGATGAAATAGAAATTTTAAACTCAAAACAAAAATCGTCAAAGAAAAAGTTAATCGAAGAATATTTATTGAAATGTGAGGATTGCGGCCATGTCTTTAAGGACATAGTCTCCTTAAAAAAACCTAAGCCTTACAGATTAATTATCTCAGAGCAAGACAAATCTCATAAGACCACAATTGATTTATCACCAAGCGATGAACTGGAGAAAGGTGATGTTTTACTTTCAGATTTGGGCCAGGTTGAAGTGACAAGTATCGAAATTGGGGATACAAGGGTCAATAAGGCCAAAATTGAAGATATCGATACTATCTGGGCAAATTCAATAGAAATTCCGGCAAGAATTGGTTTTTCCGTGGATTTGCATGGAGAAGTTGACTCCTATAAACTGGACCTTGAAAGGGATTTCGAAATAGCTCCGGGAGATGTCGTTAAAATTGATAAGCACATTGTAAAGGTGCATGTAGTCAAAACCCAGGAAAGGAAGTTGACTTCAGGGTTTGCAAAGGCCAATGTCATTACAAGGGTTTATTCAAAACCGGTCAAATTCAATAATTATGATTATGATTTAACCAAAAACATTTTCAAGAAAACAAAATAGTGAAAAAATGAAAGTTTATATTGATACTTATGGATGTACCTTCAATAAGGCAGATTCACAAATTATTGCAGGTGTTTTAAGCGAGAATGAAATTGATATCGTCGAGGATATTGATGAAGCGGATGTTGTTATAGTAAATACCTGTTATGTTAAGCTGCCTACCGAAAATAAGGTCACATACAAAATCCAGCAGATACAGGAAAAATATCCAGACAAGAAAATCATTGTCAGCGGATGCATGGTTGAAATAGATCCCGAAAAGCTGGAAAAGATCGGGCCCGACTGTTCATGGATTGGACCTCATCAATTGAACAAGTCCGCAGATGTTGTCAATGCCACATACTGTGGCGATGTGGTCAGGGAATGCGGATTTTCAAAGGAAAGTAAGGTTGGCGTTCCTAAACTGACTGATGATAGTTTAATTCATATAATTCAAATTTGTGAAGGGTGTTTGGGAGCATGCACATTTTGCTGCACTCGTTTTGCTCGAGGACCTTTAAACAGCTATCCAATTTCCGATATTGTCGAGGAGGCCAGGCAGGCCATTGACAATGGGGCATGTGAAATCCAACTCACCGCCCAGGACACTGCAGCATTTGGCCGTGATAGTGGTGAGAAACTATCTGATTTAATTAAAGAAGTGGCTAATTTGAAAGGAGATTTCCGTGTACGTGTTGGAATGATGCATCCTAAAAACATTTTAAATTATGTTGATGAAATAATCGATGCAATGAAACATCCGAAGGTATATAATTTCATACATTTACCTATACAATCAGGAAGTGATAAGGTATTGTCCGACATGAGAAGGGGCCATACCATAGAACAGTACTTGGATATCGTGTCAAGATTCAAGGATGAAATTCCCGATTTGACCCTGGCGGTTGATGTGATTGTGGGTTATCCTACTGAAAATGATGATGATTTTGACTTGACTGTCGATTTTCTTAAAAAAGTAAAGCCAAGTCTGATTCATTTGTCAAAATATCAGCACAGGAAAGGTGCGATTTCATCTTCACTTCGAGAAATTCCACGTGACGTCATGAAGAAAAGATCAAAATTTTTATCCGAAATTAAATCAAAAATAACCGAAGAAGAGAACCGATTATTGGTTGGAACAACTCAAAATGTTTTGGTTGTTGAAAAAGGTTCTAAAGGAGGATTCATTGGAAAGACAGATTCTTATATTCCAGTAATTGTTGATGATGTGGAGTTAGGTTCTTTTGTAAAGGTAAAAATCACCGATGCAACCGCAACTTATCTTAAAAGCGAATTATTGTAGAGAAATTTTTTTTATTTGCTAATTTTCTTATTTTCATATTTTCACCTAATTTTTATCCTTTAATTTTTTGTAATGTTGGTATTTTTTATTGAATTACAAAAGCATATTAGAATAACTGATGTGGTATAATATAGACGATTATTATTCATTTTTACCGATACCTTTATATACTATTGTGTACTATCTTTTAATTGGAGGTGTCATTATGAGTGAATTACCAATCGCACCAGTCGGTCGTATCTTAAAAAATGCTGGCGCACAAAGAATTAGTGACGATGCAAAAATTGCATTAGCTGAAGCATTAGAAGAAAAAGGTGACGAAATCGCACAAAAAGCTGTAAATTTCGCACGCCATGCTGGTAGAAAAACTGTAAAAGCTGAAGATATCAAATTAGCAATCAAATAGATTCTTTAATTAGTTATTTTCGAAAAAGCTTTGTAGAATAAAATCTATTGGCCATTTCTTTGGTCAATTTTTTTTATTTTTAAAATTTTATTTCTTATTTTACCACTTGTTCTATTTTTAAGAAAGATTTATATATTACTTGTTTCTAATATTAGTATGTTGTATAGGACCGGTGGTCTAGGGGTATGATTCCTCTTTGACGTGGAGGAGATCACGAGTTCGAATCTCGTTCGGTCCATATGCCATGTTAGTTCAGATGGGAGAACGCTAGACTGAAGATCTAGATGTCGCTGGTTCAAGTCCGGCACATGGCATTTCTTTTTACTTATTTTAGTTAATTTTTTCATGTTTAAAAAATAGTTATTTTTTCATTAATTTTTAAAAATTCAATATAAAAAGAGTTTTAGATTAAATGGATTGGCCCATCTAATCTTTTTTGGTTAAGGTAATAGGTTTTGGGGTTACTTGAGTGTTTTCTCTTAAGTCTTTATATCTTTTAACGATTTCGTAACCTTTGTCACTTCCGAATTTATCTGCTCCAGCGGTTATTACCTGATTTGCAGTTTTATAATCGTTTATGCCGCCAAAGATTTCAATTTTGATTTTTGGAGCATGCTTTTGGAAGATGTTTATGTCATTTACGATTTCAAAGATGTGGCTTGGAGTCATGAATCCTGTTGAGGTTTTAACAAAATCCGCTCCGGATATTTCTGCGGCCTTTGCGGCATTTGCTTTTTCATAATCCTCTAAAGCTTTTGTTTCGATAATGACTTTCAGGACTTTATCTCCGATCGCTTGTTTGATTTGTTTTATTTCATCTTCAATTAATTGGTATTTCTCATCTTTCAGGTGGCTTAAGTTAATGACTACTTCAATTTCGTCCGCTCCTCTTTCAACTAACACCTCTGCTTCAGCTTTTTTGGTTTCACTATCTTCGAAACCTAAAGGAAATCCAACAACACTTCCAATTTTAATGTCTGTTCCATCTAAGATTTCTTTAGCCAACGGAACATAGGTTGGGGAGATAATCACGGAATTGAAATTCAATTCTTTTGCTTTTTCAAGAAATGCTCTCATTTCTTCTTCAGTAATCATGTTATTCAAATTTGTATAGTTGATGTAACTTGCCAATTCCTTGGAATTTTTAATGTTATAACCTACCATATTACCACTCTCAATTAGTTAGTATGTATACGAACATATATAAATATTTTGCGTTATGCAATTTTCTTTTTCATGTACGGTCCGACTTTCTCATATCCGAATTTGCGATAATAGTTTCTGGACCCTATTCCGCTGATGATTGCCACTTCCTCATATCCATTATCGATTGATAAATTTTCGGCTTCTTTTAGAAGTCTTTCACCAAAACCGGTGTGTTGGCCGATTTTAGGATTTTTATCTCCGATTTTAATCATGTTTCCGTAAACGTGCAGTTCACGAACAAGGGATGTCTTATCGGTGATTTCGTCTCTGAAATGATTTTTTGATGGGAAACGCAGTCTTAAAAATCCTGCAATGCTTTCTTCGTTTTCATCCTCAATGGACAGGAAGTTTTCCTCACCTTCGCAGGCAATATACTTTTCTGTGAATAATTCATATTCATCTAGGGAGTATTGCCTTGATGTCTTTTTATGGCCTATTTCACGGCATCTTATGCATTGGCAATCAACATGCTTTTCGGCCAGCCTGTTGTAGACCAGCTCGCCCAAATTGGATTTTTTCACGCCCGCCTCAATGAGGGTTGCCGGAATGTCTCTCTGTATTCTCATTGTCCTGACCCATTTCGGAAGAATCTCCTTAACCTTGGCGATTAATTCAACTGCCTCCTCATCGGTATATGGGGAATATTCTCCCTTTTGCCATAAATCGTATAGTTCACTGCCTTTTGTAACAAGACATGGATAGATTTTAAGCATGTCGGGTTTGAAATTGTCATCGCTGAAGAGTTTTTTAAACATCTTCAAGTCTTGGGCTTCATCAACAAACAGTCCCGGCATCATATGCATTGCAACCTTGATGGCAGAATCCCTTAAAAGCTGGTTGGCCTCAACGACATCAGCTATAGTATGGCCTCTTTTTATCCGTTCATACAATTCATCCGATAATGTCTGAACGCCAAGTTCAACTCTGGTGACTCCAAAATCCAACATCCTGTTGATGTGGTCTTTTTTACAGTAATCCGGACGGGTTTCAAATGTCATTCCAACACATCTTACCTTGGAATTTTCATTGGCTGACTGAACATCTCCAATCAGGACATAGTCATTTGGAGGATATGTTTTCAAAACGCCCTCTTCAAAGCCCCTAATTTCATCATAATCCAAATTATATTCAAAATTATCCGGTTTGTTTTCAATGATTAATCCGAAATCGGTCATTGCCTTAAGGCATTGGGATACAAACCATTCCTGATAGCAGAAGTCTCTTGATGGAAACGTTCCGCCCATTATGATCAGTTCAACCTTATCAATAGGATGACCTATTTGTTTTAGTTGCTTTAATCTGTTGAAGCATTGAACGTATGGATGAAACTCATACATTCTTCCTCTAAGTGCAGCAGGTTCCTCTCCAGTATAGCTGGGAGGCGCTATTTCACTTTCAGGACAGTAAAAACATCTTCCATGGGGACATTTATGGGGATGGCACATGACCGCAACAATCGCAACGCCGGACATTGTTCTTGTAGGCTTTTTCTTTAGGATTCCAGAAACAATCTCCTTTTCTTCGGGCTTTGCGAATTTTAAGATATCTGCATTGCTCATAAATTTAGATAATTTCAGGTCACGGCAAAGCTGTCTCTTTTCCACTTCAAGGTCACGTCGTGTAGATATTTTTCCATTCAATATGTCCTCAATAATTATCCGACAGGCTTCCTGCATTTTTTTTCACCTTATCACATTCAAATAGTTAATTGTATATATTGGTTTAATTTAAATAGTTAATGATTTATAATATTATTATATAATAATAGTAGGTGAAAAATATGAAAATTAGAAATTTTTTAGGTTCTACTGTTTTAGATAAAAATGCATATGAAGTAGGTAAGGTTGATGATATAGATTTCAATCCGGCAGATGGAAAAATCGAAAAGATTACTTTAACTTTACAAAAAAACATTTTCTCTAAAGATGAACTCGAAATTGACTTTGATGATGTGGCTACTATCGGAGCTTATGTGATTTTAAACAAAGAAATTCCTAAGGAAGAAGAAAAGGTAGAAGCTACTATTGAAATTGAAGAAGATGAAGAGGAATAAATATAAAAAGGTAATACTATGGTTTTAGATGCAAGAGATGTAGAAATCACTCTTGATTCTCATGTCAGATATGTTGATACAGGAACTGTTGGTAAGGTTCTTGATATGAAAACTACTGATGGTGTCGACTGGGTTAAAATCGACAAAACAAATTTATGGTATCGTGCAAAATTAGTTGAATTGCTTGACGATAAGGATTTAAAAGATAACTCCAATGACAGAGGCAATGATGAGATTGATGTAGAGGCACTTAAAGAGAAAGCATCTAAATTAGAAAACATGCAAATGGATTCTAGTGTTGCTGAAGGTGGGGGTTAAACCTGCCTTTGCATATTTTTTTTTAATTATCAACGAACAATCTAATTTTTTCGGCAAGTTTAGGGCCGATTCCTTCGATTTGCTGCAACTCTTTTTGTGAAACATTGCTTAAATCGTTTCCAAATATTTTTACAACGTTTCTGGCTCTTTTTCTACCTAATCTTTTAACACCCACAACCAAAGGTATGATGTCTTCTTTCACGCCGTAATATAATCTTGCGGATAAAAAATCAAACTCTTTTAAATTGGAATAATTTCCTAAAACTTCTGATGTATTTTTAGCAAACCTTACGAGGCGTGATGCCTCATAGGCGGACCTTCTTGTTGAAGCTGAATATACATTGTATTTGTTTTCAATTTCATATTCGCTTCTCTCATTTATCCATTCAATCAATGAAACTGTTGTGGCTTCAGGATTTCCGATATCCACTGCAAACAATCCCACTTCGGAAAGTTTATCCCGCACAGGATCTTTTGATTTTCTTCCCTTAAATGAAATCAACGGCAGGTCTGGAGTTTCAGACAATGCATAGATGAACTCTTCAACATTCATTTGATCCATGGATGAGATATATTCCTTGATTTTCACGGCCGTTTCAACAGTATAGTTGGATTTTGCAATCAAAGTTCCAAAATCAGTTGTTTTAAGGCCTTCCGGAGTTGCTCTTATTATTCCGTTTTGAAGCAGAAAGCTCAATGCATTTTCAAGTTCGTATCTTAGGCTGTCTTCGGCAAACAAGGCCATTGAAGGATTGTTGCTCATCTGATAACCGTATAAAGTTTTTCCAAAAAAGTCAGTCAAATCGTCAATGTTTTTGGAAAGTGTTGAAGCGATTTGGGCTATGATCTGCCTGTATATCGCATCCTTGTTGTCAACCAATTTTGAATTTGTCAGTTCGATTTCTCCCTCGACATAGAATTCCTGCAGGTTCAGGGCTTCATCCATGGTTTTTGCAATGAGATATGAGTATCCCACATCATCATATTGCGGCCTTCCCGCCCTTCCGGACATCTGTTCATAGTCAAAAACGGGAATCGGTTGGGGTCCGTTGCTGGTCCAGCGGGTGTGGTCCCTAATGACGACAGTCTTTGAAGGAAGATTGACTCCATACATCAAACTTGGAGTTGCGGTAATCATTAAGATGTTTCCTTTTCTAAATTCGTCTTCAATAATCTCTTTTTGTTCGTTGAACAGTCCCGCGTGGTGGAATGCAACACCCTTTTCAGCGGCTTCAGCCAGCTTTACGCAGGTTGAAGTTGGAAGTGACCCTTTCTTTTTTGGAACTTCAAGCAGTTTTTGTGCAACTTCCTTAAACGCTTCCCTTTGTTTTACATTAATCTTTTTGTTGATTTTTCCGGAAACGTAAGTTGCCAGGCTTTCGGTAAACCTTCTTGTCGATACAAAGGCAAGTGCTTGGGATTTGTCTTTGATTGCCTTTTCAATGACTTTTACAATGACGTCATTCTTGTTTTTTGTGTTGAACATTTCGGCGTCCAAAACCTCCTTGTGAAGGGGTACGGGACGGTAGTCGTGTTCAACACACTTGCCCTCAAGCCATCCTTCGATTTCTTCAATGTTTCTTAAGGTTGCAGATAAAGCGATAATCCTCATTGAAGGATTGATTATTTTTGCTCTTGTTATTGCAGCTTCAAGAGTAGGGCCTCTTGTATATTCTCCAATCATATGAAATTCATCAATAATTAGGGTATCTACGTCACGCAAGTTGTCCCAGGAAAATCTTGTGAGTGCATCAAATGATTCAAAAACCATGACTGATAAATCTGCGCTTGACGGATGTTTGCCTACTCGAATGCCATGAGACTCAAATGCTTTGAATTCCTTTACCTTTTCGTTTTGTATTGACAAAAGGGGTGCCGCATAAACGGCCTTTCCGCCATTTAATATGGTCTTGAGTGCAGGAAGCACTCCCAAAACTGTCTTTCCACTGGCTGTTGGAATGCAGATTATATAGTTTGAGTCATCATCTAAATATCCGGATTCAATCACTGCCTTTTGAGCGGGATTGAACTCTTTAATGTAGGGATAAGCGCTGTTTATTATTGTTTTGATATCATTCGGTAAATTTTCCATTTTAATCAATTAATTTATATTTTTTTAATATATATTAAAAGTTTCCAGAGAGCATTTGAAATCTAATATTTGGGTGGTAACAGTTAAATATAACATATTAATAAAATAGTTTTAAATTAAAATTAATGGAGATTTTATAATGGCAATTAAAGTAGAAGTATTTTCAACCAACTCTTGCCCTCATTGTCCTGCAGCAATTGATGCTGCTGAAGTAGCTAAAGATAAATTGGGCGATGCAATCGATGTTGAAGTATTCAAAATCGATGAAAGTATGGAAAATAGACAAAAAGCAATTGATTATCAGATTATGGCCGTTCCTACAATTGTAATTGATGGTGAAGTTACCTTTGTCGGCGCACCTATGGCTGATGAACTTATTGCAAAATTAGAATCTTTATTATAGATTCTCTCCTTTTATTATTTTTTTTTAAAATGACTAACGATAATTATATTGGTGTTACCACAGGAACAGTGGCTACTGCATGTTCTCTTGCAGCCTTGGATGCAATAATCGATTCTCCAGATATTGCATGTGTAAAGGTCGATACTCCCAAAAAAACATTGGACATCATTATTGATGAGTGCAAACTATTATCTTCTTTTAAAGCGCAGGCCGTCGCACATAAAAATCCATATAATGATCCAGACGTCACCGTCAACCTGGACATTGTCGCTACTGTGGAACTTTTGGATAAGACATCCGAAGAATCAAAGGTCATCATAACCGGAGGAGAAGGGGTTGGAATAATTACAAAACCCGGTCTTCAGATACCAGTTGGCGAATATGCAATCAATCCGGTTCCACGCAGTATGATTATCAAAAACCTGGAAGATGGAATTCCTGAAGGAAAGGTGGCTAAAGTTACAATTTCCATTCCAAAAGGTGAAGAGATAGCCAAAAAAACAATGAATCCCAAATTGGGCATTGTTGGAGGAATATCCGTTTTGGGAACAACAGGAATAGCAAGGTCAATGTCCAGTGAAGCCTATAAAAATTCAATAGTTACACAGATTGACGTGGCATTAGCTTCTGGAATCGAGGATTTGGTTTTTGTCCCTGGAAACATCGGAGAAAAGCTGGCACTTAAAAACTTGGACATTACAAAAGAGCAGATTGTACAAACAGGCAATTTTGTTGGATTCATGTTTGAGGAAGCCGAAAAACGTGGAATAACCAAATTCACTTACTTCGGACATATGGGCAAACTCATCAAGGTTGCCGGAGGAATATTCGACACAAAACATGCCGTTGCAGATGGAAGGCGTGAAGTGATGGTAACTCATGCCGCATTATGCGGTGCCGATAGGGAATCCTTGCAAAAGTTATATGATTCCAAAACAACCGATGACATGATGGACATTCTGGAAGATATTGATCTTTCTTTGGAAGTTTCAAACAGCATTGCTTCTGCAATTCATGAGCGCTGTTTGCAACGCTTTGATTTGGACTTGAATGTGATTTTGGTTGATATGGAAGGAAATTATTTAAATGATAATATGGTAATTGCCACTAAAGAATAATTTCTATACTTTTTTTAACCCTTTATCATCAGCGATTTTAATTAGATATTAGAGATAATAACTCAATTTTCGCTTATTATTTAACATTATTGTGCAAGAATTCTTCGGCTTCTTCAAGCCGGAGAGGTTCAATTATATTATCATTAGTTAAATTTATATAATACTTTAATAATAGCCTTATATAGAAGAATTACTTTTAAAGTAAGTCTCTATTGAAGATGCAAATCTATTGAATTATTAATGTCTAATAAGGGATATTGTGGAGATTTTTTCTCTGCAATAAGACATTAATCTGAATTTTTTTTAAGAATTTGATTAATTTTTTAAGCAACGATATGGAAATTATCGCTAAAAAATAATCTCTATATTTTTTTAACAATTTTTGCCGTAAACTTTAAATATAATGTTTAAATGGCTACAATTTTACAAACTGGCTTCAACAACCCTTAAATATGATTTAGACCATATTTTTTTTAGTAAAGAGCCTCAAATTTAATAACTTTGGGAGTTGATAAACATGGGCTTATTATTATTGAGCATTGTTTGTCCGTCATTAATTTCAGTTTTTCAACGTGGCTGTATTGATGTGCTTTCCATTATTCCCGAGGAGGTGAGAAGTGATGGAGTTAATTATCTTCATTATTGGGTCATATTGGTTTAATATTTTTTCAATTATCTAATCACTAATTGATTCAAACAAAAGAAGATAATAACTTGAATTTTCACCTCGTTTAATAGGTGATTAAATATAAACAATTCTGTGATGGGCTTTGAAAACTAAGTTTTCACGAGGCTCTTTTCCCTAGATGGCAACTATTTAATCGCCTTATTTAAAAAATAGTTAAGTTTATATATTTATTTGATAATAAAATTATACAATAGAGTTACTTTTAAAGTAAACCTCTATTGGGAATAAAGTTATTAAATATTTAATGTCTAACGTTGATATTGTGGAGATTTTTTCTCTGCAATAGGACATTAATTTGATTTTTCTTATTTTTAGAGCAATTATTATTTTTTGACAAAACAAGATGGATATCTGATGCAATTAATTATTTAAACAATAACTTCACTTAAATAATATTATATAATAGTGGAGATTTATTTTTATGAAAATAGCTATGGTTGGCCAATTTCCGCCTCATGTTGGTGGAGTTGGTGTTCATATACACACATTATCTAAGGAACTTGTAAAGCAGGGTCATGAGGTTTATGTAATCACATATCCCCATAAGGATATCAAAGACATTGACGGAATCCATGTAATCGGAACTAGAGGCCTCAACATTCCCGGTGTGAGAGGGTTGATGTTTAAAAAGAATGCCAAAAAGGTATTGGAAAATCTTTTGGAAAAAGAGGACATAGACATTATCCATGGCCATTATCTGTTCCCAGCAGGAGCGGCTGCCGTTGAAGTTGGAAACGAGCATGGCATAAAGACATACATCACTGCACACGGTTCCGACATGTTTGAAGTGTATAAAAAACAACCTATCATGCGTTCCACTTTAAAAAATGTATTGAAAAAAGCAGATGTCGTGCTTGCGGTAAGCAATGCACTGAGACATGAAATCATCGCCACTGGAGTTTCAGGAATATCAAATAAAACCAGGATCTGTTGGAATTCAGTGGATGTTAACAAATTCTCTCAAAATGGAGATGTTTCATTTAGAAATGAGTTGGGACTCAAAGACAAACCAATGGTTCTTTTTGTAGGCAATCTAATCAAAAGGAAAAATGTCGATTCGTTGCTTGATGCTAAAAAAATCGCAAACAGCGATTATTATCTTGTTATTGTCGGTGACGGACCTCTATTCAAGAACCTCAAGAAAAGGGTTGATGAGGAAAATATTCGTGATGTGATATTTACAGGCTCCAGAAACGATGTCGAAAAGATAATTCCTAGCTGCGACGTTTTGGTTTTACCTTCTTTTTCAGAAAGTTTTGGTCTGGTTTTAATCGAAGCTTTGGCATGCGGCAAACCAGTAATTGGCAGTAATGTTGGAGGAATAACCGAAATAATAACCGATGATGTCGGGTTACTGGTCAATCCAAATAAGGTTTCATCCATTGCCGGTGCGATTGACATTATAATCAATGATGATGAATTCAGACATTCATTGTCTTCAAATGCCAGAGCCAGAGCCCTCAATTTTTCTAAAGTCAATATTCCTTATGATGAGGTAAAACAATGAAGAAAACTGTCAGGTCACCAGGTTCAGCAACAATCATCAATGCCATCGCTACAGGTTTCGGTTCTGCATTTGGAATCGGTTTGGACATCAGATGTGAAGCCAAGACAACAGAAAGTTCAATCACCTGTTCTAATGATGTTGGTGCAGACACTAATCTTATGGAGCTGTGCGTAAAAAAGGTTTTTAACCACTACAGTATTGATGATGAGGAATTCGGCATAGATTTAAAAACAAAGTCAAGTCTGCCGATGGCCTCTGGTTTATCCAGCAGCAGCGCTTCATCAAACGCTATTATCAAGGTGGTTTCTGAAATAGTCGGTGAGGAATTTGGTTTTGAATCATTAACTGATTTGGAAGTAATCAACATGGCAATTGACGCATCCCTTGATGCGGGAGTTACTATCACCGGATCCTTTGATGATGCAACTGCATCCTATTTTGGAGGGGTTGTTGTAACCGACAACAGGAATAGGGAATTCATCATCAGGGAAAAAATGGAAGAGCATCCGATTTTAGTCTATATGCCTAATTTCTATTCAAAATCCGGAGATTCAAATCCCGAGAGGATGAAACTGTTGTCTCCATTGGTGGAAACCGCTTTCGATTTTGCAAAGAAAAAGGATTATTTTAAGGCTCTTAATTTAAATGGTTTAATTTATTCTGCAACATTGGGTTTTGATTCCGCAATAGCCATAGATGCTTTAGAGTCAGGTGCAATCGCATCAGGACTTTCCGGAACAGGTTCATCATTTGTTGCGGTTGTAGGTGAGGATTCAATCGACGATGTTAAGGAATCTTGGAGTAAATATGAAGGAAAAGTTATAGAAACAAATGTTGATAATGAAGGTTGTGTATTATTATGAAAAGATTGTTGTTCTTAGTAATAATGTTATTTGTTTGTATCTCTGCCGTTTCAGCAGCAGATAATACAGCAGATTTTGCAATCGGAGTTTCTGATGATTCCGTTTGCATGAATGATGGAGCTATTGTTCTTCAGGAGGATTCGAATGATGGGGGTTCAAGCGAGCTTGCATCAGTTGATGACAGTTCTTCTGAAGGCGATTTGGGTGTGGCGGATTTAAATCAATCTGACCTTACCATCCAGGGCGAAAATGTTTACAGATATGTTAATGCAAAAAATGTTTATAAATTTAAAGTCATGGATTCAAATGGCACTGGTGTGGCAGTAAAGAATGTTTCAGTAACTTTAAATCACAAAACAACATTTTTAGACACTGATGAAAATGGGACTGGCTATCTGCCTATCAAGGGTTTGGCGGTAGGATCACACTGGATAACTGTCAGTTATAAAAATATTACCACATCAAACAAAATCAAGTTATTCGCTTCAAAAATTAAGACTTCAAATCCTGTTTATACAGTTTATGGAAAAAAAGCTAAATTTGCTATTAAGGTATTTGATGATAATAGAAATCCGGCGGCCAATAAACTGGTCATATTCACTACAAATGTAAAGAAATATAAAAGATATACAGATGAAAACGGATATGCAAGCATAAAGTTTAATTACGTTTCCGGAAAATACTTTGTTAAATTCAAGAGTGAGGGTTTAACTTCAAAAGTAAAGTATGTCGTTTCGAATTATGTTTCATTGGAAATTATGTATTGGGGTCTTAAGGGTGATGTTTCTAAAGCCCCATTAATCAAGAAAAACATGCCGAATAATTATTGGGTCAAAAAAGCCGTAAAGGCAACAAAAAAAGGAATTCCATTAATCACTATTAAAGGTGGAGGCAAGAATGTTGTTTTCATGACTGCAGGAGTCCATGGAAATGAATTGAACTCTCAGGTTGCGGCAATGAAAATGATTAAATACTTGACTGAACATCCTATTAAAGGTACAGTCTATATAATTCCGTTTGTTAACGTCAAAGCGATTAGCCAAAAGGTTAGGCTTACGGATTATGATTTCAATAGGGTGGCTCATGAGTCCGGAACAGTTTCCAATAAGATTATTAAGCTAATTCTTGAAAAGAAATGTGACGCTTATGGGGATTTCCATACAACCGTAAGTCCGGGGGTTCCAGGAATCAATGTTGTTTTGGGATATACCTCTCCTGGAAAATGTGTTCCTATGACAAAGTACATTTCTAATAAGGCGGATGTAGACAGGATCTTTTATTATCCTGGTGAAAAATATAGATGGTCTTTAGCGGACTACTGTAACCTCAAGGGAACTCCAGCAGTAATTTGTGAAGTCATCAGTCCAGTTAATGAGGTGTCTGCAGGAGCCACTAGGTTGTCTTGGGATCAGATGACTGCTTTCCTGAATTATAATAAAATTTTTTAATTGATAAAAAATCTTTATTATTTTCTTCTTTTTTTTATTTTTAATTTCCTGATAAACATATACTTTATATAGTAGGATAATAATAAATTATATTATTATCATTATTATCAATTTGGTGATTTTTTGGCAAGTGACTATGAAATAAAATCTTTTAACAACAAAAAAGAAGCCGAAGAGCTTCTCATAAAGTCTAGAAATCGTATTGATGAAATTGATAATGAATTATTTGATTTAATTTCTCAAAGAACATCTCTTGCATTGGACATTGCCCTTTCTAAGGATTATCTTGGAATGCCTGTTTATGATAAATCCCGGGAAGATGAAGTCCATAAGAAGATTGATGATTTTTGTGAAGAATTAGGTCTTGATGTTGATATTATCGATCAAATCGTAGACATGCTAACTATATTAAATAAAAATGAGCAGAAAAAAATTTTAAGGAGGAATGCTGATGGGCAATATTAGAACTTCATTTGTTAAACGTTTAGCAAAAGAACTTATTGAAACTCACAAAGGTGTTTTCACTACTGATTTTGAAGAAAACAAAAAATTAGTACAAGAATACTCTACTGTAAGTACTAAACATTTAAGAAATAAAATTGCTGGATATGTTACAAGGCTTGTAAGGTTAGAACAAACCCAAGAATAAGCTTTTTTTCATATTTTTTTATCACTTTTTTTATTATACTTTTATTTTTGTTTTGAATTTTTAATTATTTGTATAAATTTTTTAATTTTAACTTTTTTAAATATTTAATTTTTTTAGAGATATTTTAGTTAAAAGTTTATTAATATGGTCATATATAAATATATATTAATATTTTTGTTAACTCAAGAATATAGAAAAACTTTTTATTAGTTTTTATGAAATAGGTGAATTTAATGGATTTAATAGTAGCGAAATTTGGTGGAACCTCGGTTGGTGATGGTTCCAGGATAAAAAAAGCGGCGCAGTCCGTAGTAAATGAGTATATGAAAGGTAATCAGGTAGTTGTTGTAGTTTCTGCAGTTAATAAGACTACCGATGAATTAATTGATTTGTCCAATGATGCAATCGGTTCCAGTTTGACTGATAAGCAGAAGGCAGAAATTATGGCTATGGGCGAATTGACCAGTGCTAGAGTATTCTCAGCAACTATTGAATCTTTAGGAGTTAAGTCTGAATTTATTGACCCTTATAATGAGTTATGGCCAATAATCACTGATTCCAACTCTCTTGAAGCAAAAATTGATTTCAGCACTACCAACAAGAAAATCAACGGAATTGAAAATCTTGTAAATCAAGGAATCATTCCAGTTATTTGTGGATTTTTAGGAAAAGGACCTAGTGGTGAAATCACAACTTTAGGAAGAGGCGGAAGTGATATCTCAGCATTTTTAATTGGGCATTGTTTAAATGCATCCGAAGTTGTAATCGTCACTGACGTTGAAGGTGTGATGTCAACAGACCCTAATAAAATCGAAGAAGCCGAATTATTAGAAGAGATAACAGTTGAAGAAATGAGAGATTTGGCAACACATGGTGCACAGGTATTGCACCCTCATGCATTAAAATATAAAGATCCATTAATAAGTGCAAAAATCATTAACTTCGCTCACGGCGATTTAAGTTCAAAGGGTACCCGTATTACAGGACCTTTTGAAGGTGATATATTAAAATCTGTATCACTGTACAAGGACCCTATTTCACTCATAGTTCTCGTTGGAGAGGCTATGCTTAAAAAAGTCGGACTTCTTGCTGATATAACAGGTTGTCTTGCTAAGAATAACATTAATATTTTCGGAATTTCTGCAGGTCAAAATTCTATTACAACATTTGTCAATAAGAAGGATGCAGAACAAGCTTATCATGTTTTACATAATTTAGTTGTGGAGACTGAAGTATTAAGTTCCTTATCTTTAGGAAGAGACACAGGAATGATTACTTTAGTTAGCCCGGATATTATTGAAACTCCAGGAATTATTTCCGGTATTACAGAACCACTTAGAAAAAATCACATTAATATTGTTGAAATCACATCCTCTCAAACAGCAGTTGTGTTGTTTGTCGATTGGAAAGATGGTGAAAAAGCATGTAAATTAGTTAACGAGGTTTTAGAATGAAATTTGAAGGAACATACGTTGCAATGGTAACTCCTTTTGACAAAGATAAAAACATTGATGAGGAAGGATTCAGATCCAACATCAATTATTTAATCGATCAGGGAGTAGATGGTTTAGTTGGTGCAGGCACCACCGGTGAATCTGCTACAATCAGCCATGAAGAACATCAAAGAGTTATTGAAATTTTAGTTGATGAAGTTGATGGTAGAGTTCAAACAGTAGCTGGAACTGGAAGTAACGCTACTTCTGAAGCAATATCCCTTACCAAGTTTTCTGTTGATGTTGGTGCGGATGCTGCATTATTAATTACTCCTTATTACAATAAGCCACAGCAACATGCTTTAGTAGACCATTACAGCACTATTGCTCAAACTTGTGACATTCCACTTATCGCATATAATGTCCCGTCACGTACCGGATGTGACATTGCTGTGGAAACCGCAGTTGAGCTTGCTAAGGTTGATGGTGTTGAAGCTATCAAAGAGGCAAGCGGCAGTGTTGATAAAGTGTCTGATATTTACCAAGCACTTTCCCGTGAAGGGCTTGAAGATGATTTTGACATTCTTTCCGGAGAAGATTCCTTAACCCTGCCTCTTATGGCAGTGGGTGCAACTGGTGTCATCAGTGCATCTGCTAATATTGATGCAAAAAGAATGGTATTGATGGTTAACAGCATTTTGAATGATGATTACACAAGAGCGTTTGAGCTTCACTATGAAATGCTTGATATCATAAGGGCTCTTTTCGTTGAAAGTAATCCTGTTCCTGTCAAAACTGCAATGAATTTAATGGGACTTCCTTCAGGACCTCTCAGACAACCGTTATGTGAAATGCAAGAAGATAATTTGGAAGTTCTTAAAAAAGCATTGAAAGAGTCTAATTTAATTTAAGTGGGTATTGTTATGATTAAAGTCGCAGTGACTGGAGCTGCAGGTAGAATGGGCTCCGGTATTATTAGAAAAATTACTGAACAAGAAGATATGGAAGTAGTTGCAGCTATTGAAATGCCTAACACTCCTCTTGCAGGTAAAGATGCTGGCCTTCAGGCAGGCATTGATGAACTTGGCGTTGAAATTGTAGGATCTGAAAAACTAGAGGAAACATTAAAGGCATCCGGTGCTGATGTATTGGTCGATTTCACTATTGCCCATGCTGCAGTCGATACAATCAGGGTAGCTACCTCCTGCGGAGTTAGTGTTGTTGTTGGAACAACCGGTTTTAGTGATGAACAAATGGCTGAAAACATTAAAAATGTTAAGGAGAATAATGTTGGTGCCGTAATCTCATCAAACATGTCAATCGGAGTAAATGTATTCTTCAACACCTTAAAGAAATTGGCTCCTCTTTTATATGATTATGATATTGAAATAATTGAGGCGCATCACAACCAGAAAAAGGATGCTCCATCCGGAACTGCCATGACTGCATTTGAAGTAATTGCAGAAGAATTGAACCGTGACACTGAAGAAGTTGGAGTTTACGGAAGAAAAGGTTTAGTCGGCAAAAGAACTCCTGAAGAGATTGGTGTTCATGCGATTCGTGGTGGAGACATTGTTGGAGATCACACCGTAATGTTTGTCGGTGATGGTGAAAGATTGGAAGTTAAACACCAGGCCCATACTAGAGAAGTATTTATCGCTGGTGTTATCAGAGCTATTAGGTTTATTCCTTCTGCTGAAAAAGGTGTTGTCAGCAGTATGAATGATGTTTTAGGATTAGAATAGGTGATTAATATGGTAAATGTAGGTGTACTCGGTGCAACTGGGATGGTAGGGCAAAGATTTATCAAATTGCTTGAAAATCATCCTGATTTTAAAGTTACAGCTTTAGCGGCATCTTCTCGTTCCGCCGGTAAAAGGTATGAGGATGCAACAACCTGGTATTTGGATAGTGAAATGCCTGAATCTGTTAAGGACATTGAAGTCATTGAAACCAATCCTGAAGCTATGGACAATGATGTTGATATTGTATTTTCTTCATTGCCTGCTGATTTTGCTCTTAAAGTTGAAAAGGAATTTGCAAAAGATTATGTTGTTGCAAGTAATGCTAGCGCACACAGGATGAAAAAGAACATCCCTTTAGTGATTCCGGAAGTCAATCCTGAGTGCTTAGACATGATTGATGCTCAGCAAAAGGAAAATGACTGGGATGGATTCATTGTAACCAATCCAAACTGTTCAACTATTGCTTTGGCTTTGACATTAAAACCTATTGTTGATAATTTTGACGTTAAATCTGTTAGGGTCTCAACAATGCAAGCTGTATCCGGTGCAG
The DNA here is from genome assembly GCA_017434525.1 of Methanobrevibacter sp. Lineage (GTDB taxonomy): Archaea > Methanobacteriota > Methanobacteria > Methanobacteriales > Methanobacteriaceae > Methanocatella. The sequence goes on from JAFRFD010000147.1 coordinate 28,502, forward strand.
GCTATAACGGAGTGCCATCAATGGCAATTGTTGATAATCTCGTTCCTTTCATTGGTGGGGAAGAGGAAAAAATGGAAAGCGAATCCCTCTATCTGTTGGGTTCATTCGATGGTAGCGATGTTGTCAATGCTAATTTCAAATTAAGTGCATCATGTCATAGGGTGCCGGTTATTGATGGTCATACCGAAGCGGTATTTATTGAGTTGGCTGATGATTTTGACATTGCTGATGTGGGTGACAAAATGGCAAACTTCAGAGGTTTGCCACAAGAACTAAATTTATTCTCAGCTCCTGAAAATCCAGTAATTGTCAAAGAAGAATCCGACAGGCCACAACCTAGAATGGACAGAAATGCAAGTAATGGTATGGCTGTTACTGTTGGTAGGTTGAGAAAAGACCAAGCATTTGAAAATAGTTTTAAATATATTTTAGTTGGACATAATACTATTCGTGGAGCTGCTGGAGCTTCAATATTAAATGCAGAATTAATCAATGATAAAATACTCTAATTTTATCAATTTAATTTTTCTATTTTTTTTAATTTTTTTTGTTTTTTCTATCTTTTTTCTTATTGTTTTTATTTTCATTTTTAGGTTATTGTAAGGGTTTAATTTAAATAGTATAAAATAAATAATTTATAGCAAGGAATTATATTGTACAATATATCTAGATATTCAAATTCGTAAATCTACAATAATTTGAAATCGATATAGGGATAAAATTTAATCTAAGGGATAGAATGGAAATAGGAATTGATGCTGAAAAAGATACTCTACAATCTTTAATTCGGTCTTGCCTATTAGAGCTCAATAAGTTAAAATTAGACTTAACTGAACTTGAAGTGGAAAAAGCTAATGATACCACTCCTCAAAGGATAAAAGAACTTGAAAAAGATATTGTAGATAAGGAAAGAGAAGTTTCTGTCATTAAATTTAAGGCAGAAGATGAAATTAACCTTTTGAAAAAACAACTCGAAGAAAAGGACAGTCTTATCAAAAATCAGGAAGACAGGATCTATGAGCTAGATTATGTTAACAATTCTCTTGATGAAATCAAGGAATATTTTGCTGAACAATTAAGGGACTACAAGAAAAAAGAGTTGGCTGACGTTAATGAAAGGTTAAATGAATCATTCAAAAGTGTAGCTGAAAAAGAAGCTCAAATAAACGCGCTCTCAAGAACTATCGATGAGTATAAGATTAAAGTCATTAAACTTGAAAATAATGTCGAATCCAAAACTCAAATTCTAGAGCTTGAAAAGGAACTTGAGCTTAAAAACAATGAACTATTTTTAAAAGAAAATGAAATTTCTCAAAAAACTACCCAGATTGATATTTTAAAAGAACAATACATTCCTAAAGACGAATATGATAATCTTCAATCTAATTTCGAATCAAAAATTAGTGAAATGAATAATGAGATTACTCTTCTAAAACAACAAACTATCCCTAAAGAAGATTATAATAGTCTCCAATCCCAATTCGAAACTGAAATAGTTAATCTGGATAACCAAATTAATGTTCTTAAAGAAAATACTGTTCCTAAAGAGGAATACATTACCCTTCAGACCAGATTGGAAAACGAACTGGCATCAAAGAATACTCAGATTGAATATTTAAAACAACAAACTGTCCCTCGTGAAGATTACATTACCCTTCAGTCAGAGTATAATTCAAAAGATAAGGAACTTCAGTATCTTAAAGAGCAAACAATCTCTCGTGAAGAGTTCATCAACCTTAAAAATGAATTGAACAGGAAAAACGATAAGATTAAAAGGTTGGAAGAAATTAACAATTTCTTCAATGAGCTTCAGGAAGAACAAGATGCTTACGATACAATCGAAAGGACTCCTCCTTTCAGATTAGAGAAAAAACAACATAGATAATCATAATCATTTCGATTCCTTTGTTGGAATTGGTTTCTGAGTCTAAATGAGATTTTTTAATCTCATTTATTTTTTTACTTTTTTTAAAATTTTAGTATTTGCAATTTTTTCTCTCCGCCATCTATCTATTCCTCTTAGTTTAATATTTTTTCATGGCGACATCATATTAAATTCACGATACCTATGATAATTTCAATCTTTAATTAGTGAACCATTAAGATAATTCATCAAATATACTATTATTCGACCTTTAATTTTTCACAGGTTTTTAGCTATTTTCTTTTTCTTACTTTAATTTACTTTATACCATAAAGTATTTATATAACCTTAAACTCATGTATTAAGTAGAAAGGTTTATTCAACACTATAACTTATTTTCTCATGTTGATAATTAAACTGATCTAATTATTTATAAAATTAAAAAAAAGGTGATTATTTATGGCACAAGGACAACCAATTTTTATTTTACCTGAAGGTACTAACAGGTCTGTCGGTAGAGATGCACAAAGAAATAACATTTTAGCTGGTAAAGTATTAGCTGAAACTGTAAGAACTACCTTAGGTCCTAAAGGAATGGAC
>JAFRFD010000148.1 GCA_017434525.1 Methanobrevibacter sp.
TGAATGGGCACAAAAAATCTACAAAAAACGATCAAAAACAGCAGAACTGCCATTTGCACACATAAAACAAAACATGAAACTCCATGAATTCACAACAACAGGAACAAAAAACACAAACACAGAATTCAAACTATACACAATCGGACACAATCTAAAAAGAATATACAACGAAATAAAACAACAAAACAACTAAAAATACCAAAAAAATGCGAAATAAAAAAATTTTAAAAACCACACTAAAAATTTAAAAAATTTTGTGGCACATCCTCTATTTTAATTATATTCATGATTTATATTGATTTTAATTGGTGCTTTAATATGTTATAATTTGGTTATGTAATTTATCTAAAATTTAATTCAGGGATATTTTTTTTATTTTTAATATTCGCCGAAATCAATTTCTTCAGGAGCAGGATTGAATCTGGATTCTTTAGGGGGCAGTTCCATATAATTATTAAAATCCATTTTCAATATTTTATCATAATTATTAGGTATATTAACTTCCATATCCTCAAATTTTGCTTTTTTTAGAGGCAACCAATCTGTTTTAAAAGATATTGGCATTAAGAATTCCGATGGAAAATCACATACCTCTTCACAATTTTCATGTTGATATTTAGAAAAGGAGTCCACACATTTTTTCTTAATAGTTGAGGAGGAAATAGGAATTATTTTTAAGATGTAATAAATTGATTGTTGAATTATTTCTTTTATTTTTGATTCATTTTCATATTTAAGGAGGGAATATATTGTTAATTGGTTTAATGAAAAACTTTTCCATCTGTGAATAAATTTTTTAAATTTGTTATTCGGGACATTATCTAAAATAAAAATATCTAGGAAGATATTTGGTGTGTAATCAACTTGGTCTGCCCACCATTCTTTGAAGTGAGTATTTTTTAGTGTTAATCTTCCCCAGGTATAATGGTAGGTTTCTTCGTTTAAAACATTAAAAAACCCATATTTTTCATCAATATTTTTTTCAAAAATTTTATTTAATTTTTCAAAGTCTTCTCTAAACATGATTACATCAATATCATCATCCCATGGAATAAAACCTTGGTGTCTGATAGTTCCAAGTAAACTTCCAGCATACATAAAATAAGTTAATTCATGTTTTTCACAAACTTCAACGAAATATTTAAACATTTTCATTTCAACTTGTTGTAAATGTTTTAATGTTTCATCATCATATCGTTTTGATTTAATCATGTTAGTTTTCCTTCTATTTTTTTATATCTATTGATTAAATTAAATTTTAATAATCTAAAATTATTATTGGAAATTTTTAAATATTTCTTTTTTTAAATTATATTTATATAAAATAATATAATTTTTTGTTTAATAAGTATTTTGGATGTTTTTTCATGTTAAATTTCACTGTTGGTCCTGTAATGAGTAGTGAGTCAGTTCGAGAGATTGGAGGGGAACAGACTCCTTATTTTAGAAATGATGAGTTTTCAAAAGTCATGTTTGAAAATGAGGAATTGATGAAAGAGTTTGTGTATGCAAGTGATGATTCAAGAGTTGTATTCATTACTGGATCAGGCACAGCAGCTATGGAAGCCACTGTGATGAATGTATTAGGCGAAAAAGATAAAGTTCTAATTGTTAACGGAGGGGGTTTTGGTCAGAGATTTGTTGATTTGTGCAATCTTCATAATATTTCTAATGAAGAAATTAAACTTGATTTTGGTCAGAATATCACTCATGAAATATTGGATGAATATTCTGGTAAAGAGATTACTGCTTTTTTAGTAAATATTTGTGAAACAAGCTCATGTGTTTATTATGATTTAGAGTTAATCTCTAAATTCTGTCGTGAAAATAATATTTTTCTTATTGTTGATGCAATTAGTTCATTTTTAGCAAATCCATTAAACATGGAAGAACAAAATATTGATGTTGTTATTACTGGATCTCAAAAGGCTTTAGCTTGTCCGCCGGGAATTTCAGTAATTGTTTTAGGTCCAAATGCTTTAAAAAGAGTGGAAAACAATCAATGCAAATCAATGTATTTTGACCTTAAAGACATGTTAAAAAATGGGGAAAGGGGCCAAACTCCATTTACTCCAGCAGTAACCATATTGCTTCAAATTAATCAAAGATTAAAAGAAATCAAAAAGCAAGGTGGAGTTGAATCAGAAATTAAAAGAATATCTAGTTTAGCCAATGATTTTAGAATGAAAATTGAAGATTTGCCTTTAGAAATTAAATGCAATTGTTTAGGAAATTCAGTAACTGGAGTTTATTGCATAAATTCTGATGCGAATGAAATTGTAAATACATTAAAATTCGATTATAATATTTGGGTTAATCCAAATGGTGGAGAAGTTGGAAACAAAATGTTTAGAGTGGGGCACATTGGAGATTTAACCCTCAAAGATAATGATAAATTAATTGATGCTTTTAAAGAATTAGAAAAAAGAGGAATATTAAAATGACTAAGGTAATCACATATGGAACATATGATTTATTCCATTACGGGCACCAAAGACTCCTTGAGAGAGCAAAGGAATTGGGTGATTATTTAATAGTGGGAGTTACAGCAGATGATTTCGATAAACAAAGAGGTAAAATTAATGTTAAACAATCATTAATGGAAAGAATAGAATCTGTAAGGGCGACCGGGCTTGCGGATGAAATCATTATTGAAGAGTATGAAGGGCAAAAAATTGATGATATAAAAAGATATGAAGTTGATATTTTCACTGTTGGTTCCGATTGGGTTGGTCATTTTGATTATTTAAAAGAATACTGTGATGTTGTTTATTTAGAGCGAACTGAAGGGGTTTCAAGCTCAGAAATTAGATCTAAAAATAGAAGTGTTAATTTAGGTCTTGTTGGTGAAGGAAATATATTGAAAAAATTCTTTGATGAATCTAAATTTGTTAATGGTATTGAAGTAACTGCAATTCTTGTTGATAATGAATCTGAAAAGGAATTCTATGAAAATGAGAATTTAACATTGGCAGATAGTTATGATAATCTCTTAAGCATTGTTGATGCAGCATATCTCATATCTCATCCTTCAAAACATTACTCACAAATAAAACAGGCTTTAAATCAAGGAAAACATGTATTATGCGAATCTCCATTTTCTTTAAATGAAAATGAATGCTCTGAACTAGAAAAATTGGCTGCTGATAATGATTTGATATTGATGGATTCAATCAAAACTGCATATTCAACAGCATATAATCGATTGTTATTGTTAATAAAAGGTGGAAACATAGGGGATGTTTATTCTGTTGATGCGACTTGTACCAGTATAAGGGAATATGATGACAATTCCTGGAACAGTATTACTGCATGGGCTCCAACTGCACTTTTACCGATATTCCAAATATTAGGTACTGATTATAAAAACAAAACGATTAATTCATTGGTTTTAGATGATAAAGTTAATTTTGATTTATTTACAAAAATAGATTTCCAATATGATAATGCCGTCGCTTCAATTAAAGTTGCAAATAGCGTGAAATCTGAAGGGGAATTAATTATCTCTGGAAGTGAAGGATATGCTTACGTTCCAGCACCTTGGTGGAAAACAGATTATTTTGAATTAAGATATGAAAATCAGGAAGACAATAAAAAGTATTTCTATCAGTTGGATGGTGAAGGAATAAGATATGAGCTTGTAGCATTTGCAAAATCCATTGAGCTGAGTAAAAATAACGCATATATTGATTTTGAAGTCTCAAAGGCAATTTGTAAAATAATGGAAGACTTTGAAAATAATGATTTAAATATTATTAATAAATATTAGATGATATGATGAGTGGGAAGGAAATATTGCAACATATCAAAGATGTTGAACTTTTAATTCTAAAAGATTTCATTGATATTTGTGATGAAAATAACATTGATTATTATTTATTTTTCGGAACTGAGATTGGAGCGGTAAGACATCAAGGATTTATCCCATGGGATGACGATATTGATGTAATAATGTTTCGGGAAGATTATGAAAAATTCCTAAAAATCATGGAAGAGAAGGGCTGTGAAAAGTATACTGTTTATGATATTAGATATAATGAGCAATATTTCTTTCAATTTGGTAGATTATCTTTAAATGGTACTTATTGGGCAGAATATTGGGACAGTCAAGTAGATTTTAAAATGGGTCTTCATATTGATTTATTCATTTTAGATAAAGTTCCCAATAACAAATTTAAAAGATTGTTATATATGCGCAGATGTTTATTATTATGTAAATTTTGCTCCATTTCATCTATTAAAATTGAAGAGGGTTCTAGTTTGGTTAAGACTGTTGCGAATGTATTACATTCAATTTTTAATATTATCGGTTTAACTCCAAAGCATTATCAAAAGAAGTTGTTAAAGTTATTTACAAAATATGAAAATGACGATTATGAGTATTATGCTGACTTAACAATGAATGAGCAACCTTATTTCAGAATTGAAGATTTTAAACCTGCAAAACTAGTTAAATTTGAGGATATTTATGCGAAAATTCCAAATAATCAGGAGGCCACACTTGGCCAAATATTTGGTGATTATATGCAACTTCCTCCTGAGGAGGAACGTGTTGCACATATTTTAAATGAAATTGATTTTGGAAAATATTAAAAATAATAAGAATTGTATGACGATTATGTAGTAATTATTTAATTTTATCCTATCTTTCTAAACACTTTATTTTTTACTAATTTTTTAATAATCTAAACATTTTTATTACTTTAATTACAAAATATAATGATATAAATTAATTGAGAAAATGGGAAATTATGGCAGATAAAAATGAATGGGGCAGTAATCTTTCATTCATCCTGGCGATGATTGGTTCTGCTGTTGGACTTGGAAACATTTGGAGATATCCTTATGTGCTTTATTCTAATGGGGGAGGAGCTTTCTACGTCCCTTACATTGTAGCGATTCTTTTGATGGGAATCCCTTTTTTAATTTTGGAGTATGGTGTAGGATATAACTTTAAGTCTTCCTTTCCAAAGGCAATCAGAAAGATCCGCTCCAAATGGGAATATTTAGGCTGGCTATTGCCGGTTGCTGTATTTATGATTATGATTTATTACTCAGCTATTTTGGGTTGGGATGGAATTTACATGATTTTGAGTTTCACCAAAGGTTGGGGAGCAAATCCAGATACCTTCTTTGCAACTACTCTTCTGCAATCTTCAGATTCAGTATCCGGATTATTGAGTTTCATTCCTTTAATTGCTGTTGCAATGCTTGTAGGTTGGGTAATCATTTGGTTTATATCTCACAGAGACCTTGAAGAGGGGTTAGGTAAAGTTTCAAAGCTTTTAGTGCCTGCATTATTTATAATCATGGTAATTATTGTCGGATTTTCACTTACTTTGCCTGGTGCCTCAATAGGGTTGGCCGAGCTTTTCAACCCTGATTGGTCACTTTTAGGTCATTTTGAAATTTGGATGGCTGCATTCGGACAGATTGTGTTCTCATTAAGTCTGGGAATGTCAATTGCATTTACTTATGCAAGCTACACCAAGGATGATGCGGATTTGATTACAAATACTATTTCTATCGCTCTTGCAAATTCCTTGTTTGAAAATTTTGCAGCTCTTGGAGTATTTTCAATTTTAGGCTATATGTCAATGCAGTCAGGAACTGCGGTTGCTGATTTAGTAACTCAAGGAACTGGACTGGTATTTGTTGTATATCCTACCGTATTTAACGTGCTCGGCCAGTGGGCTTATGTTTTAGGACCATTGTTCTTCCTGACAGTTTATCTTGCAGGCCTTACAAGCATCTTATCAACAATCGAACCGTTGTCATTTTCCATTCAGAACAAGTTCGGCCTTTCAAGGTCAAGAACAATGACAATACTGATTATTGTTGGTGCCTGCATATCCATGATTTATGCAACTGCATATGGTGGAAACGTCCTTGGATTTGTAGATACGTTCATCAACCAGATTGCATTGCTGTTTGGTGTGATTTTAGAATGTATAATATTTGCTTGGATATTCAAGGCTGAAAAACTAATTGATTTCTTAAATTCCAGAACTAAAACAATCAAATTGGGCAAATGGTGGCTGATTATTGTAAAATATGTTTTGCCAATCTTTGTGACAATCGTCTGGATTGGTGGTATGATTGATGTAGCCAACAACGCCACATTCGAACAGTTGATATTTACTGTAATTTCAGCAGCTATTTTGTTGATTGCAACTTTAATCTTTACTGTTCTTCCGGCTAAAAATCCTGATTGGGATAATGCTGAAGAAAGAGTTTAATGGTTATTTTTATTAACTATTTTTTTTCTATTTTTTTTAAATTATTGCATTAATCTGTTAATATTGATTTTATAGTGTAATATTGCATTTAATTCAAACAAAAAGTATTTATTTACGTGAATTTCTTAATTATAATTATAATAATGAAGTTTTACAAAATTTTTCTTGATAGGTAAAATCTGATGATGCGTATGAGAGAAAATGATATCCAAGAATTAATTTACAGATATGACAGTCACGCTGACATTTTTGGAGTTAAAGTAAATCGTAGATTCCACTATGGCGAAACGGTGGAAATGGATGAAGGTCTTTTGCTTGATTTTGATGTAAATAATGTTCCGGTGTCCCTTGAAATTTTGGATGCATCCAAAAGGTTCAATCTTCCTAGAGATGGCTTTGAAAATGTTGTCTTTTTTAAAATGGAAGTTAGCGTTGAGAAAAAATCAATTTCCCTTAATGCGGTTGTTTGTGTTCTATTAAATGACATTGAAAGCACTCAAAATATCGCATCATTTACAAGCAATATTAACAATCTTCCAAATATGGATGTAAAATTAGCTTTGGTTTAGGTAAAGAATTTACTTAAATCAGATTCATTTTTTTCTTTTAATACAAAGTTGATGGTGATTGTTCCGTTTGAATCCTCATGGATTACTTCCTCATAGTCATCGGAGTTTAGAGTGCTCTCGCTAGTCTCGGTATAGTAAACTCCTATTATTAAACCTAAAACACATAATAGAAATATGAGAAGTATTGTGGCATTTTTCATGTCCATGAATTTATTTTATTTTTTGTAATATATAAAGTAATAGAAAAGTATTTTAAGGGAAATATTCAAATTGTAACTGAAAGCTTATAAGAGGTGAGAATATGAAAAGCTTTATTTTAATCCTTTTGGGGATTATTGTGGCATTGCTGATTGTTGGCGGTGCTGTAGCATATTCTTTCATGAACGAATTAGGTGTTAATATGGAAAATATTGATTCTAATACTGCTGAAAAAATAAAAGATAAAGTAAGTAATGTTGCATCTTCTGAAAGTTCTTCTTCAGCTTCACAGGATAGTGACATTGTTAGTGAAGTGGTGAAATTCAATGCGCAGAACGGTGAAGGTTATTACCGTGAAGTTACTTATAAAGACGGCGGATTCAGACAATACGATGCTGATTCTGGAAAACTTATAGGGTCTTCATACAGTTCAGATCAAGCAAACCTTCCGACCATGGAATGATGAAATGATTTTCAAAGACTTATTGGAATATTTTGGTATTGAAGAGTCATTTCCAGATTATCTTTTGGAACAATCCTTCAATAAAGTTTTTCTTGATGGTGAATTCTCAAAAGAGAATAATAACTATAAAATAGTAGTTACAACAAGACAGAATGTCACTCATCAGATGTTTATCAAACCGGGCGAAGATTATCCTGTTATTATAATGTCTGAGCTTCCTAACGGCTCACTTAATGGGATGAAATTCGGGCAAACCGAAGACGATGAGGTTTACATCAACGAACTATAACTACTTTTCTTTTTCTATTTTTTTTAAAATTCGATTTAAAACATCCATTGATTAACTAATTTTATATAATATATTAATCAAAAATTATAATATAATAATTTAATAATTTCGTTGATATCATGGACAAAAAAGAGTTAATTAACAGTGGAAAAGTAAAAAGCGTATTCACTACAGAAAACGAAGATGAAGTCATTATCGAGTTTAGGGATGACATGACTGCCGGTGACGGTGCTAGAAAAGAGGTAATGGATAAGAAAGGAGCATATAACGCCACAATTTCTGCTAAGATTTTCAAGGTTTTAGAGGAAAACGGTGTTGAAACCCAATTCATAGACCTTCCAGAGCCAAATGTCATGGTTGCAAAAAAGCTTGAAATGATTCCAATCGAAGTTATCGTAAGAAATATTGCTACAGGTAGTCTGGTTCGCAATTATCCAATTGAAGACGGTAAAAAGTTAGACCCTCCAATTCTTCAAATGGATTATAAGGATGATGAATATCATGACCCTATGCTAAACCGTTCTCTTATCAAAGCATTGGAAATAGCTAGTGATGAAGAAATCGAAATCTTAATCGAAAAGGCATTAAAAATCAATGAAGTTTTAGTCAAATTCTTTGCAGATGCTGGAATTATCCTGGTTGATTTTAAAGTCGAATTCGGTAAAGATAAAGATGGAAACATCCTTTTAGGTGATGAAATTTCTCCTGATGGATGCAGATTATGGGATAGCGAAACATTGGAAATGTTAGATAAGGAATTATTTAGAAAAGGAAAAGACAATGAAGTTATGAATGCTTACATAGAAGTGTATAACAGAATTATTCCGGATGAGGAAAAATTTGATGTTTAGGTGAGATAGATGTTATTTGATATTGAAGTTAAAATTTCTCTTAAAAGCGGTATGTTAAACCCTGAAGCTACTACAATCGAAAGATCTCTTGAATTGCTTGGCTATGATGTGAATAATGTAAAAACAGTTGAAATCATCAAATTCCAAATGGAAGGTGAAGACAGAGAAGTAATCAGAGAAAATGTAGTTGACATGTGTGAAAGATTACTCTGTAATCCTGTAATTCACGATTACAAAATCAATGTTATTCCACAAAACATGGCTTGTGGCAAATAGGAGTGATTTAAATGAAAATTGGCGTAATTAGATTTCCGGGAACCAACTGTGACAGGGATGTTGCACAGGCTATTGAATTGGCCGGTCTCACTCCAGAATATGTTTGGTGGAGTGAAGAAGACTTGACAGACTATGATGGTATTGTTATTCCTGGAGGATTTTCATATGGAGATTACTTAAGAGCTGGCGCAATGGCTTCCATCACTCCGGTAATTGATGGAATTAAACAGTTAGTCAAAGAAGAAAAGCCAGTTTTAGGAATTTGTAATGGTGCACAGATTTTAGGTGAAATCGGTCTTGTTCCGGGAATTTTCATTACAAATGAATACCCTAAATTCAACTGTGAATGGGTTGATTTGAAAGTGGGCACCAACAGAACTCCATTTACAAAAGCATTCAAAACAAATCAAACAATCAAACTTCCTATTGCCCATGCTGAAGGAAGATTTTACACAGAAGACATTGATTTATTGAAAGACCAGGACCAAATTGTCTTGCAGTTTGAAGGCAAAAATCCAAACGGTTCTATGGAAGCCATTACAAGCGTTTGTGACGAGTCAGGCCTTGTTTGTGCAATGATGCCTCACCCTGAAAGGGCTTGTGAGGAATTGTTTGGTTCAGATGATGGTTTAAACTTTTTTAAAGGATTTTTATAAGTGATTTAGATGGTAGTTTATTTAATTGGTGCAGGACCTGGAGATGCTGATTTAATAACTCTTAAAGCAGTAAAAGCATTAAACAAAGCAGATGTGGTTTTATATGATTATCTGGCTAATGAAGAAATATTAGCCCATGCGCCTGCAGAAGCAGAAAGAATATATGTCGGCAAAAAAGCAGGGGAACATTATAAAACTCAAGATGAAATCAATGATTTAATCATCGAACAAGCTCAAAGCCATGAAAATGTTGTAAGGCTTAAAGGGGGAGATCCTTTCGTATTCGGTCGTGGTGGAGAAGAGATATTGGCTTTAATGGAACATGATATCAAATTTGAAGTAATTCCAGGTGTAACTTCAGCTATTGGGGCACCAACTTCTCTAGGGCTACCTGTAACTCACAGGGCAGTGGCAACCTCGGTAACTATTGTAACAGGTCATGAAGACCCGACAAAAGCTGAAAACCAGGTTCATTGGGACTACACTGCCGATACTTTAATTATTTTAATGGGAATTGGAAATATCAAGGAAAATACTTCCGAAATTATGAAATATCGCTCTGCAGATACTCCGGTGTGTGTTGTAGAAAGCGGAACACTTCCAGATGAAAATGTGGTATTCGGTACCTTGGGAGATATTTCCGATAAGAAAATCAATACTCCAGCCATTTTAATAATTGGGGATGTTGTGAACCTTTATAAGGATATTTATGATTATCAAAGGTGATTAGATGTGTGGAATTGTAGGTTGTATATTAAAAAATGATGATGATGTAGCACCAGTCCTTTTTGATTGCATATCAAAATTGGAATACCGAGGATATGATTCAATTGGGTTGGCTACTTATTTTGATAATAAAATTCACATAAAAAAGGATAAAGGTAAAATTGAAGAAGTGGACAGGTCCTTGGACCTTAAGGACATGCCGGGAAACTTCGGTATTGCCCATGTCCGTTGGGCTACCCATGGTGATCCGTCCAAATTAAATTCACATCCTCATGTTGATGAAGGAAATACAGTGGCTGTTGTTCACAATGGTATCATTGAAAATTATTTGGAAATCAAAGAAAAATTGACCCTTGAAGGTCATGTATTTAAATCTGACACTGACACTGAAGTAATTCCTCATTTGATTGAGAAGTTCATGGATGAAAAATTCGACCTTGAACATGCAGTTAGAAAAACTATTGAAATCATTGAAGGGGCTTATGCGCTTGCGGCGATTTCAGTCAATGAGCCTGATAAAATTGTTGCAACACGTAAGGATTCTCCTTTGATTGTAGGTATCGGTGAAGAGGGATATTATCTTGCATCCGATTCTCCGGCCATTTTAAAATATGCAAAGGACATCATTTATCCTGAAAAAGGCGAAATTGTCATTTTGGATAAGGATGGTGTTGTTGTTCATGATGAATTTGATAATGTGGTCAACAAAGAGATTGAAACCATTAATTGGACACCGGAAATGGCAGAAAAGGAAGGCTATGACCATTTCATGATTAAGGAAATCAACGAACAGGCAATTGCAGTTAGAAACACTTTATCTCAAAAAGAGAATATTCAAAATATTCTTGATGAAGTAGGAGACCTGCAGAGAATTTGCTTTGTAGCCTGTGGAACTTCTTATCATGCGGCGTTATCTGGAAAATACCTGATAGAATCTCTTGCTGGAATTCCAACTGATGTAATTTTAGCATCTGAATTCAAATATTCCGCAAATACTTTAAATGATAAGACTTTAGTTGTTTTCATATCACAGTCCGGTGAAACTGCAGACTCACTTAAGGCATTGGATGTTGCTAATCAGACATCAAAAACATTGGGTATTGTCAATGTTGCAGGTTCTGCAATAACAAGAAGAGCAGATTATGTAATCCAAACCCAGGCCGGTCCTGAAATTGGTGTTGCAGCAACCAAAACCTATGTGGCTCAATTGACTTCAATATACTTGTTTGCGGCATTGCTTGCTAAAAATAACGAACTGCTCAGCGAACTTGATAAGGTTCCTGAATTTATTGAAGAGGTTCTCTTGCAGGAGGATTCAATCAAAGAACTTTCAAAAAGATATAATTATGCCCGTGACTTCTTCTATCTTGGAAGAGGATATTCTTATCCTACAGCTCTTGAAGGCGCATTAAAACTTAAAGAAATTTCTTATATTCATGGTGAAGGTTATGCTGCCGGAGAACTGAAGCATGGTCCTTTAGCCTTAATAGATGAAGGAATTCCGGTTGTTGTAATAATACCTCCGGGTGATAATTATAGAAAGACCATGAGTAATTTGGAAGAGGTTAAATCCCGTGGTGCAAATGTTTTAGCAATTGGTGCTGATGATGATGAGTCTCTAAAGACCAAAGCAAATGCTGTCATTTCAATAAGTTCTGAAGTCAAAGAGATTATTGCACCTTTGGTATATATTGTGCCATTGCAACTGATTGCATATTACATCACTCTTGAAAAGGGTCATGACCCGGACAAACCTAAAAATCTGGCAAAATGTGTGACTGTGGAATAAGGCATTTTCAACCTTATTTCAACTTTTTTTCTTTCTTTTATATTTATGCTTCAAATTTGATTTTAAGAGTTAAATTCTAATTTTTCAGCTTCAAATAAATTTTATTGCTTTATTAATATTCAATAAACTATGGTTGTTCATTATTTTTCTTATCAATCTTCCTCATTTAATAAATGTTTACTTAAGTATTGTTTAATATAAAAATTTCATTTTCAATTAAAATTTGTCTTTTGATAATAATTTCAATTATTTTAATGTTTTTAAAGTATTTATAACTGTTTTATTGTTTATTTTTTTAAAATTAAACTTATTTATACTTTTTTTGAAAATCAAAAGCTTTTTATAGATAAAGCTAAATAAGAATTAGTACGAACAAATGTTAAATGGGGTTAACGTATGTTTAATAAAAAATTTAAGTTATTTTTAATGACTCTAGTATTTATGTTATCAATTTCTGCAGTTGCTGCAGTGGATGCAAATGCAACTGATGACGTGCTTGCTGGAGAAGTTGATGAGGAACCTCCTTCGGGCGGTGCAAATTTATTGACTGTAAGTGATGATACTTTGACTGCTAGTTCCAATGCGAATTATGTGTTGAGAGGTCAAAGTGAGAGTTCATGTTACAGCGGATCTAATTATACTTTTGTTTTGTCAAAAAACAACAATCCCGTCAGCAACGCTTCTGTTACATTGAAATTTAATGGAGCCAGTTATATTCAAAATACTGATGGTGATGGTAAAGTTTCAATTCCATTAAACGTTAATGCAGGAAATTATGTGATTTCTGCAACTTATGGAAATGCGGTCAACAATTCAAACGTTAAAGTTTTGCCTGTTGTTTTTGGTAGTGATGTTACTAAAACCTATTCAAACTCCAAACAATATACTGCAACCTTTTTAAATAGTGACGGTAGTCCATTAAAAAATTCTTATGTAAAATTCAAGATAAATGGTAAGAAATATGCCAGAAAAACTAATTCAGAGGGTGTTGCAAGTTTTGATATTAATTTGGATGTTGGAAATTACAAAATTTATGCTATTCATCCAAAAGGGTTTAAGATAGCAAATCTGATTGTAATCAAAACATCAGTAATAGCATATGATGTGACAAAGCATTATTTAAGTTCTCAGGTCTTTGCCGCCAAGTTCTATGATAAGGACGGTAAAGTTTTAGCCAAAAAATACATTACCTTCAAGGCTCATGGAAACACTTTCAAAGTAAAAACCAACTATAAGGGAGTGGCTAAGATTTCCATCGTATCCCAGCCGGGCACATTCAAGATGTATTCCGTCAACTCGGTCACTGGAGAGACAAAGGCGAACACTATAAAAATCTTGCCTACTCTTGAAGCGAGCAAGATGACAGTATTTTCAGACAGAACATCCACATTTAAAGTTAAACTTTACAAGGATGGCCAATTAGTTAAAAAGGCTAAGGTCACTGTTTACATAAACGGTGTTAAAAATAAGGTGAAAACTGATTCCAATGGTGTGGCAAGTGTGAACTTCAAATTATCAAAAGGAAAATATTTTTTCACATCTTTAGATCCATACACCGGATATAGTATCTCTACTAAGATAACTGTTAATGCACCTACAATTAATGCAAAAGATGTTGTTGATGCTGCAAACACTGCTTCAAAATATACTGCAACTCTTTTAAATGCAGACGGCAGTGTTGCGAAAAATAAGTATATGGAGATTACTCTTAATGGAAAAACAACATCCGTTAAGACCAATGCATATGGTGCGGCCAGCATTACATATAATCTTGCTGTAGGTACGTATAAGGTTACCCTAGAAGATCCAAGCAATGGTTATTCAACTACTAAAACCATTAAGATTATCGCAACTAAGGTGGGAGTGTCCTATAATAAATATGGTGTTTCAGAAGACGGATACTCAATATTGGCAATTGGTAGGGCTTCCGCTTCAGGTGAACTCAGTAAATACGGTTACACATTCTATGTAACTGAATTTGACAGAACCTGTCCATACTGTGGAAGTCATGAACTGTACTGGAGTATTTTCTTTGCAGGTTCAGAAACCGCAAACTGGGGTACTTTCCCTGCAACAGGTAATGGTGAAGGAAGTAGTGCTGAAGGTATAATCGTATGTGCACACTGTGACAGTGATTGGTCTGTATTTGGGCACAATCACGGAGGATCAGGAGGAGATTTGACTGTTAAAACAGCAACTAAATCCTGTACAAAAGAGGATGCATACACCTTAAAAAGCGGAAAATATGTATCTTCATAATTTTCCCATTTTAACTTTTTTTAATCTTTTTTTCATATCCAAAATTCTATTTCTTGAGTTGTTTGTTTCATCCTGTTTTTGTGAGTAGTTGTTTTCACATTCAACAATGTAAAATGCTTCTTTTGATGTTGTTGATGGTATGTTCATTTTAGAAAGATTTCTCTCGACACGTCTTTTGAGCTTTTCATCATCCATTTCGCAGGCTAGAAATATCGGTGTTTTGACGGCGGATGAGATTTTGGTGGTGTGTCTTGCATTGTGCCTTTCTTCGGTTCTTCTCTCAAGAATCATGTCACTGCTGTCATTTAGATCAGGGTCTCTGAATGGAATTCCGACATCAGAAAGTGCAATTCTGATTTCATCATTTTTTGGTAGTGCGGTGTCAAGCATTAATGGATTTGGACTGGCAAGTGTTCCTCCTTGTTTTCTTCCGAATATCGGGCCATGGCCAATGTAGAAATCGGCTTCGATGAACGCTTCCCTGACGGGTGCTGATGAGGTATAAGTTGCAACTATCCCATCATCTTTGATAATGCGCCTGAATTCTTTGAAAAATTCGAGTGAAAATAATTCTGGAGCCATGTTCTGGCTGAACGGGTCTAAAAATATTGCATCATAACTGTTGTCCTCTAGTTTTTGAACAGTTTGTCTTGCATCTTCAATATAAACATTGATGTTGATATTTTCAGGAATTTCGGCTGTTTCTAAATTTAATGCAGCATAATCCTGGTTTATAAGTTCATTTTCAATGGCTTTTCTTGTTATGTCATGTTCCTTAATGGGTGAAGGCACTAAAAGACCGCATGCAAGGGTGGCCTTTGATATTTCAACCATGTCTATTGTCAAGGATGAATCGTGGCCATTTTTAATAAAATCAGCTATTGCCGCTGAAGTGTTATATCCTATTCCGGCACAGATGTCCAGAATTGCAATGTCTTCATCGTAATTGAATCTCATTGGCTTGATAAATTTTTCAAATGACTCACTTATTGCGCCTGTAGATGTATGTAATGTTTCAACTTTATGGTTTATTTCTTTAGAGTTAATAGAATAAGATTCATCATCCGTTAAAACAAAATAATCGTTATAAGTATCAAAAAAATTAATCCTTCCTTCAATATTTCGATAGGTTCTTTCCTGACTGAAAAGTTCATTAACCAAATCAAATATGTCATCACTTATTACTCTAGCATCATTTTCATAACTCATTTTATCTAAGATTATTTTGGATGTTATGGATTATAAATTTTTTAATTGAACTATAATTTTCAAATCTCAAAACTTTATAACAAAGATATTTTAATTTTAAACTTTAAAATGAGCAAAATTTATATAATTTCTCACTTAATGTTTATTTAGATATTGTTAACATCTAAATTTATTTTAGATATGATTTTTTTTGAACTTGATTTTTTTTAGATTTGTGGTTTTAATAATTAAGTTCTATCGATTAAATGAATAAGGTAAAACAAATGTTTGAAATTAAAGCTAAAGATAATATGGGTCGTGTTGGTGTTTTAAAAACAAAGCATGGAGATGTTAAAACACCTGCATTAATGCCGGTTATTCATCCGCGTAAACAGGCTGTTGACGTTGGCAAGTATGGTGCCGATATTGTAATTACCAATGCATACCTGATTTATAAGGATGAGGATTTAAAAAAGGAGGCAATCGAGAAGGGATTGCACGAACTGATTCATTTTGACGGTCCAATCATGACTGATTCAGGGTCTTTCCAACTTTCAGTATATGGTGATGTGGAGATTACCAATAAAGAGGTTATCGAGTTTCAGGAATTGATTAAGACAGACATTGGAACCAGCCTAGATATTCCAACAGCTCCTTTTGTTGACAGGCAAAAGGCTGAAAGCGATTTGGAAATTACTCTTGAAAGGGCAAAAGAAGCGGTTGCATACAAAAAGGAACAGAATATGGAAATGCTGCTGAACTCAGTAGTTCAGGGGTCAACTTTCCTTGATTTGAGACGTGAATGTGCAAGGGAACTGTCAAAGCTTGACGCTGACTTATACCCGATTGGAGCAGTTGTTCCTTTAATGGAATCCTATCACTATAAAGACTTGGTTGATGTTGTAATGAACTCAATGGCCGAATTGTCAGATACAGTTCCCCGCCATTTGATGGGTGCGGGCCATCCCATGATATTTGCACTGTGTGTTGCCATGGGATGCGATTTGTTTGACTCAGCAGCTTACATATTGTATGCTGAAGACGATAGGCTCTTGTCAACAAGAGGAACCTACAAACTGGAAAACCTGCAGGAAATGCCATGTTCATGTGAAATATGTACCAAATACACTCCTGATGATTTAAGGGCAATGCCTAAAGAGCAAAGAAGAGATTTGATAGCCCAACATAATCTGCATGTTTCATTTGCAGAGTTAAGATTAATCAGACAAGCCATTTATGATGGAAATCTAATGGAACTTGTTGAAGAGAGATGCAGAGCTCACCCCGCACTACTTGAAGCGGTGAGGCATCTTGGAAATTATTCGCAGGATTTGGAAAAATATGATCCTAGAAGCAAGAAATCCGCATTCTTTTACACAGGTCCGGAATCCCTCTGCAGACCTGAAGTGCTAAGGCATATGCAAAAATTACGTGAAATGCCTAAAAAGAGAGATTTGGTGATTTTGCCTCCATCAAGAAAGCCTTACTCCAAATTCGTTTCAGGAAAGTTAGGGGAATTCTACATTTATGGTGCAGAAAAGGAACTAGACTTGGATGATACAGATTTCATGGTGCTTGACATTCCATTTGGTTTGATACCTCTTGAAATTGATGAAGTATATCCGTTAAGTCAGAATGACGCTCCAAAAACACGCGATGTGGATGCCATTGAGTTTATAGAGGATTTCATATCAGAATTTGTAGAGTACTATGACCAGGTCCTAATCCATTCAAGGATTGTCAATGACTTGGAGCTTGGTTTGTATGAGAAATCCAGCTTTTCAGATGAAATCAGATATCGCAAGGACGATATTAAAAAGGTAAAGGCAATTGCGGATTATCAATTCGGTGTTGGCGCTGGCGATGCATTGTTTGCCGGCAACATCAATATAGAGAAAAGTAAAAAAACCGGAAAAATCAGACACATTTATGACGGTAAGGTTTTGATTGTAAATATGAGAGCATCAGATTCATATTTGATTTTATCAAAAGAGGGTGCAAAAAGACTTCACAATAAAATGCCTTATCCGCAAAACAGAGTGGTTGTAAATGAGGACTCAGTGCCATTTGCGCTTGATGGGAAAAGCGTATTCTGTAAATTTGTAGTTGACTGTGATGAAAAGATAAGGGCAAAGGATGAGGTTTTGATAGTCGATGAGCAAGACAAGTTGCTTGCCTATGGAAAGGCGCTGCTTGGGGCTTGTGAAATAGAGCAATTTGAAACCGGACAAGCTATTAAAACTCGTAAGGGAATGAAAAAGTGATAATATGGCAGATAATGGTAAAGTAAATACAGGTCACCACATTGAAGATAAGGAGCTTATTAAAAATGCAAGAAAACCTGTTGGTGAGTTAGGCCATCAAATCCTTGACAGGATGAATAAATCTCATGAATCAATGGCACAATGGGGAGTAAGCCATTTTGACATTTCAGAAGATAGTAAAATTTTAGATATCGGCTGTGGCGGCGGAAGAAACATCCAACGTTTTGCCAAACAGATTTCCGAAAACGGTCGTGTTGTAGGAATTGATTATTCTGAGGTTAGTGTCGAAAAATCCATAGAACTGAATAAAGATGCAATCGAAAATGGAAATGTAAATGTCTTACAGGGATCAGTTTCCGAAATGCCGTTCTATGATGAAACTTTTGATATTGCAACATGTTTTGAGACAATTTATTTTTGGCCAAACTTTATCAATGACTTAAAAGAGGTCAATAGGGTTCTTAAAAAAGGCGGATTCATATTTATCTGTAATGAAGCAGTTTACAGAGAAGGAGAGATGGAAAAATACGACGATTTAGTTGAATTGTTGGACATGAAAATTTATTCTGAAGATGTATTAAAAGAATCTCTTGAAACTGCTGGATTTAAAGATTTTAAAGCTTATTTAAATGAAGAAAATGATTGGATTTGTATTATAGCATATAAAATTTAAGGTTAAATCATGGCTAATATTGTTAAAACTGCATTTGCAAATATGGGATGGATGATGATTTCCCAAATAATTGCAAGTGTTTGCGCATTCGTTTGGACAATTGTTACTGCATGGTATTTGGGGCCATCTGATTATGGTATATTTGGAGCTGCAGTTTCATTCGCTGCTCTTTTCGGTATCATAATTGATTTTGGTCTTCCAACTTATCTTGTCAGGTCTATTTCAACGGATTTTGATAATGAACATCTATATTTAGATAATTCAATATCCTTAAAACTGTTTTTAGCAGTATTTTATGTAATTGCGGTTTATTTAACCTCAATGGCATTGGGTTGGGAAAGCAAGCTTGTGATGATGTGTTTGCTAATTGCAATTGAAAATGTAATCAAGTCGTATCATGCAGTTTTGTTCTCTTCTTTCCAAGCCCACGAAAAAATGAAATACCAGGCCATAACAAACACTGTTTTAAATGTTTTAACTTTATTATTCATCATTCTTATAACATTTACCGACCTTTCATTGGTTGGAATTGCATTTGCCTATATATTTGCTAATTTCATTGCTTTAATCTATGAAATATTTGCTTTGCGCAAACATATCATTAAGCCGAAATTATCTTTTGATTTTGATTTTTATAAGGTTTTACTAAAGGCAGGTCTGCCTTTTGCTTTAAATGGGTTGTTTTACACAATATACTACTCAATTGATTTGGTCATGATAACCCAGTTTTCAACCACATATGCAACAGGTCTTTACAATTCCGCTTACAAACTGATTACTGTTTTAACTTTGTTTTACACAATTTATTCTTCGGTCGTTTTCCCGGTCATGAGCAAGCTATTTAAAAATGAAAAGGATTTGTTAAGGTTAAGTTTTGTAAAATCAATCAAATATCTGTCTTTGGTTACAATTCCAATTTCCGTTTTTACCATGTTTTACGGATATGACATTATTGGGATTTATGGTGCCGAATATATTGAGGCAGGAGGTGTTTTGACAGTATTGATTTGGACGGTATGCTTCTTATTCATTAATGGTGCTTCTTCATTAATTTTAAACGCTTCTCATCAGGAATATTCTGTAACAAAGATTTATTCTATTGCTGCAATTTTCAATATCTGTTTAAATTTTGTTTTAATTCCAAACTATTCAGTTTATGGTGCTGCAGTTTCGACAGTTTTAAGTGAGATATTAATTTTATTCCTGCAATTTTACATGGTAAGTAAAATCAATCAACTTCCTGATAGGCATTTGGTTTTCGATCTTTTAAAAATTTGCTTTGCATCAGGGGTTTTGGGAATTGTCTTACATGTCCTTAATTTGAATATGTGGCTAGCTATGCCTGTTTCAATAGTGGTTTACTTTGCTGTGATTTTACTTGTCCGAACACTTGATAAAGAGGACAAATTGATAATAAAACAAATAGTTGGCAAATAATGCAAAACTTTATATAATATTAAAACATAAGTTTATTTGTTGTTATTTTTATGCGGTGTTAGTCCAGCCTGGTTAAGACTCTAGCCTGCCACGTTAGCGACCCGGGTTCAAATCCCGGACGCCGCACTTTTTATGCAGTTGTGGTATAGTCTGGTTATTACTTGGGCCTTCCAAGCCTACAACCCGGGTTCGAATCCCGGCAACTGCATCTTGAATTCAATTCTTTTTTAAAATTCTTATTTTGTTTAAAAAATTGCTATTTTTTAGTTAGTTTTATCTAATAATAAATATAAAATATTAATAATTAAATTAATTTTTAATTGTCGTTCAAGATTATTATTTAAGGTGATTTAATGGTAGGAATAGTAGGATATGGTGCACATGTGCCATCTTATAGAATTAAGGTAGAGGAAATCGCAAAGGTATGGGGTGATGACCCTGTGGCTTTGTCAAATGGATTGGTTGTTAATGAAAAATCCGTACCTTCTGCTGATGAGGATACTGCTACTATTGCAGTAACTGCTGCTAGATATGCTCTAGCAAGAGCTCAAATTGATCCAAGTAAAATTGGTGCTGTTTATGTAGGTTCCGAATCACATCCGTATGCAGTAAAACCGACAGCTTCCATTGTTGCTGAAGCTGTTTGCGCAACTCCAAAACTGACTGCTGCTGATTTGGAATTCGCTTGTAAAGCAGGAACAGCAGGTATTCAAATGACTATGGGACTTGTAGAATCCGGAATGATTGAATACGGATTGGCTATCGGTGCTGATACCTCACAGGGCGCTCCTGGAGATGCTTTGGAATACACTGCATCCGCTGGTGGAGCAGCTTACATTATCGGTAAGGATAACACAATAGCTGATATTACCCATACTTGCAGTTTTACAACCGATACCCCTGACTTCTACAGAAGGGAAGGTCAGGACTATCCGTCTCACGGAGGCCGTTTTACAGGTGAACCTGCTTACTTCAAGCATGTTTTAAGCGCAGCAAAAATGTTGCTTGAAGAAACTGACTCAAAACCTGAAGATTATGATTATGCATGTTTCCATCAGCCTAACGGTAAATTTTACCTGAGAGCAGGTAAAAAATTAGGTTTCACATCAGAACAAATCAAACAGGGACTTTTAACTCCTAACATAGGTAACACCTATTCCGGTGCGGTGCCTTTAGCTTTATCCAACATTTTGGATGTTGCAGAACCTGGAGATAAAATCTTTGTCATATCATACGGATCCGGTGCCGGAAGTGATGGATTCACAATAGAAGTAAAAGATGAGATTGTTGAAAGAAGAGAATTAGCTCCAAAAACACAGGAAATCATTGACGATAAAACATACGTTGATTATGCTGTTTATGCTAAATTCAAAGGCAAAATTAAAATGTAAGGGGGCTTAAATATGAGAGATGTTGCGATTATCGGAGTTTCACAAACTAAATTTGGTGAATTATGGGATTCTTCCTTTAGAGATTTGATTGCCGAAGCCGGTGTAAAGGCTTTGGTGGATGCTGGTATTGACGGTGCTGACATTGAAGCAATGTTTGTTGGAAACATGTCTTCAGGACTGTTTGTAGAACAAGAACACATTGCAGCACTTATTTCCGACCATGTAGGTCTTAATCCAATTCCAACCACAAGAGTTGAAGCTGCTTGTGCATCAGGAGGTCTTGCATTAAGGCAAGGAATCATGGCAGTTGCATCAGGTTTTCATGATGTTGTAATTTCAGCGGGTGTTGAAAAGATGACTGATGTCGTTGATGCTACCCCGGCTATTGCCACTGCATCCGATCAGGAATGGGAAGCACAGCAAGGAGCTACTTTCCCGTCATTATATGCAATGATTGCAAAAAGGCACATGTACGAATACGGTACTACCCGTGAACAGTTGGCACAATTTTCAGTTGTAAACCATAAAAACGCATCCAAAAACCCAAATGCGCAATTCCCATTTGAAGTGACTGTAGATAAAGTTATAAATTCTACTATGGTAGCAGACCCATTAACACTTTTAGATTGTTCTCCTGTTAGTGACGGAGCAGCCGCTATTGTAATGGTTCCTGCTGAAGATGCTAAAAAATACACTGACACTCCAATTTATGTAAAGGCTTCTGCACAGGCTTCTGGAACATTAACACTACACGACAGAAAAGATATCACTACCATTGAATCTACAAAAGTGGCTTCCAGAAAAGCTTATGAAATGGCAGGAGTTACAGTAAAAGACATTGATTTAACAGAAGTGCACGACTGTTTCTCCATTAACGGTCTTTTGGCAGTAGAGGACTTAGGATTTGCCGAAAAAGGTAAAGGTGGAATAGCTATCGAAGAAGGACAAACAGAAATCGATGGTGATTTCCCAATCAACACTTCCGGAGGTCTTAAGGCACGTGGACACCCATTAGGTGCTACAGGTATCGCTCAGGCCGCTGAAGTTGTATGGCAACTCAGAGGAGAAGCTGGCGGACGTCAAGTGGACGGTGCAGAAATCGGTATGACTCACAACATAGGTGGAACCGGTGGTACTGCAGCAGTACACATTTTCGGAAGAGATTTATAATCTCTTTTACTTTTTCTTTTTTTCATGATAATCAATACTGGCTCAAGGACTGACATACCTGCTTTTTTTAGTGAATGGTTCTTCAATCGTGTTGAAGAGGGTTTCGTCTGTACAAGAAATCCTTATAATGATGATATCTACAAATATCCATTGGATTCTAAAATCATTGATTGTCTGTGTTTTTGCACTAAAAATCCAAAGCCAATGCTTAAAGATTTGGACAAACTAAATGATTTTAATCAATTCTGGTTTGTAACAATCACTCCCTATGGCAGGGATATTGAACGCAATGTTCCTAGTTTTAAGAGAGTTATTAAATCCTTTAAAGAGCTATCCGAAACATTGGGGGTAAATAAGGTCTCCTGGAGGTATGATCCGATTTTCATCACAGAAAAATATTCTCTTGATTTTCACATTGACAAATTTGAAGAGATGGCCTCAGAACTTCACACATACACTGACGATTGCACAATAAGTTTCATTGATTTGTATCAAAAGGTTTTGAGGAATTTTCCAGAGGTCCGTGAAGTCATTCGCCAGGAACAGTTAATTATTGGCGAGAATTTTGCAGGAATAGCTGATGATTATGATATCCAAATGAAAACCTGTGTTGAAGGAACTCTTTTGGACAGGTTCGGTTTTGACTCATCAGGTTGCATGACACAAAATGTCATTGAGAAAGCTATTGGAAATAATTTAAAAATCCCCAAAGGAAAATATAGGATTCGTGAATGCGATTGCATATTTGGAAGGGATATTGGAGCATATAACACATGCATGCATGGATGCAAATATTGCTACGCCAACTCCAACATGAAACTGGTTAAAAGAAACCAAAAATTGCATAATCCCGATTCACCACTATTGATTGGTGAGGTTAAGGATAGTGATGTTGTAAAAGAGGTTAATGAACCAAGCTTCATTGATGCACAACAAAAA
>JAFRFD010000149.1 GCA_017434525.1 Methanobrevibacter sp.
CCTGGAACCTTGTCTCAGGTTCCATCTCCGGGCTCTTGCTCTCACAACCCGTACCGATCAATGGCTTGGTAAGCCGTTACCTAACCAACTACCTAATCGGCCGCAGACCCATCCTTAGGCGAAAAAACATTTAAACAAAAAACCATTCCAGGAAAAATTGCCTATCCGGTATTATCCCCAGTTTCCCAGGGTTATCCCAGTCCTAAGGGTAGGTTATCCACGTGTTACTGAGCCGTACGCCACGAGCCTAAACTCGTTCGACTTGCATGGCTTAATCGAATCCCAATAGCAGTAGCATCTGCCAGGATCAAACAGAATTGAACACATAACAGACATAATAATAAGTATTATGAAGTACGCTAAAAATATAGACGAGTATACACAATAAATTTGAAACAAATTAATTTGTAACTAATTCACCACATCTACAAAACCAACATCATACTTGAGAAAATTCAAGTACTCACTAATATATAGCTACATGCGGAAAAGCAGTCATCATAGTCATAATTGTTAATACAATAAAACTTAGACCAACGCCATAAAAACATATAGCACATCTAATAGACGGATAAATTTTAGTAACAAAATCAATTAAAAAATATTGCAAATAATATTCAATACCAAATATTTTTAATTATAAATTTTAATTTATAATATAAACTTCAAAAATTAGGTAAAATATAAAAATAACGAATATAATAAAAATTAAAAATAAAAATTTTAAAAAAGCTAAAAAAACAAAATAAAAAATAAATAGTTAATTAAATTATTAAATAAGCACTATTAACCAATATTCATATCAGATATAACATGCGATTTAATAACTAGTATATAAATGTAACTATATTAATCCAGTTTTTTACGAATTACAGAAATTATTCTTGTTAAACTTCTATGCATTTTAATTCCATATTGCTCAACAATTTCAAACCCAACTTCGTCAGCCATCGGTTTTAAATCCACATAATGAGGACTGGCCATGCACAGATAAGCGTCATCCCTCATATTATCATATATTGCATGGAAAAATTCTCTGAAAATATCATTGCCTTCAATATCTCCTGTTGAAGTTGAGATGCCGTAAGGCGGATCAGTGACCACACTAGCTACTTTTTCATACATCATGAGTTCGCGTACATCCAAATTAAATGTCCTGTAGTCTGTGATTCCATAGTAATCTAAATTAATGGAGGTCCCATTTTTCATTTTCCAGTAGATGTCTGAACCCACAACCTTACAACCAATCAATCCAGCTTCGATTAAGATGCCTCCGGTTCCGCAAAATGGGTCAAGTACCAATTGGCCGGCGGTTGCCCTGGATAAATTAACCATACACCTGGCTAATTTTGGACTCATTGATCCCGGATAAAAGAATGGTCTTTTATGAGGTTTGCTTTCCTCAAAATGTTTTTTGTTCAATTTGATCTTTTCAATAGCAATATAAACATCATTTCCAAAGGCAACCAGACGAACCAATGAATTAGGTTCTCGAAGCTTTACCTTAATGTTATCGCAATGTTCCAGTATTAATGCACCTGCTTTTCTTTCGGTTGCAACCGTATCGATTTCTGATTTGAATCGTTTGACACGAACGGCAAAGGTTTCACTAATGTAATTATTCCAATCTATAGAAGAAATATCTTCATCCAACATTTCACGAGAAGATTTCATTATTATTTCATGAACTTCATGGGTATATCCCAGTCTTTTTGTTAGAATTTCATAATATTCATCAATATTATCTTCAGAAATATCCCTTAATAAAACCAAACCCTCGGTTACAACATCAATTATCGCATCAATGTTTTCACATTCCATGACCGCTTTTAATTCTGCAATAGGCAGTTCGGGATGTTCCTGGGACTGTATACATAATAATTCCATATAATCCACCTAAAATTAAAAAAAAAATTATTTTTTAAACTTATCAAAATGTCTTCTTATGACAGTTTCACTAGATACATCTACTTGTTCTTGTTCATTTTGATGAGATTTATCGCTTCTCTCATTATAATGATTTCTCTCGCCATCATATTGATAAGTCTCATCATCACTATAGGAATAATCATCGCTCACTTCATTATAATGGGCATTATTGGAAAATGTATTCATCCCTCCTTCATAGAGGATGTTATCATTGGAATCACTCATCGCCCTATCCATCCTATAGTCAAATTCATCTTCATAAGGCTCATATTCATATTGACTGTTTTTTTGTTGTTCGAAATCAAAATTTTCCGGATAATATTCATATTCTCTTCTGGAATAGGAATTTCTTTCATGGCCAATAGGAGTAATCGGCTCATATTCATCATAATAGTCATCATTTGTAATTTTATTTGAATAATCCCTAGCGACATTTCTATCAATGAAATTTCTAGGAGGTTCCTGAAAGCTTCTATAACCCATCATATTGGAAAATATAATTTCTTCCACCTCAGAGGGATTGGAAATATTTTCAAGACTCATTAAATTATTATCATAAGCACTGAAGACGGATACCGTTCCGATATTAAAAAGCCTGGCAATAATGCTTTGAGTGGAATTAACATCCTGAATTGTTGAATAAGGCATATAAGTCTTTTTAGTAGATAAAATTCCGGATTTTACAATGATTCTTGTATCAGTCAATGTATACTCCATAGAATACCATGAAATAAGCTGCCAAATAATATACAATATAACTGCAAGTATGGCAACGAAAAAGGCTATTGCCACATACTGAGTTAATGGAAGCTTAATTTGAGATATTAAATAAACTTGCATCTTACCAATGAATTGAATCATTCTTGGAGACACCATAAAAATAATAATTAATAAAACAACACCATAAATAGCTTTTTTGCAACCTAAAACCATATTGGGTTTTGTTTTATAAAGAACCCTTTCATTAGCCCTTTCATTATTATTACTAAATAACATAATATACTATTTGAATTACTTTTAAATAAAGTTTTACCAAAAAAAGATTGAAAAAATAAGCCTCAGCTCGCCCATCATTCATCACTTATCAGAGCTCATAGGGTTCATCATTGGCTTATTTTTAAAAGGAATGTGATTGATTATCCAAACATTACGCCTGCTTCTGTATTGAATAACTCATCCTCTTGATTTTTACTCATGACCTTATCGATTGCATCCATAAAGTCGTCTACAGTAATTTTATCACGTTCTTGACGAATTGCAAACATACCTGCTTCAGTACATACTGCCTTTAAGTCGGCGCCCGAAAGACCATCAGTCAAACTGGCAAGCAAATCAACATCTGCCTCTTCATCAAAGGACATGTTTTTAGTGTGAATCTTGAGAATTTCTTTTCTTCCATCCTCGTTTGGAAGAGGAACTTCAATAAACCTGTCAAAACGGCCAGGACGTAACAATGCAGGATCCAATATGTCCGGCCTATTAGTTGCACCGATAATACCGATGTCACCTCTTGATTCAAAACCGTCAAGTTCTGCAAGCAATTGCATTAATGTCCTTTGAACTTCCCTGTCCCCACTGGTGGAACTTTTAAGCCTTTTGGCCGCAACCGCATCCAACTCATCAATGAATATGATGGCAGGGGCCTTTTCTTTTGCAAGCTCAAATACTTCACGTACCATTCTTGCACCCTCACCTATGTATTTTTTGACGAATTCTGATGCGACCACCTTAATGAAAGTTGCATTGGTTTCATTAGCAACCGCCTTTGCAAGCAAAGTTTTACCGGTTCCCGGAGGACCATACAACAATATGCCTTTAGGAGGTTCTATACCTACCTTTTCAAATAATTCTGGATGAGTTAAAGGCAATTCAACAGTTTCCTTAACCTCTATAACTTGCTCTTCCAAACCACCTATTTTATCATAAGTGATATCAGGTTTTGTTTCGATTTCCATACCTGAAACATTTGCATCTTTTTCTGACGGTAATACTTCAACGATACCGAAAGTTTGTTGGTTAAGAGCCACCCTTGAGCCCGGCACTAATAATTTTTCATCTAAGAATTTTGAGTAATTGACAAGGAAACTAGGTCCGGTGCTACTTTTAACAGTCATTCTATGATCATCTAAAACTTCAGTGATAGTAGCCAATACTAAAGGAGGAGATCTAAATCTATCTACTTCTGAACGTAATGATTTAGTTTCCCTTTCTAATCTAATCTTTTCATTTTCAATTAGGACTTTGTCCTTTTCTAATTTCCTAACTTTCCACATTAAGTTACTTTTTGCTTTGGATTTTTCTTCTCTTAGAATATCTATTTCTTCCATTAAAGATTCAACTTTTTCAATCAATTGTTCTTTAGAAGAATTTTCCAAATCATCAAAA
The DNA here is from genome assembly GCA_017434525.1 of Methanobrevibacter sp. Lineage (GTDB taxonomy): Archaea > Methanobacteriota > Methanobacteria > Methanobacteriales > Methanobacteriaceae > Methanocatella. Next base: position 4,315 of record JAFRFD010000149.1, read on the forward strand.
TCATTCATGTGAATCATCTCCGTTAGTTATCGATAAATTTCATAAACATGTTACTTTAATAACAATTTGTAATTTTAAAGTATTTAAAGGTATTCATTTTATTGTATACTAACAAATATTAATAAGTAGTTATTTATATAATAGTATAGAAAAACTAAAGGAAACTGATTAATATGGAATGCGAAATTTGTGGTAAACCAGTACCAGAACATAATCCAATAAGAGCAAAAATCGAAGGATCAGTTATGGTTGTATGTAAAGAGTGCTCAAAACTTGGAAAAATCCAAAAAGCGCCTCCAAAACCAAGATACGTACAACAAAAAAATAAAAAACAAAAAAATGCACCAAAAAGAAATTATTCCAGACGAGATGAACCTTCCGAAGAATTGATTGAAGATTATAACGATGCAATTAGAAAAGCTAGAGAATCCAAAAACTGGTCTAGAGAAGATTTGGGCAAAAAAATTAACGAAAGGGTTTCAGTGATAACCAGAATTGAAACCGGAAAAATGACCCCGGACATTAAACTTACAAAAAAATTAGAAAAAGCATTGAATATTAAATTGCTTGAAGAAGTAAACAATGTGGATTTAAATCAGTTCATCAACAGTTCCTCCGGGGAACGTACCCTAGGAAACATAATGAAAATCAAAAGGAAATAGCTATTTTTTAAGATAGCTATTCAATTTTTCAGTTTTTATATGCCTATCTTTTCCTTTAATTTTATAATCAATCATCCCTTCACTTTTAGCCTTATGAGAATGATAACCCTGGAAAATAGGTGCTGTTTGTAGAAGCTCTTTAAGCTTGTTATAACCCTCATACTCATCACTGACAACCACCACATGTGCAGGAGGATGAATCTTTTTGATTTGAATGATACTTAAAGTGGTATCTTCTTGTACAAAAAAGGCAGTTGCAACATTTGATTTTGTTCTAAGGGTGGAATTTAAAATGTTTTCAACCAAAGAATCTGCAAAACCAGCATCAATGACTTTAGGTTTTGATATTAAATTTAAATTTCCATGCCTTTCCATATCTGCAATTGCATTGAGTAATTTTGAATTATTTTCGCCTCTAACTAAAATTAATGCCATAATAATCACTATAAAAAAAATAAAAGGTGAAAAATCACCTATTTTGGAAAGATTTTAATAATCTAGTTCTAAATACAACAAGCAGTATTAAAATAATACCAACAGCCGTTTGGATACTGCCCAATATGTTTAAAATATTTCCATCGACAGGCAAATCCCATGAAGGAGATGATTTGTCTCCAGGCAATGCCTTATAATAAACACCAACTGCTTTAGAACCTTGTTTTACATTAATGTCTTTAGGTTCAACATGATCCACACCCATCAACAGACCACTATTAATACCCCTATTAATAGAACCTGCAATAGCTGATGCATCATATCCATATTTTGCAACAGACGCCTCTACAATTTCTTTTGTAGTTGCGGCTAACCCTGGCTTATCACTTCCATAAACCGATACACTAACCGAATTAGGACTGACAGTCAATGCATTACCTAAAGCTTCATATGCATAAACAATTCTTAAATCTCCACCACAAACCGGACATTTATCATAAGCTTCAGATGCAGGGTATCCCATACCCCATCCGCATTCGTCACAGACTTTGGAATATTGGTCATCCATAGGATAACCGGATTCATTCATATCCTTAGGAGTGAACATGTCTCCAGTGGAAATTCCGGAAACCAAATTGACTCCGCCCCCACCGTACTTTTCACCAGAATCATTTGCTACTTCACCCATAGCTTCTGAGAGAATGGTGGTTGCTGGATAACCGTCACGAATCATTTTACCAATATTCATTGCAGTTTCTTTTCTAACTGAATCTGCAGTACCGTAAAGCGGGTTTCCATCAGTATTCCTTAAGTGAATAATTGCTCCTTTTTGACCAGGCTGTAATGTAGCAATACCACTGCTATAAGGAGTAACCTTAATTGTGTTACTTGCATCATCAACAGTAATTACATATGCATCAAAAGACCCTCCGATAGCGGCCCCCATTGTCGGACCTCCAACCAGAAGACGAGCCCCCTTATATGCAGATGCGATAGAAGCTGCGGAAGCTGCAGAAACATTATTTTCCAAACTTGCAACAGCATCAACAATAGAATCCAACCTTGTATCAGAACTACCGGTACCCCCGGAAAGTACTGCAAAATGATTATTCTTAGACATTAAAAATGTTGACTGGAACATGTTGTCTGCAAAGGACATACTTCCTGCAGCGGCCCCGTTAGGGTCCTGTCCTGTAGGATCTGTAATAATAATAATGTTACAGGTAGCTGCAACAGAACTAATGGACAAGAAAAATACAACTAATAAAACAATTGAAGCTTTAATTTTATCCACTAATATCACCCTCTAGTATCATTTTCCAACTCAACAGATGAGAAATCTTCTATAACTGTTACTGTAACGACTCCGGTGTTCTTATCCACTTGAACATCAGCTGCAGTAATCGGCATTACTGAGGTACCCGGAACCGTCGATTGTGTTGCAAATTCCTGGGCCGTCTGCAGCGCGTCCTGAAGCGATACCTCCCTTTTGGAAGTTTTCAAAATATCTCCATAAATGACACTACCGTCCCTAAAACCGGCCTGCATCACATTTGCCCTGATGGTATCCACGGGAACGATATCATTTCCTTTTACAATAATCCCTGAAATTGGAACACCATCGTTAATTTCACTAGAAGATGCGAAAGCCACATAGGTTATTAAACGACCACAGACAATCAAAATAAATGCGAGTAATAAAATAATTAATGTGTCTCTTCTAATCTTTATAAACATACTTATATCCTCTAAATATTTATTCCGTTACAGAATAAATTATACATTTATTATATTAATTTAATGTAATATTTAAATTATGTCTTTTAGTAATGATTCGGCAGGGTCCATTCCCTGAGCCCCGATTAATAAAATGATATCTTTTTTATCTGCTTTTTTGTAGGTTTCACTTAAACACTCTTTTAGATTATCATAATGAGTAAATTCAATATTTTTCTCATTTAATGTGTTGAAAAATACTTCTCGCTCTTCAGGTTCAACAAAATTCAATTCATTTACAACATCATTACTGGAAGATAAAATCAGTTCAATATTGTCATCCATTGACTCCGCCAATGCCTCTACATTTAACTGATTAATTTCAATTCCTCTTGAACCCCTAATGGAACACACCACATATAAAGTTTGACCCTCATGAAGTAATTTTTTAGTCTCGGAGATTGTGGCTTTGATTCCATCAGGATTATGTGCAAAGTCATCATAAATCAATGGTTCATCATTTAACTTAGCGAAACGTCTGTTAAGCGCCTTATAAGATTTAACTCCTTCAGTAATAACATCAATATCCAAACCCAAAGATATTGTTGCTCCAATAGCGGACAATATATTCTGAATGAAATGAGATCCTGTAAACGGCAATTCCTCTTTTGCCAATATCGGTTTGCTCTCGTAGACTATTTCATTGCCGTTATAATAAACCGCATTCTTATCATCGATTTCACTCATTGAAGTGTAAAATGGGTTTTCAACGTCTAATTTCATTACCAGTTCATCATCATGATTAAGTACGCAAATTCCATCTCCAATAGCTTTAGGCACTGTGGAAATCTCATTGAATACGTCTTCGATGGAATTGACAAGTCCAATATGATCCATTGCAATATTTGTTATAACTCCAACTTCAGGATTTACTGCAGCACTCATTAATGCGGCATGATTTTCCATCAGATTGCCAAGCCATCCCTGAACTTCAGACACTTCAATCACCAAGTAATCAATGGCTCCGTTTTCGGTTACTTCGTCAAAAATCAGTTTGGAAACCATAGGATCTATCAATGTATTGAATTCTGATTCGCTATCGGTATTGGTGAGAACATGAAATCCTGCATTTTTTAGGATATGATAAATTAAATGAGAAGTGGTTGATTTGCCATTAGTCCCTGTAATGACAACATTTGTTGAATTTGGAGAATACTTATCGATTGTATGTGAAAGAGCATAAGCATTGGCCAATTCGATTTTATCTGTGACTATTAAAGGAAAGTTAAGCTTTTCCGCCATTTCAATAGCCCCATCTTTAGGGGTTTTGGTTATTAGACATGCAATGTTCTTATTGAAAGCCATTTGTATTCCAGTATCATTAATCCAATGCCTAATGACAATGTCACCAGTGTGGGAGTCATTTAAGAAAGTAAACTTTCCTGTAAAACCATCAATAGAAAAGAAATCATCATTACCGTATAATTCTCCACCGATAGAATCCACCAAATCCTGAATTTCCATTATCATCCCTCAAATTTAAAATACATACATTTTAGCGAGAATGCCAATAACACATAATAATGCTGTAATTCCCCAATAACTTAAAATAATCTTTACTTCAGACATGCCATAATGATTTAAAGTGTGATGCAGTGGCTCGACCGGCAATTTAATGATGTGTGCCCTGTGAAGTAAACTAACAACGACTGAAATAATAGGAACTCCCAATGCAAGAACTCCGAAGTATGGAATATCGCATAACATTACTGCAGCCGCATAACCGGTACCCAATACAAAAGACCCGGTATCTCCCATAAATATTGAAGCAGGATATTTATTGAATACTAAAAATCCTAAACATAACCCTGACAATATTAAAAATGGAGGAATTATTGTTGCAGGACCAAACAAATAGCCATATGCACAACATGCGATGGAAGCAATTCCTATAATGCCCGCTGCAAGACCATCCATACCGTCAATCAGATTAACTGAATTGATTGAACCTAAAACACCTATGATAACTACTGGAATTGCTAAAATTCCTAATTCAAAACCTCCTAAGGTAGTCACCATACCTGTCAAACCCAGGAATAAACCTAAAACCATTTGACAGATAATTTTTTCAAGTTCACCCGGTTCGGTTTTAATTGGAACTTCACCAATCACTTCAACTTTACCTGCTTTGAGTAAATCGTCAACTTCTGCTTTTGCTTTTGGAGTAGCAACACGGACCTCTTCACCCGGTTGAACATCCAATCGGCCAAGTGCAATTACTTCATCAGAAGTGTTAACTACGATTTTTTGAATTTCTTTGATTTTAAGGCCTATTAAATCATCGACTAACCCTACGACTCCCCCTGCAAGCATGATAAATGAAACAATTAAAACAGGAGTATTTTGATAATATAAAGAAATTATCAGAGAAATTGAAAATAAGAATGCAATACCACCCATTGTTGGAGTACCACTCTTATGTCTATGTTCACTAACTATAGGATTATCCGCAATCTTTGCCTTGAGAAATATTCTTTTTACATACCATGTAAAGAATATTGTAGCACATAATGTTATTAAAAAAAGAATTAACATATCTGAATTATTCATTTTATACCACACAATAAATCTTTAATCATTAAGATATCTATTGATAATAGTATATAATTGTAATTATAAGTTATAACACAGATATTATTTCAATTTTTCAACTAAGTTTTCCAGCTCTGCTTTGGAGTTTGCCCTTGCAGTAACTCTTTGATAACCTGCAGGACCGTGAACAACAAAGTCATTATCCTCAAATGATTTCACAGGCTCTTTTGGAGATGGGCCATTATAGTCGCCGATTGGAATTTCAGTGGAATAATGATATTCCAATTTATCAGATATGTTCGCAAGTGAAAATTCACCAATGGCCATATTAACTAATTCGCATAAAGAGTTAACGCCACAAGTAGCTGTAGTTAAATATCTGGTACCATTTGGTCTTGTATTTACTTCAATAGCATATAATCGGTCATCTTGTCTTGAATACATGAAATCCATTTCAAATATTCCGTCAGAAGCCAGGTTTTTAGCAACTTTATATGCGGTATGTTGGACCAGATTATTATCAAGCCCTTCAACCATGCATGGTCCTGTTTTAACCTTATTCAATGGGTGTGTTCCTTCTAAAGTTGTTTCACCTTTATAGATTGGAGGCAAAGCCACATATTCACCATTAAATCCCAATACCTCGATTGATATTTCGGATCCTTCAATGAATCTTTCACATAAGGCCTGGTCAAACTCCTTAAAGTACTCTTCAACGTCTTCAGTTGTCTTTGCTACTTTAATGTCTTTTCCGCCTTGACCCTCCCCCTGTTTTAAAACAACCGGGAGCTCTAAAGTAAGCTCTTCAGGACCGTTTAAAATTTGATATTCTGGAGTGGGCACGCCAATTTCTCCATAGAACTCTTTAGTTTTTATTTTATTGGAAGTCAGTTCAACCGCCCTTACATCAGCTGCGATGACTGGAATTCCATACTCCTCTTCAACTTCCTCTTTCATATAAGCAACATCTATTAATGGAGGGTCAATTCCTATCAATGGAACAATTGCATCGACATTTTGCATCAATGCAACCTGTTTTGGACCATCCATTCCACGCGGGACAATGAACACCTGGTCAGGCAAATCCAAGTTTATCGCATCCTCATTAGATTCAGTTAGAACGCTTTCAATGCCTTTTTTTCTGACATACCAATCAATATCATCATATAATCTTGAACCGATAAATAAAATTTTCATAATATAATCCCTTTTAATGTGTTTATAAAATTATTTGCAGCCCCTTCAACCTTTGGAGTTGGTTTGTCTGCATAATCCATTGATTCTGGTTCGATTCCAACAAAAATAATTCCAAAATCAGTGTCCTTTTCCAAATATCGAACAAAGAAGGATAATGACATGGAATGTGTTGAAATGCCTATGTTTGCAAAATCATGCTTATTTACAATCTTCATATCTCCAGGCTCGCCATCCATTAAACACGCATCAACTATGATTAAATGGGTGGGTTTTTCTTTTCTGATTTTGCCTGTGAAGTTTTCTGGAACTGTTTCAGCATTAATGAACAATAACCTATTCTCATCTTCAATGTTTTCTTCTTTTAGTTTTTTAATTATATATGGCCCTACACCATCATCGCACTTAAGCTCGTTGCCAACGCCCAATACGATTAATTTTTCAAAACCTTCTAAAAAGTTACTTAATTGAGATTCAAAAGGCATATTATTCACCTGTTAAATTACATGTGTTTTAATACTTTCAATTCCATTTCCCATAATATATTTAAGTTTTACATTTATTAAATCATTGCTTTTTACTGACTTTGAATCGAATGGAATCAATAAGGGCGGATTCAACATTGGCGTTGGACCGCAGATAATGTCATCTGCAAGTTTTGTGAACGTGGTGATTTTTAAACCGTTGACAATGCCGTCCTTTTTGGCTTTGAATGAAAGGACCGCTTCAAAATCGGGATTGATGCCATCTAGAAAATCAAATTCGGAATATATCATGGCATCGGAAAAAACATCATATTTGGCATTTTCATCCCAATGGACATATTCCCTTTCCATATTAACCAATTCCGCCGAATTTATAACCCCCTGAGGAATTATTTTTCCTGAAGGTTTTAGGAATTTTTTAGCCTGATTTAAAACCGGAACCTCCTCTTCATCGATTAGGGCGGTATCCATCATCTCACATACTATCAAGTCCGCCTTTCGATTAAAGTCGAACTCCAATACATCCCCAACCAAAAGATTGACATTATCAAAATCAGCCAGATTTTCCCGAGCGCATGCAAATGCTGCCGGATTAATTTCAATGGATATGATTTCTTTAAAATATGTGCTTAAAAAATAAGATAGAACTCCACTACCGCATCCCAAATCATAGGCAAGTTCATTATCCCCCTCATATTCCTTAATAGCTTGCCAGAATGCGGATAACCTTTCATTGTCTTTAATTAAATCAAAATGATAAGGGGTGGTTTTAAATTTCATGAAAAAAATAAAAAAAGAATTAATGATGGTGGTGTCCGTGGTCATGTGAGTGACCAGGTTCATTAAATTCTTCTCCATTTGCAGTACTTGTAAGTTTTACGTGTTCGACACCTTTAAGTCTCATTATCCTTTCGGTTAAATCACGGATTTCTGCAATATCTCCATTTACGACAACAATCTCCATACAATATTTGTCAGTCATGTGAATATGCATACTTGTGTTTATTTCATTTCTGAAACTGTGTTGAATTTCTGCTAGATTTTCCATTACACCAGTATAATGATGATCATAGATAATTGTTATGATACCGATTCTTTGACCTTCCATGGAGTTCATCCATTGGTACCTTACAATATAGTCCTGAAGGGCATCACGAATTCCTTTTGAACGTGACTGATATCCTCTTTCTTTCAATACTTCATCAAAATCTGATAATAATTTTTTAGGTAATGACATACTTATTCTCATCATAAAAAAACACATCAAAATCTTTAATCTTTACTAATATTATGAATTTAAATATATATAAATATTATGATTAAATTGAAAAAAAATATTACTCTTTATAATAAGAACATATCGAAAAATATTATTCAACGAGAAGGTAATATTCCCCGTCGTCCTTAGTTATGGTTTTAAGAAGCCCTTTATTTTGAAGGGACAATATGATATGATACATTCTAAAATTAGTGAGTTTTAAGTCCCCATACAACAAATGGCCCTCTAAAGTATATTTAGAAATAAGATTTTTTTCATCAACCAATTTCTGAATAAGCTCATATGATTCCTTTTCTTTCATGTTCAGCTCTAATTCTTCCAAATCCTTTTTGGAATTAACCGTGTTGATTTCTTTTTCATGTTCTGATAGGCTAGCCTTATTGTCTTTGAAAATAACCAAATCCTTAACAGCCAACTCTTCCAAAATTTCAACCAGATCATACTCATGAAAACCCAAATCCTTTCTTAAAACACCGATAGGAACTCCATCAGGATATTCTATACTGAATATTTTAATCTGGTCCAGAACAACTTCTTCGTTTTTAGTAATGGTAATCATATAATCATTAAGTCAGTTAGTTAATAATATCTTATATCTTAATATTACTTAAACATTTAGGTCAATTGCATTTCTTGTTCCAATGCTTTTGCTTCCTGCCTATTTTTCTCTGCATTTTCCTCTGGAGTCAAATCATAAGGTCTTGTGAAGAATAAATCAATGTCATTGACTACCTGGCAGATTGACATGTGCAATAACTCTTTTAGGGCCAAACTTTTTTGAACCCTGTTTAATGAATCATCAGAGTAGATCCTATCATGGTCCTGTTTGTAATCCTGGCGGATTTTTGATGGGTCCAAATCTTTCTGCAGTTTGTCTTCCTCATATTCTTCAGTCAAAACTAAAAAATTAATTAATTCTTCTTTTTCTTCTGCAAAATCATTTTCCTCATCAGCTATTACTTCATGGAAATATTGATAGACGGATTGGAAAACATCCCTTGAAACGTTACCCCCAATAATGTTTTCAATGAACAGCTCGAAAGATTTTGAGATGTAATACTTGCCGTTTTCTTTTTTGGTTTTGAAGACCAATTCGTTTTCCACATTGGCAACATATTGAGTTAAAACAATATCCTTGCCTTTTTCAAAGGTATTGTCATTGAATTTAGTGTTGTTTAATTTATAATCTGCATTAACTTTAAGAGCGTTTTCTACATTTTCAATATCTTCTTTTGAAATCTCCATATATTCTTCTGACATATTTTTCTCCCCATTAACTTTTAAGATTGTCATTAATATTAAAAGTATTTATTAATCAAATCTTATAATAAAATCATGGAGCCTGAAGAAATATTAGTGGAACTTAAAAAATTATCCCCACAGGATGAAATAACAAAACATGAAATAATGGAGATTCTTAAAAAATATGCTAGTATTATCTCAGTTTACGATTTAATGATGGCTACATCATACATGAGAAAGGACGGCGAGTTTGTTCATGCCCAATACCGTGAAAAATACCTGGAAATCTATATTAAATATTTCATTATGCGCATGAAAGAGGTTCTGGGAAATGATGATTATGAAAAGTCAGCCATTATCGATAAACAAGCCTTTGATGACTCATTTCCAATGCTTAAGAGGACTTTTGAAAAGGAAAGGATAAGCGCATCAGAAGACGACAAGTTCCCCTTAATCTATGTGATTACCTCATTATACACCACATTTATCCTGGAAGAACCTATCCATCCGGTAGGCAGTGAATTTCCGGGAAGTCTAAAGGTGGAAGAGAGAAACGGGAAATTCTTATGCCCTGTAAAAGACAATCAAAAAGATAATGTGGATGCAATCTGTCATTTATGTCTTGCCGAGCAAACACCCGATATTTAGGAGCATTAAAATGAATATTTGTGTTTATGGGTCAGGAAGTCGAAAAATCGATGAAAAATACACAAATGAAGCTTACAGATTAGGCCAGAAAATGGCTTTAAAAGGACATTGTCTTGTTTTTGGCGGTGGCGACACGGGAATGATGGGAGCCTGTGCAAAAGGAGTCCATGACAATGGAGGTAAATCAATTGGAATAGCCCCTGAATGGATTGGAGATTTTGAACCGCTATGTAAAGAGTGCGAGAAGTTCATCTATGTTGATTCAATGGATGAAAGGAAAAATAAGTTTGTAGAAAACTCCGATGCCTTCATCATCACCCCAGGAGGAATAGGAACCCTGGATGAATTCTTTGAAATAATCACGCTTAAAAAGCTAAAACAGCATGACAAAAAAATTATAGTATTTAACATTGATGGATTTTTTAATAAAATGTTTGAAATGATTGATGAAATGGCTCAAAAAGGTTTTTTATACAAACAAACCGAAATATACAAAATAGCCGAAAGCATTGATGAAATCTTTGAATATCTTGAGTGACGATAATATGGAAAACATGAAAATTACTGAAAAACCTCCAAGGACAAGTTTGAAAAGAAGTTTAATAATATTAATAGGCAACGTTTTAGGAATTTACCTAATCAGCTTTTTCGGATTGGGCGTTAAAGCATCTTACCTCGATGACATATTCTTCTTTGTCATATTTATTGCAATAGTTAATGCAATTTTATGGCCGCTTTTAACAAGAATATTGATGCCATTTTTAGTTTTGACATTCGGTATTGGAACTTTAGTTTTAAACGGATTGTTGCTTGAATTTTTCGGACCCCTGTTTGGAATTGAACTGCAGGGATTTGCAATAATATTGGCTCCACTGGCCATGGCACTAGTTACAACAATTCTATCCGCCGCACTTACAATTGAAGATAACGGTTCATATTACAGGTCTGTTTTAAGAGATGCGGAAAAGAAAAGAAAAGGAGACATTAAAAATTATCCTGGAGTAATAATTGTTGAAATTGACGGGCTTGCACATGATGTTTTGGTTGAAGCGCTCGATAAAGGTTATATGCCTACAGTTAAGGAAATGATAGACGATAAAAGCCATGTATTAAGAGAATGGGAAACCGATCTATCTTCACAAACCGGAGCCAGCCAGGCCGGAATTCTGCATGGAAACAATGAAAATATTACTGCATTCAGATGGATTGAAAAAGAAAACAACAACCAGATGATGCAATGTTCAGGGATACAACAAGTAAAGACACTGGAAGAGAGAATTTCAAATGGTGATGGTTTATTGGTGCATAATGGAGCCAGCAGGTCCAACCTGTTCTCAGGAGATACCGATAATGTGATATTTACCTTTAGTAAAATAACAAACCTGAAAAAGCTCTACAACAATGCATGGTTTTCCGTATTTTCAAATCCGAGCAATTTTGCACGTATAGTCTGTTTGGTATTTGCCGAAATGGTTATGGAGATTTATTCCCAGATAAAACATGAAATTAAAGATATCCAACCAAGAATAAAAAGAGGAATAGCCTATATCCCAACAAGAGCCGGTACAAATGTATTCATGCGTGAAATAAATACCGCCACATTAATCGGGGACATGATGGTTGGGGATGTTGATGTTGCCTATTCCACATACCTCGGATATGATGAAATAGCGCACCATTCAGGAGTTAAAGATGAGGATTCATGGTTTGCATTAAAAGGAATGGATAAACAGATTAAACGCTTAGTAGACGGGAATAAATATTGCCCTAGAGATTATAAATTCGTGATTCAATCCGATCATGGTCAGACAAATGGAGCAACATTCAAACAAAGGTATGGTGAGTCTTTTGAAGATTTCATTAAATCCTTGCTTCCTCAGGATATTGCGATGTTTGCCAAAATGTCCTCAAATGAAGACCACTTCGGTGACACATTTGTTCCATTTTCAAAAAAAATTGAAGAAATCGACAAACAGGAAGAACAGGAACTGGGCGATTCTGAAGTTATCGTACTTGCATCAGGAAACCTTGCAATGATTTATCTAACCCAATGGACACACAGATTGACATATGAAGAGTTAAATTCTCTATTTCCGGAATTAATTCCGGGAATCATAAAAAACAAATATGTTGGGTTCATAGTTGTCAGGTCAAATGAGAAAGGGGACATGGCCATCGGTGCAAATGGAATCTATTATTTAGACAGCAATGAAATAGAAGGTGAAAATCCTCTTGAAGGATTCGGCGACAATATTGTTCAACATCTTAAAAGAAACAGTTCATTTAAATACACACCGGATATTCTAGTGAACAGTTTTTATGACAAGGAAAAAGATGAAGTCTGCGCCTTTGAAGAGCTGGTCGGAAGCCATGGCGGTGCAGGCGGAAGCCAATCCAAGCCATTCATTTTATATCCAAGTGACTGGAATGTTCCTGACGGCGAAATAGTAGGTGCTGAAAACATTTACAAAATACTAAAAGAGAACAGTGAAAATTATGCTAAGCAATGAGGAAATATTGAAAATAGCCGAAAAGCTGGAGAATTCAGACATCGACATTAAAAAAACAATCGAAAAGGCAACTACTGCAGGATATCTTGGAGAAAAGCATTTTTATTGTACAGTCCTCGAAGAGGGAGGCTCAACACATACCGTTCCAGAGATTCTGGGAGACAGATACAAATCACAACCTCTGGACAATCTCTATTATGACATTGTCTCCAAGGCCCTTGATTTGGATGGAATTTACATTTCTCTTGCTTACTGCAGCTCCAATATACTCCTTCCGGATGAAAACTGTGATGAAATCATAGAATATGACGATTATGATTTAGACGAAGACGAATATGAATATCTGATTGAATACAGCTTAATTTCCGCCGACAGCCTTAAAAAATTCAAGGTTTATGCTGAAGAAGGAATTTCCGGACATCAACCAACGGAAGACATTGGAATAATAACCAACATCGTTGATGGGAACTACAAGTCATATTTTGCACTCAGGTCAACTGACAGATGCATGTCTAGCTTTCTAGTGATGCCGTTGAGTGAAAACTATCCAAAAGAACATCCATTATCCTTCAAAAATCCGATAAATAAGATATTGATTGAAATGATTGATAAAACAATGATTTTAAAATAAAAAAAAGAAAAATAGATTAAAAAAAAAATCTATCCTGCAGTTGAATTAGTAATTTCAACGACGATTCCGGTTACATTATTCAATTTGTTGAATTCCATTAAGCTTTTGAAAGTGTCATTGAAATCCTTTTCGTTATCGATACCTTCTTTTACAAAATCAACAATGAATTTGGTTCCATTGACTTCAATAATTTCAAAGGTACCTTTTTCGTTCATACTGCCATCTACAAAGTTAAAAGTGTTGTTGTCACAAGGATAGACAGTATAATTGTTTTCTGTATCATTCGCCAGATAGTCGTCTTCATCATGCTCAGTATATGAGACTATAGACAAGATCTGGTCTGGTTTTTTGAATGTGTCATATAAAACATAGACTCCATCACCTAAATCTTCAAAACCTGTGGGAACATTAAAGGCAGTTGCATTTTCAGCTGCAACTACAACTCCCATAGCGATTAAACCTAAAACTAAAAGAAAAATAACTTTTTTAAACATAATATTACTCCTAATTAAATATAAATCAAACTATTATTTAAATCTAACAAGAATTAATTCACTCTATTAATTTTAGAATATGCTGGTCCAAATTCCTCTTGAAACCTTAACACTTGGCCCTATAATTATGGCGGAAATTATTGTACCTTCACGAACCCCTGCAAGATAGCCTAAAAACACTAATGAGAAATTGCAGCCATAACAACCATTGATGTGTCAACAAAAATATTTACACAAAAATCATTTAATAATTAAAAGTTATTCACATCCCAATTCATTTAATCTGTTTTTAGCCATCAACCAAACAGACCTATTTGAATCATTTCGGGAGATGTCAACTAAAACAGACTCATCACTAATTTTTGCAATTGCAGCCTGGCGAACATTTTTGTTTGAATCGTTTTTGGCAATGTCTGCTAAAACTGATTCCTCACTAATGCGACTAACGGCCTCAAGACGGACTTTAGGAAAGACATTATGTCGGGCAATATATGATAATCTTTTGGGATTATCCTCCTTTTTTACCATTTCCAGGTCGCTTTCATATTTTTCCCGACTAAACTTGGTTTTAAAGAAATCTATCAAATGAGCCATCAAAAATCACTTCTATATCTATTTTGAATCCTCAAATTAAATATAATTTTAGATGCGATTCACAAATAGTTATTTATTCTATTAAAAATATAGTTAAAATCATGCCAATTAAAGGAAATTTTGCTATTTCAATTTTGGATTTTGACAAAATAACAGACATGAACAACATTATACTGAAATACGCTGAGATAACAATGCAGTCATCATCATATCTAATTTTCGACAAACAACCAATTAATACTAATGAAACCCCTAAAGATTTCACTATTTTCCAATTAACAGCAAAAGACAAAACCAGTTTAAATGAAAAATTGAATGAATTAATCAAAAATTTAGACCAGTTAGGTGCAGATTATGCTTTAAGAAATCAGGATACTGGCGAAATGCTTGTATATGTTGAGTTTGTAGGCGTTCTCAATATCAAATTTGACAATCTTAAAACTATAAAAAAAGGCACTTACAAAAAGATTGATGAATTAAAAGATTTGAATACCGAGTTTGGAATATGTAAAGGTTATATGCCTGATTTTCGCCCAATTGAATCTCAACCAATTGAAAATGTGAATATTAAACCTGAAAGTATTTATTTGTATTGCCACACACAGGAAAACCTATTGAAATTGAAAGACATTCTAACAGAAAAAATCATGACAATTGATTCAGATTTTGAAATAGATTTCATACAATACTCTGAAGATGATTTATATTGAATTAAACAATCAGTAAAATTAATGAAATTTATTTTCATTTCATCTGCCAATATCTAAATTAAAATTAACGGCACCTTCATACGAATATTATTTAAAAAAAACTATGAGAACTATATGCAGAAGTGCAAAGATAGTTATTTCTAGCTAAAAGTTGCATGTCCCCAATAACCAATCAGTAAAATATCATTTAACGTATGTTTATTTAAAAAAAAGAAAATAATAAGAAATAATACTATTTCTTAATAGATGCTATTGCACTTTGTGCACCTTGCTTTACAAAACCGCTTTCATCATCAAGCAATTTTTCAAGGGCAGGAATGGCCTTTTCATCACCAATGTTTCCAAGAGCCCAAGCAGCCGCTCCCCTTACTTTCCAATCTTCATCATCTAAGATTCCAATCAAAGGATCAACAGCAGGTTCGCCCATACGGCTTAAAGCGGTGGATGCTTCTCTTCTAACTAATTTGTTGTTGTCTTTTAAAGTTGCAATTAAAGGTTCTATTGCCTTTGGATCATTAATTGCGCCAAGCAAGGTTGCAGCATGCAATCTAACATTTTTCTTTCTGTGAGACAATGCATCAATTAATGGGTCTAAAGCTTCATCCTTTCTTAATTCCAATTCTCCGATAACATCCTCAACAACAAAGTCATCTTTGTCATTTAATAACTCAATCAATTCATCGATACTTCTTTCCATTTTAATCCCTCTCAAAATTCAACAAGGAAATCTAGTTTTATTTATGTACTTAATATATAATTATAACTTTGGTTATATAAAAGTATTTCGATAACATACGAACAAATTTTTTTAAATATTAAATATCATAACATCAATATTATAAGTATACGAAAAAATTGTTTTAAGTGAAATAATGTATGACATTGCAATTATAGCTGGAGACGGAATAGGTCAAGAGGTAATGAATGCTTGCGAGTATTTGCTTGATAAAATAGATTTGGAATTTAGTTTTAAATACGGTGAAGCGGGTTTTGAGTGTTTTAACAAAAATGGAACAACATTACCTGAAGAAACAATAAAAATAGCTGAAAAAAGTGATGCAGTGCTATTCGGAGCATCAACATCCACTCCGGGCCAACCTAGTCCCATAATCAATTTAAGAAAAGCATTGAACGTGTATGCAAACATCCGCCCGATAAAATCCTATAAAGGCGTGAAGTGTCTAAGAGACGACATTGATTTTGTAATCGTTAGAGAAAACACCGAGGGTCTATACTCACAGGTCGAATACGGCGATGAAAATAAGATGATTGCCGAAAGGGTAATCACAAAAAAGGCATCCGAGAGAATCTCAAAAGCGGCATTTAACCTATGTATAAAAAGAGACCAGTCAAAGGTAACATGTGTCCACAAAAGCAACGTATTGAAAAAGACCGATGGCGTTTTCAAAGAAAGCTTTTACAATATTGCCAAACAATATCCTCAAATTAAAACTGAAGACTATTATGTTGATGCAATGGCAATGTATTTGATCACACAACCTCAAAACTTTGAAGTTATCGTATCCAGCAACCTATTCGGAGACATACTTTCAGACGAAAGTGCAGGACTTGTAGGGGGACTCGGACTTGCACCATCAGGAAATATCGGAGACCACAACGGACTATTCGAACCGGTTCATGGATCCGCACCGGACATTGCAGGAAAACATATCGCAAACCCATGTTCAATGATACTGTCCGCCTCAATGATGCTTGACTATTTGGGAGAATGGGAAACTGCAAACGACATCAAAAATGCAGTTGAGAAGGTAATTGCAGAATGCAAAATAAGAACTCCTGATTTGGGAGGCGATGCAAGCACCATAGACATTACAAAAGCCATTGTTAAGGAGTTAATTTAAATGTTGAATATCACCACTTTTTTAGATGCAAATTCAAAACGCCTAGATAAGAATGTATTATACAACCCTACAACCGGAAACAAATACAATTCCGGTGAAATACTAGCCATTGTTTCTCAAATTGGAAGAACCTTGAAAGAATTAGGTATTGGCAAAGGAGACAGAGTGTTAATTTACCTGCACAACTGCGAAGAATACTTATTCTCACTATTTGCAATCTGGAGAATAGGTGCGATAGCCATTCCAACAAACAGGGTGTTTACAGCATCGGAACTTGAATACATCGTAAGCGACTCCAAAGCAAAACTTATGATTACCGACAGTGAAGCAAAAAACATTATTGACATTGACACATACATTCCGCAAAACATTATTGATTTTAAAGATTGCGACATCCTGGAAGCTGAAGCTACCGATTGGGACGATTTATGCCAGTTACAATATACTTCAGGAACAACCGGCAAACCTAAAGGTGCAATGCTAACCCATGGCAACTACTTTACCGCAATCCACAATGAATGTGACGTATTGACATTGAAACAGGACGACGTGTTTTTAGGAATATATCCAATGGCGCATGTCGGGCTTTCCTGGGCGATATCAGCCCTTAGGGCAGCGGCCTACTACATTTTAATAGAACAGTTCAATATGGACGAATATCTGGAGCTGTGTGAAAACGAAAAGGTAACCGTTTTAAGTGGAATGCCGCCAGTGATACATTCACTTACCACAATGGATGCTCGAAAACACCTGAAAACCGTCCGTGAAATAATATCCGGTGGAGGGCCGCTTCACAAAAAAATATGGAAAGATTTCCACCAGACCTATCAGATACCGATTATCAATGCCTACGGATTATCCGAATCCATCGTGATTGGAACAGGGACAGTCATCAGACCTGAAGATTACTGGGAAGCGGACAGATTTGAAAGCGTAGGCCATCCAGTTTGTTTTTCAGAAGTAAAAATTGTAGACGAACTTGATTCTTCAAAAACCCTACCTCAATATAAGCAGGGAGAAATTGCACTCAGAGGCCCAGCAATCGCTAAGGGATATTGGGGCAATGAAGAAAAAACAAAAGCCTCATTTTTGGATGACGGATGGTTTTTAACAGGAGATGTTGGATATCTTGATGAGGACAATCGTTTATTTATTACTGACCGTAAAAAAGACATGATTGTGATGAGCGGATGGAAAATCTATCCAACTGAAGTTGAGGAAGTCCTAATAAAATATCCTGAAGTTAAGGAAATAGCCATTTTCAGTATAAACGACTGTCACAGGGGAGAGATACCTGTTGCAGCCGTTGTTTGGGAAGATGAAGCTGACGATGAAGGATTAATAGATTATGCTCGTGAAAACTTATCTAGATATAAAGTTCCGAGAAAAATATTTGCACTTGATGAGCTTCCAAGAGTGAACGGTTGGAAATTACTTAGAAGAGAACTCAGAAAAATGTTTAAAGAGTAAAAAAGAGTTTTAAGGAATAAAGCTAGAATCGAAAGATTCTAACCCTATTAATTCTACAAAATTCACTGAGGTATTTCCTCAATTAATATTTTTACTCCAACACTATTTAAAGTTTTTTGATATCCTTTGAAACGAGATGTAGGGAGAATACCACTTGAGAAAAAATACCAAAAACTCTTTTCTTTGCATTCAACAACAAATTACAACCCTACAGACTACTTATTTACAAAGCATGATAATTATCATGATTATCTGAAGAGCAACACCAATAATGAATTTCAATTTATCAGTCACAAAAATACCACTGTAAATATTTGTAGAGATATTCTTATTCAAGTGGTCAAAACCTACAAAGAATATTTTAAACAAAATTATAAATAAGATAAATAGAAATTCAACTTATAATATTGATTTTACTTATTAAATTAAATTAAAAATGAAAAATAGCACTAAAAATAGAAAATTAAAATAAAAGAATAACTATGATTATTTATAAATCATAGTTCCAATGCCTTCAGTAGTGAAGACCTCTAAAAGCAAAGAGTGTTTTTTACGCCCATCAATTATGTGACAGGATTTGACGCCATTTTCAATGGCATCGACACAGGTTTCTATCTTAGGAATCATTCCACCAGAAATGATGCCCTCTTCTATCAAACCTGGAACTTCATCCACTCTAATTTTTTGAATCAATGAAGACGGATCTTCCGGGTCTCTTAAAACGCCAGGAACATCAGTCAAAATAATTAGCTTTTCAGCACCTACCGCACTTGCGACTTCACCGGCAGCAGTGTCTGCATTCAAATTCAAACTGGTTCCATCTTTTGCAATACCTACTGGAGATATTACTGGAATATAATTATTTTCTAAAAACATGTCAAGCAAATCGGTATTCACACAATCAACTTCACCAACAAGACCCAAGTCAACTATTTCCTCATCGATTTTACTTGCCGCTTTCTTATGTGCAAATATTAAACTTGAATCTTTTCCTGATAAACTAATGGCTTTGCCATCGTGTTTAATGAGTTCTGATACGATTTCAGTTGAGATTTTACCGACCAAAACCATTTCAATGATTTCCATAGTCTCTTCATCGGTAACCCTTAAACCTTTAATGAATTTTGGCTCTTTACCAAGTTTATCCATTGATCTTGAAATTTCCGGACCTCCTCCATGTACAATAAGAGGTTTCATTCCTACATATTTGAGTAAAACAGTATCACGGGCTGTAGATGACTTTGCCTCTTCATCCACCATTGCATGTCCGCCATACTTAATTAAAATTTTCTTGCCATGAAACTTTTTGATATAAGGTAAAGCTTCAATCAAAACATCTATATCTTTCATCTAATCACTAACATAAATATTTTATTTAATCATTTATAAAATTAAGCATATGGATGAACTTGAAAAATATCTCCTCGAATGCGGCGCAAGCAAGGTCGGTTATGCAAATGTTGAAGGTTTGGCAAGTGAATTTGTTGATTTTCCAAATGGAATAAGTCTTGTTTTAAAAATTCCAAAAGAGACTATACAATTAGTTAAAGATGAGGAATATGAGGAGTACTGGAAGTCATTTCACAGACAAATCGGGAAACTGACTAAAATATCCCACAAAGGTGAACGATATATTAAAAACCTTGGATATGATGCTTTTGCTTTGACAATGAAGAGAAACGAATGCGATATGGAAAAATTGTTAAGCATTCTACCTTATAAAACAATTGCTACAAAAGCAGGACTTGGATGGATTGGGCGTTCCGCATTATTCGTTACACCAGAATACGGCTCAGCAGTAGCACTTGGAGGAATACTGACAGATATGCCTCTGGAATTTGGAGAACCGATAACCGATTCCGAATGCGATGACTGCACAAACTGTCAGGATGCATGTCCTGTCGGTGCAATCAATCCTCAAAAATGGAACGATAGATTGAATCGGGAAGACATTATTGACATCGAAGTCTGTGGTGAGTATATAATAGACCAATACAGGAATGGATTAGGTTGTACAAAGTGCATGAGTGAGTGTAAACTCACGCAGGAATACTTAAAAAAATAAGTAACATGAAATGCATCTTACATAACAATATTTAAATTATGATTATTTCAAAAAAAAGTTCAATTTAATGTCTTATTGTGAAGAAAAACCTCCACAATATTCCCGCAGACATTAAATTCATTTTACCTCTTAGAGTTTACTAAAAGTAATTCACTGTGTAATAATCTTATGGAATGCCATATATAAACCTAATTAATTTTTTAATGGCAATTAAAAAGCGGACATCACCAGGGATTCATGAAAATACAATCGACAATTATATTCAAAGTCAATGTAATTGTCGAATACACTCGACAATATATTCAAAGTCTTATCACTTGAAACTTAAAAATCATCAAAAAAAGAGTAAAATGAGCATTTAAATGCCCATTTTGAATTTGAACCTGTATTCCTGGTTTACGATTTCCATTCCAATAAAGGAACCTTTTAAGATGTCTGCGACTTTCTGCAAGTCACTAGCGGTTATTTCACTACCATTACCGATAGGAGAGAAAAATGTAATTTCATCATCAGTGATAAGGTAGTTTAGAAGTTTTGTGTTTTCTTTTTGGTATTTTTCGACAATTTCCAGGATTTTTTCTTCAATGTTTTTATCTAAGTTTGCCATGATATCACCTTTAAAGATAATTTACCTAATGAGTATTTATAGTTTTACTTACCATTCAGAAACCAGGAATGTGAAAAATGCAAAGCTCATGGTAGATTAAAGCAAAAAATATTGCCCAAAAATTAAACCATTCAATAAATATTAAATTTCCATCAATCCAAATGATATGAATAATGACATTCATTATGAATACTTGAAGGAAAACTCAAGAAAAATTCATGCTGAAACTTTTGGATTTTAGCAAATATGCGCCTGTCAGAAAACTCCAAACAATCATGGTGTAAACTGAAAGTCTCTCAAAAACCGGCATGTAACTGCTTTGCATGTTGAAAAACATTATCCAGAACACTATCAATCCAAAAAGTCCCAATGAAAATGTGATTTTTTGATAGGTCCCAAAATCAGCCATGGATCTTGAAATCAATATTAAAAGAGCATTGCCTCCAAGAATTGCCATTACTGCTCCCAAAGTGTGATAACCTGAAGTCAAAGGGTTTCCCCCATGAATCAGACCAACAATGATAACACCCAAACCGGTTATTAATGTCATTATGTAAAAAATAGTCTTGTTTTTAACAATACAATCTTTAAACTTGTAAAAGTCTCCAAATATCACTGTTAAACCAATAAAGATAAAAGCGGAATTCATCAGCCAGAACAATTGAGAATTTCCATTTGGAATTCCAAGTTCTGAAATTGTGTGAAAAATGTAAGTATTGAAAATAGAAGCATTGAAAAAAGTTGCAGAGATGGCCTCAGCTATGATATAATACAAACTACCAATTATAAAGACATATCCAGCAACTTTAGACTTCATTTAAATACCAAATTTTTTATTGAAGTATTTTTCTTTAACATCAAAGTTAAGCTCTTCGAGATCTGCACCGTCAAGAGCCTTTAACAATATTTTATAGCAGGTCTTTTTAGGCACGGTTGTGTTTCTGATATTACATATGTTCCATATTCTATCAAACCTTTTCTTTAAGCTGCCCATTTCCAACTGTTCCAATACGTTTCTTAAATTAAGGATATTTGCCCTGTTTATTGCATCATAAGTGGCATAGGTCTGGGCATCCATAACAATCGGATTTAATCCCAAAATGTATCTTTGCAAATCATAATCCAAGAATGAATCATAATCCCCGTCATATGCATAGACATGTGCCTTTGCAGACAATGCATCGATAAATACCAGGAATAAGTTATTGACTAAAGCTCTTGAAAGGATTTCGTCACAGAAGTTAAGGGCTGTTTCTACATTGCCCGCACTGGAACCTTGCACATAGGTCTCGAAATCCTCAAATCTGAATGCAACAAGTGCAAACATGTACAAATCAATCCATTCATTTTCTTTTAAGAATTCATATGCCTTATCAGTCAATTCCAAATCATCATATGATTTTTCCTTATCAACAGCCACGTTTAAATTTCTAGCATCCCTAGCTTCTTTTAATACTGGCAATACCCTTTCCACTAATTCATGTTTTTTTCCTGAAACTTTCAGTCCATTTTCCCTTAAAATATCTTTAAGCTCGGAAACCACATATTTTTTTGATATTGCCTCAGCAGTTATATCAATGTTGGTTGAAACTTGAACTTCCCCTTCAAGATATCCTTCATCAACCAAATATTTAACACAATCATCTCCAGATTCAAAAGTTCCGAATTGATTTTCGTTTAAAATATTCTCTAGATTATAACCTTTATTTAAATAATTCAAAACATTGAATACTTCTAATTTTTGTTCACTCACTTAAACACCCTTTATACTTCATCAGCATCCCATTTCATGATGCTGAATTTTAAAATTGAACTTTCAATTTAGAAAGCAAATAAATGAAAAAAATAGTTATTTTAAAATTTTAACTATCAATATTACTAATATTTCTTTTTAGTTAATTTAATGGTTTGCATTAATCCATCTTTTAGGATAATGAAAATTTAAAAAATAATTATGGATTGCATGCCTCATCGGCAGCGCCCATAACCACACTGATTTCATCGGAAATATTGATTTCAGATATCTTTTTTGGAGATTCATTTTTAGCATTATAATAAGCCTGAGCGAAGTTCATATTAACAAATACGACTTCTTTAAAATCCAAAATGAAGTCATCCCCGTCAATTTTATTTAAAATATCAACCAATTCAATAGCTATTTCATTTGATTCCAAATGAGAACCAAATTCGCCTCCAACATTAATAAGCATATCAACACCTACAATAATATTTAAAATTCATTGCTTTTAAAACATTTGAAAACTTGTCCAAAATGCATGCGAGAAAAATGGTTCATTTAAGTTAATACTTATTTTGAAAAAAAAGGTTAAAAAAAAAGATAATTATGAAGAATAATTCCCCATAATTCAATGCTTATAATACGAATTTCTTAATTCCGACAATACTTAATATTATTGCTATTATATAACCAATTAAGGAAATCACAGGCATGTCGAATGCCATCGGTCCAAAAGAAACTGTTGAAGAACCTATCAGGAGTGCGCAAACCAATGCAACAATTGAAACCTTATCGTTGATGTCGACTTCAAACTTGAATTTCAATTCTTCATTGTCAATCTTGTGAATGGTTCTTGTAAGAAGTTTCGGCAATGCCTGAATCATGTGTTCATACAATATTAGGTTGCTTTTCTTGCCTTTCAGATACTCTTTAGGATTGATTCTTTGTCTGGCGATTTGTCTGGCAATCGGTTCGACTGATGCGAATACATCAATTTCAGGATCCAAATTATGTGCAATGGACTCAACCAGTGTTATTCCCCTTGCCATTGTAACCAGTTCATTTGGAAGAATGACGCCATATTCCTGCATAAGGCTCATAAGTTCTTCTAAAATTCCATCGAAACGGTTAAGTTCTACACCGAAGTATCTTCCGAACAAATCATTCAAGTCTCTTTTCAAGGTCCTTGTTTCAATATTATAATCCAGAATGTCCATGTACATTAATTGGTTTATCAATCCGTCAATATCCTGGTCAACCAGCAATATCATCAGTTCGGAAAGGTTCTTTTTGAATTCCTCATCAAAGACTCCCATCATTCCCAAATCAAGATAACATAAAACATTATCCTCTAAAATCATTATGTTTCCAGGATGTGGGTCCCCATGGAAAAACCCGTCAATGAACAGCTGCTGTAGATAGGAATCAAGAACATTTTTTGCCAAAAGCTTTTTATCGAATTCCTCGCCGTCGCTTTCATAAACGTCATTCAGTTTTGTACCCTCAATGAATTCCATTGTTAAGACTTTTGAGGTACAGTATTGGGAATATGTGGCCGGAATGTGTATCTGAGGATTATCTACAAAATTCATTTCAATGCGTTGCATATTCATGAATTCATTGTTGTAATCGATTTCCTTGTGAATTGAACGGTCAAATTCATCCATGATTCCCGGTAAATTTAATTTTCTGAGATTGGCCTTCAATTTATCGGCGCGATTGGCAATATATTTCATTATCCTTATGTCAAGGTCAATCTTATCGGTGATGCCTTCCTTTTGCACTTTAACTGCAACCCTCTCACCTGTAATCAAGTGGGCTTCATGAACCTGCCCTATGGATGCTGTTGCCAAATGTTCATGTGAAAAGTCTTCAAACAGCTCATCAATGCTTCCGCCAAGTTCCCTTTCGACTATTGTTTTGACCTGATCATAGGATATGGCGGGATTATCATCCTGCAGGTTGGCCAATTCGTTTGCAATTTTTTCACCGACAATATCTGGCCTTGTGCTTAATACCTGACCTAACTTAATGAAAGTGGTCCCTAAATCCTGAAGCATCAATCTTAATTTTACAGGAATTTCATCATCCAGTAATAAATCAGATGTTTCATCACCATCTGTTTTGCGTATTTTACTTTTAACGGTCTGGCCTAAAATTTCATCAAAGCCATATTTTTTTAAAGCTTCCCTAATTTCGCCCAAACGCTCTTTAGTTTTCTTATCCATCTTTATCACTTTGATAAGTTAATATATAACATGATTTATTTTTTAACTAATATATAATTATAGCAGATTTAATTATTAAAATAGACAATAATTAATATAAATAGGTTAAAATAGATTTCAGTTAAAAATTAGAAAAAAATTAAAAAAAGAAGGGAATTAAAGTCCCATCGCTTCAAGCATTGATTGGATACCTAAAACAATAATGGCCACACCGCCGAATATTTCAATATAATCCGCATATTTAATAGCTACTTTTGTTCCATAAGTTCCAATTAATAACCAAATGATTACTGCAACTACACTTAATCCTCCCAATATGTATGGATCAACATGTGCAACTGCACCTTGTGAAGCCAAAATTAGGTTTTCGATGTTTCCGAAAATGAGTAAACCTGAGAAAGGTAAGTAAGGTTTTAAATCCATTTTATTCACCTCTTTTGTTAGCCCTAATATTTCTTACAGCATCACGAATAGCCATAACACCTAAAATAAAGATTGCAAGACCACCAATGAATGTGATGTAATTAGCATACTGTATTGCAAGTTCTGTTGCAACAGTACCAATAAACAACCACAAAATTACTATAATGATACTTAATCCACCTAAGATTTTAGGATCTACACCTTCAACAACCCCTTGGGAAGCCAAAATCAAGTTTTCGATATTTCCAAAAATAATTAAACCCACAAAGGGTAAAAACTCTTCTAACATATTTTTTTCACCATTTAAACTTTTTAAATAACATATTTGAACCTCCCCATCCTAAAGAGGATGGGGATTCTCGGGCTGTAAGTCTCTTGTGAGTCTTAGAATTACCGAGCTATCCCTCTGGGTCTCAGAGTTCATAATTAATTTATTAAATATTTTTATTTTTCATAGATAAATAAAATTATAAAAACCATCTACTTATAAACTTTTGCAATTTTTTTATCATGATATTTTCCATAGCTTGCTTGATAGAAAATATTTTTGCCGACTTTGAGCTTTTTCAAGACATCAGAGCCAATGGTAACTTTTGCAATGCCCTTATAATTGGTTTTTGCTTTGTAGGTTTTACCATTAAAAGTGAAAGTGACTTTTTGATATTTGAGTGGTTTGGAACCGCTTTTAAGTTTTACATATAAATCAACACTTTTAGCTGATTTTTTAACGGTAACAGTGCTTAAAGTTAATGTATTTTTTAAGGCGCAATTAGTTAGGGTTCCTCCAAAAATCTCATTGCCAAAGTCTGCCAAATTATCTTTAAAAGTGCATTTTACAGCATTGGCCGCTTCAACTTTAGGTGATCCGGAATATTTAAATCCGTAAATTGCACCACCACGGTCCTTTGCAACATTTATTGTGAAGACACAATTTTTAATCAGGTTACTGTAAAATTTAACATCAGTTTGCCATTTCCAATTTGCATCATAATGTCCTGCAAGTTCATGGAATTTGAAGTAAACCGCCCCTCCATAAACGGATGCGGTGTTTTTAGTGAATTGGGAGTATTTGATTACGAGATTTTTAGCTCCATATACTGCGCCCCCATCTTCATTAGCCTTATTTGAAGTGAATGTGGATGAAACGATTTTTATGTGATTGAATGCATAAATTGCTCCGCCTCCACGTCCTAATGCGACATTTTTAGTGAATTCGCAATTGCTTATACTATCAGTTCCAGGCACAAAAGAGAAATCATTTAACAAATCAGAGATAAGTCCCTTTATGTCCAAATCTAGTGGATTTACATTAGATTTATTGAAGTATGAATCTGCCTTTTCAATATTGCATGAGAAAATCGCACCGGCACTGCCATTAGCTGTGTTTTTATAGAAAACACTGTCCTTACAATTTAAAGATGCTAAAGAACAGATTGCACCTGCAGTGGTATCAGCGTAATTCCTTTTAAAAGCACAATTGTTAACTGTTAAATCTGCAAAATTAACTATTGCTCCACCATAAAGCTTTGTGTACCCGTTCTCAAAAATTATGTTGTTTAATGTTACTTTAACAGAAAAGAAATTAAATAATATTCTGGATTTGGAAGCGCCATCTAAAGTATGGCCATTTCCATTGATTGTTAAATCTTTTAGAATCAAAATTCCTTGCCCATAATTAAACCCCTCATCATAAACATAATCCTTTTCAAGATTTATTGTATCTCCGGATGAGGCTTTATATATGATGTTTTGCAATTCTGTAAATGTTCCCACATCACTGCTTGAAACAGAATCCTCTTGAGAATAAGCAATCAAATCCCCTTCACTAGTGGAAACCAAATCCTCTTGAGGAGAATTAATTAATTCATCATTTGCATCTCCAACCATTGGAGTTTCATGGGTAGCTATCTCAGTATCATTAATATCACCCGCTACCACACAAGAAATACTAAAAAATATGCAAATAATGAGTGTGAAAATAAATACATTCCTTTTGAAATTCATGTCAAAACTCCTATTTTTTTAAATATAATTAATATTTTTGCGTTATGAGTATATATTTGTTTTGAGAAAAAAATGAATAAAATTTTGCATTTTTTAAAAGAATATGAAAATAGTTTTATATATATTTATCTAACAAATATAATATATGAGGTTAGAATTAGAAGCATTAAATTAAAACCTTGTATTATTTAAAAGGTTTTTGATGATTTTAAATGATGAAGAAAAAATCATTCTTTTAAATCTTCTAATTATTGGCTTAATGGAAAAAAGAGGATTTAAATGAGTAGAAAAGACATTAATAAAATTGCTGAATTAATGAAAAATGATTTTAAGAGTGCATTTGCAAATCCTATCGTGACAGCTTTATTAATTGGGATAATCATTTTACCTTCACTTTATGCTCTCATTAATGTCGAAGCATGTTGGGACCCTTATGAATTGACGGGCAATGTGCCTTTTGCAATAGCAAACTTGGATAATGGGACAACAGTCGAAGGCAATCCCATGAATATTGGAAATGAACTTGTTAAAGATCTCAAAAATAATACTAAATTTGATTGGACATTTGTAACGGAAGACGAACTGCGGAAAGGCGTTGAAAGTGGAGAGTATTATGCAGGAATCGTAATACCCAAAAACTTGAGTGAAAATGTCATCTCGATTAAAAGTGATGATCCACAGCAAGCGAAACTTGAATATGTTGTTAACATTAAAGCAAATCCGGTTGCCAATAGATTAACTGATGCCGGAGCCAATGCTGTTTATACATCACTTAACGCTAAAATTGTTGAAATCATTGACCTCGCAGCATATGAAAAACTTGGAGAACTGCAGTCAGGCCTTGCTTCAGGAGCTAGTCAACTAGCCAGTGGAGGATCCCAACTTCAATCCGGTGCATCACAAGTATCATCAGGAGCAAGCCAAGTATCTTCTGGTGCAGAACAGGTGGCAGAAGGAGCAGCGACCGCCCAAGGATATTCTGAACAGATTATAGAGGGGGCAGACACCGTCAATACTGCTTCAGAAACAATACAGGAAGCATCAGATGAGATACAAGGAACTGTAGACCCATCATTAATGCCAGACGGCCCGGTAAAACAATATGCTGAAGGAAATGCCAAACTTGCAAGCGGCAGCAGCGCTCTTGCTAAAGGTTCATCAGAACTAGCAGGAAAATCAGCAGAACTAGCCGAAGGTTCAGCAGAACTAGCTGAAGGTTCAACAGCACTGGCTGAAGGATCAGTAAGCCTTGCAGCAGGTGCGCAATTACTTTCAAACGCAGCCGCACAGGCATTGTTTACAGCATCTTCAGGATTGGCATCAACCGCCGATACACTTTCAGCAATTACCGGAATTAATGAAACCGCACTTGGAGACTATTTCTTTTCACCTATAAAATTAGACAGGCATGAAGTATTTTCAGTACCTGATTACGGATCTGCCGTGGCTCCATTTTATATCGTTTTGTCAATGTGGGTCGGTGCTTTAATCACATGTGTGTTAATAGAACCAAAATCAAGTGTTGGAACTCCATATTCCCCATTTGAAATGTATGCGGGCAAACTTTTAATTTATATAA
Organism: Methanobrevibacter sp.; assembly: GCA_017434525.1. GTDB lineage: Archaea > Methanobacteriota > Methanobacteria > Methanobacteriales > Methanobacteriaceae > Methanocatella. The sequence continues at coordinate 33,483 of JAFRFD010000149.1, forward strand.
TTTTAAGCATACTTCAGGCAGGCGTAACACTTATCGGAGCATTTCTCTTAGGAGTCTATGTAACCAATTATCCTCTGTTCATATTCTCGGCAGTGCTGGTATCTGTGGTGTTCATGATTTTAATATATTCCATAATTTCCGCTGTCGGTACTGTTGGAAAAGGTGTTGCGGTCCTTCTTTTAGTATTCCAAATATCCGGAACAGGAGGAATATATCCAATCCAAATCATGCCTGAATTGTTCCAGGCATTATATCCGTTCCTTCCGATGACATATGCGATTACATTGGTGAGGGAAGCACAGCTTGGTGTGGTTTGGTCAAATTATTGGCCTGCTTTAATTATTCTTCTGGCCATAGGTATCGTTACAGTCATTGTATGCATAATAATTAAAGAAAAAGCAGATAAGGCATCACACTACTTTGAAGAAAAATTACATGAAAGTGACTTGTTCTAGAAGTTGAATATCAACTTCTATTTTCTTATTTTTTTAGTTATAATCCTAAAATATCCTTATCAGGATTGGAATTTTTGAACAGATTGATTTTAACATCCTTGTTCCATGTGAATTTCAAAAGCCCTGCATGAATTATTTTTAAGTCCTCATCTGAAAAACCGTCCAGATAATATATTTTTCCCCTATGGCCCACATTCATCAAAAATCTGATTAAGTGCCTGTATACCATAACTGAAAAAGGTTTATAGACCACAATATCGTCGGTAATGTATTCTATTAGCTGTTCAATTTCAAAAACATCCGGAGTTAGGACTTCAACATTGCAGTTTGGGAATTTTTCAGATATTAATGATTCATAATCCACAATATCACCGTTACTAATAACTATTATAATATTCAATATTTATAATAATAAAGTAAAATTCATAATCAAAATATAGTTACTAGAAAAGTGATAAAATAGTGATTTACATGGCTAACAAAAATGTGGAGTTAATGAGAGGGGAACCTGAAAAAGCGGTTAAAAAACTAGCCATTCCAATCATGATATCAATGATTTTAACAGCATTGTACAATATCGTTGATGGAATATGGGTGGCGGGACTTGGACCGACCGCAATTGCAGGAATCGGATTTGTAACACCAATCTTTATGGTGCTGAATGGAGCAAGCGTGGGGCTTGGAAATGGTGCAACAAGCAGCATTTCAAGATTCATTGGAGCAAAAAACAAAGAAATGGCTACCAAATCAGCAACACAATCGTTGTTTATTTTTTTAGTGGCATCAATTATTTTAACAATTATCTTTATAATCATACAGGAACCATTACTCAGAAGTTATGGTGCAACTGGCCAAACCTTGAATGAAGCAATAGCTTATGCAACACCATTATTTTTAGGTTTAATCGGTTTAATGTTTGGAAATGGATGCAGTGGAATCCTCCGTGGAGAGGGAGATATGAAACGTGCAATGTATGTTGTTGTTGCCACAGTTATCCTAAATGCATCCCTTGATCCGATATTCATTTATACTTTCGGTTTAGGTTCAGCCGGTGCATCACTTGCAACAGTCGTTAGTTCTGCAATTGCCGCAATAATTATCTTATACTGGATTTTAATTAAAAAGGACACCTATATTGATGTGACTCTTAAAAACTTTAAATTTGACTCAAAACTAACAAAAGATATTCTTAAAGTTGGAATCCCGTCCGCACTTGACATGCTGATAATGGCAATTGCAATGTCCATTTATTTAATAGTAATAGCTATGGTTGGAGGGGACTACGGAATAGCCACATTTACATCAGGTCAGAGATTATACCTATTTGCAATAATGCCTCTTACCGCTATCGGATCAGCAGTAATAGCCGTATCAGGAAGTGCATTTGGTGCCCGCAATGGAGATTACCTTTCAAGAACACATAAATATGGCGCAAAATTCGGTTTGGCTCTCGGAACTGCAATAACATTAATATTGGTGATATTTGCAACCCCACTAGCTACAATATTTGCATACACTCCAGAAACAGCCAATCTGGTTCCGGGAATTGTCGAATACCTACAGATTGTATGCCCATGTTTAATTTTAACAGGTATTGGAATACCTTCCAGCTTTTTCTATCAGGGAATAGGAAAAGGAACATACAGTTTGATGTTTACAATATTGAGGGAAATCCTATTTGTCGTTCCTTTAATCTATATGTTCGTATTTATCTTTAATTGGGGATTAGTTGGAACCTGGTTAGGATTATGTATTGGAAGGGCAATTGCCAGTGTTTTAAACTATGCCTTTGCAAGATATGAAATAAGACGAACAAGAGCAAGATTTGGAAATTGATAGTTTCCAAACTTTTTTTACTTTTTTTAGAAAAATTATAATCATTCCTTAAAATTGATTTAAACTTGTTAAATTGCTTTAATTTAAAACTTACTAATTTATAAATCTTTAAAATAAATATAACCAATACAATCAAATTTGTAAGGTTATAACATGAAGGAAAAAGATTTTAATATTAGGACAAAAGTAATCCATGAAACATTTGACGACAATAGAAAAATAGTTTCATCAGTTAAAGCTGAAGAGTTAAAGATTAATAGAGACATCCATCAAGGAGGAGACATTTTCATCACATCCAAAGGAGAATTTATTGATTTAGAATTCCAAATGGTGGATTTTACTGCAGACGAACTAGTGAAATATGTAGAATTTGCAGAGGAACTGTATGAGCAATATGAAAAAGAAGTTTCAATCTACATCCTCTGCCCAAAAGACATAAATGTTTGCGTAAGAGAATGTGAAATCAAATCAGACGCATCATTTAAAATAAAATTAGCATGCATTCAAGAAGATCCGTGTGAAATTATCTTAAAAGGTATCAAAGCAAAATTAAAAGCCGATAAAATGCTAGATGAGGATGATTTAGATGCACTAGCCATGCTTCGAGTAATGTGTAAAAAAGAAGATAGGAATTATTACATGCGAGAATACCTTAAAATAATTAATAGAATATACCATTAATTATTTATTCCATTTTAAAACAGTTTTACCAAATTTAGAAATGGAATCCTTATCAAAAGCTTCCTTCAAATCATCCAAATGGTTTATTTCGCAAACATTGGCAATTAATTTTTCCAAATAATCAAAGAGTTGAGGATTTTCATCCAGGAGTCTGACAACTCCGATAAAATCTTCCCTCTCAGAACGGCTATTTCCCTGAAGGGTTATTCCCTTTTCTAGAATCATTCTTGTATTGATTGGTATCGGATACTCGCTTACTCCAAATAGATTTATTGTACCTTGAGGATTTATCAAATCTATTATTTGTTCAATGGCTGTTTGAGATGCACTTGACCCGACGCATTCAAATCCATGATCAACGACCAAATCCTCAGGAACATCATGAATCCTGTATGCCTCATCAGCAAATGAAAACAGGTTAAGGTTTTCCTGATGCTTTCCAAATATTGCCACTTTAGATTCGGGATACAATTCCTTTAAAAGCAAAGCAGTGATGAATCCTAAGTTTCCATCACCCCACACTCCCAATCTGTCCTTAGGAGTGATTGCCAACTCATTGAATTTTGTTATTCCCTGATATGCTACGGTAATTAACTCTATAAATGCGGAAACATAATCATTAAAGTAATCCGGAAGCTTTACAACCCTATCTGATTCCAGCTTAATTAAGTCAGATGTAAACCCGTCAAATCCGCTTCCCCTAAATTTTGATTTGTAAGAATAATTGGCACGGCATACGTCTTCACCGCAGGGAGTATTTGGAATCATGACGACTTTATCGCCGGATTTGAAATTGCCTTCACTATCAAAGACGACTTCACCTATCCCTTCATGAATCAATGCCATCGGCAATTTCTTGTCTAAAATCTCGGCCGGCCTTGAGCCCTGATAGTATCTCTGGTCCGCTTGACAAATTGACAGAAATGTTGGCCTTACCACAACGCCTTCCAATTCAATCTCATCAATTGACTCCTCGAAGAATTTCGGGGATTTCAATCTATAAACTATATTAATCATTTTGGTCCTCAAGTATTGTATTTGCTAATTTCAAATCGTAAGGGTATGTAATCTTAATATTTGTCACTTCACCCTCAACCAGATATACATCTTCATCTTTAAGTGTGAATATCTTACATGCATCAGTCAGAATATTGCTTTCCTCTTCTGTTAAACTGCTGACTAAGTTGAAAAGTTTCTTTATATTGAAGCTCTGTGGAGTTTGGCCTTGATAATAATAATCTCTCACAGGGATGCTTTCTATTGTCCTGCCATTGATGCTTTCCACAATTGTGTCTGTAGCAGGAACAACAGTATCGCAGGCACCATATCTTTTTGCAGCTTCGATATTGTCTTCAATGATTCTGTGAGTAACGAACGGGCGCACTGAGTCATGGGTTACGATAATCGAGTCGTCATCAATGCCAAAGTTCTCATCGATATAATTAACAGAATTGATTAATGTATCATTTCTAGTTTGCCCGCCTTCAATAACAATGATATCCTCATTATCCCCAATATATTCATTAATCAAGTGATTAGTGTGATTTATAAAACTTTGAGGTGTTAGGACTATAATCTTATCAATTTTACTGTTGATTGCAAATTTTTCGATAGTGTGAATTATGACAGGCTTGCCGCCCAAATCCAAAAACTGTTTAGGGGTATCGGTTCCTCCCATTCGAGATCCTATTCCACCTGCCAAAATAGCTGCAAAAATCATTTATTCTACTCCCTTTCAAATATTATCAGATAGTGAGATTTCCCTTCAGGACCTTCCAGACCCAAATCCTCATTTAAATAAATTTGTTTGAATCCATATCTGCCGAATATCGAATCCAATTCAGATGGAGCATACTTAATCTCAACAGGAGGTCCGAATGACCATTCGATTGGTCTGAATTCGACTATGGCAATTTTACCATCATCTTTAAGAATTCTTAACAATTTTTCAATAACATCTCCCATGTTTCCAGATGATTTAAAACCGTGGACGACATTAAGCATGAAAATCATATCTATTGCATTATCCTCAATTTGAGCAATGTCTTGAGTAATATCCGCCTTTATGTTGATTAAATTTTCAAGATTATTCTTTTCCTTGTATTCATCCAATTCTTCAATGGAAGGTCCATAATTATCCACAGCATATGCCAACCCGTCAGGAACATAATCCTGAATCGCTTTTATTGCAATGTGTCCATCACCGCAGCCGGCATCCATAAATACCTCATCGCCCTTAAGGCCCAATTGGCTTAAGATTTCATCGGAATCCAAAAACTTTATACTAGATTTAGCATGATGTTTGTGCTCTTGCATAATCTCACCACATCCATTAATAATATTCTTTAAAAGATACTATTTAATAATTTTCAACAAAAAGACAAAAAACTGAATAAACAATCTTAACTTTTATATAATTAAAGCAATATAAAATAAATGGGTTGTTGGAAAACATATTCCAACCAATTATATTTATGTTAATTAGGAGTAATTAAAAATGAGATGCGTTGGTACCGTAGTACGCGGAATAAGAACACCTATTATTAAAGAAAACGATGATTTGGCAACCATAGTTGTAGATTCAGTGATGGCTGCAAAAGAAAGTGAAGGATTTGAATTCAAAGACAAGGATATCGTTGCAATTACCGAAGCAGTTGTAGGAATTTCAGAAGGAAATTACGTTACTGTGGATGACGTTGCCGAAGACCTGCAAAATAAATTCCCATCCAAAAACATTGGAGTGACAAACCCTATTTTAAGTAGAAACAGATTCTCCATTATCTTAAAAGGTATTGCAAGAGCAATGGATAAAATCACCCTTTTAACATCTTTCCCTTCAGACGAAGTGGGAAACGGAATTTTAGATGAGGATGTTTTGGAAGCAAGCGAATATAATTTAGGAAGCATCATAACCGAAGAAGAATACAAAGAAACTTTCGGTTCATGGAAACACCCATTTACCGGAATCAACATGATTGACTTTTACAGGGAAGTAATTGAGGAAGAAGACTGTGAAGTTGAGTTTGTATTTTCAAATGATGTAAAAGCAATTCTTGATTATACCACAGATATCCTAACATGTGACATCCACACAAGAGAAAAAACAACAAAATTGCTTAAAGCTGAAGGTGCACACGTATACGGCCTACATCAAATTTTAACCGAACCAATTGGAGATTCCGGTTTCAATCCAGATTACGGACTTTTAGGATCCAACAAAGCAACAGAAGAAAAATTAAAATTATTCCCAAGAACCGGAGACGAATTAGTCGTTGAAGTCCAAAAAAGATTAATTGAACTCACCGGAAAACAAATAGAAGTAATGGTTTACGGTGACGGAGCATTCAAAGACCCAGTTGGAAAAATCTGGGAACTAGCAGACCCTGTTGTTTCACCAGCACATACAAGCGGATTAATAGGATATCCAAATGAAATCAAATTGAAATATGTTTCCGATAACAAATTCGCTGACTTGAAAGGCGACGAGTTAAAAGAAGCAATTAAAAAAGAAATCAAAGAAAAAGATGCTGACTTAACTGGACAAATGATTACCGAAGGAACCACCCCAAGAGTATTGACCGATTTAATCGGATCATTATGCGACTTAACCAGTGGTTCTGGAGACAAAGGAACTCCAGTAATATTCATACAAGGATATTTCGATAATTTATCACACGACTAAATATCGAAACCCTTTCTCTTTTTTTATTTTTAAATTTTTACAAAAAAAGTAATGGGAATGCAATCCCATTTAAACAAAACTATTCTTTTTGAAACATGATTAAATAGTGGGATTTGCCTTGAGGGATATCCTCACCTATTTCTTCATTTAAATATATTTTTTTAAGACCGTGTTTTGCGAAAAATCCTTCCAACTCTTCTGGAGAACTTCTAACTGGTGTTGGAGGTCCTTTTGGAACATCCCAAGCTTTATAATCCATGATTGCAATCTTACCATCTTTCTTGATAATTCTTGCAAATTCGCTAATGGCCTCATCTATTTTTCTTGATGCCTTAAATCCATGGAAAACATTAACCATCAAAACAACATCAATAGACTCGTCATCCACTCCAGGAATTCCCTCAGTGATATCCGCCTCAATGTTAATAAGATTTATAACATTATTCTCTTTTTTATAGGTTTCCATATCTTCAATAGAGGCATCATAAACATCAACTGCATAAACAGTTCCATTTGGAAGATATTCCTCTACGACTTTGATTGCATTGTGGCCGTCTCCGCAGCCCGCATCCATAAAGACTTCATCGCCTTTAAGGTTTAATTCAGTTAAAATTTCATCAGAATCCAAAAATAATGCACTTGAAAATCCGTGTGCCCTGTGACCATTCATAAGTTTCACCTAATTAATAGTCTATGAAAAATAGTATATAATTATTGTCAATGTGATGGAATGTTAATAACATTAAAAAATAGTTTAAAATAATAAAAAAAAGTTATAAGAGGATTATTTTTTCCAAGTTTGTTTTACTCCTCTTCCTCTTTTACTACCAGGTTTAGTATAACTTCTTTTTTGTCTGGTCCTTCTATTAGTTCCTTTAACTTTTGCCATATTCTTCCCTCCTTAAAAGTCAATCATGAAAATAATTAGAATTAAATCTATAACAAAAAAATATTTGTTCTTATCTATATTTAAAGGTTTTCTTTAAGTGGTGTATTCCGCATTGATTTTGACATAATCATAAGTTAAATCACAACCCCAGGCAGTGGCCTCACCATCACCCAAATCCAAATCAATGTTTACAATAACATTTTTGGATTGCATGATTTTTTCGGCCCTTTCAAGATAAGGGGTGTCCTCAAATGCTAAAATTTCACCATTCTTAACAAGATCCACTTCATCAGCTTCATCGCCAATGGCTATTGTCACGATATCTGGATTTAAATCGCAACCGGAATATCCTATTGCAGAAACTATTCTTCCCCAATTTGGGTCGCCCCCAAACACTGCGGATTTGAAAAGGCTTGATGATATGATTGATTTTGCGGCCAATTTTGCATCTTCGAAATCTTTTGCACCGCACACATTAGCTTCAATGAACTTGGTAGCCCCTTCACCATCACGAGCCATTTTTTTGGCAAGGTCAATGCATAAATAGTTTAAGGCATCCTGGAAATTTGAATCCATTTCTCCGTCTTTTACAACTTCAACACCTGACGCTCCATTCGCCATCATCAAACAGGTGTCATTGGTACTTTCATCACCATCAACAACAATCATGTTGAAACTAAGATCCGCTGCCTGTTTCAATGCCTTATTTATCTCTTTAGCTGGAATTACTGCATCAGTTACAATAAAAGACAACATTGTTCCCATATTAGGTGCAATCATACCGCTTCCCTTTGTAATGCCTGCAATTTTAACTGATTCGCCAGTGGTTAATGTTACTTCAACTGCAAATTCTTTTGGAAAAGTATCTGTAGTCATGATTGCTTTAGCGGCCGCAAGGGAGTTTTCCGGACCGTTTCCCAATTTGGAAAGAGATTCATAAGCCACTTTAGAAATGGTATCTATCGGCATCTCACGACCAATTACACCTGTTGAAGATATTGCAATTTCCTCCTTAGGTATTTTTAAATCACGAGAAACTAATTCGACTAATGTTTCACAGTCTTTAAAACCTTGTTCGCCTGTAAAACAATTTGCATTTCCACTATTTACAAAAACGGCTGAAACAATACCATTTTTGAGTACATTTTTAGTATATTTGACTGGAGCTGCAACAACTTTATTTGAAGTAAACACACCTGAAGCAGTACTATCCGGACAAAGAATAATACTTACTCCAAATTTTCCTTCACGGGCTCCAGATACATTAAGATTTTCAATTACGGAAAATCCTCCATCAAGATCTCTAATATAATCCATAAAAATCACAATAATTATTTAATGACTTAAACCATCATCATTATAATAGGGATTGTCTTCAACACCCAGTATTTCCGAAGATTGGTTTGCATTATAATCAACATGGTCGGCATCATCAAAATATGCATATCCAGAATCATTGCTGAGATTAGATGTCATTTCCACAGTAACGTTTTCAACGTGGGTTTCATTATCAGCATTGTCAGTTCCATTATCAAAACTCATCAGAACTCCAATTCCTGCACCTATGACAAATGCCACCAACACTAGAATCATTAATAAAACGGTTTTTCTACTACGTTTTTTCTCTTTTTTTACTCTATGATTAGGTCTAGCATTTCTATTCCTATGAGAGTTATTATTTCTGCCTTTAAGTCCTAAATTAAGTGATCGACTATTACGTTTGTTATTTCTCCCATTTCCTGCCCGTAACACTCTTTTATCGTCTTTTTTTCTTCTCATAGTACTTTCTCTTCAAATTTTATGCTATAAATGCATATGCTAAAGCCAATATTATTCCAACAAATGCAAATGCACCAAGACCCAATACTGTCATTAAGTAAACAAATATGAATACAAATGCAAAAACACCAATTAACTTAGCTTTTCCATTTTCAATTAAATTAATTAAAGTTCTTGTAAATTCAGAAGGAATATTATAAGCATATAATCCATTAGCCAATTCAAAAACAACTAATGACAGTGGAGAAGTTGAATCCAAACTATCAACTAATTGAGCTCTCTCACCGGCTTCACGTCTGCTTCTACCAACACCAGCCCTAATTTTAGCACCATTATCCAGTGCAAACCATGCTGCATCAAGGCCAGCACGGATAGCCAAATCTTTAGATGGGAATCTTGCAATAAAATCATCCCCTCCTTCCCTATAACCTTCCAATTCACCGTCACATTCCGTTTCGATGAAGTTCTTAATTCCTGTCATAAGGTCAACAAGTTGGTTTCTGCCTTTCTTATCAATGAATTTAGTTGAATCGATTAAATCAATGAACAGATAATTTTCCAAATCCACAGGCCTAGATTCCTGCAGTAAAAATGGAGAATCAAATACTAAAGCATACTCCCCTCCAAGTTTTGTAAATGCAATACCTGGGAAACTTCCTACATTTTGAGTATAATGAATAGCTCTTTCAATTGCAGCAGCACCAGTCATACCTACAGCGGAAATAACCTGAATGCCTTCGGAAAGACCAATACCTATGAGTTCAATAGCTACACGAATAGCATCGTTTTTACTCAACATTTTAGCAACAAGCTCTGTTGCCGTTTTTTCCACTATTTCTCCTTTTTCATTTTGGATAATCTTTACAAAAATATTAATTAAGTTAGAAGGATGTTGAAGTTCAATGTAAAAATAACGGTCACTACCCATGATAATATTACTAACCAAGGCATATTCCTCTACCCTATTCTCAGCGGGAGTCAATTCATAAAAATTATATTCCTTAGGAATATTTTCCGCACCGACATCGCGAATAAGATTCTGTAAAATTGAATCTGAAGTAATTTCCGCTTTTTCCAGCTCAAATAGAATAGTTTGAGTATAATTGAATAACTCCACATATTCTGTTTCTATGTTATTGGTTGGAAAAAATTTGGTCCCGACAGAAATGGGATTGAGCTTTGTGGTCAATCTAATGAGGGACTTAGTTAAAAAACTAGTCATCGAAAGCATCTCCCTTTTCAAGGACTATTTCAAAATCTCCAGGTTTTTCTAAAAGCATATCTGGTTTAACGGATACGAAAGGAAACTTCCATGATCCGAGCCTGCCAGCTATAGTGCTTGCAATATTACGTGAGTTCCTTTTTATAAATACTTCATCATGTTCGCTTACACGAACCAAAATATTATATGGAGCATTTTCAGTTACTTCATCAGCGAGCAAAATATTTAATTCGAAAGTGCCCGGTTTAGTGAACAGGTCATTACGAACTGCGATTAAAGGCTTTTTTTCAAGACCTAATCTGTCTGCAACAGTAACTGAAATATTTCCTGCATTTTTAACTGCAAGTTTATAATCTTTAGGATGGACCAATACGAAAATAACATAAGGGGCTGCGATTTCAACATCGTCAACCATCTCTACAATCTTATTAAACATTGGTATTTTTGAAAAGATATTTTCAAGTTTGGATTCCGCATTGTTCTCATTATCAATTCTAATAATGGCTTGCTTAGCAATGTTCAATGGAGAAATCTCCAATCCTTCTTTGCCTGTGTAGATTTCCCATCTCTTAAAGTTCAATTCCTTAATGATTTCATCACAAATATGTTGAAGAATGTTTTTATCTTTTTTAGGTTTATTAGGTTTTCCGAATGTTAACCTGCCATTATCGATTACAAATGGAATTCTCATTGAAGCAATATTCCTAAATTCAGCAGCATAATCTCTGAATTTATCATTAGATAATATTTTAGCTTTTTCGCTGGTAGCAATCTCAAGAATAAAATGATCTGCATCGTTACCTGCTGGAACTTCTTCTACATTATCACTTTCCAACAACTTCAAATACTTCTGTTTATCATCAATATCATGACGAAGTGATGCATCTGCAATAATTACAAATTCATCTTCACCTTCTTCTAATGCTTTAACAGCCGCAATAATATTAGCCATTTGTGGCTGACCATTTTCATTTTTAACATAATAAGCTACATTAGAAGCATCAACGACGACTTTCATAATATCACCTAACTAATCATATTATAATTTTTAATTCAGTATAGTATATTTATTTTTTTAATATTTAAAGTTAATTTACAAACCATTCCTAGGATATGTTCCAAGCAATAATTTTTCGCCACCGACAGTGTTCAGGAAAATCTCTATTTCACTGTCAGTGATGTTGTAAACATTATAAGAGTTCTTGATTTTACCCCTTAACTTACAGGAACATAGGGAACCCGCATTGACTACAAGGGTATTGTTTATTCTCCAGACATTCGGAACATGCTTGTGTCCTGATAAAATCAAATCCACCTCATGAGTTGTTAAAGTCTTTAGAATATCTCCCGCATCAGACAAAACATTACGTTCCCTTCCGGTTTGAGGGATTGAAACAACATGATGGTGCAGTGCTACAATGGAAAACTTGTCGTCTATTACACATTTATCCAATTGATGTTCCAACCACATATGCTGAGGCTTTCCGATGTGCCCCCTGCTTTCATCAGGAGAACTGCTATCAAGTCCAATTACGGTAAATTCATCACCTAATGTTAATTTCCAACTTCTCTCACCTATCAGCTCTTCAAAAGATTGATAGCCGAGGTTACGTGAATCATGGTTTCCCGGAACCGCAAACAATGGCGCTTCGAACATGGACAGATATCGGGTTGCCTGTTCGAATTCTGCATAATAGCCATTATTGGTTATGTCTCCTGTCAATATGATCATGTCCGGCTGCAACTCGTTTATTTCGGCGGCTGCCTTCATGAATATGTCTTCATCAAAATCTGCTTTGCTTACATGCAAATCGGAAATGTGTGCAATAACTGTCATTTTATCTATTGATTCAATTTCATTATGGCTTCTGCTAAATCTCCTTTGCATTCTTCAAGTGCAGCTCTTGCTTTCTCTTCAGAAACATTGGCACTATTAGCTACCATTTCAACATCTTCATCAGGAATTTCAATTTCATATTCAAGCTCTACTTCACGAGCCTTACCTTCAATCTGGTAAGTTTCCTGCCCCATTACATTCATTAAGCTTACATTAGGATTATCAATAATTAATTCTTTATCATCAAAACGGATAATTACTTCATGGACACCTTCGAGGTCTTCCATTCTCATACCCATCTTTTTCATTTGTCTTTCCATCTGTTTCATTTGTTTTTTATTCATACCAGGTATCATAATTAATCCTCAATAAAATAACTATTTATAAATATATTATTAATGATTATTAAAAATTTGCTTTAAATTTAAAAAAAATAAAATATTATGGACTATTCTGTAAATCCATAAATTTCAGTTTCGAAGGTTTTGGCAACATCCTTTAAAACTTCAGGAATATTAATCTGCTGAGGGCATTCCTCAAGGCAAACTTCACATTCAATGCAATCTGAAGCTATTCCCACATCCGGAAGCTTTGAATAATTTAAATAAGCGTTACCGAATTGCGTCCAATCATCTTTTTCCAGTATCATATGTTTATTGTATAAATCAAAGATTTTGGCAATGTCAATGTCTTCAGAACAAGAATCGACACAGTACCTGCATTTAGTGCAGTCCACGGTAATGTTACTGTTGATTATATCAGACACATCCTCAAGGATTTTAATCTCTTCATCGTTTAACGGATCCGCATTTTTAAATTCCTGAATGTTACTTTCAAGCTGTTCCAAACTGCTTGCACCGGTCAGAACAACGCAAGCATCCAAGTTGGCTACAAATCGCATTGCCCATGACACGACTGATTTATCCGGATTATATTCCTTCATTATTTTTTCTGCTTCTTCAGGCACGTCAGCTAAAAATCCACCCTTATACGGTTCCATAATCATGACTTTTTTATTATATTTCTTTGCGACCTCAAAGCATTTTTTGGATTCGATTCCCTCATCCTCCCAGTCAAGATAGTTTATCTGAAGCAAAACAAACTCCAGTTCAGGATGGTCAAACAGGATTTCCTCTAAAAATTCTGCATTCCCATGGGTTGATATGCCGATGTGCTTAATGAAACCTTCCTGCTTTTTCTTTTCAATGAATGAGTATAAATCAACATTTTTCCAGGCGGTTTCTGTAAATCCGCTTACATTATGCAGCATATAATAGTCAAAGTATTCGACACCACAGTTTTTAAGTTGTTCTTCAAATATAGGTTCCAACTGTGACTCTTCAGTAATTACAAACAATGGCATTTTGGTTGCAATTTTAAATGAATCGCGAGGATATCTATCAACAACACATTTCTTAAATGCCTGTTCACCAATGCCATCATGGTAAATGAATGCTGTATCAAAATGATTAAATCCCGCATCCATGTAAGTGTCTACCATTTTATTGACTTGCTCATAGTCAATACTTTTAAAGTCGTTTTCATCCAAAAGTGGAAGCCTCATCATTCCCATACCTAAACTGTTCATTAAAATCCCTCATCATAGCTTTTTCATTATTGTATAATTTTTTAACATTACCCGTAGCATCAGCAAATAATCTTATCTTTATCCATGATTCCTAATAAATTGAATGCAATCAATCCAACAACATACTCATATTTCTAAAGCAGAAATCACATTCCTCAATCATAGGTTACTTTAAAAATATATATAATTGAAGAATATGATAATTATTTTCATGAATGAAAATCGATGCAGATGGGTAACAGATGATGAAATATACATAAAATACCATGATGAGGAGTGGGGAGTTCCAACCTATGACGACAAAGAGTTATTTGAAATGCTTATTTTGGAATCTTTTCAGGCAGGACTTTCATGGATTACTATACTCAAAAAACGTGAAAACTTTAAAAAAGCATTTGATGACTTTGATGTTGAAAAAGTAGCTAATTATGATGAGAATAAAATCGATGAACTTAAAAACAACGAGGAAATTATCCGCCATAAGGGTAAAATCACCTCTGCCATCAACAATGCGAAAATATTTATTGAAATTCAAAAGGAGTTCGGAAGCTTTTCTGATTACATTTGGTCATTTACAGACGGCAAAATCATTAAAGCCGAATATTTAACAGAATCCGAATTATCCAAACAAATTTCAAAAGATTTGAAAAAAAGAGGAATGAAATTTGTAGGCCCAACAATTATTTATTCATACCTAGAATCAATAGGCATTATTGACAATCACGAGAAAGATTGTTGTAAATATTAAGATTAACATCAACAAATTTCACTTCTGAGCCTAAAACTGTTTTATGATATACACGCCAACGAAAAAATCAAATCAATACTGTTGAACGTTAACGTTAATGATAAAAGTAACTAATTAAAATAAATGTTAAAATCAAAACTAGTAAAATTATAGAATGATAATTCAATAATTTTTAACATTGAGAAGTGACCTCCAGACCATTCAAAATTTATCAAATGTGAAAAATGAGAATATAATATGTAAAATAAGATTATAATTAAACTATTCTTCCAATAGAATTATGTCTTTAGGATCCACTTTTATATAATCCGGAACTTCAAAATCATGCTCATAAATAAGCTTATCATGTTTCCACCATAAACCGTTTGCCAATGTTATCTCCCATTCAAAAGGCATTTCAAAAAGCGTTGAATTTCTTGCATCGATAACATTAACATCATCTTTTTCAGCCGATGAAAAATCATGCGCCCTTATTCCTATATGAGTAATATTATTTGAAATCTTTTGAGATACTTCAAATGTTACATCCCAATCTAGAGACTTAAGATGATAATCATCGATGACTTCAATTTTAGAAATGTTCTTACATCCAGTCAGCCTAGCAACTTCTACTTTTTTGGGATTCTCAAATATTTCATAAGTATCGCCTTTTGCTATAATCTTACCCTGATTTAAAACTATGAGTTCATCACAAAACTGGAATGCCTCATCACGATTATGAGTAACCATGATAGAAAATCCATTAAAACCCTTTAATAAATTAGCAAGTTCAATACGCAATTGTTCCTTTAAGAAAGTGTCCATAGCACTAAATGGTTCATCTAACAATATAACATCGGGACCATAAGCCAATATACGAGCCAAAGCAACTCTTTGCTGTTGACCGCCAGACAATTGTCTAGGATATCTTTTTTCCAATCCCTCTAAATGAAAACGTTTAATCATGTCAGATACAATTTTCTTGTCATCATCCTTAGACAAGCCACAAGCCACATTCTCTTCAACAGTCATGTTGGGAAATAATGCATAATTCTGAAATAAATAACCCACATTTCTTTTTTGAGGCTTTAAATTAATTTTTTTATTAGAATCAAAATAAATTGTTTCTTCATCAGCATTTAAACTTACAACGCCCTTATCCGGATCGACAATGCCTGCAATAGATTTCAATGTCATGCTTTTACCACAACCAGAAGGCCCAAGAATACCCAAGCACCCTTTTTTTAATTCGAAATTGACATCCAAGTCAAATTCCTTAAGTTCCTTTTGGACATTTACTTTTAATGATTTATTGCTCATAATCCTCCCTCAAACATTGAAAATTCCATTAGCAAATCATCTCCATTGTTTTTCTTTACGTATAGAAACATAGTCCATTATGAAAATAGCTATAAATGCAATGATGATAATCACTATTACATAATTAGAAGCCTCCCCCATATTACCTGCAGCCACTTCAGAGTAAACTGCTATAGGGAGAGTTCTGGTTTGTCCGGCAATATTACCTGCAATCATAGCAGTAGCACCAAATTCACCTAAACCACGAGCATAAGCAAGAATTCCGCCACTGATAATTCCAGGCAAGGCATTTGCAAATAAAATCTTTCTGAAAATTTTCCACTCTGACATGCCCAATGTGCGGCCCGCATCCAATAAGTTAGAATCAACTTGTTCAAAGGCACCCCTTGCAGAGCGATACATTAAAGGAAAAGACATGACCACAGCAGCAATAACAGTTGCAGACCATGAAAACGCTATTTTCACTGCAAAGAAGTCTATAAAAAACCTACCGATTGGCCCTCTAACACCGAAAATATACAATAAAAAGAAACCTACTACAGTAGGCGGCAACACTAACGGAAGGGTAAAAATACCGTCAAGTGTAATCTTTATTGCATCATTTTTAATCTTTACAAGACCCCAAGCAACAAATAACCCTACAAAAAAGGTTATGAAAATTGATACACTTGCTGTTTTCATTGAAATGAAAATCGGGGACCAATCAGTCATGTCTTTATCTCCTTTAGATTTTTAATTTAACAAGTATGTAACTTTACTGGATTATCTATTCATGGATAGTGAAACCGTATTCGACGAATACATCTTTAGCTTCTTTTGTTTGTAAAAAATCCATAAATGCTTGTGCAGCTTCTGAATCAGTTGAATTTTTGAGTAAAGCAACAGGATAGATAACTGGAGTTTTTAAAGTATCATTGGAAGCTTCACAAACTACTTTAACACCATCATTGGATTTAGCATCAGTGGAGTATACAATACCATAATCTGCAGATCCTTCAGCTACTTGGTTTAATACTGCAGTTACACTAGTACCTAAAGATAATTTGGATTGAACATCATCCCAAATACCAGTACTATTTAATACTTCTTTACCATATTGTCCTGCAGGTACAGATTCAGGGTCACCAATTGCAATGGTACCATTAGCATCTTTTAAATCTTTGAATGATAAAATTGTGGAATTTGAGTCAGCAGGTACAATTAAAACTACTTTATTTTCTAAGAATTGAAGATTGGTGGAATTGTCTACTAAACCTTCTTCAGCTAAGCCGTTCATCTGTTTGTTAGCAGCTGACATGAATACATCTGCTTTTAGACCATTTTCAATTTGAGTTTTTAAATCCCCACTTGAAGCATATGTTGGAGTAACTTTTACACCAGGATATTTTTGTTCAAACATAGGAATTAACTTTTCATCATAAACATTTTTTAAACTAGCTGCAGCAGCTAGATTAACTTCTTGTCCAGTTAAATTAGCGTTACTAGAATCATTACTGCCTAAAAAATCAAAAAATCCAGCAGAACATGAACCTACACTAACAACAACTACAGCTACTAAAATAGCAGCAAGCAATAATTTTTTCATAGATTTCATAGATATTCTCCTTTTTAAGTAATTTAAACAAATATACTATCAGACATCAAATACATAATCAAAGATTCCTACAAAGACAATGCATATCTATTATCTTATGTAGACGAATTAAGTATGAAAATAACTTTGTTTATTTATTTATAGTTACAAAACAGAGATAATAATCTTGCAACAACCAAATAATATTAATAAATACATTTTTATTCAATTTACAATATTTTCCCTCATTCGTTTACCATCTTAAATTAAAATTTAATTACACTGATTAGTAATTAAACTTTAATTCATAATGATATATAAATATTTTCATATCGGATTAATTATCTCATTGAATAATTAGAAATCATATGCCTAAAAGTTGTAAACTTTAAAAATTTCGTTAGTAATCTATTTCAGATAAACTATTTTTTAACAAAAAACATATAAAAGTTTTGTTATGAAAAATTTAAAATAAATAACATATCGAAAATAAAAAAATAAAAATAAAATAATTTAATTTAGAAATGAAAGCAAATTATTATGAATTACGAATGATATAAAAATTATAATCAATAACATTCATGTCGGAAATCTTACTGAATTTAAAATACCTGACTAATCTTCAATTAATTCATAATATGAACCTTCAGCACATGAAATACATATTGGTTTTCCACTCCTAACCAAATGTCTACCATCACTTACTTTTTCCCCACATACACTACACCATACCGCAGTATGAAGTTTTCCAGGCATTTGAGATTCTTTTAAATCAACTTTAACATTTTCAACATTAAATAAATCTTCAGCAGGAGTATTCTTAAATCTTTCAATCATCTCGTGTTTTGTCTCTTTAATTTTATCTTTTTTATTAGCATCTGCATCAGAAACTCTTAAAGCCTCTCCAGTATCCATATTATAAAAAGTTACTGCAAATTTTCCATAATACATTTGTTTTAGAGAACGTTTACCCATGGAACATTTTGTTACTGCTTGAACTGCATCAGCCATACATCGGTCAATTTCTAAAAATACAATTAAATTTTTATGTCTCCTATTCAACTCCATTCCCATTAATTCCATTCCATACATTGCAAGTTTTGTCCCAATGGCAATTCCCCCACAAATCTCTCCATGAAATTCACCCGCCATTTTTAACTGTTCCATATATTCATCTTGATTCAATATTACTCCTCCTTTAATTATACTATTGAATTTGTATTTACTTTTAAACAATCTTTTCTAATAACTTATTAATAATATAAATTAAAATATTATAATGAGGTGTAATGATGTCAGATATTCAAAAAATAGATGATATATTAACAAAAGCAGAAGTATTCTACCTTGCAACAGTCGATGGCGAAAAGCCAAAAGTAAGACCATTAGGATTCCATTTACTATTTGACGATAAAATTTACTTTGGTGTTGGAACCTTTAAAGAAGTCTACAAACAAATGGAAGCCAATCCAAAAGTTGAAGTTGCAGCATGGGATGGAGAACACTTCTTAAGATATTACGGAACTGCAGACTTAACCAAAAATGAAGCAGTAGTTGAAAAGGCATTTGAACTCATGCCGGAAATAGCTGAAGCATACAAATCTAACGGCTGGGAAATGGGAGTATTTTTCCTAAACGATGCCACAGCCGAAATTAGAAATATGTTTGCTATTGAAGAATCATATGAATTCAAGTATTAATGACCATCATTAATACTCAAACTTTTTTTAAACATGCTTAATATTTGTATAATCTGATATTTCAGAATTAAATGTACATAAATCATTAATGTTTAAATCATGAACATTATTGTGTCCAGTAATTCTTGCAAATGTTTTTAACTCTTCGTTTGAAACCCTTAGATAATTTTCAACTCTTTTAGAAGCAACTTCTATTTTTAACCTTTTTCGTAACTCTTCATCTTGAGTTGCAACACCAACAGGACAATCACCAGTATCACAAATCCTATATTGTTGACATGCTGCTGCAATCATGGCGGCAGTCCCAATAGCTATTGCATCCGCTCCCATTGCCAGTGCTTTTGCAAAATCAGAAGATACTCTTAATCCACCGGTTATTGTTAATGAAATATCACTTTCATGTTCATCTAAGAATTTTCTAGCTCTTGCAAGAGCATAGATTGTTGGAACTGAAGTTGAATCCCTTATTAGTTTTGGACTTGCGCCAGTTGATCCTCCACGACCATCAATGGTTATGAAATCAGGTTCAGCATATAGAACATGTTCTAAATCATCCTCAATTCTACCAGCTGCAAATTTTAGGCCTATTGGCCTTCCACAAGAACGTTCTCTTAACTCATCCACCAAACCTCTTAAATCTTCCTTAGTTTCAATACCTGGAATTGTTGCGGGCGAGTGAATGTTCTCCCCTAAAGGTTTCCCTCTGATTTCAGCAATTTCAGAAGTGACTTTTTCAGCTTGAAGTTGACCTCCAAGACCTGGTTTTGTTGCCTGACCTATTTTAATTTCAATTGCGTCTGCATTTTTTAAATTATCCTCTGTTACAGAGTATTGATTTGGAACATATTCAAAGATGTATTTATATGCATTTTTCATTTCTTCCGGAAGAATTCCCCCTTCACCACTACATTGAGCGGTTTTTACAGCTGCGCTTCCTTTAGCCAACGCTATTTTAGTTTCTCTTGAAAGGGCACCGAAAGACATGTGAGTGATGTAGATTGGACTTTCAATAATTAACGGTTTTTTGGCATTTTTGCCTATAACTGTCTGAGTATTTACATCAACACTTGATTCTAATGGTTGTGGATTTAATTGATTTCCTAAAATTAGTATATCATCCCAATTAGGCATTGGCAGTTCCGTATACATTGCAGCAACAATACTTTCACCTGTGATTGCCATCTGATGGATTGAATCCATGGCCCTTATGTCTTTATCGCTTTTTGCATATATTTTATCATAAGACAGGTTAGAGTCTTCTTGAACTGTATTTTCACTAGATTGGGAATTTTCAACCTTAACAAATTTAGATATCGGTTGGCCGCAAATCGGACATTTATCTAAATTTTTCAAACGTGTCCCTGTTGCTTCTTCATTGTGAATATGACCGCAAATAGTGCATTTGTATATCATGATAACCATCCCATAGGGTTATAAAGTAACGGCATGATATATATAGTTATTCATTGCAAATTTCATTGACAATTGCCAATGCATTAAGAGTTCTTGGAAAACCAATATACGGCATTATTACTGTTATTGCAGATATCAATTTTTCCTTTTCATTTCCAACAGCCAAATTACCTTGAGTATGGCCCCTAAGTTGATTTTCACATCCTCCAAGAGATGCAATGAAAACGAATGTTATTAGTTCTCTTTGCTGGTCATTCAATCCATCGCGTGTGTAGAAATCCCCAAAACAAAATCCTTCTAAGAACCTATTGAAATGCTGTTGGTCTTCAGGAGTGTTATCATTCATCATCTGAATCATTTCAGCTCCAAAATATCTTTCCTGAAGTTCACGGCCTTTTTCATGTCTATTTTCGGAATTTGTATTTGATCTATTCTCTAAAGGCATTTTGATTCCTTTTTTCTCGAATACCTTAATTACCACTCCAAAAAAGTTGTGCGCACGGCCAAATCCAACATAAGGAACTGACTGATATAACAATTCCTTTACTTCCTCCGGAGTGATATCCATGTCCAAAGCTGACATCAAAATCTTTTTAAAAGCTTTAGGGGATTGGCATGCAATTAAACTAGCTAAAGTGACTAAAATGGATTCTTTTTCCGCGAGTGTTGAATATTCAAATACTTCCCCATATGCAAAATTCTTGAATATTTCATGAAATTCAGGGTCATTTTTTTCAATTCTTCCAAAATTATCGAAAAGTTCATTCATGAAAATAAATCTATAAAATAAGTTATAAAAAATTTGTCAAAAAAATAAGAAAAGAAGAAAGAAAATCTTTCTTCCACAGAGCTAATCTCCTTTATTCCAGTTTACAATACCATAAACAATACATAAAAGTGTTGATAATATGATTCCAAGATATACTCCCCAAATCCATGGGTCTTCAATTCCTAAAATTGCCATTATGCATCACTTCCTTTTGTATCTATGTTTGAAAATGCTTTATCAATAACATCTTCTGCTGGAGGTTTGGTAAGCAGGCTTACAACAATTGTAAGTATTGCTGAGACCGGAACTGCTATCAACATTACGTCAATGAAAGGCCATGGTGCATTTGGTAATAAAGTTTCAACACCACATATGAATTTACAGATTCCAAGACCCACTGCAGTTTTCTTGAATACGAATATCATCCAGAATAAACTTACCAATGTTCCTGAAACGATTCCTGCAATAGCTCCTAGTCTTGTAATTCCTTTCCAGTAAAGCGCTCCTAAGAACACTGGCAAGAATGCTGCTGCACATATTTCAAAGAACAGACTTGTTCCGAGTGCAACTACACTTCCCGGAAGTGAATATGCCATTATTAATGCCAGAATAATAGCTATTAAAATACCAACTCTTGAAATGCTTACTTGGTCGAGTTTCTGTTTGGATTTATCTCTTATTGTACCATAGATATCCACACCGAATGCTGTACCTTGTGTATGGAGTTGTGAGGATATTGTTGACATTGCTGCAGCAATCAGGGAAAGTAAGAAGATGTATACAAACCATTCAGGCAGTGCCATTGTAATAAATGTTGGAATAACCTTATCGATGTTTCCTCCAACGACATCCACTGCAATCTTGCCCAGTTTATCATAGAAGTATACATTTGAAAGTGATCCTACGATATATGCAGTTGTTGGCATGATTGCAATGAAAATACCTCCAATTAAAACAGACCTGTTCAATTCCTTATCTGATTTAACTGTCATGAACCTTACAATCAATGAAGGTTGTGCGAGTACTCCAATACCTACACCAATTAATGTTGAAGACACAAGTGACCACCAGAACGGTGTTCCGAACTCTGGGAATGCCGTCCATCCTGTTCCTCCCGTTGCAAGAGCCTCGGCAGGATATAGATTGACCATATTGGTCAATGCTGTGTTTGCAGTGTCGACTCCACCAAGCAACCAATATACGAAAACAAGCAAGAACACCATTGCAACAACCATGATGGTTCCTTGAAGTGCGTCTGTATACATTACACCACGAATTCCACCGAACAATACATAGAATGTGATAATAATTGATAAAATTAAAAGTGCGATACTGAAATCAATCAATAATGATGATTCCAAAAATCTTGCAGCACCAATCAATACTACTGCTGCATAAAGAGGCATTGCACAGAAGATTATTAGTCCTGAGAAATAATGGACGAATTTAGAGTCAAAACGTTTGCCCAAAAACTCAGGGAAAGTCAAAGATTCCAAAGCATGCCCCATTCTACGGGTTCTTTTTCCTAAAAATACAAATGCGATGAATACACCAATGATAATGTTTAAGAATGCTAACCATAAAACACTCATACCATATTGGCTTGCAACTCCTCCAAAACCAACGATAGCCGCTGTCGAAATAAACGTAGCCCCATAACTCATTGCCATGATGAATGGGTGAGTATCCTTACCGGCAATCATAAAGTCTTCAGAGGAATTAGTTTTTTTGTATGCGTAATAACCTACAAAAACAAGTGCAAATATGTAGATTATAAAAACAATTGCTAAAATCATTACGTTCATAATTAATTACCTCTAAAAAAATATTAACAGATTAATATTACATTAATATTTTTTATTTAGGAATATATTTAAATATTACTATTATATACATTAATGTACTTTTTTGTACATTCACATTATTTTAAAAGAAACTCCATTAATCCTGCCGCAGCAGACCCCATTTTCCTCATAACTCCTCAATAGAGAAATTGCATCATCAACAGGGATTTCCACCTCTTCATTCAAATGAACATTAACGCCTAATTTTTTACTTAATTCATCATAAACAACAGATTTTAGCATCTTAATCGAATCATCACCAAAATCACCATTCAAATTATCCACAATCACAAGACAATCGTCAAATTTAGATATGAACAATTTAAGCAAAAATACATATATTACTTCAATCCCCTGGTTGTCAACGATACCCCAAAGCCTATCTGCACAACTATCAATCATTTCATCATCATCCAAATCAATTCCGATTATTGATTTTTCACGGATTGCCTCCTCAAAGCAATCATCTATTTCCAAAGCCCTGTCGCAAAATTTTAAGGCATTGGCATAATCACCCAGGAGCCTGTAAAACTGGGACACGGCAAGCAACATCCTTTTATTATCTGGAGAAATGACCCTTTCAAAAGTTTTTAATGCATTGAAAGCTTCCTTGTCTTCATCCAATGCAATATGACATCTAATTTTCTCATAAAGTAGCAATTCATCTTCAGGATCTTCGCCCAACAAGGATTCAATTAAAAACAATGCCTCATCATACCTTTTCAGTTCCATCAAGCAGGTAATCTTGAAAATCAAGACATACATATAATCCTCATCATCCTCACCAACCCCATCAAAATATTCTAATGCTCCTTCATAATTTTCATCATTAAACTCAACTCTACCTTTTTTAATTTTAGAATTCATAGTTATCACCAAGTAAAAATATAATCTAAAGACTATAAATACTTTATTTAAAAAATAAAGTGAAAATTTATATTTATTTGTAAAAAAACAAGCCTAAAACAATATTGAATTTAAAATATTGACAATGAATCAAAATGATGATTGAAAAATTAAACAATATAACAAAGTTTTATATTAAGGAAGGCATATAATTAAAAATGTTATAATAAATCATTAAAATAGGGATACCATGTTTTGGAATGAAAAAGCAGAATGTATGGAAAAAAAAGAAAAAGAAAAGATACAACTAGAAAGACTGCAAAAAACTGTGAAACTCGCATATGAAAATGTGGAGTTTTACAAAAAACGATTTGATGAAATCGGTTTAAAACCGGAAGACATCAAAACTTTAGAAGACATTGAAAAAATTCCATTTACAACCAAAAGCGATTTAAGGGAAGCCTATCCATTAGGATTGCTTGCAGTTCCTCGTGAAGAAATCGTGGAAGTTCACGCATCTTCAGGAACAACCGGAAAACCAACTGTTACTGCATATACCCAAAACGATTTGGACATTTGGGGAGAATGTATTGCACGTGGCCTTAAAATGGCAGGTGCTGAAAAAGAATACATCATTCAAAATGCTTATGGATATGGACTGTTTACTGGAGGATTTGGTATCCACCACGGCGGAAATAAAATGGGAGCAATCACAATTCCGATTTCAGCAGGAAACACTCAAAGGCAACTTGACACAATGGTAGATTTCCAAAGTGACATCTTAACATGCACCCCTTCCTATGCAATGTATCTTGGAGAATCAAGAGAAAAAGCAGGAATTTCATTAGAAGACATTAATCTAAAAGCTGGAATTCATGGAGCTGAAATGTGGACAGATGAGATGAGAAAAAGAATTGAAGCATCATTAGGAATCAAAACATTCAACATCTACGGTTTAACTGAAGTTATGGGCCCAGGTGTTGCTCAAGAATGTGAATACCAAAACGGAATGCACATCCAAGATGACCAATTCTATCCCGAGCTAATCAATCCCGAAACTGGTGAAACCCTAGACTACGGTGAAAAAGGAGAACTTGTATTGACTTCCCTTACTAAAACCGGAATGCCTATTTTAAGATTTAGAACAAAAGACTTGACTTCACTAATAGCTGAAAAATGTGAATGCGGAAGAACTACCGTAAGAATGACCAGAATCACAGGCAGAAGCGACGATATGCTAAAAATCAAAGGAGTCATGGTGTTCCCATCACAAATTGAAAAAGCATTGCTTAAAATTGAGGGCATCAGCCCTAACTACATGATCCATGTAACAAGGCCGGACATTTTAGATGAAGTCGAAGTTAAAGTAGAAGCATCAAAAGAGTTATTCTTCGATGAAATGAAAGAAATGGAAAGAGTGGAAAAACAAATTCAGGCATCAATAAGATCTGAAACTGGACTTAGAGTTGATGTTACAATTTGTGAACCTGAAACACTTCCAAGAAGTGAAGGTAAAGCTGTTCGTGTAATTGATGAAAGGAATTTTGACTAGGTGATAATATGGCAGTAAAACAAATATCAATTTTCGTAGAAAACAAAGAAGGAAGAATTAAAAAGGCTATTGATACCTTGGGTAAATCAAACATTAACATCCGCGCACTTTCAATAGCTGACACAACAAAATACGGAATTTTAAGATTGATTGTTTCAGACAATGAAAAAGCAATTGAAGCTCTTGAAAAAGACGGTTTTATTGTAAAAGAAAACGAAGTTATCATCTTGGCCGTTCCTGATGAACCTAATGGATTAAACTCCACTTTAGCAGTATTTGATGAAAAAGGCATCAATTTAGAATACCTTTATGCATTCGTAAGCAGCAAAACTGATGAAGCTATTGTGGTTATGAGATTAGAAAACATGGAAAAGGCCATTGATGCTTTAAAAGAAAGCAATGTCAAAATACTAGATTCAGACGATATTAAAGATTTATAGAAAAGATTAACCTCTTTTCTACAAATTACTTTTAAATTTAAGCCAAAAAAACGCAACACATCACCCAATTAAATCATACATATTAATGCGGATTATATGGATTAATTATATGCAAATTTGAGCAAATATGTATATTAATAATGAGTTAATATAAATTATTAATATGTCTATGGAAATTCATAATCAGCATTTGAAGAACTTATCAAATAAACTGAGCTATAAAGATTTGATTATATTTTTAATACCATTTACAGTATTCATGGTTTATCTGTATATTTTTAATCCGGGAATTTTAAGGCCCGATACATTCAACCAGTTTCATCAAATAGCAACATCAACATTTGGAAATTGGCATCCTTTTTTCCATACATTTATTGATATGGTATGCCTGAATGTTTATCCTAATCCAAAATCAATTGCAATATTGCAAATCGTAACATTCTCAGCAATATGGGCTGCAATATGTAATTATTTCAGAAACGATGATGAAAAAAAGGATTTTGATAAAATATTCATTATACAGGTAATATTTACTGCAGTCATTTCTTTAATTCCTATAAATGCCATCTATTCCATAACCATATTGAAAGACATTTTGTTTAGTTATTTCCTGTTATTGAGCTGCTTTTTAATTAAAGTATTGCTTGATAAAAAAGAAAATGCAAGTTATTTGCTTATAACTATTTTATCTTTATCAATGGCATTTGTAGCGCAAATAAGACCAAACGGACTATATCTTATCTTAGTGCTTCTGGTTTGCTTGTTTGTGTATTTATATAAAACAACTAAAATAAAAAAACTGTATGTCTTAGTTCCAGTATTGACCATAATCTTTATTTTACTGATAGCTTCCTTAAACATCATATATGATGTAGAAAATGACCAAAACGATGCGATATATACCAAGATAACACACATGCTAGCTGATTATGATTTGAATCTTGACTTGAATGATGATGATAGGGATAAAATCCATGAACTTGTCAGCGAAAAAAAAATTAAAAAGCATTATAATCGGATAATTTCGGATCCAATCAGAGATGCGGGCAATAGAAGCGTATACAATAGCGACAAATCCACTTACATTAGTTTAGCTATTAAATATTCCATAAAAAATCCTGGATATTTCATAGGTTATGTCTTTG
Organism: Methanobrevibacter sp.; assembly: GCA_017434525.1. Taxonomy (GTDB): domain Archaea; phylum Methanobacteriota; class Methanobacteria; order Methanobacteriales; family Methanobacteriaceae; genus Methanocatella. The sequence goes on from JAFRFD010000149.1 coordinate 60,781, forward strand.
GTTCTTCCCCAATGGTGTGGAAAGTCGTCAGAGATTGGAGCAAATTACCATATAAAACAGATATAGAAAAATCAAAACATGATTACTATTCCACTAAAAATTTAACTCCAATAGCCAGTTATGAAGACGTGTCCATAAAAAATAAAGGAACCGAACCGTATGAACAGCTTAATTCCTTTGTGCTTGATGTTGGAAAAAATAAGTTAACAGACACATTATTTGACAGTCCTGCATTGTACATGTATTTGTCATTCATACTGCTTGGAGCAATATATCTTTTAACAAAGTCAAAAGAAATCTTTATTGTTTATCTGCCAAACCTGTTAAATATACTAATTATTTTCGCTTCGACACCTATTCAAGATGTCAGATATCTATATCCTAATCTATTGGTATTTTATTTCCTGATAATAATGTTACTGCCAATCTTAGCAAAACGAAAATTGGAAACAAAACAGGTTTGATTCAAGACAACTAATTTCAAACCACCTCATAAAAAATATATCCTAAAACATAGAAATGAAAACATATACTCTTATGATTGAAATAAAGCTAAAAAAGGTAACTAAATGATAATGAAATAAGAAGGTCGCATTATGAAAACTGCAATTTTAATTCCATGTTATAACGAGGCAAAAACCATTGAAAAAGTGGTAACCGATTTTAAAAAAGCAATGCCCCATGCAGATATTTATGTTTATGACAATAACTCCACAGATAATACTGACAAAATAGCAAAAGATGCTGGAGCGATTGTTAAATACGAATATCAGCAAGGAAAAGGTAATGTTGTAAGATCAATGTTTCGTGAAATCAAAGCGGACTGCTATATCATGGTTGATGGGGATGACACATATCCTGCAGAACCTGCAAAAGAATTCGAAAAATTAATCTTGAACGGCGAAGCTGACATGGTAATTGGAGATAGACTTTCATCAACTTATTTTGAAGAAAATGACAGGCCTTTTCACAATACTGGAAATAGAATGGTTCGTAAATTCATAAATATGTTTTTTAAAAGTGATTTGAACGACATTATGACCGGAATGAGGGCATTTAGTTATAATTTTGTTAAATCTTTTCCGATTCAATCAAAAGAGTTTGAAATTGAAACTGAAATGAGCGTATTTGCACTTATAAACAACTTCAAAATTAAAGAAATTCCTGTCGAGTATAGGGACCGTATTGAAGGCAGCGAATCAAAACTCAACACATACCGCGATGGCTATAAAGTCATCATGATGATTGTTGCTTTAATCCGTGACGAAAAGCCATTACTTTTCTTTTCTATAATATCATTAATCCTTTTAATAATTGCGGGAATCTACTTTTTCCCAATTTTATTTAAATATTTTTCAACAGGTTACGTTTTGAAAATACCAACATTGATAGTGATTTCAACTGTGGTTATTGTAGCATGCATAATATTCTTTGTAGGAGTAATCTTGCACGTGTTAAAAAAACAACATTCAGAGAATCTGGAACACCACTTGATTTTACTAAATGAATTAAAAAAAGAGTGATAAGTTGATAGATAAACTTTTTAAGCAACGTACTGACAACATATTCCTACAATTCTTCAGATATATCTTTGTGGGCGGAACAGCATTTGTTGTTGATTTCTTCTTTTTATACTTCTTTAGCGACATCTGCGGAATATATTATTTAATTTCAGGAATATTATCTTTTATAATATCAGTTTTAGTTAATTATTTAATGAGTATAAAATGGGTATTTAATCAAGACGACATCGAAAACAGAATCATGGAATTCAACCTATTCCTAATTATAAGTACAATAGGTTTAATTTTTACAGAAATTTTATTATATGTATTTACTGATATTATAGGATTATATTATTTGATTTCTAAAATACTTGCAGCAATAATAGTATTATTTTGGAATTTTATTGCAAGAAGAGTCATGTTTTATGGAAAACAAATTATATGAGATTATCTAGAAAAATTTAAAAAAAAGAATAAAGAGAAAAATAGCTATAAATCTTTTAACATGTTAGCTATATCTTCTTTTGAATAACCTAAACGTACAAAAAGACTTTTAATAGGTTCGGTTTCTGGAATTACACCTAGCTCTCTCCAACTTTTGAAATCATTTTTCATAATTCCATTAATTAAAAGTTGAATAGTGATTAAGTCTTCACTTTTAACGGCTATAAATGCATCTTCATCTTCAAAAACATTTTCTGGATCAATTAAAGTCAAATTACCTGCTATATCTTTTTTCACTATTGCATTGTCAATTTTGTACGCCATAATACCACAACTTTTTTATCTAGTTTAAAATATATTGAAAATACTATTTAAAATTTAACCTTTGATAGATTTATATCCACTTTCAATAGCTTTTAAATTCATTTCATGGAATTTAGGTTTTAAATTATTTTTCATTGCATCGATTACTGATTCTTTTGACAGAGGGAAATTATCATCAGCAGTAACGGCTCCCAAAAGAACCATGTTTAAAGCTAAAACACTGCCTGCCTCAATAGCCAACTCAGTTCCGTTGATTGGCAAAACATGTTTGAAGTTTTCTTTCAATACATTTGTTATATTGTCTACACTTGGATAAGGCTTATCTGTTGAAGACGGAACAATAGGATGAGTATTGTAAACTATTTTAGTTTCTGAGTTTACCTTATCAAGTCCCCTTATTGTTTCAATTGGTTCGAAGGCAAGCAACATGTCTGCGCCCTGATTTGGAATGATTGATGAATTGAATCCGCCGATTTTTAATTCGGTAGAGACTGATCCACCTCTTTGAGACATTCCATGAATTTCACTCATCACTACATCCAAACCCTGATTCATTGCAGCTTCACCGATAATTGTAGAGGTTTTGATAATTCCTTGACCTCCTACGCCACAAATATAAATACTATAATGATTATCCATTTTCTCACCTACCTGCCTCTAATGCGCCATATTTACAAACTTGAATACATACATTACATCCGTCACATTGGGATTTATCTACAGTGATTTTTCCATTCATTTTTGAAATGGCAGGACAAGCCAATTCACTTACACACTTATCACAGTTGTTACAGTTACTTTCAATAAAGTTGACTGGAGGTTTTTTGGTTAAACCTTTGATTAATGTACAAGGTGCCTTTGAAACGATGACTGCCGCATCATCCCTTTGAAATGCCTCAACATATGTTTTTACAACCTGATCCAAATTAAATGGATTGATTACACGCACATAATCGCATCCACATGCGGCTGCCAGTTTACGAATGGACACTTCCGGAGCCTCATCCCCCATTCCATCTATTGGAATTCCAGGGTTTGGCTGACCGCCTGTCATTGCAGTAATTCTGTTGTCCAAAACTGTTAAGACAAAGTTATGCTTGTTGTGGACTGCATTGATTAATGGTGAAATACCGCTGTGGAAAAATGTTGAATCTCCAATGAAACTTGCTACCTTTTGGTCTGTTGAAACTGAAAATCCACATCCGTCCCCTACACTGGAACCCATTGACAACAGGTAATCCGCACAATTGTAAGGAGGATTGATTCCTAAAGTGTAACATCCAATATCTGATGCAAATATTACATCAGATGCTTTAAGGCCTAACTCTTCAATAGCCTTGTTGATTCCATAATACATTGCCCTGTGAGGGCATCCTGCACACAATACAGGTGCTCTTGAAGGAATGTCGTCTTGCAATTTTTCCAAACTTGATGAAAATTTGATGGTTTTGTCTTCTGCAAAGTCTAATATTTTATTTAATCCTTCAGCGACCACATCTGAATTGAATTCATGATAAAGAGGGAATGTTCCGTCCAGTTTACCGTGGACTGTAACGTTTAGTTTTTTAGCTCCGATTGTTGCCAATGTATCCCTTTCAATGATTGGGTCGACTTCCTCTACAATGAATACCTCATCCAAATCACTTAAAAATTCTGCCACCTTATCCTGCGGGAACGGGTAGGAAAATCCTAATTTTAAGATATCAATGTCCAAATCATTGAATTTGACAACATCATGAGCGTAATTATATGCACTGCTTGAAGCGATTAAACCATATTTCTTATCACTGGAAAATTCAATTTTTTTGTTGAATTCGCTTTTATTGGTTACATCCTCGATTTTATGAATCTTATCCCATAATCGGACATGCATATCTCCGGCGAATGCAGGAACAGGAACATATTTTGATGGGTCTTTTTTGAAGTGACCCCTCCTCCAGTGATTGTCATTGTTTGATGAGTTGTCTTTAACATCACCGAATTCGACAACCCCTCTCATGTGGGATACACGGGTGGTTGTGCGGACAATTACCGGAATATTGAACTGTTCAGACAATTCAAATGCATATTTAACCATATCCTTTACTTCCTGACAGTTGGAAGGTTCCAAGATGGGCACGTTAGCTATTCTTGCATAATTACGTGTGTCCTGTTCGTTTTGAGATGAGAACAATGACGGGTCATCTGCAGATAAAATAACCATACCGCCATTAACGCCTGAATATGCGGTTGTCATAAATGAATCCGCCGCAACATTCATCCCCACATGCTTCATGAATGTAAATGACCGAAGTCCGGAAGCGGCAGCGGTTGCGGCAACTTCCATTGCAACTTTTTCATTGGTAGAAAATTCAAAATAAATATTAGCATCTTTTGCTAACACTGATAATACATTTCCAATTTCTGATGAAGGAGTTCCGGGATAGGTAGCTGCAATAGAAACACCTGCTTCTATAACACCTCTTACAGCAGCTTCATTACCAAGTAAAAATTGTTTATCACCTGACACTCCTGTGACTAATTCTTTTAAATTCATTATATTTTCCTCAAAATAATCATTAATACAATATATTATATAATACTTCAAACTATAAATAATATATTATAATGTTTTATAAGCTTTTAATTATTTAGGAGAGGAATGATGATTAAAGTATATGTTTCAAGATTTGACCCTGAAACTGATAAAGAACCCCATTTAGAGTGTTATGAAATAGAACAAACACCTCACATGAAAGTTCTTGATGCATTGCAAGCCATCAACGAGAAATACAATGCAGACATCAGTTTTAGAAGTTCCTGTAGGGCAGGACAATGTGGATCTTGTGGAATTTTATTTAAGGGAAATGGAGCTCTCGCATGTCAAAAAGAAATAAAAGACGGAGCCATTATCGAACCCCTTAATTTCCCGGTTATTAAAGATTTAATTGTTGACAAATCAAGTATTGAAGCCAAGGTCAAGGATTTGGAATTATCCCTGCAATGCAATCACAAAAATGAACTTGATACAAGCATAACCAAAGAGGACACTCAGGATACCAAAAAGGTTAGAAGCTGTATCGAATGTTACTCCTGTTATTCAACTTGTCCGGTTGTCAATATTGCAACTGAGGATTTTGGTGGACCTTACCTGATGAGATACATGCGTAAGTTTGAAACCGACCCTAGGGATAACTTTGACAGGCTTAAGGAAGCATTGGATGAAGGTTTATATAACTGTACCAGCTGCGGCAAATGTTTGGCCGTTTGTCCTAAAAACATCAACACATTCGGAGACGCAATAGAAAAAATGAGAGCCATTGCAGTCGCCAACGGTTCAGGACCTCTTCCAGAGCATGTTGCATTCAAGGAAAATATCCTGGAAAACGGAAGGTCCATAAAAACCGATAAACCCTCATTTATCGAAGAAGTTGAAAATTATACCGGTTCAAAGGTCGCTTTCTTTACAGGATGTATGGTGGACTATAAATTCCCTGAACTTGGACATAAATTAGTTAAAATTTTAAAAGAAAATGGCATTGACATTGATGTTCCTGAAGGCCAGGTCTGCTGTGGATCCCCACTTTTAAGAACCGGGCAAACCGACATCGTTCAAGACCTTGTAGATAAAAATAAAGAGGTCTTCAAAGATTATGACACAATTATTACAATATGTTCCGGCTGTGGGGCGACATTGAAAAACAACCATCCGGAATTTGGTTCAAAATTACATGTAATGGACATTAGTGAATTTTTAGTTGACAAACTTGACACTAGCAAACTAAAAGAAGTCAATATGACCGTTACATATCATGACCCATGCCATTTGGGCAGAGGACAAGGCATTAAGGATGCGCCAAGGGATATAATTGAAAAAATACCTGGTGTTGAATTTAAGGAAATGCTCTATCCTTGCCAATGTTGTGGTGCTGGTGGAGGAATTAAATCCGGAAAGCCAGAAATTGCGCTTGAACTATCCCAATCAAAAGCAGAAATGATTAAGGATACAGGTTCAGATGCAGTCATTACAATTTGTCCATTCTGTCAGTTGAATTTACAGGATGGTCTCGATTCCATAGGTTGTGAAGACATAAAATGTATGCACCTATTGGAATTGTTAGATAAAGCATACCAATAAGAATTAAATTAGGAGTTGATTAAAATAAGCGACAGTGCAGTGAGTGAACAAAAGGTAATGGAAACCGCTTCCATGAGTTCTCCTGAAAAAAAAGAAGAAAGCACTGACGAGAAAAAATCAACTTCAACAAAAAAAGCAAAATCAATAAAGCAATCCAGAGGCACAGCCAGAGCTAAGCTTGTAAGAAAACAGGAAGAAAAGGAAATAAGCCTTTTTAAAGAAAATATCTACATAGTTTTTGTGGAATGTGAAACTCCTGGAAATATCGGATTTCTTGCAAGGACAATGGCAAACTTTGGATTAAAAAATCTAGTGCTGATTAACCCTCCAACATTGACAAATGAAGCATATTATCAGGCTACACACGGAAAATACATTGTTGAAAACGCTAAAATATTTCCAACCCTTGATGATTTCTATCAATCCCAAAGAATTGAATTTAAAGTTGCTTCAACTGGAATGGCCGGAGGCAGTTACAATTTATCAAGAATCCCCCTCAGACCGGAGGAACTTGGTAAATCAATGAACGTTTCCAATAAAATAGCTATTTTATTTGGAAGAGAAGGTAACGGACTTACAAATAAAGAGATTGATAATTGTGACATTTGTGTTTCAATCCCAACCGATCCGACTTACCCAATAATGAATATATCCCATGCGGCTGCAATCATATTCTATGAATTGTTTAAAAACAAACATGAATATGGAGTCCAGGGATTAAGTGAAAGTTCACAACTGGAAAAAGACTATCTGGTTAAAGACATGAAAGAATTGATTGACTATTTGGATATTCCAGAGCATAAAAAAAGAAATGGTCTTAAAACATTCAATAACATTATTTCAAGAGCATTCATAACAGGACGAGAAGCACATACCTTCAAAGGCATATTAAGACGATTAAAAAATAAGATTGGTGAACAATGAGAAGACCGAGGATTGTAGATTTCAGCAGATTTATCCTAAAATACATATTTAATTGGAGATTTTGGATAGCGGAAATTACTAAAAAATCAAAGATTTATAAAAAAGTAATTGATTTAACCCTATTTAAGGATGATGAAATTATTGTTATCCCAAATACCATAAATATTAATAAGAAAATCGAATCGGAAGGCTCTGAGTTCTTACCGACTGCAGTAATTAAAGAAGTGATAAAACGCACTGATGATATCGTCATAATGGACACCTGCCTTTGCAGAACTTCCAATAATTGTCAAGACTACCCTCAAGACTTAGGATGCATCTTCCTTGGACCGACAGCAAGAAAAATTCCAAAGCACATCAGTAAAAAAGCAACCGTTGAAGAAGCCTTGGCTCAAGTGGATAAAGCAGATGCTGCCGGATTAAGTCATATTATTGGAAGAAATAGAATTGATACTGTCTGGATGAACGTGCGCCCTGGAAAAGGGCTTTTGACAATATGTCACTGCTGTCCGTGCTGTTGTTTGTGGAAAGTATATCCTAATTTAGACACAGACATTAGCGACAAATTAGAAAAATTGGATGGCGTTGATGTTGAACTTCACGAAGAAAACTGTAAAAAGTGTAAAAAGTGCTTGGATGAAGTCTGCATGTTCAATGCTATCAGTTTTAAAAATAATAAAATTACTATTGACAATGAGATTTGCAGAGGCTGTGGCCTTTGCGCCAATGTCTGTAAATTCGATGCGATTTCAGTTAGCTACACTGATAAAACCATTGACAATGTGGTTAACAGAATCGAAGATTTAATTGAAATAAAAGAATTATAATACTTATTAAATTACTTGTGTGAAAAAATGGCGATTTTAAGTGATAAAGATATAAAAAAATATTTGAAAGAAGGCGAAATAGCAATTGAGCCTCTTTTAGATGAAAAACAGATACAGCCATCTTCTGTTGATATGAGATTAGGAGATGAATTTAAAGTATTTAAAGTTATTAGAAAACCATATATTGACCCTAAAGATGAAGAGGACGTCTCATCATATATGGAATCAACAACCGTTAAAGAAGGCGAAGCATTCATAATCCATCCGAACGAGTTTGCCTTGGCTACCACTTTAGAGTATGTGAAAATACCTAATGATTTGGTTGCAAGAGTAGAAGGCCGTTCCAGTATGGGAAGATTGGGCGTTACCATGCATGTTACCGCAGGATTTATTGACCCTGGTTTTGAAGGAAAGATTACATTAGAGATATCTAACATTGGTGCAATGCCTGTAGCTCTCTATCCCGGTCAAAGAGTATGTCAAATTGTTTTCGAAACAATGACAAGCCCTTCCGAAATACCTTACGGACATCCTAGTAGAAACAGCAAATATATGGGCCAAACCAGCCCTGAAAGCAGTAGAGTTAAATTAGATTATGAATTGAAAAAATAATTGGAGATAATATTTATGAATCATGATAAAATGTCAAATATCAGCGCAAAAAGAGGATTCTTATGGCCATCCTTTGAAATTTACTCAGGAGTATCCGGTTTTACTGACTACGGACCTCTTGGGGCAAGTCTAAAAAACAATATCATGCAAAAATGGAGAAAACAGTACGTTTCAGGTGAGGGATTCTATGAAATAGAAGGTCCAACCGTAATGCCTAAAGAAGTTTTAAAAGCATCAGGCCACGTTGACAACTTTACCGATCCTATGTGTAAATGTGAAAAATGTGGTGAGGTCTTCAGAGCTGACCATATCATTGAAGACGTGATCGGCGAAGATGTTGAAAGCCTTGAGAATGAAGAGCTTGACCAAATCGTCATCGACAACAACATCAAATGTCCGGAATGTGGAGGAGACTTATCCAACATTTGGAATTATAACTTGATGTTTAAAACTGAAATTGGCGCAAAAGGAGACAAAGTAGGATATATGAGACCTGAAACTGCACAGGGAATATTCATTTTATTTAAAAGGTTAGAAAGGTTTTTCAGAGGAAAACTCCCATTTGGTGCAGTACAACTTGGAAAAGCATACAGAAATGAAATTTCACCAAGGCAGGGAGTTATCAGACTTAGGGAATTCACACAAGCAGAAGCAGAAATCTTTTTAAATCCTAAAGACAAGACCCATCCAAAATTTTCACAAATCGAAGATGTTATATTACGTTTGAATTCACAGGAAGTTCAGGAAAATAACCTGGAACCTTTAGAAATCACTGCACGTGAAGCGCTTGACAAAGGCATCGTGGCCAATGAAATGTTGATTTACCAATTATATTTAGCCCGTAAATTCCTAACCGAAATCGGTATTCCGGAAGATGTTTTAAGATTCAGACAACACTTGGCAGGAGAAATGGCTCATTATGCCCTTGACTGCTGGGATGTTGAAGTTAAAACAGACAAATACGGTTGGGTAGAAATTATCGGAATAGCCGATAGGGGAGACTACGATTTGACATCACATTCAAAATACAGTAACGATGAGTTAAATGTGTTTGTTGAATATGACGAACCTAAAAAAGTTCAAAAGACTATCGTCAAACCTAATTTATCCAAATTCGGACCGATATTTAAAGGAGACTCTCCTAAAGTAAAACAAGCAATAGAAAATGCTAACGTTAATGAAATCAAAGCAGCTATTAAAAGCGAAGGCAAATTTACCGTGGAATTGGACAAGGTTTACGAAGTAAGTGAAGATCTGCTCATATTCGAAGACATTGAAGAGGAAATTACAGGTGAAAAAATAGTTCCTCACGTTATTGAACCTTCATTCGGTATTGACCGTATAACCTACTCAGTCTTATTGCACTCATTTACCGAAACAGATGAAAAAGACTACTTCAAGTTCGACAAATCAGTTGCTCCAGTCCAACTTGGAATTTTCCCTCTTGTAAATAAAGAAGGACCTCGTGAAATAGCTCAAGACTTAACCGAAAAATTAAGAATGGCCGGTTTTACAGTCGAATATGATGCAACCGGCACCATCGGAAAAAGATATGCAAGAGCAGATGAAATTGGTATTCCTCTTGCAATAACTGTTGACTTTGATACCATTGAGGACAATCAGGTTACCGTAAGGGACAGAGACACAGAAGAACAAGAAAGAATAGCAATTTCCGAATTGCACGACTATTTAGAAAAATATTATAAATGAGTTTGAAACTCATTTATTCTCATTTTTGAAATTATTGAAAAGATTGTTGGCCCACACAAGGGATTCCTCATTTTTAGAAGTCAACAACCTGTTTTGATCAAAATTTCCATTTTCCAAAAACAAACCTAAAATCATCACATTATCAGTGACAATCAACAAAAAGGAATCATATTCATCAAAGGGAACGAGAGTTTCAATATCTGATTTTTCCTGAAATCCTTCCAAAAGGTTTTGGGGAACCAATATCTCAACATCCTTATTTTGAGAGATTAGATTTCTCAATATCTCAAAGAATGATTCATAATAAAATGGCAGGATGCATTTTACGGATTCTGATTGTGAAAGACATCTTTCAATGAAATTGTAGGTCCTGTAGGCATCGACCCCACTGGATTCCATCAGTTTTGCTTTTCCGAGCAAATACAACTCCATAACCGATTCATTTGGAATCATGTCAACAATATGGCCATCCAGAATATTGAAAAATTCATTCAATAGCCTGATGATTCTTTTAACTTCCAAAACATTTTCAATCCTTACCCTAGCAGAGTTGGTCAGGAAATATTTGTTATGTTCGCGGTAGAGTAAATTCTTAAGCTCCATGTCATGCATATTGCTTGATATGGAGCTATAACTCAAGCCGGTTATCTCTGTCATCTCCCTCATATTTTGAGGGCTTTGATACAGACATGCCAATATTTTTAATCTCGCAAACGAATTTGCCGTGAATTTTACATCTTCAAAAATTGTGTCAAAATTTTCTATACATTCTTCGCTATTAAACATATAAACCACCTAAGTAGTATTACTTATAGAGTTATTTTTATTACTAAAAAATATAAAATATACCAAAGTGAACAAAAGCATCAAACAACACTTACAAAAAATTTAAAAATCATAAATTTTTTAGATATTTTTTTAAAACAGGACAAACAAAAATGAACTTAAATAATTATTATAACGGGATTAAAATGATAGACACACATATGCACGCCGATTCAAGAAGCAGCGAAGATTTTGAAAAAATGTATTTGGCAGGAATAGACACCGCCATAACCTGCAGTTTTTATCCATATAAAATAGATAACGAATCCGTACTCTTAAATCATTTGAACAGGATTTTGGAATATGATACAAAAAGAGCGGGTGAATATGGCCTTGACTTGAAAGTGGCATTGGGAATCCATCCTGCAAATACCATTGAAAACACTGAAATAATCTATGAACATTTGTATGAATGGATTGAAAATAATCAAATCGTTGCGATTGGAGAGATAGGCCTTGAAGATTTGACAGACAGTGAAATTACCATTTTCAAAAAGCAATTGGATATTGCAGACGAAACAAACTCCAAGGTAATAATCCACACTCCAAGAAAAAACAAGGAGAAAGTGCTGAAAGAGATTTTGGAAATATTGCCGCAACACCTAGATGAACATCTGGCCGTAATCGACCACATTAATCCAGATGTTGTAGGAGATGCAATAAACACCGATTGCATGCTCGGTTTGACAGTCCAACCACAAAAAATGGAAAAGGAAGATGCAATAGCCATTTTAGATGAATATGGGTTTGATAAATTCCTGTTAAACAGCGACATCAGCAATAAGCCATCAGATCCATTGTCCGTTCCAAAAACAATACGCGAATTGCATAGGTTAGGATATGATAAAGAGGACATTGAAAAAATATCCCATAAAAATGCCCAAAGCTTCTTCAATATATAATTTATATATCTCCAAATCAAATAAGAAATCATGAGTTTAGTTAAAAATATTCCAATACCAATTTGCGGACTGGTTCTTGCATTGTTGTCCCTTGGTAATTTAACGCAAGACATTCATCCAGCCCTAAAACTTATTTTTGGAGGTGTTGGACTAATATTTTTAATTTTAATTATCTTAAAACTAGTTCTATACACCAACGACATCACAGATGATTTGAAAAATCCCGTGATTGCAACTAGTTCCGGGACTTTTTCCATGAGTTTGATGATTCTATCTACATATATCATACAATTCAATCCAACTATCGCATATACCATATGGATTATTGGAATTGCATTGCATATTTTGCTAATGATTTACGTTACATACCATTTTATCATACACAATTTCAATATTTCTAATGTCTATCCTAGCTACTGGATAGCGTATGTTGGAATAACAATGGCGGCAATAACATCAACCGTGCATGAGATAACCGAAATCGGATTTCTATTTTTCATAGTAGGATTTGTAGCCATGATGATTACATTGCCCCTGGTAATATACAGATACATCAAAGAACCAAATATTCCAGATATGAACAAACCGTTAATCTGCATATTTACGGCAATCTTCAGCATATTGATTGTAGGATACCTAAATACGTCAAATAATATATCAAACGAATTTATAATTATTTTATACCTATTTGCCCGTATATTTTACATATTTTCTCTTTGGAAATTCGTTGAATATAGGAATCTGGACTTCTATCCTAGCTTTTCAGCATTCACGTTTCCATTTGTGATAAGCGCTCTTGCAACAAAAGGAGTCCTGGCAAAAATAGGAGAAAATTTAATATTAGCAAATATTTTAAAAATAGAAATGGCAATAGCTGTTTTAATCGTGGTTTATATCTTACTTAGATATCTGAAATTTTTAAAAAATAGTGAAAGTAGAAATTAATCTACTATTTTTTATTGATAATCCTTACTTTTTTAGGAGAGACGATGATTAAATCCTTATCATCAGTTCTTGCAAGCAATAAAGCCTGAACGCCATAATCTGCTCTCATCTGTTTGATTTTATCACCGGCTAACTTAAAGTTAGCTGCACTTTCCCTTTCTAAAAATGACAAGTCCAAAATAACAGGATTGTTTTCTTCAATGACTTGATCAACAACATAATTAATGTCATCAATGGTTCTTGGCCTGATTAAAACGATTTCGTATAATGACTGTTCAGGAATAATCACTTCATACTCATCATAATCGGGAGTCGGATTAGGAGTTGGTGTTGGTCTTGGTTTTTGTTGATATTGCTGACGATTAGGTTGCTGATATCCGTTATTGGTTCTGTTTTCGGTTTTGGTGAGATTATTTATCATATTAGATAAATTATCGAGAGCACTCTCGTGGTTATCTCTTTTAGTGGTTTCGGTTTCTTCATAGCCCAAACTTCTTTTTAAGTTATCCATAAAACTCATTTCAATTACTCCTCTAAATATTCAAGAATAGCATCTAACAATTTAGAAGCTCCATTATTGTAAACATCTTCCACAGGTAAATTATATTTAGACTCAAAGTATTCCGGACATAAATCTAAACTGGCATTTTTAAAGTTGACTGATAAGCCGACGACTTTTGTAGGTTCAACAGCTTCAATAGCTTTGATTTCTTCTTCAATGCCTCTAGGTTCCCTGTATGGGTGATTTGGTCTGTGTCCAACAATGACTGCATCAGGGGAAGCGCCTATTAAAATAGCTGCTGATAAACCTCTAGGATGAGGGTTTCCCTTTTCAGTCAGACTGGATTGGCCTTCAATAAAAATGATATCTGGTTTTTTGGTTTCCTCAACATATTTGATTGCAGATAAAACTGCTGCCGGAACGTCCATAGCGGATAAACTTCCAGCTCTGAAATTAAAATCAGTAGGTTCTTCCAAACCCATTTCATCAGTGGATATTATGGCAGGAGTCAAGCCTTTTTCGCTAGCGGCTATTCCAAGCATTTTGGTAGTGGTTCTTTTTCCACATTCTTGAGATGTGCCCCCAACAAATATTACCGGAGCTTTAGGGTTATAGGATATTTTCGGTAAAACTTCACATGATTTTTCAGGAGCGACTCCAGCAATTTTTTCCACAACATCTAATCTTGGTCCGATTTCCTTAATGACCAAATTCTTTGAATCAGCAAATTTCTTTAGGGACAGATTTTCCTCAATGGATAAAGATCTAAAGGAAGTAATTACGTTTAGACCAGCATCAATAGCCTGAACGGCATATTTGAGTGCAGCACCCTCAGCACCAATAGGCAACATTATTACAAGAGATTTTGCATTCGGAGAACCTTCCAAACACTTTTCCAAACTGCCTGAAACAACTTGATTGCAAAATTGTTTTCCTTGCTTTCTTTCATCGTCGTCGATGAATCCTACTGTCTCGATGCCTTCAAGATTGGAGAACTTTTCGCCTCCTCCACCGCATCCCACTACGATGAATGGATTTAAATCTTGAATTTCTTTTACTGAACTTACTGAATACAAAAATTTCACCCCTATCCTATAATTTATAACTTATAACTAATCATGTAAATTTATTATCTTAATTTTTGAGAAAACATTTCAAAAAATAATATTATTATTATCTATGAATTTTCACATTAATAAATGTATAATGTTTTAGGACAAATTTATTTATAAATCTAGTGATAAACTATAAATATAAAACTGATTATCAAGGAGAAATTAACATGAGAAAACCTTATGTTATACTTATCGGAAGCGCCTCAGGAATTGGAAAATCAACAATAGCTGCAGAATTGGCCAAATCATTAAATATAAAACATTTAATTGAAAGTGACTTCATTCGGGCAGTTGTTCGTGGAATCATCGGAAAAGAATATGCGCCGGCACTTCACAGCTCATCTTATGATGCATACAAACATCTTCGAAATAAAAATCGTTATGAGAGTTATGAAGAGTTGGTGTCTGCGGGATTTGATGAACATGCTGCATCAGTAATTCCCGGATTGGAAAAGATTATCCAAAGGGCCATTACGGATTATGATGACATCATCATTGAGGGAGTTCATCTGGTTCCCGGCCTCATCAACATCGAACAGTTTAAGGACTATGCAAACATTTACTTTTTTGTATTGAGCTCTGATGAGGAATCCCACAAGGAACGATTTGTTAAAAGAGCCGTTCAGATTCACAGAGGTGGAAAACAGCTTGATTTCTTTAGAGAAAACAGAATCATCCATGACCACCTATTAAAACAAGCAAGAGCAAATGATGTAACTGTCATTAAGGCCGAAGCCATTGATAAAACCCTTGATAAGATCTTAGCTATCATCAACAAGGCCTGCGCCACAATCAACCTTATAAATGATGTGGACGAATTGGCCGATGTAATAGATATAATCATAACCAAAAATAATGGAAGCCTTGAAAAGGTTGTTTACAACATAAAAGGATTTAAAGAACCGTTAGTGAGAAACATTAATGTCAGCGACTTTGAATCCGCTGAAAAATTTGTTGATACCCTTAAAAAAGATGAAAGCAAAAAAGAGTACCTGAATGAGTTATATAAATTATCCGAATATAGAAAAACAACCATCTGCGCTTCAAATCAAGAAAAATTAGATGAAATTATTAAAGAATTAACTGATAAAGGATATGTTTTAAATGAATGAAGACACATTAACTGAAATGATTATCAAATGTCCGGCATGTTCCGTTGAAGGAAAAGCCAAATCCATCATGAAAGAACTTGAAATACCTCACTTTGGAAAAGTTCTCGAAACCACAATCATATGTCCAGAATGCGGATTTAAGCATAGCGACGTTATTGCACTGGAACAGAACGACCCTGCAAAATATGTTCTTGAAATAAATGAAAATGCATTAACCGTTAGGGTTGTCAGATCCCAATCCGCCACCGTTACAATACCCGAACTGGGAATCAAGGTTGAACCGGGGCCAAAATCAGAAGGATATGTGACCAATGTTGAAGGCGTCCTCAATCGTTTTGAAGATGCTGTGAAAAAGGCATTGAATCTTTTTGATGATACAGAATCTCAAAAAAATGCGAAAAATACTCTTGCACAAATTCAAGAGCTTAAAAAAGGAAATGGAACTGCAACACTTATCATTCAAGATCCATTCGGACAAAGTAACATAGTCAGCGACAGTGCTGAAATATTTGAAATTCCCGAAGAGGAATTACGTGATTTAAAAACAGGATTTACAACTATTGAAGATAATTAGGAAGAAAGATTATTCTTCTTCCTCTTCTTCCATACTTGCTGTGAAGCTAGCGAATGTGTCTTCTTCAACAACATCTTTTAATTTTAAAGTTTTTTGAACATCCATAGCTAATGCATTACAATCTGCTTTAATAGCTTCTAAATGTAATAAAATTCTTTCTTTTTCCTGATTGATTCTTTCAATGTTAGTGTATGGGTAAGTAGATTCCTTAAGCATTTCATATTCAATGGTTGTGTAAGGATAATCATTTAATTGTTTACAAACATTTTTTAAGACTTCTCCTAAAAATTTGTTCATTTCTACTTTTACTCTTTCCCTAATCATTTTGTCATCATCAAGATTTTCTTTCATTAAACGTACAACTTCCGCTTTTGCAAAAGGTAATTTTTCTTCTTCTTCATCGATGAATTCTTCAGAAGTTTCAATAATTTCTTCATCTGCCATTATTACACCTCGTTTAATTAATTAAAAATATTGATTCATCAAGTAAAATTTTAAAAAAAACATTATTTCATCAATATCTACTTATTACTTTATCCTAACTTTTATTTAAAGGTTTTGATTTAATTGAAGAAACGGAGCAGTATTTGGCCATTTATGTCATCAACTATAAAAATAATAAATCGTGAAATTAATAATTTTGATACTTAGGAAATTTTGAAAAACCGTTTTAAAAAAATGAAAATAAGTAGCCCAAAGGCTACTTTAAATTATCTTTTCTTCAAGAATGTGTTGCCATATATTGCACCCATTGTAAACACGAACAAAAGCACAATCACCATTAAAGGATTTCCAGACTTGTTCTCTTCTAAAATAGAATATGAACCTTCTTTTAATTCTCCGTCTGATTGTTTTTGCTTACCTTCATCAGAAGTTGAGTTTGATTTTTGCTTTTTAGAAACATCTACGGAAACACTGGCATTATTGTTGGACAAATCAGGGTCGAAGTTGTCATTTGTTGCAACCACTTCATTTTTTGCAACCCCCACTTTTTTAGATATTGATTTGATTTTTAAAACCGCTGATTGACCAGCATCTAAAAAGTCCAATGACCAAACATCATTTACCTTATCAAAATCCCCTGCACTTGCATGGAATGATTTTAAAGCTAATGAATCATCCATCATTTCCCTAACTTTAATGTTTTCTGCCACATCAGGTCCCCTGTTGGTGAGCTTGATTGAATAGCTTATCACATCCCCAACGGAATATTTGTACTTGGAAACTGTTTTTGTGATGGACAAATCGCTAGAAGGATATACGAACAAATAGCTTTCATCATCATTGTTGCTCATATCAGGATCAGGTTCGCTTGCCCAAACGTTAGCGACATTGGTAAAATTACCAGTGGCCTGAACTTTACAGACAATATCCAATTGTTTGGATTTGCCGTTGGCCAAATCTCCAACATTCCATATTGAATCCACATATTCGCCTTCACCAAATACTCCGACGATTGTTAATCCATTTGGAATGACATCACTGACAAATACTCCAGTTGCATCGTTTGGACCATTGTTAGTTACTACCAGACTCCATTTTATCAAATCAAGGTAATTTGCACCAGAAACATTTACTGACTTGATTAATGATAAATCTGCAATAGGATTGCCTGTGATGATTTCAGAATCCTTGTTGTTGGACCTATTCCAATCATATTGAGAAGGAACAACTTCAACGGAATTTCTGATAGTGCCTAAAGCTTTAACAACACAGAAAATGGTTAAAGATTCAGTGCCGCCATTTTTCAGATAATCAATTTCCCACAAACCATCAGAATACTGGCCGCCGGTACTGGTATAGTCAATATACTCCAATCCTTTAGGCAATACATCATAAACATTGATGAATTCTGCATCATCAGGACCGTTGTTAGTAACAATGATTGACCATTCAATTACATCCCCATAATTTGGACTAGAATTATTTACGTTCTTAATTACGGCAAGGTCAGTTGATGGAGGAACCAAAACAGATTCATTAGCCACATTATTGGATACGTCAGGATCATATTCAGTTCCATTGATTTTTACAATATTGGTCAACATTCCAGTCTTGGTTACTTGACAGGTCAATTCCAAAGTCTGGCTTTCACCATTTTCAAGGCAGCATAGTGCCCAGACACCATTATCATAAAATCCTTTGGTTGCATTGTAGCCTATTACTTTCAGCCCTTCAGGCAACATATCATCCACAGTAACTCCAGTTGCCTTATCTGGACCATTATTGAAAGCGATTATTGTCCATTTAACAAATTGAAGATAATTTGTAAATGATGCATTTACCAGTTTCAATACAGACAAATCGGATGCATTTGCAACAGTGATGGTTGCATTATCCACATTATTGGATTTATTATAATCAAACTCATTTCCAGTAACGGAAGCCTTGTTAACGGATATGCCAGTTGCATTAACTCTTGTAATTATATTTAAAGTTTTCATCTGGCCTTTATTTATTGCACCTGCATTCCAAACACCAGAATCATGATTATAACTACCCAAACCATCATCACTAACCCAAATTAAAGATTTAGGAAGCAAATCATTTACAACAACACCTGTGGCATTATCCGGTCCGTTATTGACAACTTTAATTGTCCATTTAACTTCATCAGCGAAGTTAGGTGATGTGTTGTTAACGGATTTCATTACTACCAAATCGGTTGCGGGTTTGACCAGGATGGATGCATCATCCCTGTTATTAGCAGGGTTGTGGTCATATTGGCCGCCGTTAACACGTGCCACATTGACAAAACTGCCAGTGATGTTTGCCTGAGAATAAATCTCAACAACAGCCTTACCGCCAACAGCCAAATCACCAATATCAATAACGCCATTGGAATACGGCTTAGTGGAATTCAAATAAACAAAACCACCAGGCAACAAATCATAAATCTTAACACCAGTAGCACTGTCAGGACCAAAATTAGACACAGTCAAAGTCCACTTAACCACATCAGTATAATTAACTACACTAGAGCTAACCTCCTTAACGATACCCAAATCACAGGCAGAATTCACGTTGATTGCTTTTTTGGCATTGTTGTTAGATTGAATCCAATCGAACTCATTTCCAGAAATTGAAGCCCTATTTTCAATGGTTCCTGTGGAATTAACTGTACATACGATAGTTAATCTGACATTGCCGTTCCTATTTAAATCTCCAATATTCCAAACTCCTGAATTATGATCATATTTACCTAAACCATCATCACTAACCCAAATTAAAGATTTAGGAAGAATATCGCGAACGACAACTCCTGTTGCATCATTGGGACCGTTATTGGATGCGATTAAAGTCCATTTAATATCGCTTGCAAAATTAGGTCTAGATTCATTGACCTCTTTTCTGATTGCTAAATCAGTAGCAGGCTTAACCAGAATGGATGCAGTATCCCTGTTATTTGCTGGGTTGTGGTCATATTGGCTGCCGTTAACACGTGCCACATTGACAAAACTGCCAGTGATGTTTGCCTGAGAATAAATCTCAACGACAACCTTACCGCCAACAGCCAAATCACCAATATCAATAACACCATTGGAATACGGCTTACTGGAATCCAAATAAACAAAACCACCAGGCAACAAATCATAAATCTTAACACCAGTAGCATTATCAGGACCAAAATTAGACACAGTCAAAGTCCACTTAACCACATCAGTATAATTAACAACACTAGAGCTAACCTCCTTAACGATGCCCAAATCGCAGGCAGGGTTGACTTTAATTATTTCACTATCGTGATTATTGGCCTTATTATAGTCATACTGTTGTCCAGAAACTGTAACTTCGTTTTTAATATCTCCAGTGGCATTGACCCTACAGTCTATATTTAATATGGCCTTACTGCCTTTATTCAAAGCTCCAATATTCCATTCTCCTGAATTATGATTATAACTGCCTAAACCGTCATCATAAACCCAAATTAAAGACCTTGGAAGTACATCCCTTGCAATAACGCCAGTGGCATTATCCGGACCATTGTTAACAACGGTAATTGTCCATCTTACTTTTCCGCCCAAGTTTACAACAGAAACATTTACTGCTTTTGTTACAGCCAAATCACAGGCAGAATCAACATTGATGTTTGATTGGTCATGATTATTGGTCAAATCATGGTCATGTTCATCAGCGGTTATGTTTACGTCATTTGTAATTTCACCAGTCTTGTTTACAGTAGTTCTTATTTTTACGATATATATTTCACCAACTTCTAAAAAATCAATTTTCAAGGTACCAGTAGTTGAATTATACGCGCCATTGGTATTGTCATCAAGATATATAAGGCCTTCAGGCAAAATATCCCTTATAACAACATTGGTAGCATTATTCGGACCGTTATTTGTGATGTTCAATGTCCATACTACAATATCGCCGTAGTTGATTTCCTCTGAAGCTACTGCTTTTCTCACTTTATTGTCAATTTGCGGAATGACTGAAAATGTTGTAGCATTGGTTATTGCCTTATAGTAAGTATCTTCAAAGTGTACTGCGGAAACATAATATTTCCCAACTTTTAAGTTGTTTAAAGTATCGGACACTTCTCCAAAACAGTTTGACTTCAATGTTTTGTTATATACGACACTACCGTCTTCATGAGTTACTGTCAATAATACGTCCATATTGTATTCACGATCATCTTGATAGAGATGACCATTTGTTGTAGCTCCCAATACTGGGGTTTCGCCGTTGATTTCTATAAATTGATTATTGGCGGCGTTATATATTGCATTTGAGATGGCCAAATCACCATATTTTGCAATATTGTTTCCCCCATAGATTGTGGAACCGATGACTTCACTTTCACCGCAATAAATATCTTCGGCAAAAATTGGTAACCTGTACACCCATGCCTGATTTTGATGGAATGTATTTCCGGTTAATTTCAATTTTGTTCCGTATTTATCATAATAAATCGCACTGCCGTTTCTTGCGGTATTCAAATAAAATTCGTTATTGTCAATGACCGCTTTAGTACTGTTGATATAAATTGCTCCGCCCAATCCATCGTCCAACTTATCAGCATCCGGAATGGCATGATTAGACCTAAATGATGAATCTTTAATTTGGGCATCAGTACCGTTGATGAACACCGCTCCGCCATCAACATTTGCAATATTGCTTTCAAATGAGGAGTTTTTAATACTAACTGAAACAGCATTAATATTAATAGCCCCACCATTTTGTGAAGCAGTATTGTTTTTAAATTCTGAGTCACTAATATCAACATTTTCTCCAATCAATTGTACTGCACCACCGATTGGAGCGGAATTTCCCTCAAAATGAGATCCTTCAATTTTTAAATTCATTTTATTGTATTCATAACCTGTTGACAACGCGCCACCGTATTCAGTTGCAGTATTGTTTATGAAAGTACAGTTTTTAATTAGTCCTGATGCGTGGTAGGTTAATGCACCGCCCTGCGCTGCGGAATTGTTTATGAAAATGCAATTCTCATAGACAACGCCATCACGGACACAACCTGCACCTCCATGAGCCTCCTCATCTTTCGGCTGCACATAATTATTGTAAAATTTACAATTATACACATAACCTCTTGCGAGCCCGCTATTCAATCCGAGTTGAATTGCACCCCCATATGGAATCACACCATCAATATCATTATATGCGGTGTTTGAATCAAATGTACAATTAATGACCCGTGTATTATCCCCAAAAACCGAAATTGCACCAGCATATTGTACTACATGATTTTTAAGGAATTGGCAATTTTCAATCAACAGGTTTGCGGATAAATTCTCATTGTAATTTGTGGAAATTGCCGCACCCCTATATGCAAGACAATTTTCAAAAATACAGTTTTTTATTGTTACATTAACCGCCTTTACATGAATTGCGCCGTAATACTCTATTTGATTTGAATTAATGATATTTAAATTATTGAATGAAGAACCTTTAGCCGCTGCGCTAACAAAGAAAATCCTGGATAAATTTTTACAATCCAATGTTGCCATCGAATCAGAAGTGAAACTTATACTTTTGGTCAGATAAATTTCATCATACTTGTTTTCAGATTCAAAAGTACCTTCCAATTTAATTGTATCCCCATCATTTGCACTTGTTATAGCATTTCTAATATCAGAAAATTTACCTCCATTTAATAAATTAATTGTATTGCCCAAAACCACATTGTCTTGAGCCCTGCTTAATGAATTATCTTCATCTAAATTCGTATCTAATACATTTTCTTGAGAATTTTCTAGCTTATCTTCCACATTTAATTCACTCTCAATTCCAGATACTGTTTGATCCATATCGGATGCACATGCATCATCAATACCCACTCCAATTGAAGTGAATATCAATATGACAAACAGTAATGAAATTAAAAAGTGTTTGCTAATAGATATTTTTTGACTATTTTTAAACATTTAAATCACCTTTGAGGACGATTACAACCATTAATTAGCAAAACTATTAACTAGCAATTAAACTTTTTATTTTAGCTTAATTTTAAAAAATAATAATCCTTCAATAATAAATTTAACAATAAAAGAAAATTTGATAGAATCAACCTTTTTGGCCATCTAACACAGAGATATTTTTGATAAATATCCTGCCACAAATTACCTGATATCATAATTTAATACTTCAAATTAAATTTTCATAAAACTCCATTAAATTTAACTTAAAATAAAAGATAATCATTTTAAATCCTCAAAAAAGTTATTAAACATCAAAATATTTAAATCTATGCTTTAAACTGAATTAAAATCTATAAATCAAAAAAATATACTATTTGAAACGAAATTTAATGAACCGATATTAAAAAAATATTTTAGTTATAAAAATTATAATTATATATTAATCAATGTTAAGGTAAAGAGATATGAAAAAACAAATTGCAATACTACTACTGGCCATACTAATTATTGCCCCGTTAGTTCAGGATGTGGCCGCATCAAAGACCGTGTATATAACTTCAGACAATATTGTTGACCACGATACTGACGTTAAAATGTTAAACTCCATAAAGAAGTATATCGAAGAAATTAGTGGAGGAAGTCTCCAAGTAATCGTAGATAATCAGGCTCCGGCACCTGGTGAAGGGTATCGGGCCATACAGGTAACAAGTGATATAAGTATTTGTCTAGCCGCAGCGGATGCAGGTAACTTCTATCAGTTAGCGAAAAACTCTGCAACCACAGATAAACAGTTTGTTTTAATAAATACTGGAGATTATGATTTGGACAATCACAGTAATTACCTTAGAAGGGCATGGGATGACAACTACTCCAATGAAAGTTTAATGGGAATCCGTGACCCTGGAACATTGCTTAAAAACTCCGGAATTTACTATATACAACCACTAAAAGAATTCCCAGATAATGGAAAAAACGGCTATATAGACAGATATGATGAAGAAATGAACAAAAAAATAGCTCAGGATATTGTTGACATCGTGAACGGACATGCAAATGATACAAAAATCCTAAGCGATAACTTAATTGTAACAAATAAGATATCCCCTTCAGCAATGGCAAATGCAAGTAAAGCATTAATAAACAGCAATGACACTGAAATGAATGGAACTTATGGAAATTATACTGCAGCACAGCTTTTATATCAAACAAGCTCCTACCTAAATGGAAATGGATTGGATATTCCTCATTCATTTAACGGACCGGAAAAACCAATGGGAATTTCCTTTTTAGTGAAAGACACTTATTCAATTTATGATTACATGAATATGGCAGGAATTGTTAGGAATTACATGGATGCCAACGGAAGGGCTCCAGACTCAATTGAATATGAAGGTGCGCACATCAGTTATTATGATTTGTTATACAACTTTGCAAAAATAACCCAGAATCATACAGATGCAAAACATATGGGCTTCAATCAAGAATATAAGTTCGAAAAAGTCAATGATTCAATATTATTGCATATTTTCCCATTTGTTTTAATTTTGTTTGTATTATTCCTTGCATATTTGGGATATCAAAAGATTAGGAGATTTTAATGATAAATAAGCATAATAGAGGTAAAATATGAGAAGATATATCGCAGAATTAATAGGAACAATGGTTCTTGTTTTATTTGGTTGTGGAAGTGCAGCCATAGCCGGACCAGTATTAGGAAACCTTGGAATAGCATTAGCATTTGGTTTATCCATCGTAGCTATGGCATATGTTATTGGAGACATTTCAGGATGCCACATCAACCCTGCTGTTTCAATAGGAATGTGGATTGATGGAAGAATGGATGCAAAAGACTTAATCCTATACATCGTATTCCAATGTATTGGAGCAATAATCGGTATTGCAATCTTGGCGGCAATCATTAACTCCGCTCCAAGTCTTGGAGGCTACATGACCACAGGATTAGGTGCAAACGGATTTGGTTCCGCATCAAGTGTCGGTCTTAATGTTGTGGGAGCAATTATCGTAGAAATTATTTTAACCTTTGTATTCGTATTCACAGTTCTTGGAGTTACCAAAAAATCAGAAAATGGAGCCGTTGCAGGTATTGTAATTGGTTTAACACTTGCATTCGTACACATCATGGGAATTCCATTGACCGGTACTTCAGTTAACCCTGCAAGAAGTTTAGCACCTGCATTGTTCTTAGGCGGTCAAGCATTACAACAAGTTTGGGTATTCATTTTGGCACCTATTGTCGGTGCAGTGATTGCAGGTTTGTTATACAAAGGATTAATCTCAGAGGATGCTTAAATCCTCTTACCTTTTCTTTTTTTTAAAAATTTTAATTATCGCCACAATTGTCTTTTTAACTAACTAAACCGCCCATTATCCAATTCAAAAAAAATCATATTAATTAAAATTTAAATAATATTGAAAGGATACATTATATATAAGGTGAATATATGAAAATTGTTATTGCAATTGGAGGATCAATTTTACTCAAAGAATATGATTGTAAAAAATTCCAAGACTACAGTGCTATTTTAAAAGATTTGGCAAAAGAGCATGAACTATTTGTTGTTGTAGGCGGTGGCAAACCGGCAAGAGACTATATTGGAGTAGTTCGTGATTTGGGTGCTGGTGAAGCACAATGCGATGATATTGGAATTGAAGTAACAAGAATCAATGCAAAATTAATGTTGTCTGCACTTGGTGATGCGGCTTATCAAAGAGTTCCTCATAACTTCCAGGAAGCATTGGAATTCTCAGCTTCCGGGAAAATTATTGTTATGGGCGGAACCGAACCTGCACACAGTACCGATGCAGTATCAGCAATATTGGCGGAATACATCAATGCGGACAAACTCATAAACTTAACCTCAGTTGATGGGATGTATACTAAAGACCCTAATAAGTTTGATGATGCTGAACTTGTCCCGGAAATTACCGCAACAGATTTACTTGAATTTTTAAGTGGAAAGGACGTTAAAGCCGGAACTTATGAATTCTTTGACACAACTGCAGTTCAAATGATTAAAAGGTCCAATCTGGAAACCGTGATAACCAATGGATTTGAACCTGAAAATCTCATCAAAGCTGTAAATGGCGAAAATATCGGAACCAAAGTCATCAGCGAATAGGTGAAAAAGTGAATAACCTTATTGACATCGGTCTAAACTTGATGCATTCTTCATTTAAAAAGGATAGGGTGGAAATTATTGAAGAAGCAAAAAAGGTTGGCGTTAATAAATTTATTATCACAGGAACCAATGTTCACTCAAGCCAAATGGCTGCCGAATACGCATCAAAATATCCGGAAACCCTATTTTCAACATCAGGAGTCCATCCTCATGATGCAAAAACATGTAATGGACATACAATGTTTGAACTGGAAAAAATATCCAACAAGGATTGCGTTGTAGCCATTGGGGAATGCGGTCTTGATTACAATAGAAACTTTTCACCACAGGATTTGCAAAGAAAATGGTTTGAAGCACAAATAGAAGTTGCTGAGAGAACCAATTTGCCTTTATTCTTACATGAAAGAGAAGCTCACAAAGACCTATACGATATCCTAAAAAGGCACGACAGCATTATTGAAAAATCCGTTGTTCACTGCTTTACAGGAACCAAACAAGAAGCGCAAAATTACATTGATTTAGGTTGCTATATTGGTGTTACAGGATGGATTTGCGATATGAAAAGAGGCAGGGAACTGCAAGAGGCCGTTAGCGTAATCCCTCTAGAAAAATTGATGATAGAAACAGACGCACCATTTTTAATACCTAAAAACTTTGATAAAAAACCTAAAAAAAATAGAAATGAACCAAAATATTTACCTCATATCCTCGAAACAATTGCACTATGCATGGGCATAGATACGGAAGAATTAGCCCTTCAAGTTACTAAAAATACAAAAGAATTTTTTAAAATTTAAAGGAGATGAAAAAATGGCAGTAGACCCTCACAAACATTGTCCAATATGTGGAACTCCAATTCCATTAAATGAACTTGTATGCTCACCAGATTGTCAAAAAGTCTGGGATGCAAGATTAAGCCAAAGAAAAAGATCACAAATAATTCTATATGTAGTTATTGCGATATTTTTAATAATTTGGGCAGTAATGACCTTCATGAAATAGTGATGTAAATGATTTTAACCTCTGCGAATACCTTAGAAACGAAAGAGATAATCGAATATAAAGGATTGGTAACAGGAGAATCATTGATTGGATCCAACATTTATAAAGATTTATTTTCAGGTGTTAGAGACGTTGTAGCTGGAAGAACATCACAATATGAAGATGAACTTCAAAAAGCAAGAAATATCGCGCTTAAAAGCATGGAAGAAAAAGCGGAAAGTTTAGGAGCCAATGCAATTATTGGACTGAAAATTTCTTATGATAACCTTGGAGGAACCATGGGAAATACAATTCTTGTAACTGCATACGGTACTGCTGTAAAAGCTGAATAACATGAATTTTAGAGAACGTGAAGTAAAACTAGCATACATTAGAGAAGCAATTCTATGCATACTCTTTGGTACATTAGTCGGGTTGCTAGTATACGGATTTTTCCTATATTTCCACATAGCTATTTTCGGATGGAATTTTGGACTAATATTCGCTCCGCTTGCTGCAGGATATGCTGAAACATGGCTCGCCAATAAGATTATTGGGGAAGATATCGGAGCCATCAGTGCTTTTATCCTATTCTTCATCACAACATTTTACAGTTTTATCCTAAAAAATCCAACATTAGGTTTTAATATAATAACAATAGGGTCAATTGCAATAATTTTACAGGCGGCATTCCCAACACTAGTTAACTATATTCTACTCACTGTTGGACTTGGAATCGTATCCTACTTTTTAGGAATTTTTTCAAGAATTACCCGATATTTGAGCAATAAAGCAGAGTATGTTTTCTTCAAATACATAAAAAGAACACCTCATGAAATAGAAATAAAAGTCGTTGAACCATTTGATGAAAAAAGAAGCAATGAAGTAATCAATAAATTAGGTTTTTATTTTATTACCAGTACAGACATCATAGATGAAAAAATTATCAATTTAGGACAGTTCCATGCCACAGTCATAATAGAAAAAGATAAACGATTAGTTCACGCTGAACAAGAAAAGGTTGAAATGCAAACATTGAACAACTTTAAAAAAGCAAAAGATAAATGTTTAATTAAACTGGCTAAAAATATTAAATCCGCTGGAGGAAATGGAGTTATAGATTTAGAAATCAAGTATGGTTTGATTGGACTTGGCGGAGATAGTTATCAAATCACTGTGATGGGCATGGGTATTTATTTAAAATAATATTGATATGCAATCTTTTTTTTTGAAAATTAAATTGAAACCATTATAATTCTTTAAAATTGAAAAGTGTTAACTTAGTTAAAAATTATTTTTTTTGGTGAAATAATCTATTATAAGAAGTATTTTTGATATTAAAGTTATACTAACATTTATATAAAGAATTAAACATATAATTATCCACTCATTATGAAATATTATAAATTTTTGTATATTTCTTAAGAAAAATTCTCATAATGAGAACCAAGAAGGTGTAAATATTTCGATGAAAAAAACAACATTATTAATTTTAGTTGTTTTATTGTTCTTCATTTTATTAGGAGCAGTCAGCGCAACTGAATTAACAAATGTTACAAGTACAGAAGCTTCAAATTTAATAAATGATGATTCATTATATTTAGAGGATTCCGGAAATTCAGTTTTAGGAACTGCTTTGAATAGTGGTAGTGCTGTTCAAAGTGACAACAATAATGAAAAACAGGTTTTAGCTAGCAATGTTTCAACCGTTAAATATAACACTAAAATTGAAACTTCAGATACATGTTATTCTAAATCCGGAACATTGGTTAAGATTGTTTTAAAAGATGTTAATGGCAACACATTAGAAAATCAAAATGTTTCATTGACATTGAACAGTAAAACATACCAATCCACAACACAAAGCGATGGTGCTGCATACTTTGAGACTCCATCCCTTTCACAGGGAAAATATGCTATAAATGTAAAATATAATGGAGATTCACAATATAACAAATGCTCAATTTCTACAAAAATCAATGTGATATCTTCAATTTATGCATCAAACTTGAAGGTTTCCTACAGAGATAACGTAAACTTTACCGCAAAATTTTTTAAAGAATATTCTAAATTAAAAAATTCAGAGGTAAGATTTACTCTAAATGGTAAAACTTATACCACTAAAACTGATTCAAACGGTATTGCTATAATTTCCACTGCAGGTCTTTTGCCAGGAACATATAAAATCCAAATATATAATCCTTATTCAAAAGAAACAGTGACAAAAACAATCACCGTTGATAAGGCAAGTACTAAATTTACAGCAAATGATAAATATATACATCCTTATACCAAAAGTTCATTTTCTGTTGTGTTGAAAAACAGTAAAAACGAACCATTTAAAAATGTAAAAGTTCACTTCTACTATAACAACCAAAAAGTAACTGCCAAAACTGATGCAAATGGACAAGCCACTATTGCTATCTCCAAACTTTCAAAAGGCACTTACACTATTGCATATAAATTTTATGGAAGTAAAAAATACAAATCAATTTCAGGTTCTAAAAAATTGTATGTAAAATATTCAAAAACAAGCCTAACAGCAAGTGATTTGAATATGCAATACAATGACGGATCTTCATTTTCTGTAAAGGCAACCACAACTGCGGGAAATGCTTTAGCTAATAAAGTTATTAAATTTAAATTTAATGGAAATAAGTATTATGTTACTACTGATAGCAAAGGTATAGCAAAACTTGCAATTGGTGATTTGAAACCCGGTACATATGTTATTAAATCAACATATTCAACAGAAGGTACAAAATACTACAATACCAAAACTAATCAAGTCATCATTTCAAAACAAACCGTAACTGTTACTGCTAACGATTTAGTAATGAAATATAAAGATGGTTCCAAATATCAAGTAACAATTAAAAATAAAACTGGAGCCAATCTTAAAAATATTGAAGTTCAATTTACTTTAAACTGGAAAACAACTAAAGTAACTACTGATGCCAATGGAGTTGCTAAACTGGCAGTTAGTGAAGATATTGGATATTATCCTATTAATATTATAGTAGATTTTGCAAACTATTCCTCAGCAAGAGTAACAAAACATATTTTGGTTAATGGTACTGTGTTTAGTGCAAGTGACATGACCATTCCAACAAACACAGCATCAACATTCCAAGTCAAGGTAGTTGACGCTCAAGGAAAACCAGTATCAACAACTATCAAATTTACATTAAATAAAAAAGCTCAATCTGTACGCACAGATAGTAACGGTATTGCAAAACTTTCAATATCCGGATTAGCAAAAGGTACATACGCTGTTACATATACTGATGGAACAACTTCAGGTTCCTCAACAATAACTGTTGTAGATAAAGTAACCCTAAAAGAAGTTATTACATCCTCACAAAATGTTAAAAAATACATTGAAAGCAATGGGGAATTACCAAATACTGTTAAAATTGGATCTCTAACTTACTCCCTTGCAGACTATGTATATTTAGCATCACAAGCTATCATTAACTTGCAAAGTAACAAGAAAAGCGATATTACTGTTAAGAATGTTAATGCTCCAGCTAGTCCGCAGGCAGCCACTAATTTAGGTAATCTATATGATTATCTTTCAGTTGCAAAAAGTATTGTCAATACTTGTAATTCAAAAGGAACTATGCCGAATTATGTAAGCTCAAATCTAGGTGCAATCGGATATAATGGTTTAGTTTATGCTACCGCACGTGTTGTAGCATTTTATGGAGACAATTCCATTATGCCTAACTATGTATCCATTAAAACATATGGTTCTTCAAGTGCAAGTTCTTTAAACACTAAAAATACTATAAAAGACTTAACCGCATATCTAAAAGCTTCTACTAATTGTCAAGTAGGCAATAGTAAAATTAAATCTATAGTAAACTCACTTACTTCTGGTTTAACAAGTGATACTGCAAAAGCAAAAGCAATTTATAATTATGTACGTGACCAAATAAGTTACAGTTTCTATTATGACACAAAATATGGTGCTGTCGGCACTTTAAATGCAAAAACAGGTAATTGTGTTGACCAAGCTCATTTATTAATTGCCATGTATAGGACTGCAGGTCTTGCAGCAAGATATGTTCACGGAACTTGTTATTTCACTCTCAGTGGAAGCACATACGGACATGTTTGGGCTCAAGTTTTAATCGGCGACACTTGGATTGTATGTGATCCAACAAGTAATAGAAATTCATTTGGTAATGTAGTTAATTGGAATAACAATAACTATGCTTTACATGGTTATTATCCAAGTATTTCATTCTAATTAACTTCTTTTTTTTATTTTTTTAATATACGCTCATTTTAAACTACTGATTTTCGATAATTTAATATATCCCAATATTCCAAAATGAATATTAGGTGATTTAATGGAAAACGATGGAAATATTATAGTACCCGTCATTGGTTATTTTATTGCATTGCTAATCCCCATTATTGGTTTAGTCTATGGGGCAGCATTGGTTTTCTTGAAAAAAGATGTGGAAATGTATCAAAAACACGGCAGATTCATAATATACTTTGCAATTGTCGTATTTGTCATATCTACAATACTAAAACTTACTGTCTTAAAATAACTTCAATTGAACCCTTTATTTTAAAATTAGAAAATAGCTGAAATATTATTTCAGCAATTATATTCTTTCATATTACCTATTCAATTTCATCCAATCTCTTTTTGAACTCATCGTTTTTACTGCAATTGCCAATGGCCTTTTTTAAGATGTCCTTTTCACTATCTATATCGCCTTGCTTTTTATAAATATTGGCTAATGCTTCATAAGCCTTAATGGAATCTGGCAAAGTAAAAATAACCTGCTTATACAAGTCAATTGCCTCTGTCAATTTGCCTTTACCTTCCAAATATTTAGCTTCATTCATCAAATCAGCTATCTTTTTTAATTGGCCGTCCTCTTTTTTAGGCTTTATTTTTCCTTCAACGTTTTTTAATTTATCGAAAATATCCGATGCCTTATCTGCATCAAAGTTTTCTCCAACTTTTCTCTCTCCACTCATCTTATCACCTTATGGTACAACACCAAGCATTTTTAATGCCATGTATAATACTAATACTGAGAATATGATTTTTAATTTCTTTTGAGGCACTTTATGAGCATATTTTGCACCTAAAGATGCCATTGGAACTGAAAATGCCGCAATCAATGCAAAATTAATCAAACTGACATAACCTATTGAATACGGGAATGTGGATACTCCCCATCCGGAAATCATGTATGATAAAAATCCTCCAATTGCGGTCAAACTGATAAAAATAGAAGATGTCCCTATAGCCTCTATCATTGAAAAGCCTAAAAGTGCAGTTAAAATGACTATTAAAAATACACCACCACCAATGCCCAAAAGGCCTGATGAAAATCCAACCAACAGACCAATGATTGCCGCAGTTATTAAATTAAATGGTATTTTGGCTTCTTCACTTTCTTTATTAATGTTAATGATATTATTGACTGTTACAAATAGAAGCAAGCATCCAAAAATAATTTCCAATACTTTTGAAGGTAGTGCTGATGCGGCAAAACCGCCTAAAGCCCCTCCAATTATTCCAAAGATTCCTAACCTTATTCCAGGTTTTATGATATTGTCCATTGTTCTGGTGTGCCTATATGCCCCACTAATGGATGTTGGAATAATGATGGCCAGGCTAGTCCCTAATGAAATTAATATGGCCAAATCAGGTTCTACACCTATGTATTTTAGCAAAAAGTACTGTAGAGGAACTATTAGAAATCCTCCGCCGACACCTAAAAGGCCTGATGCAAAACCGGCACATATGCCAATGAGGATTAGTCCGATAAAATATTCAATTGGAAACATGACATCACTTATTTAAACTATTAATATTAAATTATTGTTAATGAAACTTAATAAAACTATCATAATTGGATTGATATTCATATTATTTTCAGGAGTAATCTTCCTTACCGACATTTTTAATCCAATTATAAGACCAATTACTCATTTGTTTTTAATGGGGTCATCTAAAGGAAAAGACATCATGTTTTTTGGCCTTTTAGGGTTGTTCTTAATAATACCTCAATTTATTAAAAAGGATTTCAATCCTGAAAAGTATCTGAAAATATCAATGATTGTTGGTTGGTTTTTATTAATCTGTGGAATCATTCTGGAAATCATGTTTAGATTGCAGATGGGCATAAAGCTCAACACTATTTTTTGTGCCATGTCCAGCACGATGAGCTCCACAAGCATTTTGCATACCCATCTGTTAAAGTCCATTTTAGGAGCACTCCTAACTCAAATAATCGGACCATTTATTCAAAGTGACATCAACACCGGCGTTGGCCTATATCAATATGTTCCAACTTTCTCATTTTTAGTAATCTTGCTTGTTCCGATTTTATTTGCAACATTGGTATTGGCTATCCGGAATCGTCCTTGGTTTACCAGTTTGCTTTTGGCTTTCTTTTCAAGCTGCCTAATAATAGGATCAATAGATGGAGGATTGTTTGGAACCCCAGCCCTTGTTGGAATAATGGGGCTTTACTTAGTATACAGAAACGGTTTTTATCTAAACCATATCTTTTATACCATTCTGGGAGATGAAAAATCCCTTGAAAAAAATGAAGAAATCCAACCTGTTTACAGGAATCGTGGATTTAAAGAATGGAGATACATATTGAATCGCCTTCTGATTTGGTTTGTAGTAATTGGAATAATAGTTTTAAGATTCACCGTTGCCTTTGCGGGCGCCGAACCAGACTACTATACAGTAGACATTGCAAATCCAACCGGAGAAATTGACTTGGGAAACATCAGCGTTGAAGTCACTGACTTTGACAACAACACAAACCAGAATAAAACCACATATCACATTGACCCAAGATACAATGAAATGGAACTTGTAAATGACCTGAAAATTCATCTGAAAGACTCATGCGATTACTATACTGTTTCCTGGAATGTTTATTCCTATTTAGAGGGTTAAAATGAAAAAAACCTATTTAATTTTGCCGATTCTAGCGGGAATCATGTTTGGATCATCAGGCATTTTTGTTCGAACATTAACGCAAAACGGAATTGACCAGACCACACTTCTTTTTTTAAGGTTTTCAATTGCAATAATCCCTATTTTGACAGCCATATTGTTAACCGACAAAAAACTCTTCAAAATAGATTTGTCAGACCTGCCCCTGTTTTTAATTTGTGCAGTATGCATCATAGGGCTTAACCTGTGCTATAATGAATCAATGACCAGCGTTTCACTGTCGCTGGCGGCAGTGTTATTGTCATTGGCCCCTATCTATGTGTTAATAATTGCATATTTCCTGTTTAACGAGAAAATAACATCCAAAAAGTTAATTTGTATGGCGCTGGCAATTTTTGGATGCATACTAATGACTAGGGTTCTTGAAACCGACTTGTCCAATATTCCTCTATTTGGAATTCTTTCAGGCATTGGTGCAGGACTGTTCTGGGCCGTTTATCTTATGGCCTCCAAAAAATCTATCGAAAAGGGAAACCATACATATACAATATTATTTTATTCAATAATCTTTATCACAATAGCTTTAATTCCACTTACCGATTTCAGCCAAATTAGCGATTTTGTTTCTATAAATCCCATTTTAATTATCCTATTTTTAATCATGCATTCAACCTTTTCGTTTGCCCTTCCATATATCCTGTCAACGTTGAGCCTGAACTATATGGACTCCGGCGTATCTTCAATTCTGCTATCAGGCTCAGAGCCATTAGCAGCACTAATATTCGGATTAGTAATCTATGCTGAAATTCCGACAACATTGATGTTTTGCGGATTTGT
The DNA here is from genome assembly GCA_017434525.1 of Methanobrevibacter sp. GTDB lineage: Archaea > Methanobacteriota > Methanobacteria > Methanobacteriales > Methanobacteriaceae > Methanocatella. Next base: position 95,518 of record JAFRFD010000149.1, read on the forward strand.
GCTGAGCATTATTGCCATGATGGCATTAAGTAGAAAAGAAAGCATTGATTAAAAAAACTTATTACATTTAAAAATATATCTAATCATATGATTTTCAGCATTATCATACCTACATACAACGAAGAGGATTATCTTCCAGTCCTATTAGACAGCATTAAAGAGCAGGATTTCAATGACTATGAAGTCATTGTAGCCGATGCCAATTCTAAAGATAGGACCCGTGAAATCGCTGAAGAATATGGTTGTACAGTAGTGGATGGGGGTCTTCCAGCAGTAGGTAGGAATAATGGTGCAAAAGTTGCAAAAGGAGAAATATTGCTGTTTTTAGACTCCGATTTGCAGCTTACTGAAGATTATCTTGCAAAGGTATTGTATGAATTTAGAATGGAAAACCTTGGAATAGCCATCACACAAATGCTTCCAATGTCAAACAAAATAGAAGACAAGCTATATCATGACTTTGCCAATTATTTTATGATCAGTGTTGAAAATATAAAGCCTCATGGTGCCGGATGCTACGGAATCATTGCAAAGCGAGAACTGCATGAAAAATGCGGAGGATTTGACGAATCATTGACTTTTGGTGAAGATACTGACTACATTGAAAGATTGGCTAAAGTAGAACCATTTAGAGTTTTAAGAAACGCTAAAATCGGCGTTTCAACAAGAAGACTTGAAGAAGAGGGAATCACCACTTTAATACAGCAATATGGAAAAAGCACGGTCAATGACTTTTTAGGCAAAAGAACCGACGCCAGCGATCTTAACTATAATTTTGACCATGGAAAAGAAAAATTGACAACTTCAAGATTTGTCGCACTTGAAAAAAGAACCGAACAATTAAATGAGCTTAAAGAAACATACGACGAATCCATTGAGAAAATAAATTCTGCAAGACGTCAAATAAAATCCAGACGCCGCCGAAGAGATAAAAAAGTAGTGTTTTATTGTGTTTGCGGCGAAGGAATGGGTCATGCAATAAGAACAGGAGTGATAGTTGACAGGATCAAAGACAAATATGATGTTTATATCTTTTCAAGCGATAGGGCTTACAAATATTTGAATTCAAAATTCGACAATGTTTATGAAATTGGCGGATTCAATACCGTCTACATCAACAATAAAGTAAATAACCTAAAGACATTGTCAGATGCCATAAAAAGAAATCCTACCAACATGAAAATTGGATACGAGAACTTATATAAAAAGGCCGCTCAGCTAAGGCCTGACGTTATAGTAACTGATTTTGAGATATATGCCACAATGGTTTCAAAACTAAGGGGAATCCCTTTAATCAGCTTGGATAACATCCATATGATTACGCAAACTAAAATAGATTATCCAAAAGACCATCTAGGAGAGATGCTGAAGGCAAAAAGCGTCATTAAAACTTATGTTGTAAATCCTAAGGTCCACATTTTAACCAGCTTTTTCTATCCAAAAGTAAGGCCTAGAAAAAATGCGGTAATATATCCTCCAATAATTCGTGAGGACATTTTAAAACTAGAGCCTAAAGATGGAAACCATGTGATTGTATATCAAACCAGCCGCGAAAGTGAAAAACTAGTCCAAAGACTTAAGGCGCTCAAGGACGAGGAATTTATTGTTTATGGATTTAACAAAAATCAAATTGATGGTAATTTAACCTATAAAGAGTTTAACGAAGATGAATTCTATGATGACTTATCATCTGCAAAGGCAGTAATCTGCAATGGAGGATTTACATTCATATCAGAAGCAATTCATCTTAAAAAACCTATATATTCTGTTCCGGCAATAGGAAACTTTGAACAAACACTGAATGGATTTTACGTGCAAAAATTGGGTTATGGAGAGTACCATGAAGTTATGAGCGCTAAAAGAGTGGCTAGCTTTTTGAAGAGACTTCCAAAATACCAGCAAAAACTTGCAAAAGTTAAAAAGACAAACAATGACGGAATTGTTCGCGAGCTTATCTATAGAATAGAAAAATATTCAAAATTAAACTAGTTTTTTAAAAAAAAGAATGAAAGGGAGTGTTTATAAAGTTACACCCATTTCCAATTGTTCAGTTAATTCTTTGTACCTGTTACGAATAGTAACTTCAGTTACGCCTGCAATATCTGCAACATCCCTTTGAGTTTTTCTCTCACCGAGTAAAACAGATGCGATGTATAATGCAGCTGCAGCTACACCAGTAGGTCCTCTTCCTGAGGTTAAACCTTTTTCCATTGCTTTTTCAATGATTTCAATAGCTTTGGATTGAGCTTCACCAGATAATCCTAATTCACTAGCAAATCTAGGAACGTAATCCACTGGAGAAGTTGGTGGCAATTTAATATTTAATTCACGAGTTAAGAATCTGTAGGTACGTCCTACTTCTTTTTTGGTAACTCTTGATACCTCTGCGATTTCGTCCAAGGTACGAGGCACATTACAACGTCTGCATGCAGCATATAATGAAGCTGCCACTACACCTTCAATACTTCTTCCACGAATGAGTTTATTTTCTACTGCACTTCTGTAAACAACGGATGCAGCTTCCCTTACGCTTCTTGGAAGACCTAATCTTGAAGAGTCACGGTCAAGCTCACTTAATGCAAATGCCAAGTTTCTTTCAGTTGCACCTGAAATTCTGATTTTCCTTTGCCATTTTCTTAATCTGTACCATTGAGCTCTGTTTCTTGCAGGAATATCACGACCGTAAATATCCTTATTTCTCCAATCAATCATGGTACTTAAACCTTTATCGTGAATGGTGTAAGTAATTGGGGCTCCTACTCTTGTACGTTTATCTCTTTGTTCGTGGTCAAATGCCCTCCATTCAGGACCCATATCAACAAGATTTTCATCAATGACTAAACCACAACGGGCACATACCACTTCTGCTCTTTCGTAGTCTCCTATCAATTCAGTGGAACCACATTCAGGACATACTGTTTGTTTGTCTTGAGCGTAAGTATCTTCTTGTTTGTCTTGTTGCATTTGTCTTCTACGTCCTCTTCTAGGCATTTCTTCTACTTTTTGTTGTGACGTGTTCTCATCCTCCTTTTTTTAGACTTTTTGGATTTCGGTTTCGATACAAATAGTTTTTCACCACTGTTTTTCTCAAGTTCTTTCCTATTCGCTGATTTAAATAGGCGAATAGAAATATAGGGCTTTTTTGTTGGCCCGAATACATAGCCGACCTTACCTATTTTATTCTTTTTGCTGTCAAAAACAATTGCACCTGGTGAGGGTGTCTTGTCAGATCGCGCTATTAATTTTCCAGAGTTTGCTATATGCAAACTGTTACCTAAAAATTTCATAAAATCAAACTTAAAATCAAATCTGTATCATTTATATAATAAGTGACAGGTTATATATAAACCTATCGATATATTTATATATAAAATATTTAAATCTATATAAATGCTTTTCTATTTGAGTCCAACGATTTCCGCTAATGTTTTGCCACCGGATATGTCCTTGATAATACCTGACTCTTTTATTTTAACAAGCAATGTTTGAGCCATTACTTGAGCAAATAACTCCTGCGGAATAACAACTATGCCGGATTCGTCGCCAAAGAAAAAGTCTCCCGGATTGATTTTCATATCTTCCACTTCAATAGGTTCATTTAAACTACCTAAACCTAAAGGAGAACCGGCATTCGGGCAGAAATTGCTGGCAAAAACCGGGAAGTCCATATATAAAAGCGCATCCAAATCGCGTGCGGATCCATAAATTACAGTTGCCTTAATCCCATTGTCTCTTGCACAAGTTGAGGCAAGTTCACCCCAGATGGCCTTATCTTCACCATTGACCTTAAAAAATAGGATGTCCCCAGCATTTGCCATTTCAATAGCCAAGGCGGATGTTCCCCAATCATCACAGTCAGTTTCGGCAGGATAAATGCTTCCCCAAACTTTTTGATTGTTAATGGGCTTAATTGATTGAATGGTTCCTGATCTTTTGGATATTGCATTGTAAGCATCTGAAATCTGGCATGATGAAACATTATCAAGCAAAGACTGCAGATTTATGTATTCATCATAATTTTTACCGTTAAATCTTAAATCATCAATAGTCACATTTTCTAAATTAATTTTATCAACATCAACACGTTTATCTAAACTTTTATTTTTATTTAAAACATCCTTCGGACTTATTGACATAAACTCATCACCAATTATAATTGTATAATACTTTTATCCGACACCATTTATAATACTTTCAAAATCATATAACACACTTTATATATTAGTTCAACTAAAGTTAATAAGTGTAGTATTAAAAAAATACTTTACATTATTATATGCTCAATAGAGCTTATTACATTATCATTATTACAATTATTATTAATTTAATCAAAAGACAGGAGAAAACAATTTATTAAGGAAAAGAAACAACGTTTAAAGGTTTATAATTCATATAAATAACATAATCATACTAGAAATATAGCATCCTTAATAGAAACTCCTGAATGTATTAGCTCTTTTTTAGTGTATAAAAGGTCGAAGACCATAAAAAATAACAAGTTTATCGTATAATTTATGCACATTTACTTACCTAAAAATCATTTTAATTTTTAGATATAACATAAATTATCCCGATTAATAAGCTAGGAGGCTTAAAAATGGGAAAAGGTGAAGAATTAACAACAACAAAATATTTAATCCATGCTCAGATTACAGCTAATGGAATTGTTGAAAAACCTGATGTTGTCGGTGCAGTTTTCGGACAAACTGAAGGATTATTAAGCAACGATTTAGACTTAAGAGAGCTTCAACGTACTGGAAGAATTGGAAGAATACAAGTTAACATCCATTCCAATAGTGGAAGAGCAAAAGGTGAAATTGTAATTCCTTCCAGTTTAGACAGGGTTGAAACCGCCATACTCGCAGCATCTCTTGAAACAATCAATCGTGTCGGACCTTGCGAAGCCGAAATCCAAACTTTAAAAGTTGAGGACGTAAGGGCTGTAAAAAGGGAACAAGTTGTAAACCGTGCTAAAGAAATCTACAAAAACATGGTTGAAAGCGTCGGTCCTGAAAGCATGAAAATGATTGAAGAAGTAAGGGAAGCAATGCGCGTTCATGAAATTTCCGAATACGGTGAAGACCGTTTACCTGCTGGACCTAGCATCCACACATCTGATGCAATTATCGTAGTGGAAGGACGTAGCGACGTTTTAAACTTACTCAAATACGGAATCAAAAATACCGTAGCTGTTGAAGGAGTAAGCGTTCCTAAATCAATTGGAGAATTAAGTAAAAAAAGAACCACTACTGCATTTGTTGATGGGGACAGAGGCGGAGAACTTATATTAAAAGAACTCCTGCAAATTGGTGATGTTGATTATATTACACGTGCTCCTAAAGGAAAAGAAGTGGAAGACTTGGAAAAAGATGAAGCTTTAATCGCTCTTAGAAACAAAGTCCCTACAGCACAATTTTTAGCAACCAACAATCTATTCAATGAACGTAACGGCAACAAAAGAGACAACAGAAGATCAGATAGACGTCACAAAAAACAACATCAAAAATTCTCACAACGTGACCAACCACCTATCGAAGAACCTGTAATCGAAGACGATGAAGTAAGTCTAATGAAAGACATGTTAAAAGAATTCGAAGGAACCGGCAGCGGAGCAATTTTAGATGAAGCATTAAACGTCAGCAAAGAGGTTGAAGTTGAAGAAATCTATGAAGAAATCAAAAACATAGATGGAACTGCCGATACTGTTATCTTTGATGGTGTCATCAGCCAAAGATTAGTTGATGTTGCATCACAAAAAGGAATTAAAAAATTAGTTGCATTTAATTCCGTAAATATTGTTAAAAAACCAAACAATATTCAATTGATTACAATTGACTAGATGAGAATCCTATATTCTCATTCATATTTTTTTATTGAAAACTTTAAAACTAAATTATATAACATCGGAAATTGGAGGTAAAAAATGAATATCAATTTAGATAATTATTACAGTACTAGAAAAAACGTATTTGAAAGAATTCAAGATGCTAGTACTGCAACTAAGGTACTCATGTCATTGATGATGGCATGTTTTACTGGTATAATGGCACAAATCATTATTCCACTCCCATGGACTCCAGTTCCTATAACTGCACAAACATTCGCAGTATTATGTTCTGGTTTATTCTTAGGTAAGAAATATGGATGTTTAAGCCAAATCTTATATATTGTTTTAGGTGTTGCATTTATTCCTTGGTTTGGAGGAATGACTGGAGGACTTGACATATTTTTAGGATCAACATTCGGATTCTTCATTGGATTTGTAATAGCATCTTACTTTATAGGATTAATTACTGAAAAATATGCTAAAGCACGTAGTTTTACAAAAATGGCAATAGTTATTGGAATTGCAAACTTTGCATTAATCTATATTCCAGGACTGGCCGGTCTCGCATTATGGTTCAATCTAACCCAAGGGGCAACTATTGGAATAGTTGACTTATTGATGATGGGCCTTGTACCGTTCATTGTTGGAGACATCGTAAAAATATTAGGTGCCGCTTCAGTATCCAAAGTATTTTTACCAAAAGATTAAGGTTTTAAAACCTTCTTTTTTTTACTTTTTTGATTTAAATGAAACTTATTTTAAGAGGACATCACCTATTATGCCTAAAAGGTTTTCAGGGATACGGTTATAGTAAAGATTTTACCGAAAACATGAATGAAATCAACTCCCAAAGGAAATCTGAATATACAACCGTCAAACTTACGGACTCACCAGACGACATTTGCAAAGCATGCCCCAACCTGAATGAGGGTTTTTGTCAAACCGAATCGGAAAATGAAAAAATTATAAAAATGGACCGTGAAGTGCTAAAAAAATTCGATACTTCAAAGGAATATGAAGCGATTGAACTGTTTGAAGAAATAGACAAAATTTATAATACGAAAGAAAGCGTGTCTAAAATCTGTTTTAATTGTATATGGCATGATAAATGCTTATTTTATCAAAAATTGTCAAATAACCGATAGATTTAAATACTACATGAATGAAATATTATATTGTTGTATATGTACAACAAAACATAGTCCCGTGGGGTAGTGGTAATCCTTCTAGGCTTTGGACCCGGAGACGGCGGTTCGACTCCGCTCGGGACTATATTTCTAACTAACTATTTTTATTGATATTTTATGGAAAAGCTGTTACTTATTGGAATTGATACAAGAAGTATGCTTAACAGTGCATTGAAACTGGATTATGAAATATTTTCAACCAGCTACTTTTCAACTTCAGACACTCCGCAAATCAGAAACCAAAAAATCATTTTAAACGAAAGTGAGGATAAAAGTTGCGGAAGTTTTGAAGATCAGTTCAACAGCAAAATGTTATTGGAAATTTCAAAAGACTATATTGATGAAGTTGACCACATCATTCCAATATCAGGTGTTTCACCATCTGACTTTTCAAAAAAAGACAGAAAGAAAATTTTAGGAACAACTGATGTAGAAAATATCGAAGACAAATTCAGATTTTACAAAAACATTAAAGATGAATTTTTAACTCCTATGACTTTTAGTATAACTGATATAGATGAAGCTTTTGAAATAAATGAAAATTATGAAGGCATTCAATTTATTTTAAAACCCGTTAAAGGAAGTGGAGGGTATGACATAAATCTTTTAGAAAATGAAAGGGACATTCAATTAAAAGATGACAAATTCATTTTGCAGGAATATGTGGATGGAATCAGTCTGAGTTCATCACTGCTTGCGACCAAAAGAGAAGTCAAAACCATCATGAACACAAGATTGCTAACCGAACATGATTTTGGAATCACAAACAGTTTTGTATATATCGGAAACATTTTGCCCCTAACCTCCAAATCCATCTTGGCTGAAGTGGGAAACATCAATGAAATAAATGAAGACATGAACAACATCACTGAGAAATTGGCAAACAACTTCAATCTGATAGGTTCCAATGGCGTTGACTATATCCTAAATGAAAACGGATTGTATGTGATTGAAATCAATCCACGCCTTCAGGGAACATTTGAATGTATGGAAATGTCACTCGGCATAAACATGTTGGATACACACATTAAGGCCTGCCAGGGAAATCTGATTGAACTTCCAAAACCAAAATGTTATTCCTATAAAAAGATTATCTACTCCCCGACAAGGATGAGATATGAAAAAATAGATTTGGACAATATTTATGACCTTCCCCATATAGGGTCAATTACCGAAAAATCACAACCCCTGCTTACAATAATTGATAAAGACAGCGATTTTGAAAAATTATATGAAAAAGTAGAATCAGCTAGTAAAAAAGTCAATGGCGAAGCTAAAATACACCAACTAGATGAATAATAAATAATATTACTCCAATTGTAATCATAAAAGTTGTTGCAATCATTGCATAAGTTATCCACATGAACACCCTTGCTTTATTATCTGGGTCTTTCATAAATTGGTCAATTGGATTTCTTTTCATTTTAACACCGTTTTCTGTAAATTTCTAGAAATAACAATTTTTACAGTAAATCAACAATAAATATTCTTTTTAAAAATAATTTAATTATAAGTCTTTAATTAAAAAAATAATAAAAAATAGAAGAAAATGAGAAGTTTAGAGAAAAACTCAAGCTTCTGCATTTTGAGCCGCTTCAGCAGCCGCCGCAGCCTTTTCGTTTTTCTCAATAGTTGATCTAATCATTTTCAATCTAACGAAGTTTTCCCTTTCCATTTCTTGGAGTCTCATATCAATATACTTTTCAGTATTTTGGAATCTTGGAATCATAATGTGTTCCAAAGCATTTACCCTACGTTTTGTAGCTTCGATTTCTTCAGCGAGCAGATAAATTGTTTTTTCCACTTCACCCAGTTCGATTAAATACTTGATAGATTCCTCATATTTCTTAGCAGCTTCGTCTAATTGAATGGTAGTGTCTGAGAATCCGTAACCCCTATCAATAATGGATCTTTTTTCCATTTTGACATCAGTTACAGGTACTGCAACACCCATAACGCTTCTTGAAGTGATATCAACATCAATGGATTCTTTAACAGATAATGCTGCTTTTCTAACAGCCAAATCACCCATTGCAATTTGAGCTTCAAGTAAAGCATCGTTTGCTTCTTTTAGACTGAGTTCTGCGTTTTCACGAATACCTTTGACACGATCCAAGATATCAAAAAACTCTTTAATTAAAGCATCCCTTTTCTCTTTGAGTAAACCATGCCCTTTAACAGCAAGTTTAGTCCTATTTTTAAGGGACAATAATTCCATACGAGTTGGATTAATTCCATCTATAATATCTTGTGCCATTTAATCACCTACATTACTGTAATGAGACTAGTCATCTTTTGGAAGGTATTGTTCAACAAATTCTTCTTTAACCCTTTTAAGTTCAGCTTTAGGTAAGATTTTAAGTAAACTCCAACCAAGGTCTAAAGTTTCGAAGATAGTTCTGTCTTCATCTTTACTTTGGGTAATGAATTGGTCTTCAAATGCTTGAGCAAATTCTAAGAACTTTTGATCCCTTTCAGTAAGTGCTTCTTCCCCTACAACCGCTACTAAGTCTCTTAATTCACGACCTTCTGCGTAAGCGGAATAAAGTTGGTCAGATACACCACTGTGGTCATCCCTAGTTTTGTCTCCACCGATACCACCACTCATCAAACGAGAAAGTGAAGGAAGTACATCTACAGGAGGGTAAATACCTTTCCTGGAAATTTCCCTACTTAATACGATTTGTCCTTCGGTAATATAACCGGTTAAGTCAGGAATTGGGTGAGTAATATCGTCTTGAGGCATAACTAAGATAGGCATTTGAGTAATGGAACCTTCTTTACCATCGATACGTCCTGCTCTTTCATAGATACCAGCGAGGTCAGTGTACATGTAACCAGGGTATCCTCTTCTACCAGGTACTTCTTCTCTTGCTGCAGAAATTTCCCTTAAAGCTTCACAGTAGTTAGTCATATCTGTTAAGATAACTAATACTTGCATACCTAAGGTAAATGCATAATATTCAGCAGTGGTCAAAGCCATTTTTGGAGTTAAAATTCTTTCAATAGCAGGGTCGTCTGCTAAGTTCATGAATACTGTTAATTTTTCTAAAGCTCCGGTACGTTCGAAGTCTCTCATAAAGAAGTTTGCTTCTTCGTTTGTAATACCCATAGCTGCAAAAATTACTGCAAACTCGTCGTCTGCACCTAATACTTTTGCTTGTCTTGCAATTTGTACAGCTAAATCGTTGTGAGGTAAACCAGATCCTGAGAAAATAGGAAGTTTTTGTCCTCTTACTAATGTGTTCATTCCGTCAATGGTAGAGATACCAGTTTGAATAAATTCTTCTGGGAATTCACGAGAAGCAGGGTTCATAGGAGCCCCGTTAATATCTAA